>CAWHPZ010000001.1:0-28829 GCA_963831345.1 uncultured Alphaproteobacteria bacterium
CCTTGTTCTGTCCACCACTGGTTTCAGTTCGTGTTGTTGTTCTTCATCACGCACGACCTCGAGGAGGCGATCTTCCTCGGCGACAAGGTGGTCGTGCTCACCTCGCGGCCCGGACGCATCCGCCAGGTCGTGCCCGTGAGCCTCGAGAAGCCGCGCCGCCACACGGTCCTCACCTCTCCCGAGTTCCTCGCGATCAAGGCGACGCTGAGCGGGGCCATTCACGAGGAGGCACGCCGCGCCTTCGTCTACGGCGAGAGGGAGCTCGCCTGATGGCCCTCGATGTGTTGCAGGCGGCTCCCACCGCAGCCGAGACGAAAAAGGGACTGGGCGTGCGCCAGCTGTTCAACCGCCACTTCAACCTGCTGATCGGCACCATGTCGGTCGGCGGCACGCTGCTGCTGTGGCAGTACGCGCGCGCGCTCGGCATCCCGGGCCTGGCCTTCGTCGATCCGCCGACGGCCATCATCGCCGCCTCGGCCGACCTCCTGCAGTCGGCGACGTTCTGGACAGCCTGCTACAAGAGCTTCATCCGCATATCCATCGGCTTCCTGCTGGCGCAGCTCATCGGCATTCCGCTCGGGCTGCTGATGGCGGCCAACCGCTTCGCCTTCAACACCGTGTTCCCGATCACCGAGATCCTGCGGCCCGTGCCGCCGGTGGCCTGGATCCCCATCGCCATCATCTTCTGGCCCACGCGCGAGATGAGCACGATCTTCATCGTCTTCCTCGGCGCATTCTGGATCGTGCTGCTCAACACCATCGGCGGGGCATCCACCATCGACCCCGCCTATCGCCGCGCCGCGCTGTCGCTCGGCTCCAGCCGCTGGCACCTGTTCCGCTACATCATCTTTCCCGCGACCCTGCCCTCGATCGTCACCGGCATGGTGGTGGGCATGGGCATCTGCTGGGAGATGGTGGTCGCCGCCGAGATGATCGCGGGCGATACCGGGCTCGGCTACCTGCTGTGGCAGTCGTTCGAGATCAACGCCACGGCGCAGGTCATCGTCTGCATGATCGCCATCGGCATCGCCGGCTTCGCCTCGAGCGCGCTCATCAGCCGGCTGGCGCGGCTGCTCACCCCCTGGATCGCGGAGCGCTGACGATGGAGCCTGCCGCCACACCATTGCGGGGACATGCCACGGGCTCGGGCGAGATCGCCGTGGAGGACGTGAGCTGCGCCATCATCGACCGGCAGGGCCGCAAGGTGCCGCTGGTAGACGGCTGCTCGTTCCTGGCCGAGCGGGGCCGGTTCACCGTGCTCGTCGGCCCCTCCGGCTGCGGCAAGACCACGCTGATGAACATGATCGCGGGCTACACGCGCCCCGACGCCGGCAGCATCAAGCTCGACGGCTTCGACGTGGATGGCCCGGCCTGGGATCGCCTCATGGTGTTCCAGGAGAGCGCGCTGTTTCCCTGGATGACGACGCTCGAGAATGTCGTCTACGGGCCGATGGTTCGCGGCATCAAGCCGCTCCCCGAGATCCGGCACGAGGCCGGTGCGCTGCTGGAGAAGTTCGGGCTCGGCGAGTTCAAGGACCGCTACCCGAACGCGCTCTCGGGCGGCATGCAGCGTCGCGGCGAGCTCGCCCGCGCGCTGATCAACGATCCGCGCGTGCTGCTGATGGACGAGCCGTTCCGCGGCCTCGACGCCATGACGCGCCAGCTCATGCAGGAATATCTCGTGCAGCTGTTCGAGGAGACGC
The DNA here is from genome assembly GCA_963831345.1 of uncultured Alphaproteobacteria bacterium. Classification (GTDB taxonomy): domain Bacteria; phylum Pseudomonadota; class Alphaproteobacteria; order Rhizobiales; family Hyphomicrobiaceae; genus Hyphomicrobium_C. The sequence goes on from CAWHPZ010000001.1 coordinate 1,704, forward strand.
GCACGACCACGATCTTCGTCACCTCGGAGATCGACGAGGCGATCTTCCTCGCCGACCGGCTCGTCATCCTCTCGAGCGCTCCGGCACGCGCGGCGCGGGTGATGGAGGTCGACCTGCCGCGGCCGCGCTCGTTCGAGATGCTGGCCTCGCCGGCCTACGCCGCGCTCAAGGAGGCCGCCCTCGAGCTGCTCTACAAGGAGGCGCTCGCGGCCTTCACGGCCAGCGGTCAGGCCTCGGATCTCAAGGAGGCGTTCGAGAGGCGTCATGCGAGCTAGCACACGAAACCTCATGGCTGTCGGCTTCGCCGCGCTCGTGGCTGTGGCCGCAACAGCCGCATGGCCCGCCCCGGGAAAAGCGGGCGAGGCCAAGGCGGCAGCCGCTCCGGCGCGCCCCATCGTCGCCGAGCTGTTCGCTTCGCCCGCTGAGTTCGTCGGCAAGCGCATCGAGATCTACGGCCTGGTGATCACGCTCGGGCCAAAGCTGCACACGTTCCACCTGCAGGACGTCTCGCAGCGGCCGCTCACGGTCGATGGTGCGCGTCTGCCGCGCATTGCCGTCGGCGATCAGGTGGAGATCGAAGGCGTCCTGCAAGGCTCGGGCAAGGACCTCGTGCTGGTCGGCCTGGCCATGAAGCGCGTGAAGGTCACGGGAGGCGGCGGCTGCTGCTGAAGGAGGGGAAACGCCATGGAAACCGCCGTTGTTCTGAAGCTCGCCGCGATCGCCTTCGCCATCCTCGGCGGCGTGTGGTCGCTGCACGCCGCGAAGGTGCCGCTTATCGATGGACCTGACCCGGACCGGCGGCGCCGGCGGCACTACATCGCCTCCTACGCGCTCACCAGCGTCAGCATGCTGCTGCTGGCCAGCATCGGCTTCCTGTGAGGGCGAGCGCGTTTTCCCGATGCCGACCCTCGCCACGAACGCCCGCGATGAAGAGCTGCCTGCGTTCGACACCGCGCGCGGGACGACACGGCTGCGCTCCGACATGGTGACCATAGCCGGCAGCGAGTTCCTCATGGGGTCGGACGACTTCTATCCTGAGGAGAAGCCCGCCCGCCGCGTGCGCGTCAGCGGCTTTGCCATCGACCGCCATCCCGTCACCAATCGCGCATTCGCGAGCTTCGTCGCCGCCACGGGCTACGTGACGGTAGCCGAACGTCCGCTCGATCCCGCGCTCTATCCGGGCGTACCCCGCGATGCCCTGCTGCCGGGCAGCCTGGTGTTCAGCCCGCGCCGGGACGTCGCGCGCTGGCAAGGGCCAGCCGACTGGTGGGACTACGTCGGCGGCGCCAGCTGGCGCTGCCCGCGAGGGCCTGGAAGCTCGATTGCGGACCTCGAGGATCATCCCGTCGTTCACGTCACCTACGAGGATGCCGAGGCCTTTGCGCGCTGGGCCGGCAGAGACCTGCCGACCGAGGCCGAATGGGAGCTCGCCGCGCGCGGCGGCCTCGACGGCGCGCCCTACGCCTGGGGCGATGAGCTCATGCCCGGCGGCCGGCGCATGGCCAACACCTGGGTCGGCGATTTCCCGCTTCCTCCTCCGGACGGCGCGGATGCGACGGGCTCGACGCCGGTCGGACGCTTCCCGCCGAATGGCTACGGCCTCCACGACATGATCGGCAACGTCTGGGAATGGACGCGCGACTGGTACGCGTCCCGCCATCCCTCGCCCGCCGGCAAGCCCTGCTGCATCCCGGCCGATCCCAGGGGCGGCACGCCCGAGGAGAGCTACGACCCCGCCCAGCCCGCGATCCGCATTCCGCGCAAGGTGCTGAAGGGCGGCTCGTTCCTGTGCGCGCCGAACTACTGCCGCCGCTACCGGCCGGCCGCCCGCCAGCCGCAGATGATCGACAGCGCCGCGCAGCACATCGGCTTCCGCTGCGTCGTCCGTCCGGGATAACGAGCCAATACGACCAACACATCACCAAGAGCACGACAAGGAGAGGCAATTGAAGCCCAACATCGTCTTCATGCTGGCCGACAACCTCGGCTACGGCGAGCTCGGCTGCTACGGCGGCGGCATCCTGCGCGGCGCGCCGACGCCGCGCATCGACAAGCTGGCCGCCGAGGGCATGCGGCTGCTCAACTTCAACGTCGAGGCGCAGTGCACGCCGAGCCGCTCCGCGCTCATGACCGGCCGCTTCGCGATGCGCTCCGGCACGCTGACGGTTCGATCGGCAATCCGGCGGCGGCGACCGCTCGACGGCCTGACGCAGTGGGAGGTCACGCTCGCCGAGCTGCTCTCCGAGCACGGCTACGCCACCGGCCACTTCGGCAAGTGGCACCTCGGCAGCATCGAGGGCCGGCTGCCCACCGACCAGGGCTTCGACGAATGGTACGGCATCCCGCGCACGACCGACGAGGCGTTCTGGACCTCGACGCCGCCGGCTTCGATCCAAGGTCGGGCGTCGAGTCGCCGCACATCATGGAAGGCCGCAAGGGCGAGAAGACCCGCAAGGTCGAGGTCTACGACCTCGAGCAGCGGCCGGCTGATCGACGCCGAGATCACGCGCCGCACCATCGACTTCATGAAGCGCAGCGTGGCCGAGCGGGCAAGCCGTTCTACGCCTACGTGCCCTTCACGCTGGTGCACTATCCCGACGCTGCCGCATCCCGATTCGCGGGCAAGACCGGCTACGGCGACTTCGCCGACTCGCTGGCCGAGATGGACCACCACGTCGGCCAGATCGCTCGACGCCGTCGACGAGCTCGGGCATCGCGGACAACACCATCGTCGTCTTCACCAGCGACAACGGCCCCGAGGAGATGCTGCCCTGGCGCGGCTGGGCCGGGCCCTGGTCGCGGCTCGTACTTCACCGCCATGGAGGGCTCGCTGCGCGTGCCGTTCATCGTCCGCTGGCCGGGCAAGGTCCCGGCCGGGCGCGTCAGCAACGAGATCGTGCACGAGGTCGACACCTTCACGACCTTCGCTCAGATCGCCGGCGGCGAGGTGCCCGCCGACCGCACCATCGACGGCGTCGACCAGACCGATTTCTTCCTCGGCCGCAAGAAGACGTCGAACCGCGAGGGCTTCCTGGTGTTCGTCGCCGACCGCCTCGAAGGCGTGAAGTGGCGCAACTGGAAGCTCGTGTTCTACGAGGAGACGCGCGACTGGTTCGGAACGCCCTCGAAGCTGACGCTGCCGAAGCTCTTCAATCTGGCGACCGATCCCAAGGAGGAATATCCCGAGGAGACGCTGCGCAACACCTGGGCGATGGTGGCCTGCCTCAAGGTGATCCGCGGGTTCAACGAGAGCCTGAAGAAGTATCCTGCGATCCCCGAGGGCACAGCCGACCCCTACGTGCCGCCAGCGACCGAAAATTGAGGGTTGCGGTCAATCCGAGCAGCGGGCCGCCAGCTTTGCGTGGTCCATGATCACGATGCGGCGGCCCTCCATGCGCAGGATGCCCTCGCTGCGCCACTTGCCGAGCATCGTGCTCACCCACTGCCGCGTGACGCCGATCATGCTGGCGAGCTGATCGTGCGTGAAGGGCTGCGAGATGGCGACCTCACTGGCGCAACCGGCAATGCGCACCGTGCGCCCGTGCAAATCGCTCAGGCCTAGGAGGACATGCGCCAGGCGCGCCGAGGCGCTTTGCGTGCCCAGCATCTGCACGAGGCTGGAGAAGCATCGGCCCTTGTAGACGAGGCCTTCGATGAGGGCGATGGCAAAGCCCGGCAGCTCGCGCGCCATGCGCCGCAGCCTGTCACCACCAAGATGAAGGACCTCTGCCTCCGCGGTGGCAACGCCCGACCACTGATGCGTCCCGTGTCCGAACACCTCCGGACCGCCGACGAAGTGGTGCGGTGTCCAGTGAGCGAGCGTTATCTCGCGGCCCGAAGGTGCAACGAAGAAAGTGCGAATGCGCCCCGAGCAGATGATGTAGATGCCGTCGTGATGGGTGCCCTGGCGGAACAGCAGCTCGCCGCGGCGCACCCGCAGGCTCGTGCTTTCGATGGCCAAGGCCCGGCGCTCTGCCTCGCTCAGGCTCTCCATGAATCGCGGCGGGGGCTTGGCCGCCGGGCTCGAGCTCTCCAGGGAGATGAAAACGCGCGCGCCGGGTGGACCGTGGAAATCACCGGAAGGAGCCGAACTGCCGCGTAGCACAACCACCCTGCGGACCACCTGGTTAGCCAAGACGGCAACATCTTGCTGCAATGCAGCAAGGCCGTCAACGTCGTGCGCTGCCTGCCGGCAAGATGTCCGGTTCTGGCCCGAAATAGCAGGATCGGCTTCGGACGGAGCAGTTGAGCGATCTGGAGCATCGACACCCCATGCTCCCGCACCATTCGCGCCACCTCGAGCGAGGATCAAATCTCGATACGCCCGTCGCGATAAATGAGGAAGCTCGACGTTATCGGCGTGAGAGCCCACACGAGGCTGCTATCGCTTATGCTCGTCTTGACGTGGATGTAGTCGTCGGTGGCTTCGAGAAGCGTCACGACAATTTCATGCCACGAGTCGCCCGCACCTCGGCGAAAGGTCTGCGGCTGTGCAAGCTCGGCAACGATGTCGGCCGGCGGCCTCTCCGCCCAGGCGAGGGTTTCCTGCGACAACAGATCGCGCAATTGTGCTTCTGTCATTTCGTCCCCCATGCGGCGATCGAGTTCAGTCGAGCAGCCAAGGCGCCGCAGCGGCCTGCGCGATCTGGCGGACCTGCGCCATCAATCCGGCACCGACCGGAATGCCGTCGCGAAGGCGCGTCTCGGCGAGTTTCCACTGCGGATCGCCGGCCACCATCACCGGCTGCGCCGGGTCGACCGGGTGCGTGCGCCCTGAGCGCTCCCAGAAATGTCGCCACGTCGGCCTCGAACTCGCCCGCGCCCCGGAAGATGGCGGGATCGATCGCCATGAAGAAATGCCCGATGTCCATGCCGACGGCTTCTTCGTGTGCTCGGGATCGGTGATGAGCGTCGCGCCCGACAGGCAGGACGCGAGGATGTTCACCATCACCGCGAGGCCGTAGCCCTTGTAGCTCGAATTCTCCGGCGAGCCGCCGAGCGAGGTCAGGAACCCGCCCTTCTCCTTGGCCACCAGCGGATCGTTGGAGGGGCGGCCTTCGCGGTCCAGCACCCAGCCGTCGGGGGCAGGAAGCTTCTCGTTGGCCTTGTTGCGGATGCGGCCCGCGGCGACCGTCGTCGTCGCCATGTCGAGCAGGAACGGCACGCCGTCGGCGCTGGGGGCCGCGAACGACCAGGGATCGGTGCCGAGCCGCGCCTGCTTGCCGAACGTCGGCGCCACCTGGATGCTCGAAGCGGACGTGCAGGCCATGCCGATCAGACCGGCGTTTGCGGCCATCAGCGTGTAGTAGCCGGCTGCACCGAAATGCGCCGAGCCGCGCACGACGGCAGCGGCCATGCCGACGGTCTTGGCCTTGGCGATCGCCGTCGACATGGCGAAATGCGCGGGCACGTGACCGAGCCCGCCGCCGCCGTCCACCACCGCCGACACGGGCGTCTGCGAGACGATCCGCGGCCGGGCGTCCATGCGCACGCGGCCGTTGCGGCGCAGCTCATCGTAGCGCGGGATCATCGAGATGCCGTGGCTGTCGACGCCGTGCAGGTCCGACCACGCCAGCACCTCGGCGGTGATCTCGGCGTTGTCCTCGGGCATCCCCCAGCCGCACAGGATCGCTTTCAGCTGCGCGCGATGATCGGCATATGTGGCGGGCACGGGCGTTCCTCGGCCTTGCGTTCCGGCGCTCAACCTCAACGATCCGCGTACCTGTGGCAAGCTGCGGCGACGTAGCAGATCCCACAACTTCGTCCATCGCTGAGTTCAGAGGTTCGGCTGAGTGTATGCATGGGCGAACATTTGCTCATTGGGCCGTTCTGGCCTTGGCGTGAGGGAAACGTTCGCTGCTCAAAGGACCCTGGAGCTCCTGTGCAGGGCGCTCATCGCAACTCCTCTTGCACTTGATAATCTCCCATGTTGCTGTCGAGTGCGCCGAGGCCATGGCGTCTAATCGCGAGGAGCGCAGGCCGTCTAAACTCTTAACCCGCCATCGGGAGAATGACATGCCGTCGCGCTGGAGCGCTCGCCGCACGCGGTTTCGCGCAATTCTGGCTGGGGAGAGCGTGCGTGCATCCAGCCTCCGTGCACGACGCCGTCTCAGCGCGCATTGCCGCGGATCTGGGATTCGAATTGGGCATGTTTGCCGGCTCGGTGGCGTCGTTGGCCGTGCTCGGTGCGCCCGACCTCATCGTGCTGACGCTTAGCGAGTTCGCCGATCAGGCCTATCGCATCGGCAGGGCCGCCGAACTGCCGCTGCTGGTCGACGCCGACCACGGCTACGGCAACGCTCTCAACGTCATGCGCACGGTGGAGGAGCTGGAGAATGCCGGCGTCGCGGCTCTCTCCATCGAGGATACGAACCTGCCGCGGGGGTATGGTCCCTCGGACAAGCCGGAGCTGCTCTCCCTCGAAGAGGGCGTCGGCAAGATGAAGGCTGCCCTGGCGGCGCGGCGCGACCCAGACCTGGTGATTGCAGGGCGCACGAGTGCCATGACCATCACCGGCGTCGAGGATGCGATCAGACGCGCCAAGGCCTACGAAGCGGCCGGCGTCGATGCCATGTTCCTGGTCGGCGTCAAGACCAAGGAGCAGCTCGAGGCTGCGGCAGCGCAGCTGCGCATCCCCATCATCCTCGGGGGTGGCCCCATCCTTGGGGACCGCGCGTATCTCGCCAGCAAGGGCGTGCGCGTGTCGTTGCAGGGCCACCAGCCCTTCCAGGCCGCAGTGCGGGCCATACATGACACGCTGAAGGCCTTGCGCGACGGCACCCCACCGACGGACCTGAAGAACCTCGCCTCCAAAGAGCTGATGGCCGAGGTGACCCGCTCGGCTGACTACGCGCGCTGGACCAGCGAGTTCCTCGGCGGCACCGACGAGGCCTGACCCTCATCCCGACGCCTGTCGCACGAGCGAATTCAAGCGGTTCAACTTGCTCCTGTAACGCGCTGCTTTCGGTTCGTATGCTTTCGCCTGTACAGAAGAGGAATTGCACAATGGGCAAGCTGGATGGAATGGTCGCTGCCGTGACCGGCGGGGCATCGGGTATCGGGGAAGCCACTGTGCGGCGCTTCATCGCCGAGGGGGCCCAGGTGGCGTTTGCTGACCGCGATGCAACGCGCGGTCGCCGCGTGGCGGCGGAAATCGCGGCAGACGGCGGCAAAGCGCACTTTGTCGAGGCCGACGTCGGCCAAGAGGCCACCTGCCTTGCGTTTGTTCAGCAGGCTTTGGAGCAGTTCGGCCGACTGAATGTTCTGGTCAACAACGCGGGCATCCGCATGTATCAGACTGTCGTCGAGGCGACAGCCGAGAGCTGGGACGAGATCCTGAGCGTCAATCTGAAGAGCTATGCCTATTGCGCCAAAGGGGCCATCCCGGCCATGCGGCAGGCGGGCGGCGGCAGCATTGTCAACGTGGCATCGGTCCGCTCGATCGTCGCAGGAGGCAACAACATCCAGTATGACACCACAAAGCATGCCGTGGCGGGATTGACGCGCGGCTTGGCAATGGATCACGGAGCGGAGGGTATCCGCGTCAACGCGGTGTGCCCGGGCCCTATTTTCACACCATTCCATGCGCGCCGGCTGCAAAACGCCGGCAAGACCGTTGCCCAATACAATGAGGATGCAGCCAGCCGGACCATGCTGAAGCGTCCCGGTACGGCCGAAGAGGTTGCAGCATGCATCCTCTTCCTGGCGTCGAACGACGCGTCGTATGTCACGGGCTCGTTGCTGTTCGTCGATGGCGGAATGACCGCGATGTAGGGCAGCATGAGCGAGGAACGGTGTCTCCCGTCACCAGATGGGATCATTTGTTGACGGACGGAGCACTGGAATGACAGGACCATCAGACGTCACGAGGACACTCAGCGGCTTTGTCTGCGGTGCGCGATGGGAGCAACTGCCGGACACGGTGCGGCACGAAGGCAAACGCTCGATCCTGAACTTTATCGCCACCGCGCTGGCCGGCTGCCGAGAGGATGCGATTGAGCATACTCTCACCTCGCTCATGATGTTCTCGAAAGGCGGGCAGGCGACTGTCATCGGCCGAGCCGAACGGGTCGATGCGTTGAGCGCCGCCTTCCTCAACGCCGCAAGCGGCAATGTCTTCGATTTCGACGACACGCACTTGCGTACGGTCATTCATCCGACCGCTCCCGTGGCCCCTGCGTTGTTCGCTCTTGCCGAGATGCGTCCCGTCTCTGGGCGCAACCTGCTGCTCGCCTTTGCTCTCGGCGTGGAGATCGAGTGCCGCCTGGGCAATGCCATATCTCCCGAGCACTACGCCCGCGGATGGCACATCACGTCAACATGCGGCACGCTTGGTGCGGCGGCAGCGAGTGGCAAGCTGCTATCGCTCGACACAGAACGCATGATATGGGCGATCGGTGCGGCGGCAACGCAGACCGGCGGTCTCGTCGAATGCCTGGGCACCCCGACAAAGAGCCTGAGCGTCGGGAATGCGGCGAGGAACGGGTTGTGGTCGGCATTGCTTGCCGAACGCGGCTTCAGCGGTCCGCCTGCACCGATCGAGGGTCGGCAGGGATATTTGAGCGCGCTCGCACCGTCGACAATCGATTGGCCGGCGCTGACAAGCGGCCTGGGAGAAACATGGGAGCTGGCAAAGAACACCTATAAGCCCTATCCGGGCGGCATCGTCGTCCACCCGGTCATCGATGCGGCACTTGCGCTGCGCCAGGAGCCTGGGTTCGCGCTTGAAGCCATAGAGCGCATCGTGGTGCGCGGCCATCCCCTCCTCGCCGCACGCGCTGACCGCCCGAATGTGACGACCGGCCGCGAGGCGCAGGTGAGCGTCCAGCATAGCGTGGCGGCGGCTTTGCTGTTCGGCGAGGCGAGCCTCGCGCAATATACCGACGCCTGTGTCCGCGATCCTGCCGTTCTGGCGCTGCGCGCCAAGGTCCATGTCGAGCGGGATGAAGCAATCGACGTCGCGGCCGCTGCACTCCACATGGTGACCAAGGACGGAGCGAGCCGCGTTATCAACGTACCGGCGGCACGCGGCAGCCTCGCGCGCCCGCTCACCGACCGAGAGATCGAGGACAAGCTGCGCGCGCTCGCGGCGAGCTGGTGCGCCGCGCATAATGTCCAACCTCTCATCGATGCCGTCTGGGCGTTGGATCGTGCTGACGACGCCAGCTTGCCGATCCGTCTGGCGGCGCCGGCACAAACGTAAAGTCGGACTCACATACGGCAATCGGCAGGATCCATCGCCCTTGATGTCCGCTGCCGGGCATCGCGCTGGCCAGCGACTCAGTCCGCTTCCGCCAGCGTCTTGCCGTTGACGCGCGTCTCGCTCTTCAGATTGTCGACCGTGACGTGGGTGTCGTACCAAGTGAGCCTCGGCCTGGCGCCGAAGCGCTTGGTCAGCTCGGCGATACGATCTTCGGTGAACCAAGCCTCGGCCAAGGCGCGGGTCTCCCAAAGGTAGACCCCACCGGTGCCGGCATCGCCGTTGAGGTAGTCTTTTCGGATCAGGCCCTTCGCGGCGAGGCCGCGGTAGATGGGCGCTGTCGAGGTAGCACCCTTCACCGCCTGCTCCTCGGTGCGTTTCGGTAGGTCGAACTGGACCACGACGATGCAGTTGCCCATGAACGGTTCCTCCACGTGTGCTTCTTGACGCCCGCCCAGCATATCGCCGATGGGAGACGGGTCAAAGCCATGCTCCAATGAGCGGTGCGAGGTCGATCGATGACCAAGGCGCGATGGGCATCCAATGGAGAGGAGCGAAAAGCCTCATGATCAGCATCGTTGGCACCTGGCGCCTCGTGCGCGCCGAAGCATTCGACGCGAACGGCAAGCCGCAGCCCGCTCCCTATGGTGGGGCTCCGATCGGCCGCGTCATGTTCACGAGCAGCAGTCGCATGATGGCCATGACGGGTGACGGCCGCCGGGAGGTGCACGCTGATCAGGTCCGCGAGTACAATACCTATGCCGGCACCTACACATTCGACGGCAAGCGGCTCGTCACCCGTGTCGATTCCTGCTCCAATCCTGCCTACATGGGCACTGAGCAAGTACGCGAGGTCAGCCACGAGGGTGGGCTCATGGTGCTGCGGCCGCCTATGCGCCCCTACGTGGGCCGCCCACCAGAACAGCGCGTCCTCTACTGGGAAAGGATTTCGGATGTCGACGGATGACAACTCTACTCCGGTCACACCTGCATTCCCATGCCCCTAGTCGAGACCCTTGCCCCTGAAGGCCATCGGCGCATGCCTTGGAAGAACGGTCGCGGTGAGCTTGTCGTCATCGATTGCGAGGGTGGGAAAAGCTGGCAAGACATGGGCGTTGCCTGGCATTTCGGGCGCACCGCCATCATCGAGGAAGGCCCGTTCTCCGACTATACGGGCTATGAGCGGCTACAGGTGGTGACCAAGGGCGCGGGTCTCGTACTCATTGCACCCGACCACGAGATCGACCTGCGCCTTCCCATGCATCCCCGGCGCTACGACGGCGGCACGCCGATCCGCACCCTGCTCGAGAAGGGCCCCGTGGAGGTCGTGAACCTGATTGCCGACCGCGCGCGTTTCGATATCGACCTGCGCGTGGGCAAAGCAGGCGCGGAGATGTTTTGCAAATCTGGCCGGCACGTCGTGTATGCGCCTGTCGGCGCGGCGCACGTCGAAATCGACGGACGCGCCTACACCCTCGCAGAGGACCACGCACTGCGCGTGCGCACCGATTCAGGGACAAATGTCACAGTGCAGGCCGGCCAAGTCATCGTTGGCTCGATCCACGACAAGGCTTAGACCAAGCTTCGAGCCGCAATGACCGACCGCGAGCAGGAGGAAAGTCCACCTATGACAACGGCGGATAATTGGGGGTGGAAGGCGCGGATCGGCATGTTCATTGTCAGCAGTGAACCGGTGCCGGAAGCCGAGTGGTGGGCGATGATGCCCTCGGGCGTTTCGGTGCACGCGGCCAGGGTGACGGCGCCAACGCCTTGGGCACGCTGGGCCAGCAACCGGGAAACGGTCGAGCTCGAAGCTGACGTCGAGCGGGGCGCCAAACAGTTTGCCGCCATGCGCCTGTCGGCCGTCGTCATCGCCCACAGCTCGAGCAGCATCGCGGGCGGCCAGGGATGGGATGATGCGGTTGTCAAGCAGCTGTCCGAGGTCGTGGCCCCCGATACGGTCAGTGACCACGAACGGTCGAGACTGCCAGGCCGCGTTGCGGGCCATGAAGGTCGAGCGACCGTTTCTGGTTTTTCCCGCCTGGTTCGCAGACCCGGCCCTGCCGAAGGGCGTCGCCTACTTTGCCGAGCACGGCTTTCACCCTGCCGGCCATATGCGCGTTGACCCCGGTCGCAAATGGCGGGACGTCCCTCCAGCGCGACCTCTATCCGCAAGGCATGGCATTCGAGCAGGACGTCGAGCATCTCTATCGACAGGTGCGTGCGCGATGCCCGGCGGAAGCCGACGGCGTACTGATGGTCGGAACCGGCCTTCGTTGTGTCGGGCTTCTCGAAACCTTGGAGCAGGATTTGCAAAGGCCCGTCATGTCCGCGAACCAAGCCAGCCTATGGCATTGCCTGCGGTTGTCCGGCGTGAAAACCCCCGTGAACGGTTACGGCAAGTTACTGCTGATCTAGCCGCCGGCCCCCCGCCGTGGGCACGACCTCGCGCATGGCTAGATCGACGGCGGCGCGAGCGGGAGCCAGATGCATTCCCCGTGGGCCGATTTGAAGGCGCGCTCGACGATGCCGGTTGCGACGATCGCATCGGCGAACGTGCAGGCAACGGGCGCGCGCCCACGCATCGCGTCGAGAAAGTTCCTGGTCGCGGCTCCGGGATCAGGGTCGCTGGCGAGCGTCTCGAGCGCATCGCCACGGTGCGTCATGACAGTGAGGTCCCAGCCGATCGGATGCTTGAGCGGCCTGCGCAGCTCGATGAGCCCGTCGTCGCCGAAGATGCGGATCTCGTCCCACATGTGCCAGCCTTCCTCGACGCACGTCATATGGCACTCGAGATCGCCGAACATCACGTCGATGAACCCGCCCCGGTCGACCCGTTCCCTGCTGCCGCCCCGCACGCGGGCCCGGACTTGCGTCGGGCTGCGCCCGACCAGCCACGGCACGATGTCGGCCATGTGCGTCGCACGGCCGGTGAACGGCCCACCGCCGCCGAGCTCGGGGACGAGGAACCATCCTTTGCCCTCATAGCCGAGCTGAACCGTCTGGATGTATCGCACGGCACCTATGCCGCCCGCGCGGATGAGCTCGCGAGCGCGCAGGCAGCCGCGATCAAAGCGACGGTTGAAGGCAACGGCGTTGACGAGGCCGCGACGCTCCGCTGCCGCAGCAAGATTGCGCGCCTCGGATGTTTTCATCACGAACGGCTTGTCGCAGAGGACATGCCAATTCCGCTCCAAGGCCATGGCAACGTGGGCGGCGTGCAGCGCATGCGGGGTGGTGACGATCGCCATGGTCTTGCCGGCGGGCTTCGGCAGGTCTTCGACCGCGCCAACCAGGGCTGCGCCTGTGCGCCGCGCAAGCTCTCGTACCTCTTCGCTCGGTGTCGGATCGAAGATGCCGGCAAAGGCGACCCCTGCGTCCGCCTCCAGAACGGGCACGTGGTAGTATCGGGAGAACCTCCCGCACCCCATCATGATCACAGAGATCGGCTCGTTCTTGGCCACCTGCCATCTCCTGGAGCTTGTACCGGGGCTCATGCCGTCGATCGGCGCGGAGCCTACGTCGCCACCGCGTCGGCCTGCAGCACGTCCGGGGTGATGTTGGCGCCGGCTTCGCGCAGCAGGAAATCGGCGCAGCGCTCGCCGATCAGGAACGATGGCGCGTTGGTGTTCGACGACACCATGGTCGGCATGACGGAGGCATCGGCGACGCGCAGGCCCGTGATGCCATGCACCCGCAGCTCGTGGTCGACCACCGCCATCGGGTCCGATCCCATCTTGCAGGTGCCGATCGGGTGGTAGGAGGTGGCGCCCGAGCTTGGCGATATGCTCGAGCAGCGCCTCGTCCGACTGGGCTTCCGGGCCCGGCCGCACCTCGCGCACGATCAGCTTGGCAAGCGCCGGCTGCTCGGCGATGCGACGCGCGAGGCGCAACGCGGCGATGCTGGTCTTGCGGTCGCGCGGATCGGTCAGGTAGTTGGCGGCAATCGTGGGTGGCTCATCGGGGTCGGCGGAGCGGATGTGCACGGAGCCGGTCGACTCGGGGCGCAGCGCGAACGTGCCGATGCCGAAGCCCGGAAACTTGTCGAGCACGAGCTCGGTCGGGTGGCGCGGGTCCTCGGCGCTCAGGTTGTGCATCTGGATCTTGACGTCAGGCCGGTCGAGCGAGGGGTCGGTCTTGGCGAGCGCGTGCACGGTCGCCGTGCAGGCCGCCATCTCGCCGTCGCGCAGCACGAGATAGCGCAGCCCCATCCACGCCTTGCGCAGGGGATTGTCGAGGATGTCGTTCAGCGTGATGGGCCGGAGTGCACTCGAAGGAGACGCGCGTGTGCAGGTGGTCGCGGCAGTTCTCGCCGACGCCCGGCAGGTGCTTGACGCTGGCGATGCCGAGGTCGGCCAGCCGCTCCTTGTCGCCGATGCCGGACAGCTCGAGAAGCTGCGGGACTCTGCACGGCGCCGGCGCTGACGATCACCTCGCGCGATGCGCGTGCGAAAAGACGATCGCCGCCGACGCGATACTCGACCCCGACGGCTCGTCCCTTCTCGACGCGAACGCGCTCGGCGCGCGCGCCGGTGCGCACATGCAGATTGGGCCGGCCGCGCGCGGGCCGCAGGTAGGCCTCGCGGCCGCCGAAGCGCAGGCCGCGCCTGGTGTTGCTCTGCAGGTAGCCGACGCCTTCGTACTGCGGCCCCGTTGTAGTCGGGCGTGGCGGGCACGCCGGCCTGCATGCACGCCTTGTGGAATGCATCGGCCAGGGTATTGCGGCCGAACAGGCTGATGTGGACCGGCCCATGCTTTCCGCGCGCGTCATCGCCCTTGGCGTAGGACTCGATCCGCTTCAGATAGGGCAGGACATCCGTGTAGCCCCAGCCTGGGTTGCCCAGGTCGCGCCAGTTGTCATACTCGGCGGGCTCGCCGCGCACCCACAGCATGCCGTTGATCGGTGGAGGACCCGCCGAGCACGCGGCCTCGCGGCCAGAACATCCTGCGGTTGCCGAGGTTGGCTTGCGGCTCGGTGTAGAAGCGCCACAGGCTGCGCTGGGACAGCAGCACGAAGCCCGCGCCGAGCGGAACTCTGAGCCAGATCCAGGGATCGTCCTCGCCGGCTTCCAGCAGGAGCACGCGGAAGCGGCCGCTCTCGCTGAGGCGGCTGGCGACCGCGCTTCCTGCCGAGCCGCCGCCGACCACGACGTAGTCGTAGACCGACTCGTGGTGTCGCTTGTCCGTTCATGCCTGCTCCGAAATGCGCGCCACGCCCGAGGTCATTCCTTGACGCCGCCGGCGGCGAGGCCGCGCACGAGGTAGTTGCGCACGAGGATCGAGAAGATGACGACCGGCAGCATGACAAGCGTGCCGGCCGCGGCGATGCGGCCCCACTCCCAGCCCGTGTACTGGATGAAGTTGACGATCGCGACCGGCGCGGTCGAGGCGTTGGTGCGCGTCAGCACCAGCGCGTAGAAGAAGTCGTTCCACGACAGGATGAAGCAGATCACTGCCGTCGCAGCGAGCCCCGGCGCCGACAAGCGGCAGCGTCACGCGGCAGAAGGCCTCCCAGACGCCGCAGCCGTCGATCCAGGCCGCCTCCTCCAGCTCGCGCGGCACGCCGTCGAAGAAGGGCTGCATCATCCAGATGACGAGCGCCAGGTTGAAGGTCAGGTAGACGATGATGAGGCCGATGAGCGTGTCGGAGAGGCCGAGGTAGCGATAGGCCAGGAAGAACGGGATCGTGAAGGCGATCGGCGGCGCCATGCGCGTTGCCAGGATCCAGAGCGCGATGCGGCGCGAGGACCTGAAGCCGCCGCGCGACAGCGCGTAGGCCGCGGGCACGCCGATCACGCAGGGCGAGCACGGTCGAGGACAACGCTGGTGATCGTGCTGTTGACGAAGGAGGCCGGGAACGCGCCGGTCCAAAGCGCCTTGTAGTGGGCGAGCGTCGGCGTGAAGAGGAGCTCGTAGCCGAGGATGTCCTTGTTCGGCCGGAACGACATCTGCACGAGCCAGGCGAACGGAAACAGCACCAGCAGCAGCAGGGCGATCGTGCCCATGTCGCCGAGCCAGCGGCGATTGCGCTGGAACCAGTAGCGCGACGCCGGCCCGGAGCCGCGCCCGCGGAGCGGCCGGCTGGGCTCAATCTGCCTCTGCATCAGCGGCCCCAGTCAACCGGTCAATGACCCAGCTAAGCACGAAGATGCCGGCCACCATCAGCGTCGCGATGGCGCTGCCGTAGCCCCAGAGCGAGAAGGTGAAGGCCTGGCGATAGGCGTAGTAGTTCGTCACCTCGGTGACGTCGCCGGGGCCGCCGTCGGTCAGCACGAAGATCAGCGGAAATGCCTTGATGCTGTCGATCAGGCGGAAGATGGCGGCCACCACCAGCGTCGACTGGATGTAGGGAAACATCACGAAGCGGAAGATCTGCCAGTCGTTGGCGCCGTCGATGCGCGCGGCCTCCAGCGGGGAGGCCGGGATCATCTGCAGCGCGGCCAGCACCATCAGCATCGTGAAAGGGAACCACTCCCAGGTCTCGGCGATGACGATGGCCAACAGCGCCCAGTTGGGATCGGTGATGAGCGAGGGAACCGGCAGGCCGATGTAGGCCATGAAGCGATGGAACGGGCTGATGTCGACGGCGTACATCACCCGCCACAGGATGCCGACGACGATCGGCGGCAGCACCATGGGGATGAGGAACCCCGAGCGTGCCAACTCGCGGATGCGGCGTGCCGCCGTTGAGCAGCAGGGCGACGCCGAGCCCGACCAGCAGCTGCAGCGATCACCGTCGCGACCGACAGCTTGACCTGCACCCACACCGAGCGCGTGAAGCGCGGGTCCTCGAGCAGATCGATGTAGTTGCCGGCAGGATTGCTGAAGTCCCAGGCCGTGTCCGGCAGCGTCAGGTTGAGCGGCGTCAGCGAGGTGAGAACCAGGTAGATCGGCCGGCGCGATGGTGATGAGGGCGAGCACCATCAGCGCCGGCGCCATGCCGAGCCAGGAATGAGCGCTGACGATAGCGCAACCCAGCCGAGCCGCTCGAACGGGCATGGCAGTTGCTCAGAACCTCACGCCGGCCCGCTTCAGGTCGGCGATGGTGTTGGCCTGCGCCAGCGCAAACAACTCCTTGGCCTTCATCTGGCCCGGAGACGACGCGGCTCACCGCCTGGTTGATCTGGGCGTTGGCCTGCGGATAGACGTGGACGGTGCGGTACTTCATGTAGCCCTGCTCGGACATGGCGATCGAATCGAGGAAGATCTTGCCGGTGTCGACGCCGTTGATCACCATCCGCTGCTTGTAGGCGTCAGAGTTGATCAGCGACTTGCGCGTCACTGATCCCAGCCCGTGCTTCTGCGTCAGCCGCGCGATGAAATCCTTGGACATCGACCACTTGATGAACTCCCAGGACGCGTCCTTGTTCTTGGCACCGACGGGAATGCCCCAGCCGTGCGAGGCGACGCCGGGGAAGCGGCCTTTCGGCCCCTTCGGGATCATGGCGAAGTTCGACGTCTTGGTGACCTTGCTGCCCTCCTCGCCCATCAGCGCGCAGAACGCGTGGTTGTGGGGCGAGTAGTTGACGCGGCCGGCGCGCAGCGCCTCGGTCACCTGGTCGTAGGTGTAGCCGGAGGCCGCCTCCGGACCGTAGGAATTGATCAGCTTGGCGAAGTACTCGGCGGCCGCCGCGACCTCGGGCGTGTCGAGCGTCGGCATCAGGTCGTCGGGCGGATTGCGGAAGACGTTGCCGCCGAAGCCCTGCAGGAACGGGATGAACGTCCAGCCCCAATGGTTCTCGATCGAGAAGCCGGCGACGCCCTCCTTCTTGTTGACGACCTGCATCGCCTTGTCGAGCTCGTCGAAGCGTGTCCGGCATGCCGAGGCCGTTGGCCTTGAATATGTCGAAGCGGGCGGATGCGGCCATCAGCACGTCGGAGATCCAGGGAATGCCATAGACGGCGCCGGCCTTGTCTTTCATCGGCTGCAGCGAGCCCGGACAGGAAATCCGCGAAGTCCCAGTCGGCCGGCGTCTTGTTGGCGTCCTTGATGTAGGCGTCGAGCGGCGTCAGCCAGCCGGCGCCGATCCAGCGGCTGGTATAGATGAAGGTGACGTTGAGCACGTCGAAGCCGCTGCCCTTGGTGGACAGCTCGAGGTCGGCGCGCTGGTTGTAGACCGGGAAGCCGGGCGTGTCGTAGTTGACCTTGATGCCGGTCTTCTCGGTGAACTCCGGCAGGTAGTCGGCGATCAGCTTGGGATAGGTGGCGCTCCAGCAGGAGATGTTGAGCGTCACGCCCTCGAAGGGCTTCTTGCCGCCCTGCGCGGGCGCCTTGCCCGCCTTCAGGGAGAACGGGATGAAGAGCGATCCGGCACCGACCCGAAGCATCTGCCGGCGGGATATGCGCGAGCGCGCTGTGGCCATTGTTTCCTCCTGTCATCTCCCGGTTCCGCTGCCCTGATGAGCCAGCCGCCGGGAGCCGCGTTTGTTGTCCGTTGGCATCAGGCGCGAGCGCTCCGCGTCCGCGCTCGAGGATGTCCAGCGGCACGCAACATGGACCCCCAATCGGCGTCCAATCCTGACCCCTCTATCGCGTGAGCCGATTAGCTGTTGAAGCCTGTATTTGTGGGGTTTTCAGACGAGCCGGAGAGTTGTCGAGCGGCTCGGGAGTGATGGTGCTGCGCGCGGCGTAGCGGGGTCACTCACCGGCGCCGCTGCACATCGCTGCGGAAGGCGCACTCCAATTCTCCTTGAATGAGGTCCGAATCGGCATCCCCATGCCAGCGGTCTACTGCGAGATCATCAAGCACGCAGTCGGCCTGCGTGTGGCGAGGGAGCTGACGCTGTTCGGTCAGGTGTATGATCTCGCGGCGGCCGTGAAGATGGGCGTAATTGACAAGACTACTGCGCCAGGCCGACTACTGGACGACGCGGTGGCTTGGGCTGCTCTCGTGCCGCCCGACTGTTACCCGGCTTACACGTTCGCGAAGCGCGCTTTGCAGGCGACGACCATTGCCGCAATCGACTCGGCGGCGCGGCTTGATCGTGATTGGTTGTCTCGTGTCATGTCAGATCCTGCGAGCCTACGCGCACACGCCCACCGCTACCGCGAGTTGAAGGGTCGGGAGATCACCTGGGTGCTGCCCGGCTAAGGACCTATCGTCGGCGCTCAGGGACAGCCGACCCATGAGCACCATCACCCGTCCGCGATCAGCGATCCGTTGGCCATGGTCGAGAGCCGCCGACGCTGTGGCGGTTCTTCCGCTGATCGCCGGCACCTGCGGGTTGGCTGGAAGATACGTGCCGGCTTTGTGCCGCAGCTTATCCGTGGCATAGAAAAAGTGGACTTGGTTAGGGGTGAAGTGAACGCCTCCCGTCGGCCAGATTTCGGCTCGCCGGTTTGCTTTCTTCGGGGCATCTACATGTTGCGACTGACCGAGCTGAAACTCCGGCTCGACCATGGGGAGAGCGAGCTGAGATCGGCCATTCTGAGGCGGCTCAAGATCTCCACCGATGAACTCATCCGCTACAGGGTCTTCCGACGGGCATGGGATGCACGCAAGAGATCCTCTATCGCCCTGATCTACACGCTCGACATCGAGTTGAAGGACGACTCGGCGGTTCTGCGCCGCCTTTCCGGTGATCGCAACATCGCTCGATCGCCCGATATGTCTTATCGCTTCCCAACGCGGCTCTCCGCCAACATTTCCTCACGTCCCCTCGTCATCGGCGCAGGCCCCTGTGGCCTGTTCGCCGGCTTGATCCTCGCGCAGATGGGCTTTCGCCCGATCATCCTCGAGCGCGGCAAAGTTGTTCGCGAGCGCACCAAGGACACCTGGGGCCTCTGGCGCCGCTCGGTCCTAAATCCCAAATCCAACGTTCAATTCGGCGAGGGCGGTGCCGGCACCTTCTCCGACGGCAAGCTCTACAGCGGCATCAAGGATCCGCCATCACCGCGACCGCAAGGTGCTGACCGAGTTCGTCAAGGCCGGCGCGCCGCCCGAAATCCTCTATCGTCGCCAAACCCCATATCGGCACCTTCCGCCTTGTGACGATGGTGGAAAGCCTCCGCGCGAGCGATCGAAGCACTGGGCGGCGAGTATCGCTTCCAATGCCAAGGTGGCCGACATCGATGTCGCCGAGCGACGGCACGCGCCGGATGCGTGGCGTCGTGCTCGAGACCGGCGAACGCATTGCGGCCGATCACGTCGTGCTCGCCGTCGGCCACAGCGCCCGCGACACATTTCAGATGCTCCACGAACGCGGTGTCGCACATCGAGGCCAAGCCGTTCTCGATCGGTGTGCGCATCGAGCATCCGCAATCGTTGATCGATCATTGCCGGTTCGGCGCCAATGCCGGCAATAAGATCCTTGGCGCTGCCGACTACAAGCTCGTGCATCACGCGAGCAACGGCCGCTCGGTCTACAGCTTCTGCATGTGTCCCGGCGGCACGGTCGTGGCGGCGGCCTCCGAGCCCGGCGGCGTCGTCACCAACGGCATGAGCCAGTATTCGCGCAACGAGCGCAACGCCAACGCCGGCATCGTCGTCGGCATCACGCCCGCCGACTACCCGGGCCATCCGCTCGCCGGCATCGCCTTCCAGCGCCACTGGGAGGGTCGCGCGTTCGAGGCCGGCGGCGGCACATATGCGGCGCCGGCCCAGCTGGTCGGCGACTTCCTGGCCGGCCGCCCATCGACGTCGCTCGGCACCGTGGTGCCGTCCTACAAGCCGGGCGTGCCGGCCGGCCGATCTCGACGACTGTCTGCCCGACTTCGCCGTCGCCGCCATCCGCGAAGCGCTGCCTGTCTTCGACCGGCAGATCAAGGGCTTTACCATGCACGATGCGGTCATGACCGGAGTCGAGACGCGCACCTCCTCTCCCATCCGCGTTCCGCCGTGACGACAGCCTGCAGAGCCTCAACACGCGCGGGCTGTATCCGGCGGGCGAAGGGGCCGGTTACGCCGGCGGCATCCTCTCCGCTGGCGTCGATGGCATTCGCGTCGCCGAGGCCGTCGCGCTCGACATCGTCGCCCAGCAATGATCCGAGGTTCAATCTAGGTCGAGCCTTAGTAGGCGAAACGCCACATCCACCGTAACGGTTAGGATACTGAGGTCCGCCAGCGCGATTTGTCCCGCCCGTGTCACACGATGCGCATGGGGAGTCATCGCCACCAAATTCCGGATCATCTCGGCACCGGTCAGCGTCACGGAGAACCGCAACTCTTCCTCCCGCCGCAGACGATACCCCGCCGCCTCTGCGGCTGCGAGCCGGGGCGGCGGTGAACGCCTGACAGTGGGGTAGATGATTTCGCGTAGCTCAAGCAGGTGGTCGGCGGCTGGATCCACAAGAAGCACGTGGCCACCGGGTTTCTGGATTTTCTTGAAACCTTCCCAGACCGGAAACCCGAACAGGCACAGCACCAGATCGACGCTGCCTGCAAGGAACGGCGGCGTGCGGTTGTTGGCGACCAGCCACATCACCGGCGCCTTGCGCTTGGTCGCGGCCTTGACCGCCCATTTCGAAACATCGATCCCGGCCAATCCGAGCGTGCCGTGATCGGGATTTGGCACCGCTAGTTGGCTCAGGCGATCAAGATAGTAACCCTCCCCACACCCTGCATCGACAACGTTGAACACATCACCCGTGGCCGCCGACACGCACTTGCGAACCGTATTAAACATCCGATCTGCAATGGGCGAGAAATGGCCAGCTTCCAAAAATCTCCGCCGCGCCGCAACCATGTCCTTGCTGTCACCCGGATCGCGCGAGGCCTTGTGCTGCACCACGAGCAAGTTGCAATACCCCTCGCGTGCCGTGTCGAAGCTGTGACCGGCCATGCAGCGGCGCTGCTTTCCGTCACTCTCTATCGGTAGCCCATCGATGGGACAGGCGAGATTTGTGGCGGCAGCGATCCGCACTACGGGCCTCGGAGACCTCGGTTCACACTGCCATTGGATTGCAGCTGTGTGTCATTACTAAGCTGACGACGCACATCGCGTTGTCCTGCATCCGTCATCCCGCCATCAACCGCTGGGCCTCAAGCGCTGATCACCGGCGGTAGCGGATGGGTTGGCGGTCGCGGAGCGGCAAGGCCAGGTTTGCGTGACGACTATGTCGAGATAAGAGTTCTAGCCGCGCACTCTTGGTGCGATAATGTCGGCAACTGGCTAGTCAGCCCTCTCCTGACAAGGCGGCAAGGGTTGAGGTCTGCGGCTTGAAAATCCGGGTCGGAGGCTCTGGCATGCTGATTGAAAACGCAGCGCCGCTCATCGGCGCCATCGTCACGGGCACCGACGTGCGGTCGCTCACAGAGGGTGACTGGAAACGGCTCTACCAAGCGTGGCTGGACCGGCACGTACTTATTGTGCGCGGGCAGAAACTGTCGAAACCCGACTTCATCAGTTATAGCCGCCGCTTCGGACGCCTGAAGCCGCATCGCGTCAAGAGCACGCGCGATCCGGAGCATCCGGAGGTCACGCTGATGGGCGTCACTACCGGAAACAGTGCCAACGACAAGCTGGTGCTCGATCGTGGTCAGGGTTGGCACACGGATGGGCCGTGGGACGTCGAGATCTGCAAGGCGACGCAGCTCTACGCGCTGGAGATCCCGAGCTATGGCGGCGACACGCTCTTTGCATCGATGCACGCAGCCTATGACGCGCTGCCCGCGACCAACTGAAGGGCACCTCGAACAATGAGGTTGTGCAGCGGGACGTCACGGTTTCTTCGATCTGAGCAGCATGTTGCGGCCTGATTTTCCGGTGGCGCTCGGCCCTCGGGTGTGCCGAGGCCCGATTTGGGCCGCCGGCCCGCTCAAGCGGCGGCCATTCGCTCCAGCGTCACGAGGCGGCGGATGTTGTAGACGAGGTTGGCGAGGCCGATCTTCGCCCGCGCCCGAACCAGTCCGATCGTGCGCACGATCCGCCCGCCCGGCGCGGTCTCCTGCGCCCCGAACACGTGCTCGATGCGAGCGCGGATCTTGCTCTTCTTTCGGTTGGCCGCTTCCTGCGCCTGTGACAGCGGTCGATTGCGCCCCGCGCGAACATGGATGCGGCTCTTGAACCCGCGCGCTTTCAGCCTCGCCTCGGTCGCGGCCGAGCGATAGGCGCTGTCAGCGTAGACCTCGACCGACGTGTTGGACTTGCTCAGCAGCTCATCCAGCGTCTGGCTGTCATGGACCGAAGCATCGCTCACGCCGTAACGCCGGATCAGTTTGTGCCGGGCATCCGCGTTGATGTGGTTCTTGTAGCCGTAGAAGTTCTTGCCGTGCTTCTTGGTCCAGCGTGCATCCTTATCCTTCTGCCGGTTTTTCGCAGGTTTCTTTGTCCACTCTGCTGGCGTGTGGCCAGCCTTCACCGCTTCGTTCTCCTCTTTGCTGTTGCGGTTCTTCGGTACCGGTACGATCGTGGCATCGACCATCTGGCCGCCGCGCGCGATATAACCTTTGGCCTCGAGGTGGTGGCCGAAACGATCAAATAACCTGTCGATGAGCCCGGCTTTGGCGAGCCTCTCGCGGAACAGCCACAGCGTCGTGGCGTCGGGAACGCCGTCCTCCAACCCGAGCCCGAGAAACCGAGTGAACGATAGACGGTCGCGCACTTGGAACTCGACCTGCTCGTCGGAGAGATTGTAGAGCGACTGCAGCACCAGCATCCGCAGCATCACGATCGCATCGATCGGCTTGCGGCCGGCGTTACTCTTGCGCGCGTCCTCTGGCGTCAGCACAACCGCCTCAATGTCAGCGCGGAAACTCTCCCACGGCACCAGCGCGCTGATCGCCTCCAGCGGATCACCCTTCGCCGACAGCGCCGCAAGCCGCCGGTCTGCATCGAAGAACCCCAACTGTGCCATCACCGCCCCCTACGAATCATGTCGTAAGGTCGGAGACTCCCACGCCGCGACCGTTAGGCCCATTCTTCGAGGTACCCTGAAGACCAGGATCGCTCCTCTCAAAGTCGAGTTCGGATATGGCGGCCGCGCGCGCAAAGGCATCGAGCGGCTCGATCCGGAAGATCAGAAGGCACCGCCGGCTGTGTACGACATGGTGCGTGTCCACCCAGAGACGGGACGCAAGTCGCTATACGTGAACCCGACGCACATCATCCGCATTGTCGGCATGCCGGAAGCGGAAGGGGATCGGCTGCTCGCCGAGCTTTACTGGTACATGCTGCAACCCAACGCGGAATACCGGCACAAATGGCAGGCTGGCGACATCGTTATATGGGACAATCGGTGCACAGTGCATTCGGCCGCTGGCGGTTACCCATCGAGCGAGCGGCGCATCCATTGGCGCACGACCGTGATGCAGTAGCGCTTAAATGCCTGTGCTGCTGCGCGAACTTGCCACATAGCGAGCGGGGTGGATAGCGACATGGACCGTAACAACACGAGCAGCATTCAGGTGCTTCCGACGGGTGCAGCCCTCCGTGCCGACGTCAGAGGTCTCGATCTATCCGGTGAGACCGACGACAAGGGTTTCCGAGACATTTACAAAGCCTGGAATGACCACCTCGTACTTCGCTTCCGTGATCAACAGCTCGACGACAACGCCTTGGTCACCTTCTCGCGCCGGTTCGGAGGACTGACATGGCGCCGGGCGAGCGTATGGTGGTGACGCCCCCATAGGTCGCAGTCATCTCCAATATCGTCGTGGATGGTAAAGCAATCGGGAGCCTCGGTAGTTCCGAGGTCGTCTGACACCACGACATGAGCCACAACGAGCTGCCACCGAAAGCGAGCCTGCTGTACGTCATTGAGACGCCCTCAACCGGCGGCGAGACGTTCTTCTACAATCTCTACAAGGCCTACGCGACGCTTCCGCAGACACTCAAGTCTCGGATCAACTCATCGATGGCTTAGACGACGAGCAGGAGGGGCTGCTTGAGAGATGCGGCCACACTCTCAAGGGTGCGAACATTGGCACTTTCGGGTCGCGACAAGATCGACCGAACAGTGTCGAAAGCCAAGCCGCTGATGAGTGCAATCTTCGCAATCTTCAAGCCACGCTCGACACGGATGGCAGCAAGATCAGGAATGCGGAGCCTTAGGCCGAGTGCCTCGGCCAGCTTGATTAGCGTCTTCACGCGACCACCGCGATCAATGCGCTCGCAGTTGTAGACAGCCGCCACACTGACACCAGCCCGTTCCGCCAACTCCTTGGGGTCGAGTTGGGCGCGCAGACGTGCCTCTCGCAACTGCTGACCTAGCGACAGCTGCTGGTCAGTTCTCCTTCTTGGCATGTTTCTCGAACTCTATTTGATTGATGATGCTGAGGGCCCGCTGTGACGACATCTTTTGGAGTTCTTCCCGGGTGTACCCGCCGAAGCGCTCTTCATCGGTAACCTGTTCCGCACCATCGGACGTGAATAAGTGTGGCGCCGCATTGGACCGCTCGAGTTCCTTCGCCCACTCTGCGGCCTCGTGTTCATTCATGCACCCCGCGAAGTCATCCGACGACGCGGAAAGATCGAAGCGCGGGTCTCGCATGGCTCGTTTCGACGAGATCCCCCATTTGACCCGCAGACAAGCGGCGTTGCATCGCGAATGGGGTCATCAGCTGAGTGATGAGAAGCCGCTTGAGTTTCTTGGGATCAACCGCAGGCATGCACTTCCTCCGTGGTCATTATTGATTTCGTCCATGTATTTGGGTTCGGCAATCGATCGATTTCAAGTTATTCTCGGTCTATATTGCCGATATTGAGCATAATACTCGAAGCACAAACGCGGAATGGATACATAATCTGCGCCATCACTTACAGCGAAGCGTATCTCATGGCGGCTGACGAAGGTCTGCCGCCCGCTTCGGTCAAGACGGCCGATTGGAGTTACTTTCCGCTAATGCAGGGCAGAAGCTGATCGAAGGCGTGCCACCTACTTCCTGCTAAGAATACCCGGCAACTCCCGTGGGCTCTACCGTGCACTTGAGGAGATGATGGACGTTGCGGGCGTCTATCGCGAAAGCTGCGACTACACTGGGCTCAAAAACCACCGCCGTCTGCTTGAAGCTCTCGGCAAGATCCAGCGAGGCACAACGGATCGAGTGGTCGTTGATTTCTGGCTATCGCCCGAGCGAATCCGCGAGCGCGAGTTAGAGTATTTCGAATGGGAAGAGGTGTCCTACTGGCGTGGCTATCAGATGTGCTTGGAGGATCCGGAATGCGCAAAGCTAGTCCGAAAGACGTTCGCAACCACTGCTGACGCTTTTTGACGCACAATCGGGGTCAACGTGGTCGGCCAACGAGCATGGGTAGGATGGTGTCCGACGCTTCGGTCCCATGGGGGAGTCCCAAGGAATGCAGGGTTTTGGCTCCTTGCTGCAATCGGTCGAGCGGAGACGAAGGCCATCGGCGAAGAGACCGATCATACATACCGAAATCGACGTTCAACGTGGTTGTTCGTCTACAAACTTGGTTTGGTCGATGCGCTGCAGCCCCGCCCCTGCCCTACATACTCATACCAGGCACGCGTTGGCGACTTCATCCTGGCCAACGGCGAGATAGTATTGCGTCGAACTCAAATACGCATGACCCAACGCCTTCCGCACCAACTCGAGGTCACGAGTAGCACGATACAGGGCCGAGGCCTTGGTGCGGCGAAGGGAGTGCGCGCTATGGACCGAACGATCCAAGCCGACTGCCTCGACCCAGCCCTTCAGCAGGTTCCGCAGCTGTGCAGTACTCATCGGCCTTTGTCGGCCTTTGCCGGTGAAGAGCGGCTCGGAGCGATGCTTGCCGAGCACGTGGGCAGCGACCGCGGTTCGCGTGGAAGGCGTGAGGTAACAGACGACGGGCTTAGCTTGCCCGCTGGAGACCTTGCCCTGAACGACAGGGAAGGACTCGCGAACGTTGCCATTGCCGTCCAGGACATCGCTGACGCGCAGCCGTACGAGGTCGCAGCCTCTGAGCATGCTGTCCACGGCGACGGCGAACAGGCAGCGGTCACGCGTTGAGCCATGGGCCTCGAGATAGAGCTTGATTGCGGCCACATGTTCCGGCGCAATTGCGGCTTTCTGTCCTTGCGCTATGCCCTTCTTATTCACGTCCGATGCTCCGCCAATTTGCACTTCCATGCATAGTGCAAATTACCACGAAATAGATCGAAAGTGTGGAATACCGAGCCGAATAGGTAATAGCGATTGAATCCAATGAGCATCGGAATGCATCCTGAATGAGGCGGACGAACAGGGCGACAATCGGATGCCTTGACAGGGATAGCCGCTTGGCAAGGCCGCCGAGCCGCAGGGCTCGATCCCGAGAGCCTACTGAGTATCGGCCGTCGGACGGCGCCAACCATGCCAGCGCCTCCCAAGCCGGCCTACGATGGGATCTCAACCCAGACGAGGTCGACGCCCTCACGCCATTCCTGGTCAAGGAGATGAAGACCAGTGGCAAGGTGTCGGCCGTCGACTGCCTGAACTCCCTCATCTTGGTAAAGCGGCCAGAATTGCTACTGGACGAGGACACCCGTGGATCGGTAGAGAGAGCGGGAGCACCGGCGCAAGCTGATAGAGCGCTGGGCGCGGAGGGAGCCAGTTTGAAAAGGGCTGGCGCATCGGTCAGGGCAGCGAACTGTCCACGGCGCGGAAGACAGAACTCCTGTCGATCTGCCAAGCACAGAGCAGC
Source organism: uncultured Alphaproteobacteria bacterium (assembly GCA_963831345.1). Taxonomy (GTDB): domain Bacteria; phylum Pseudomonadota; class Alphaproteobacteria; order Rhizobiales; family Hyphomicrobiaceae; genus Hyphomicrobium_C. The sequence goes on from CAWHPZ010000001.1 coordinate 28,468, forward strand.
CGGGGTCGTCGGTTGCGCGCGCTCCAGGCTACACCTCTCGGTCGTCGTTGAGTTTGGGACACGGGAGGACTAGAGCGCGGGCGTTGAGCCAGTCGGTGTCCAGCCAGCCAAACGCCTCGCGGCGCGAGGGATTTCGTCGCTTACTGGCGCTAATTCCAGCCAGAGCAACTCGTAGGCGGATCTCGCGGTATGCGTACCCCTCTCGACCCGTGGCAGAAAAGAATTGGTCCTGGAATATTTTTTTTCCACGCAGTAGCCGGGGGATAAATACCCTACACACCCTACATGCCTACATTGGTAGGGATCGTTTGGGCCAGTCTTATAAGACGTCAGTCCCAGCCGAGACTTCTGAGCCCAGGCGC
>CAWHPZ010000002.1:0-12834 GCA_963831345.1 uncultured Alphaproteobacteria bacterium
ATCAGGCAGGTGGCGCGGGTCTCGCGCAGCAGGCCGATGGTCTCCTCCTGCAGGCGCTCGCGCAGCTGCACGTCGAGGCCGGAGAACGGCTCGTCCATCAGCATGACCGCCGGGCGGGGCACGATGGCGCGGGCCAGCGCCACGCGCTGCTGCTCGCCGCCCGAGAGGATGTGGGGGTAGTCGTCGGCGTAGCGCTCGAGGCCGACGCGGGCGAGCACGGCCAGCGCCTCGCGGCGCGCATCCTCCCGGGGCAGCGACCTGAGGCCGAAGGCGACGTTGGCGAGGATGGTGAGGTGGGGGAAGAGCGCGAAGTCCTGGAACATCAGGCCGACGTTGCGCTTCTCCGGGGGCAACGAAGCGGTCCGGGCCCGCCACCTCCTGGTCGTTGATGAGCACGCGGCCAGCGGTCGGGCGCTCGATGCCGGCGGCGACGCGCAGCAGCGTGGTCTTGCCGCAGCCCGACGGCCCCAGCAGGCACACGACCTCGGCAGGCGCGATGTCGAGGGAGAGGCCGGCGAGCGCCAGGGAGGCGCCGTAGCGGCGCTCCACGCCCTCGAAGGTGAGGCGCGCGGCGATGGTTCCTGCCGCGCGGCCTCCGTGGGCGGGAACAGGCTGCTCGCCGGCGCTGCCCTGCGCACGAGGGCGAGACCGGGATTGGGGCCAAGATGGCGGCCAGACGGGGGGCCAGAACCTGTCGCTGAAGCTCAAGGGGTCCTACCTCGGCGCGCCTGCGGCCCGACATCGGCCAATCGAGAGAGCGCCCCGCCGCTTCTATACGGGGCCCTCGCCGCGTCAACCCAGATCAGGAACGGCGCCTTGCGGTTGGCGCAGTTCCAAGCGAGCTTAGGGGCGCCGGCGGGGGGACATTCAAACGGGCACCGGCCGTCCAGCAGGTGCGCCTGCCGGCGGCACGCTCCGCGCAGGGACGGGCGTAGATGGACTGGCGTCACCCACTCACGAGCCTCATCGAGCATGTCGAGCGCATTCCCCACCCGAAGTGGCTGGGGACCGCCTCGACGCTTGTGGCACTGCTGCTGCTGCTGGCGCTGATCGCCACGTCGATGCGCAATTTGACGCTCAGGCAACGGCTCCTCGAGCACAGCGAGCGCGGGCCGGATGACCTGCACGCCAAGGTCGCGGGCTGGGAGGACGAGCTGCCGGCGATCTCGCTCGAGAGCGAGGGGCGGGCGCTGATCGACCGGGTGCTGCCGCGCTACCCCCGCGGCTTCCTGATCGCGGTGGCGGCGGTGGCGATCGGCTGCTGGGCGCTGGGCCTGGCGCTGGCAACCAACCCCTGGGCCTTCCTCGCCAGCCGCGAATGGCAGCTGCAGCCCATCTATCTTGCCGCGCACTTCATCACGCTGCGCCTGTTCGCCACCATGTTCTCGCGCAACTTCCTGGCCGGCATCGTGCATCTCGACATGCCGCCCACCGACGCGCGGCGCGGCATCCGCATCGTGCTCGGGCCGATCGGGGCGATCGTGGCGGTCCTGATCGCCGCGCCGTTCTGCGTCTACGACTACCAGGTGCGCGGGTGCGGGCGAGCTCGGGCCCGACGTCGACCGGCTGCTGTTCGGCATCTGGTGCCTGGAATGGTTCATGATGGCGTTCATCTGGGTGCAGATGCTGGGCTTCCTGTTCCTGACGCGCTGGGCGGTGGGCGAGCACGACTTCCGGGCGCCCATCGAGGTGGTGCTGCTGGAGAAGCAATACCGGCCGTTCCTGCAGATGAGCGCGCAGGGCGCCTCGATCGTGCTCGGCTTCTTCCTGGTGAATGCGGTCTACGTGCTCTACACGGGCGCGGAGGCCTCCGACTACGTGGGCGTCGCCATCACGCTGCTGCTGCTGATCGTCGGCTTCGTGCCGCCGTGGATGCAGCTGACCGCCAAGGTCGACCGCGCGGTCAAGGCGGAGATGTCGGTGCTGCGCCGGCGGCTCGCCTCGAGCGAGGCGGCGCTCGCCGCCACCGATGCGGGGGCGCCGCAGACCGAGCGCGGCGTCGAGGAGCATATGGCCGAGGCGCTCGTCATGCTGCGCATCTCCTACCTCGAGCGGCTGCACTCCGACCTCGGCCGCGTGGAGGCCAAGAGCATCGTGCTCAAGGTGCTCGTGCCCGCCACCACGGTGGGCTACTACGTGTTCAACTTCCTCAAGGGCTGATGCGGCGGGCGAGGGGAGCCGGCAAGCAAACGGGGGGGTGAGCTCCCGCCTGATCGGCCGCAAGGTCGAGCTCGGCAAGAATGCCGTCGGAGCGATCGTGCAGCGGGCGCGCCGGCAACCATCGAGTAAATGATCACGTCGAGGGGGGCGCCGATGTCGAAGGAAGTGTTTATTGCACTGTTCATTCTGTTGATGCCCTGTGCGGCCTTGGCCCAGGGCGACGACGCCAGCGCCTACTACGACCGTGGCAACGCCTACTACGACAGGGGTGACCACGACCGCGCGATTGCCGAGTACACCAAGGCCATCGGGCTCGATCCGAAACACGTCATCGCCTATCACAACCGCGGCAACTCCTACCGCGCCAAGCGCGACCTCGACCGCGCGATTGCCGATTTCACCAAGAGCATCGAGCTCGATCCGAAATACGCCATCGCCTACGGCAACCGCGCCCTCGCCTACCGCGCCAAGGGCGACTACGACCGTGCGATTGCCGACTACACAAAGGCCATCGAACTCGATCTGAATTTGATCGTCACCTACTACAACCGCGGCAACACCTACGCAGCCAAGCGCGACCTCGACCGCGCGATCGCCGATTTCACCAAGACCATCGAGCTCGATCCGAAATACACTATTGCCTACTTCAACCGCGGCAACAGCTACGCGGCCAAGGGCGACCTCGACCGCGCGATTGCCGACTTCTCCAAGGCCGTCTCGCTCAATCCGAGAGATGTCGCTGCCTACCTCAACCGCGGCAACGCCTACCGCGCCAAGGGCGACCTCGACAGCGCGATTGCCGACTACTCCAAGGCCATCTCGCTCGAGCCGAGATACGCGCTCGCCCACCACCACCGCGGCAGCACCTACCGCTCCAAGGGCGACCTCGACCGCGCGATTGCCGACATCACCAAGGCCATCGAGCTCGATCCGAGGAACTCCGGCTACGCGCGTTCTCTTGGTCTGGCGCGATACAATAGGGGCGATTTCAAGGGTGCTTCCATAGATCTGCTGCGCAGCCTCGAACTGCGGAACGACGACGTTTACGCCATGCTGTTCCGACACCTGGCCAAGGCACGCGCGGGCGAGGCGGGCGAGGCGGAGCTGGAGGCGAACGCGGGTCGACTGAAGACCAGGGAATGGCCCTATGCCGTGATCGAGCTTTACCTCGGCAAGCGATCGCCGACCGCCACGCTGGATGCCGCGGTCACGCCGGGCGATCGCTGCGAGGCGCAGTTCTACATCGGCCAGTGGCACGTCCTGAAGGCGAGCAAGGCAGAGGCCGAGACCGCGCTCAAGGTCGCTGTCGAGACCTGCCCGAAGAATTCGGTCGAGTACGCCGCGGCCGTCGCAGAACTCAGGCGGCTCAGGCCATAGGTCACCAATCGCGCGGCGCCCGGCTATGGCACTTGCTTACCGTCCCGGGCGAAGATTGGAATGTCGCACTCTTGGGGGTAGATCGACTGATGCACGGCCAGGCGGCTCAGTTGAGTACACGGGCTAGTTGGCTATCGGTGCTCTGCCGTACGCTCGCCAAGACACCAGGCAGGACTGGGATGTTGGGGAAATTTGCATCGCCGCGTTCTTTCATCCTGGTCGTACACGAGGACAGAGCCCCCGGCGCCGTCCTGGATTGTCAGGCTCAGCTTGCAATGGGGGCACGCGAGCGTGGTGCTCATATGCTGCGGCGCTCCGGGCTGCGGGCTTCTTCGGCAAGTTGAATTGGGAACATGTCGTTTGCTCCGCGAAGCATCATGTCATCCCAGCGAAGCAACAGCCGCCGGAGAGGCGGCACCAAGCCACCCGCCATTCGACCGCTCTACCGTCGATGGCGAAGACCACTCGATCGAGAATACGGACGGGTGCTCCGACGGGAATGCCCAGCGCGTCGGCGACCTCGCGCGTCGCGCTGCTGGTCGAGACGCGTTCCTCGGCCTTGCCGAGCAGGATGCCGTGGCGTGCGGCGAGATCTATGATCGAGGGCGCAGAGCTCTTCTCGTCTACCAGCGCCGGGAACAAGGCGACCGGCATTGTCACGTCCTCGACGAGATGGATGCGCCCCTCATGCAGATGGCGACGATGAAGCCGGAATACGCGATCATCGCTTGCCAGCCGCAGGCGTGCGCATTCGAGCTCGTTGGCCGCATGTTCGGAAATCCCTCCATTCGTGACCGGCGGCATGGCGCTCACTCCGCTCGCGGCGGCGATAAGGCTCCAGCGGTTCAGGTGGAGACGCGGCAGGCTCAAAGAGACACGCCGCGCGACGATGCGGCACCTCCGCCGCGCGGGTGCATCACTACCGAGAAGAGCGCCTGTCCCGCCCGACGCACAATCCGGAGTCGCGTGGCCGCAGCTTTCAGTATGGATCGATGTGGGCGCACTGTCTGTCGCCTTGCCGACATAGCCGTGCGTCACGCTTTGGCCGGCTCTTTGACAAGGCTTCGGACGGTTTCGTAGCACTCACAGGAGGCGTCCGCCAAGCGATCGGAGTTGACGATTTGAACAACGCCACGGCGGTAGCTGATCGCCCCTGCGGACTGCAGTGCGCGTGCGGCCTCGGTCACAGTCGTGCGGCTGAGACCCAGAACGCCCGCGAGAAGTTCCTGCGTGATGCCCAGGAGGTCGGCGCCAGTTCCGTCGCGCATCATGAGAAGCGAGCGCGCAAGACGGGCCTTGGCGGAATGAAACGTGTTGCAGACCACCGTTTGCTGGGTCAGCGCGGTCAGCGCTGCGAGGTAGTCGAGAACGACAGCGCGCACGGTTGCGCTGCGATCGAACTCCCTCTTGAAGTCAGCCGCGGGGAGGCGGTACGCGGTGCCGCCAATCTTCACCTGGCATCTCGCATGTGTCTCGCGACCGCGCATGCCAGCGACGAGCCCGAACGCGCCCTCACGGCCGATGAAGGCGGTCTCCACGGCGTCGCCGGACTCGGGAGAGGCCCAACAGCGAGAGCACACAGGTGCGCGGAAAGTAGATTTCTCGGACGAGCGCGCCGGCGTCGCAGATCACCGATCCCCCCGCCACGTCGACTATCTTCAGACGCGCGGCAAGACGCACGCGCGCTTCGGAAGGCATCGCCCCGAGGATCAGATTGCCGAGATCGCTCGGGGTTTTCCGGCGCTTTGCTGCCAAGGGACTTCTGATCTCGAAGTTCGTTAGCGCGGAACGCGCTTCGTTCGCGCGTTGCCGCCTCGGGAAGTGCGATGGAACAGGCTGTGTTCCGAGCTCATTCGAAGGCGGCATTGGCTCAGAGGCGTGATTGCTCGTCATCCCCTTTCCGGGGGAGACTTCGATTCCCACACGAGCCGCCTCCGCGTGGCCCGCGTATTCTCGTCGTCGAAGACGGGGAAGACGTGCACGGGACCGGCTCGGCCTACGAGATGCGCGAACGCGCCACGGGCACGGCGACGAAGCCACGATCACGCTTGCTGTCGAGAGCCCATGCCCGCCGAGCCCGCTACCACGATGGGCTACTACGTGGTAGGCGGCGGGGCGAGGCGAGCCGGCACGCAGCGCCGGTTCACCCGTCGGCAGCCACGGCTTGGGTTCGATCCGAAGCGAACCTCCGCGCCTTGTCAGCTGTGCTCAACCCCTCGAGGCGAGATCGAATGACACAACAGATGGATGTCGTGCGGGGTCGTGGCTGCAGCGGCTGTACTCTGTGCTGCAAGCTCTTGGGCGTCGAAGAACTGAACACCCCGCCCTTGCACTGGTGCCCGCACTGCGATGCCAAGACAGGCTGCACGATCTATGAGCACAGACCGACGGAGTGCCGGCAGTTCTATTGCGAGTATCTGCTCGACCGGGCCCTGGGTGACCATTGGAGGCCGTCAAAGTGCAAGATGGTGGTCGTGTCAGAAGACTACGCAAATGCGCTGGTGATCCATGTCGATCCCGCCCGACCCAATGCCTGGCGCCAGGAGCCGTTCTTTTCGGAAATACGGCAATGGGTTCGGGCGGCAGCGCTCACGCAACGGCAAGTCATCGTGTGGGAGGGCAACAGCAAAATGGTGCTCACCGGAGGACTGACCAGTGAGCTGAGCCCCTTCTCTGGGGCGGACCTTACGCAGCCTCAATGTTAGCGACGGCGATCTTACCGGTTCGGCGATCAGGCTGGGTGTCGAAGCGCACCTTCTGTCCCTCGGCCAAACCGCGCATCCCCGCACGCTCGAGTGCAGTTGCGTGGACGAAAACGTCCTTGCCACCGTTATCGGGCTGGATGAAGCCGAAGCCCTTTTGATCGTTGTAAAACTTGACAGTGCCAGTTTCCATAGGACGTCCTCTCATGAGCCAGCGGTGCTTAGGTAGCGCCAACGGCAGATGCCACGCAATGCTGCCGATGACAAGAGTGTCCGGTCCTCGCATTCAAACCATGTTCACCGCCACGGTGCCGTTGGCAGTCGCGGGCCTCCCGGGGTGCTGTGCTGTGCGTCAGCCGCGCAGGAAGGCGCGGGTGAGGGAGAGGAACTCGGCGAGCCGGTCGTGGTGCACCCAGTGGCCGGCGCCGCTCGACGGTGACGACCTCGGCGTTCCTGAAAGTGCCGGGCGCGGCCGTCCTCGGCCGGGGTTGGAGGCCCAGCTCTCCTTGCCGTAGACGAGCAGCGTCGGGCAGGCGATGCGCGCCCACAGCGCCTCGATGTCGGCGTCGGTCATGTCGTAGGGCGGCCAGGAGCGCACGTAGTTGTCGAACTTCCAGCTGTAGGTGCCGTCCTCGTTCTGGTTGACGCCGTGCACGGTGAGGTGGCGCGCCTGCTCGGGCGACAGGTGCGGGTTCTCCTCCTGCATGCGCTTGCAGGCGTCCTCGATGGAGGCGTAGCGGCGCGGCAGGCGGCCCGAGAGGCCGCGCTGCTCGTCGATCCAGTCGCGCATGCGGTCGGCGAAGCCGCTTGGCGAAGCGCTCGGCCAGCATCTTCGGGCGACGGGCCCAGCCCCTCGATCGCGACCAGCTTGGCGACGTTCTCGGGGTAGAGGCCGGCGTAGCGCAGCGCGATGTTGCCGCCGAGCGAGTGGGCGACGATGGTGACCGGGGCCAGCTTCTGCTGATGGATGAGCTGGGCCAGGTCGTAGACGTAGCCGGCCATCGTGTAGGTGCCGTCCTGCGACCACTCGCTGTCGCCGTGGCCGCGCAGGTCGGGCGCGATGACGTGCCAGTCGCGCGCGCAGCTCGCGCGGCCACCCAGTCCCAGTTGCGGCAGTGGTCGCGGCCGCCGTGCACCAGCAGCAGCGGCGGCGCGTCCGGCGTTGCCCCAGTCGACGTAGTGCAGGCGCAGGCGCTGCGAGAAGTAGATGCGCGAGGTGGGGCCGGGCGTGGTGAGGGACATGGGGGCGGCGCTGTGTTGTTGTCGGGATTGTGCAGCTGCGAAGCCTAGCCTTCCGCGCCGCCCGCTGGAAGTCCGGCGTAACGGGGGAACCCGGTCGTGACACCTTGGGTGGCATGCGCACGTCATGCCGGAGACGCACCTTCGGCGTGGCGGCGGGCATCCACGAAACCAGCCCGATCAGTCGCGGAAGGTTGTCTGGATCCCCGCCTTCGCGGGGATGGCGTCACCGACGGTGTCCATGGCGTCGTCGACCGCGCGCGCCGGCTCGCCGGGTTGCATGGGCCGGCGCTCGACGCGGTCCCACAGGCCCTGGCGGGCGAGCTCGGCTTCGACGGCCTGCTCGCTGCGGCTGTGGGCGCGGGCGAGCTGGCGAATGCTGCGTCCGGCCTTGAAGGCGGCGGCGAGATCGCCGGTCTCGCCGTCGTACCAGCGGGCGCCCGAGCGCGCGGGGAACTTGCTCTCGGTGCGGGTGCGCGTCTTGCGCTGGGCGGCGAGCGCATCGAGCAGACCCTCCCAGGCCACCATCGGCAGGGTCAGCTTGGCGCCGTGCGGGGCGGTGAGGGTAGCCAGCAGCCCGCCGCTCGCGAGCTGGAAGGTGTAGCGGCCATCGCCCTGGCGCCACTCGACGCGGTCCCAGCTCACCGGCTCTTGCGATTGGTCGTAGGCTTGCGACATGGGCGCCTCCTTAGTGAAGGTGGGCGCAATGTTGCATAAGCGACGGAACATATACAGAACATACAGCGAACAATAGTTCGGCTGTGCGAAAGCTGAAGACTTGGCTGCCGAGACCTCGCACAGTAGGCATTTCATCAAAAAGGTCAGTTACTGAGGCGACCATGGACCGAAAAATTGGGATTAGAGATCCCAAACCGGCGGTAGAACGCATTGAAGTCCTAGCGCGCGTTTCTCAACGGGTGTGAGGGCATCGGGGCTGCGACTCAGCGATAGTTGTTGTGCGCCAACGACTTCACTGAGAGCGGAGATCGGCCCCGATGCGCACAGACTGTAGCCAGGATTCGTTCGATTTCGGAACCGTGGAAGGTCACCGGGTTGTGGGCGCGTTCGACGGTGGCCAGATCACCTCGCACGCCGGCGGGCTGCTGCTGGGGACCTCGAACAGAGCGATCCGGCTGATCGAGCGACTGGCGCGGTGCTTCAAGGATGGCCGCGACCCGGACGCGCTGCTGCACACGGTGCCGGCGCTCATCGGCCAGCGCATCTTCGCCATCGCGCTGGGTTACGAGGATATCAACGATCACGACCATCTGCGGCACGATCCGGTGCTGCAGGCGCTGGCGGGCAAGCTCACGGCCAAGCGATCGAACTGTGCGGCGCTGGCCGGCAAGTCGACGCTCAACCGGCTGGAGCACGCTGCCAAGGTCGGCAGCGATCCCTATCACAAGATCACCTACGACGAGGCGGCGATTGCGGCGCTGTTCGTGACGCTGTGTGTGGAGTCCTATCGTCGAGCGCCCCACGCGCATGATCATCGATCTGGACGCCACGCACGATCCGATCCACGGCGAGCAGGAGGGCCGGCACTTCCACGGCTACTACGACTGCTATTGTTACCTGCCGCTCTACGTGTTCTGCGGCCGGCATCTGCTCGCCGCGAAGCTGAGGACTGCCGATAAAGATGCCGCCGACGGCGCCAGGGAGGAGGTTGCTCGCATCGTCGCGCAAATCCGCGCCCGCTGGCCCAACGTAGAGATCATCCTGCGTGCCGACTTCGGCTTCGCCCGCGACGATCTGATGGCGTGGTGCGAGGAAAACGGTGTCGACTACATCTTCGGGCTGGCCAGGAACGAGCGCCTGGTGAAGGCGATCCGCCGCCAGCTGGCTCAGGCCCGCCGCGAGAGCCGTCGCACCAGGCAAGCGGCGCGCCGCTTCAAGATCCTCGAGGACTGGGAAACGCGGGACAGCTGGTCGCTCCCGCGCCGCGTGATTGCCAAAGCCGAGTGGACGCAAGGCGAAGCCAATCCGCGCTTCCTCGTCACCTCGCTCAACTGGACCGACGATGCACGCTACCTCTACGAGGATCTCTACTGCGCGCGCGGCGACATGGAGAACCGCATCAAGGAGTGCCAGACCGACATGTTCGCGGGCCGCACCAGCGCCGCCAGCATGCGGCGCCAATCAGCTGCGCTTGTGGTTTGCGGCATTCGCCTACGTGCTCATCTGCGCGCTGCGCCGCATCGGGCTCGCCGGCACGGCGATGGAACGCGGGTTAGGGCCTGCACCGGCGGAGGCCGGTGGTGAGGGGCGGCGTCTTGCGCCAGCAGAGTCGAAAAGCCCTTGCGCCAATTCTTTCAGTCGACGACAGTTCCAGCATGCACCTGAGCATCGAAACCGAGCGCGAAGAGGACGGCCGCTGGCTCGCGGAGGCGCCCGAGCTGCCTGGCGTCCTGGCCTACGGCGCGACCGCCGAGGACGCCGCCGCCAAGGCCGAGATCCTGGCGCTGCGGGTATTGGCCGAGGTGACGGCGCCAGCTCGCGTCAAGTGTCCAACCAGCCGCACAACTGGAGCGCGTACAGGTGGATAGTGTGGGCACGCTCCCGTAGAAACGTCGGAAAATCATCATTAAGTGCCGCACCCAACGCCGCATCTGAAATCAAGTTTGAACGCAAGACGTCGTCAAAGTCGTTATCAAGTTTTTCAAAGGCTACAAAAAAGTACTCAGAAGGCTTGGCAGATAGGATCCCCTTGTTGGAGCTGGACGTCAGCAATGTACAGTTCGCTAGACAGTTTACGGTTTGCGGCTCGGCCTTCGCCTTTACCAAGAACTGTTTCGGAAATATGTGATGGAATTCTCGTGAATTTTCCCACGCTAGCGTTTTATCGAGCGGAATTCTCATGCCGGTCAACAAATCCCTTGGGTGTACTTGTGAGAGCATCAAGGCCAACATCTTGGCATGAGCGTTGTTTGAGCGAAACTGTCGGGTCAGCCATATCTCCATTGTTGGCTTGGGCTCAGAGAGGGCGATCTCGCTTGAGCTGCCATCCGCAAATGCTTCCAGCGCTTTCAAGTCCGAAGCCATTTGACCGGTATTCCAGCCTCTAAAATAGCCCGTCAGAGTTGTCCGCCAGAACCACTTCTTAATTTGACTATATTGCTCTGGCGACGGTCGGCTCAGGCGCCGGAATAATTCCGCAAGCACCACAATCTGGTTCGAATACGGAAGTATCGACTGGTTAGGTACTCCGATCTGCGCCGTAAGGAAATCGACCGCCCTCTTGTAGCCCTCAACAGTGAGCTGGGCGGCGTCCCTTAGCTCGTCCACCTTCCGCTTGCGGAGCTCATCGATACTCTCTGCGGAGAAGCCCCCTCCCGCGGCAGCCGACAAATTCCTCAGCACGGCCTTGCGGTCAATTTTTCCGAATCCCTTTCCAGTAAGTGCGTCCAAAACATCTCCGTCGATTGTGTCGATGAGGTCAAATTCTTCGCTCCAAGTAGCAGCCCGCATTAGATCAACAATTGTTAGTCGTGTTCCAGTGCTGTTGATCCTTTCAAAAATGGGTGCAACACTCTCAATCGGCATATCACTTAGTGTTACTGTCGCTATGGAGTAGTCCTTAAAGCGATTGAACAATTCTTCAGCTCTATTTTTCAGTTCATCACGATCGCCAGCGGTCAACGTGTCCAGGGTGGCAACATGTCTGAAGAACGCAGCGGGATCAGCAAGCTTGCTAATTCTTATCTGACGCAGCGGAGGATCCTCTTTGTACTCGATGTGCAGGAAGGCTTGGGAGCGCAGGTCGTATACTAGATTCCAATCACTTTCCTTATCTTCGCCGTCCCAGAACAAGGCTCCGCATATAGTTGAAAGGCGCTGTTGGCCATCAAGCAGATAGTTTACGGGATACCTCTCGTCGCGTTTGCCGATTGCAAGCCCAGCAATATTGTTTTCCGACTGTAATCTTTGATGGCTTAGCCATAATAGAACGCCGCCAATCGGATAATTTTTGGCAATAGAATCAAGTAAGTCTATTATTTGTGCTCGCTCCCACACAAACTCACGCTGGAATTTTGGAAGCAGAATATCTCCTTCGAGAATCCTGCGTGCTAGCCCGCGTTTCTCACACTGGATAGGAGCATCAGGGCTCTGAATCAGCGAAAGTTCTTCTGCGAGAAAGACTTCGCTCGAAGCAGAGGAGCTCCCCGATGCCGGCAGAGTGTAGCCAGGATTCGTTCGACTTCGGAACCGTTGATGGGCGTCGGGTTGTGGGTGCGTTCGACGGCGGCCTGATCACCTCGGACGCTGGCGCGCTGCTGCTGGGGGCGATGAGCAAGACGATCCGTCTGGTCGATCGGCTCGCCGCCTGCTTCAGCGATGGCCGCGATGCCGAGCAGATCGAGCACACGATTGCGACGCTGGTTGGCCAGCGCGTGTTCGGCCTGGCACTGGGCTACGAGGATCTCAATGATCACGATCAGCTGCGCCACGATCCCGTCATGGCGGTGCTGGCCGGCAAGCTCGAGGCGCGGCGTAAGAGGTGCGCGCCGGTGGCGGGCAAGAGCACGCTCAACCGGCTGGAGCATGCGCCCGAGGAGGGGCCAGGCTACACATCCAGCCGCTACCACAAGATCGGTCACGACGCGGGCGCAATCGAGCGCCTGTTCGTGACGCTGTTCCTGGAGGCGCATGCCGCGCCGCCCAAGCGCATCATCCTCGACCTCGACGCCACCGACGATCCGCTGCACGGCCACCAGGAGGGGCGCTTCTTCCACGGCTACTACGACTGCTACTGCTATCTGCCCCTCTATATCTTCTGCGGCCGGCACCTGCTGGCAGCCAAGCTGCGGCGCTCCAACATCGACGCCTCGGCCGGAGCCTTGCAGGAGACCGCGCGCATCGTCGGCCAAATCCGGGAGCGCTGGCCCGAGGTGGAGGTCTGGCTGCGTGCCGACTCGGGCTTTGCCCGCGAGGAACTGATGGCCTGGTGCGAGGACAATGGCGTGGGATATGTGTTCGGGCTGGCACGCAACGACCGCCTGGTCGCCAAGATCAAACGTCAGCTCGCAGCCGCCGAGCGGGAGGCGGCCCAGACGAAGGCTCCGGCGCGCCGCTACCGCGACTTCCAGTGGCGCACGCTCACGAGCTGGAGCCGCAAGCGCCGCGTGATCGGCAAGGCCGAGTGGACCAAGGGCGAGGCCAACCCACGCTTCATCGTCACCTCGCTCGATGCGACGCAAGGCACGGCGGCGTTCCTCTACGAGGACATCTACTGCGCCCGCGGCGACATGGAGAACCGCATCAAGGAGTGCCAGCTCGATCTCTATGCCGATCGCACGCCGGCGACGACCATGCGCGCCAACCAGCTGCGCCTGTGGTTCGCCTCTTATGCCTATGT
>CAWHPZ010000003.1:0-20543 GCA_963831345.1 uncultured Alphaproteobacteria bacterium
TCGGTGCCGACCTCGCGCGCAACGCGCGTCACCTCGCCGGCAAAGCCGTTGAGCTGATCGACCATCGTATTGATGGTGTTCTTCAGCTCGAGAATTTCGCCCTTCACGTCCACCGTGATCTTGCGCGAAAGGTCGCCGCGGGCGACGGCCGTCGTCACCTCGGCGATGTTGCGCACCTGGCCGGTGAGGTTGCCGGCCATCGAGTTGACCGAGTCGGTCAAGTCCTTCCACGTGCCGGCGACGACGCCAGGCACCACGGCCTGGCCGCCGAGCCGCCCTTCGGTGCCGACCTCGCGCGCGACGCGCGTCACCTCGGCGGCGAACGAGCGCAGCTGCTCGACCATCGTGTTCAGCGTCTCTTTGAGCAGCAGGATTTCGCCGCGCACGTCGACGGTGATCTTCTTCGACAGGTCGCCGCCGGCGATGGCGGTCGCCACCTCGGCGATGTTGCGCACCTGGGCGGTCAGGTTCGACGCCATGAAGTTGACGTTGTCGGTGAGGTCCTTCCACGTGCCGGCGACGCCCGGCACCTGCGCCTGGCCGCCGAGCTTGCCTTCGGTGCCGACCTCGCGCGCGACGCGCGTCACCTCCGAGGCAAAGCCGTTGAGCTGATCGACCATCGTGTTGATGGTCGCCTTCAGCTCGAGAATTTCGCCCTTCACGTCGACGGTGATGCGCTTCGACAAGTCGCCGCGGGCGACGGCCGTCGTCACGTCGGCGATGTTGCGCACCTGCGTCGTCAGATTGCCGGCGAGCAGGTTGACGTTGTCGGTCAGGTCCTTCCACGTGCCGGCGACGCCCGGCACGTTGGCCTGGCCGCCCAGACGCCCTTCGGTGCCGACCTCGCGCGCGACGCGCGTCACCTCGCCGGCGAAGCGGTTGAGCTGATCGACCATGGTGTTCAGCGTTTCCTTCAGCTGCAGGATCTCGCCGCGCACGTCGACGGTGATCTTGCGCGAAAGGTCGCCGCCGGCGATGGCGGTCGCCACCTCGGCGATGTTGCGCACCTGGTCGGTGAGGTTGCCGGCCATCGAGTTGACCGAGTCCGTCAAATCCTTCCACGTGCCGGCGACGCCCGGCACCTGCGCCTGGCCGCCCAGCTTGCCTTCCGTGCCGACCTCGCGCGCGACGCGCGTCACCTCGGCGGCGAAGGCGTTGAGCTGATCGACCATCGTGTTGATGGTTTCTTTCAGCTGCAGAATTTCGCCGCTGACGTTGACCGACACCTTCTTCGACAAGTCGCCCAAGGCGACGGCGGTCGCCACCTCGGCGATGTTGCGCACCTGGCCGGTGAGGTTCGAGGCCATCGAGTTGACCGAGTCGGTCAGGTCCTTCCACGTGCCGGCAACGCCGCGCACCACGGCCTGGCCGCCCAGCTTGCCTTCGGTGCCGACCTCGCGGGCGACGCGCGTCACCTCGCCGGCGAAGGCGTTGAGCTGATCGACCATGGTGTTGATGGTCTCTTTCAGCTCCAGCACCTCGCCGCGCACGTCGACGGCGATCTTCTTCGACAAGTCGCCGTTGGCGATGGCGGTCGACACCTCGGCGATGTTGCGCACCTGGGTCGTCAGGTTGGACGCCATCGAGTTGACCGAGTCGGTCAAATCCTTCCACGTGCCGGCGACGCCGCGCACCACGGCCTGGCCGCCGAGGCGCCCTTCCGTGCCGACCTCGCGCGCGACGCGCGTCACCTCCGAGGCAAAGCCGTTGAGCTGATCGACCATCGTGTTGATGGTCTCTTTCAGCTGCAGGATTTCGCCGCTGACGTTCACGGTGATCTTCTTCGACAAGTCGCCGCCGGCGATGGCGGTCGCCACCTCGGCGATGTTGCGCACCTGGTTGGTCAGGTTCGACGCCATCGAGTTGACGTTGTCGGTCAAGATCCTTCCACGTGCCGGCGACGCCCGGCACCTGCGCCTGGCCGCCGAGCTTGCCTTCGGTGCCGACCTCGCGCGCGACGCGCGTCACCTCGCCGGCAAAGCCGTTGAGCTGATCGACCATGGTGTTGATGGTGTTCTTCAGCTCGAGAATCTCGCCCTTCACGTCCACGGTGATCTTGCGCGAAAGGTCGCCGCGGGCGACGGCCGTCGTCACCTCGGCGATGTTGCGCACCTGGGTGGTGAGGTTGGCGGCGAGCAGGTTGACGTTGTCGGTCAAGTCCTTCCACGTGCCGGCGACGCCCGGCACCACGGCCTGGCCGCCGAGACGCCCTTCGGTGCCGACCTCGCGCGCGACGCGCGTCACCTCGGCGGCGAACGAGCGCAGCTGATCCACCATCGTGTTGATGGCTTCCTTCAGCTGCAGGATCTCGCCGCGCACGTCGACGGTGATCTTCTTCGACAAGTCGCCCATGGCGACGGCGATGGTCACCTCGGCGATGTTGCGCACCTGCGCGGTGAGGTTGTTGGCCATCGAGTTGACGCTCTCGGTGAGGTCTTTCCAGACGCCCGTCACCTCCGAGATCTGCGCCTGGCCGCCGAGCTTGCCGTCGGTGCCGACCTCGCGCGCGACGCGCGTCACCTCGGAGGTGAACACCGAGAGCTGCTTGATCATCGTGTTGACGATGGTGGCGGAGCGGAGGAACTCGCCCTCCAGCGGGCGGCCATCGACGTCGAGGCGCATGGTTTGCAGAAGGTCGCCCTGGGCGACGGCGCGGATGGTGCGCGTGACTTCCGTGGTCGGCCACAGGAGGTCGTCGATCAGCTGGTTGATCGACGTCTCCATGCCGCCCCAGGCGCCGGCCGGCGGAGCCGATGCGAACGCGTTGCTTGGTCTTGCCTTCGCGGCCGACGACCTGCCCGACCCGGTCGAGTTGCTGCGCCATCCGATCGTTGGCGGCGACGATGTCGTTGAAGGTATCGGCGACTTTGCCCCACAGGCCGTCCCAATCGCTTGGCAGACGGACGGAGAAATCGCCGGCCCGCATGGCGCCTAGGATGGTTAGCAGGTCGCGTAGTTCGGCCCCCTCGGTGGACCCGTTCGCGTGCGGCGGAGACGCTCGATTCCGGATATGCCTCGTCACGAACGGAATCGAGCACTTCGTCTTCCATTGAGCCCCTCCCAGAGCGAACGCATGTTAGGGTCGCCGGCGGCCTACGCCCACTCACCCGGCACAAAAACGGCCGGGACTATGATCCGTTCCATGCTTTAGAAAAATATCGCTGTGAGATCGGTATACCATTGCCGCCACGGCACTAATGCGGGCGGGGGGCGATCGACGGGATGGACCTATTCCGGCTCTACAGGCGCGCGCTCGGCATGCTGGCCGCCGAGCGGGGCCTGGCTACCTTGCTGGCTATAGCCTCGGTGGCCATCGGCCTGGTCCAACTCGCCGAGCCTATCCTCTTTGGCCGGGTCGTCGATACCCTATCGCGCGGCGAGGCGGCTTTTCCCTATATTGCCCTCTGGGCACTCCTGGGGCTGTTCGGCATCATTGCCGGCGCCAGCGTCGCCGTGTTCGCCGACCGCCTTGCCCACCGCAGCCATCTCGCGGCTATGGCCGAAGCCTTCGAGCGCGCCATGACGCTGCCCGCCGGCTATCACGCCGAGCGTGGCTCCGGTGCCGTCGTCCGCTCGATCCTGCAGGGCACCGACAGCCTGTTCTGGCTGTGGCTGGGGGCGATGCGCGAGCAGCTTACCGCGCTCGTCGGCATCGTGCTGTTGGTGCCGACGGCGATCAGCATGGACGTGCGCATGGCCGGCATCCTGGGGCTGCTGGCGGTCGCCTACGTCGTCATGAACGCCGTCGTCATGCGCAAGACGCGCAGCGGGCAGGCCAACGTCGAGCGCTACAATTCCGCCGTCTACGGGCGCGTCGGCGACGTCATCTCCAACGTCACGGTGGTGCAGAGCTTCACGCGGCTGAAGGCCGAGTCCGAGGCGATGCGCACCGTGATGAGCGATCTGCTGGCCGCGCAGTATCCGGTGCTGACCTGGTGGGGCCTGCTCACCGTGCTGCAGCGCTCGGCCGCGACCATCACCATGGTCGCCGTGCTGGCGACGGGCGCGGTGCTGGCCGGGCCGCGGCGAGCTGACCGTCGGCGAGATCGTCTCCTTCGTCGCCTTCGCCGGCCTGCTCATCGGCAAGCTCGATCAAATGACCGGCTTCGTCACCGCTATCCATCGCCGCGCGCCGCTGCTCAAGGGCTACTTCGCTCTCGTCGATGAGTCCGATGCCATCGTCGAGAAGCCGGACGCGCGATTGCGCTCGCAAGGCGTCAAGGGCGACGTGCGCTATGAAGGCGTCAGCTTCCGCTTTCCCGGCACCGCCCAAGGCGTCTTCGATCTCGCTTTCGAAGCCGAGCCCGGGCAAGACCGTCGCGCTCGTCGGCCCCACCGGCTCGGGCAAGACGACGACGCTGTCGCTGCTGCAGCGGCTGCGCGACGCCCGACGACGGGCCGCATCATCATCGACGGGCTCGACATCGCCGACGTGACGCTCGCCTCGCTGCGTCGGTCGATCGCCGTGGTGTTCCAGGACGCCGGCCTGTTCAACCGCTCCATCGGCGACAACATCGCCATCGGTCGCCCCGGCGCCACGCTCGCCGAAGTCGAGGAGGCCGCGCGGCTCGCCGAGGCGCACGATTTCATCTCGCGCAAGCCCGGCGGCTACGACTTCATCATCGGCGAGCGCGGCGCCTCTCTGTCGGGCGGCGAGCGCCAGCGCATCGCCGTCGCCCGCGCCATCCTCAAGGACGCGCCGATCCTCATCCTCGACGAGGCGACGAGCGCGCTCGACGTCGCGACCGAGGCGCGCATCAAGCGGGCGCTCGATCGGCTGCGCGAGGGGCGCACGACCTTCATCATCGCCCACCGTCTGTCGACCGTCGCCGACGCCGATGAGATCCTGGTGTTCGACAACGGCCGCATCGTCGAGCGCGGCCGCTTCGACGAGCTGGCCCGCGCCTCCGGGCTGTTCTCGCGCATGGTCAGCCGAGGGTGGCTTCACCATTCCCCAGGACGCCGACGGAAAGCTGACGTCCGGCGGCTTTATTCGGCGGCGATGCGCACCGCATGCGGCTTCTGGAACAGTCGCTGGCGTACGAGATCGATGTGCAGCCGCAGGTGATAGAACTGATCGGAGAAGTTCAGCGGATAGCGGATGCGCCGCACGCCGGCATCGATCCGCTCGACTTCCGCCTGATAGCCGGCGAGATCTCGCCCGCTGCGTCGGGTGGTCGAGGTTCTTCTCGAGCGCCTTGAGCTGGCGATACCAGTAGAGCAGCCGGCGGCGTACCGACCATGAATAGACGCTGGGAACGACCCGCAGCATCGGCAGGAGGATCATCAGCGAGGGGATCAGGAGAAGCACTGTCTGCGCGCCGTGGTCGGCGATGAAGCCCGTGACCGCGTAGGAGAAACCGGCCTCCTTGACCGCCGGCGCGATGGAGCGAAGGGCGATCGGCAGCTCACCCGTCTTATAGAGCTGTCGCGTTTCCTCGGCGATCCTGTACTCGGGATCGCTGATATGCGGAAACGTGCCCGGCCGGATAGAACAGCACCGGGTCGCCGGCCTTATCGAAGGCTGAGCGCGGATTGTTGAGAACCGCGAACGTTAGCAGCGACATCAGCGACGGTTCGATGTCGGCACGGGCGACGAGCGCGACGCTGGTCGCCAATAGCGTGATGTCGGCCGCCGGCGTCACCGGATCGAATTCAACGGCGCCGCGGTTGAGCATCACTTTGACGAGCGCCGGGAAACGGTTCGCGTAGGCATCGGCTTCCAGCGCGAAGTTCATCAGCCGGAGGCCGGGGTTGTGCAGCAGGCTCTGGATCCGTTCGGTGTCGGCGGGCTGAATGAGAAACGCAGCGTCCGCTTTGCCGGAAGTGATCTGCGAGCCGTCGATGCTCAATTCTTCCTCGACGACCAGCGGATTGTCTTTCGACACCTCGATGCCGTTGGCGCGCAAAAGCTGCGAGGCGATGCGACGCGCGCCGCTCTCGCGCGTGCCGGTCAGGATCCGCTTACCTTTGAGGTCGCGCAGGCTATCGCCTATCAGGTCCGCGCGCACGAAGACCCAGATCGGCTCGTAGAACAATCGTCCGACCGAGCGCAGCTTGCCGAGCTGCTTGCTCTGCCAGTCCTGCGCCTTGCTGCGCGCAAGCCGGCCCTGCATGCTGCCGACGAGCCCGCCCTTGACGAAGCCGGCGTCAAATTCCGGCGCGTCAGCTACGAGACCTTTCAAGGTGGCGAAGCCTTCAGCGGACGGCCGCAGAATCACCTTCACGCCATACGGCTCGAGCGCCTTCTGGTAAGCCGCGCCCAGCTCCTGGTAATGGGGTAGGCCGCCGGTGGCGATGACGATCTCGCCGTCCGAGCCCTTTTGCCCAGTCAGCGCGTAGTAGCCGGCCGACGCGGCGGCGACGACGCCGAGCGCGACGATCGTCACAAACTTGGGCAGGTTCGACATGAAGCCCCCTCGAGCGGACATCCCGAGGTGCATCGCTAGCATCCCGGCGCCGAGATGGGCTCATTCTTCGATGGCAACTCGGTGGCGGAGATGGGTAACGCACCGGAGAACATCGCTCAGCAACGGCCAACCTGCCCGTGGCTTATCGCCGAGAGGCACTAGGGGGTGGTTGGTGGAGAGGGCTGGATTCGAACCAGCGTAGGCGAAGCCAACGGATTTACAGTCCGTCCCCTTTAGCCACTCGGGCACCTCTCCCCGCACCAAGACTTCACTCTAGGGCGCCGGGGCCTCTAAATGAAATCGCCCCGCGCAAAGGGCAGCAGGGCGGACGCTTTATCCGCACCGGCCCCTTGGATGTCAAATGGAAAAGCGGCAGGATGCGCGCCCTGCTTCGAGCCAAAAATTCCCATGAAACCAACCTCCCCGAATAGACACCGCGGCCCGCAGCCGCCGCGAGGCAGCGATGGCCGGCGCGACAGCCGCGGCGGCGGACGTCAATCGCGTCCGCAGCGCCCCGAGCGCCGGCCGTTCGATGAGGGGCGCGTGCAGCTGTACGGCGTCCACGCGGTCGAAGCCGCCCTGCGCAACGACGCCCGCAAGGTGCTGCGGCTGCTGATGACGGAGAACGCCGAGAACCGCCTGGCCGAGGCCGTCAGCGCACGTCAGGCGGCCCCTGAGCGCGTGTCGCCGCGCGAGCTCGATCGCATGCTGGGCGAGGACACGGTGCATCAGGGCGTGCTGCTGGAAACCGAGCCCCTGGATGAGCCCGACATTGCCGTGCTGGCCGAGCGCGCCGAAGCCGGGCCGCTGGTCGTTCTCGACCAGGTGACGGACCCGCATAACGTCGGCGCCATCCTGCGCTCGGCGGCCGTCTTCGGCGCTGCGGGGCTGGTCATGACCCGCCGGCACAGCCCGCCGCTCGACGGCGCGCTGGCGAAGTCGGCCTCGGGGGCCTTGGAGATCGTGCCGGTCGCGCTGGTGCCGAACCTGGCGCGCGCCATCGCCGAGTTGAAGGAGCACTACTGCACGACGCTCGGCCTCGACGGCGACGCCGAGAAGCTGATCGAGGACGAGCCGTTCACGGGCCGCGTGGCGTTGCTTCTGGGCGCCGAAGGCAAAGGCCTGCGCGAGCTTATCGCGCAACAGCTGCGATCGCCTGGTGCGCATCGCGACCAGCGGGCCCATCGGCAGCCTCAACGTCTCGAATGCGGCGGCCATCGCCCTGCATCACGCCGCCTGGAAACGACGCTGACCCAAAAAACGAAAAGGCGACAGGATTGCCCCATCGCCTTGCGTCGTCTTCAATCGCGCTTCGGTCAGTCGCAGATCAGCGGACTGCGGCAGACATAGTCACCACCGCGGCATACTAGATCGCCATAGCGGTTTTCAAAGCAGCGCCGGTTCTCCCAGTCACAACGGCGCGGACCGCGATAGCAGGCCGGTTCCGGCTCGTAGTCGTCGTAGTCATAGCCGTAGCCGCCGCGACCGCGCGCGCTCGCCGCCGCACCTAGAATGCCGAGGCCGATGATCCCGGCCGCGACACCGGCGGCAATCCCGCGACCTCTTCCGGCCTGAGCCTCTTGCACTGTTGCGCTGGCAAGGCCGGCCGCCAGCACTAACGCCATCAACGGGTGCAGGATCTGCTTGATCATGCCACGTCTCCCAAATCTGTACCGCGTCCCGAGCGGCATCGCGCATCGCGAGAGAGAAACGCGGCGCTGCACGCCTTGTTCCTCTCTCTGCGCTAAGCCTCGCCACACGAATGTGGCCTGACCGCGGACCGAGTTCGGCCGCTTCGTGACCGCCTTACTTCAAGTAGCCGCCGCCACAGCAACCGGGAGCCGGCGCGGCAACGGGATAAGCGACGTAGGCCGGCCCATAGGCGCGGCGCGGTCTCCAGAAGCGACGCGCATACTGCCCGTAGGGGCGGTAGTAGCGATCGTCGTAGCCGGCCGGCATGTATCGGTAGGCGCCCGGATAGGGCACCAGCGTGGCGTACTGATACACATTGGAGTAGCGGGGGTAGTAGATGAAGTGGCTGACGGGTTGGGGCCCGCACCAGCCTGCCGGGGCACCCCGGCACCAGCCCCGCGCTTCGGCGGGGGCCGAGACGACGCCCATGAGAATGGCGACGCCGATAGCGGCGAACGAAGTCTTGAGACGCATGCGCAAACCCTCGACATGATAAACTGACGCAACTCTTTCCACCTTGTCAGGATATGGCTAAGGAAGGGCTAACCGCCGCCCCGCGACGGCGCGATGGCGGCGGCGGCAGGACGTCTGGCTGTCGTAAGATCAGCGCGATATAAGCAGCGTGCCTCGCGCGAGCCGGCTTAGCTCAGTTGGTAGAGCACCTGATTTGTAATCAGGGGGTCGCAGGTTCAAATCCTGTAGCCGGCACCAATAAAAACGGCTTTTCTAGCCGTAACACAGTAGCAGTCCGATCTCCCGTGTATAGTCGTGTATGGTTTGTATTTGCCGTCGAGGTGCTCGTCCTCGCCCGATGGGCTGCGGGGTGAGGCAAGCTCACCATACCAACTGAGCTAAGCCGGTGACCCCGCACTCCTAGACCAGCTGCGCTGGGCGAGTTGGGGCTCCGCTAGAGGGCACTGTAGGGGGTGGGCCTCCCGCCTCCGCCTGTAGAATTTGACCTCATAAATAGCGAGCAGAAATTCCGTGAACTTGGACGCAGGGACTTTTCAGAGCATGGGTATTGGTGAGCGTCCTGTGGGTTGCGCTCATCGGGGTTGTCACGGTCGAAGACTGGCCAGCACGCTGGGAACTTGCACCAATCGCCGAGAAAGTCCCGCAACGACCGGTATGTTTGACGACTTGATCGCGGAAGCGAGGGCGAAAGAGCAGGCTAAGAACCGTCAAGCAATATTCTGGCACCTAGGGTCGATGACATACTTAGCTGTCCTCCCACCTGCGCTCCTGTTCTTGTTTGGCCGGGCGCTCATTTGGACGGCTCGGGGGTTTGCGGCGAAGGACGATGGAAGCACTTAGTGCGGCCGATCCACTTAGTGCTGTCGATGTGCGCCTGGAGCTCTGCGTCGGTCACTGTCGCGTCTTTGCGACCGTCTTAATAGGGTGTGCTCATGAGCGACATCAGACCGTTCGCGACAATCGAAGACGGTCGGGCGCTGGCCCAGGCCATCGTCGACACCGTACGCGAGCCGCTGCTCGTGTTGGACAAGGACCTGCGGGTCGTTGCCGCCAGCCGCTCGTTTTACGAGACGTTCCAAGTTGATCCCGGCGATACGCAAGGCCGGCTGCTCTACACATTGGGCGATGGGCAATGGGACATCCCAACTTTGCGGACGCTCCTGGAAAAGATTCTGCCGGAGCGCTCGGTGCTCGATGGCTACGAGGTCGAGCACGAGTTCCCCAGCATCGGCCACCGCACCATGCTGCTTAACGCGCGCACGGTTTTCACCGAGAGCAAAGCGCAGACCGCGCTGCTGTTGGCCATCGAGGATATCAGCGAGCGGCGCGCGCATGAGCGGGAGCTGGAGCATCTGCTGCGTCAGAAGGAGCTGCTGTTGGAGGAAATGCAGCACCGCATCGCCAACAGCCTGCAGATCATCGCCAGTATTCTCTTGTTGAAGGCGAAAAGCGTCCAGTCGGACGAGACGCGTGGCCACCTGCAGGACGCCCACAAACGGGTGTTGTCAGTCGCCGCCGTGCAGCGACATCTTCAAGCGTCGGGTCGTGGCGAGCCGATCGAGGTCGGTCCCTACCTAACGAAACTGTGTGCTGCACTGGCGCAGTCGATGATCGGCGAGGGACGCGCCCGGTGTCGCTTGAGACCGAGGTCAGCGGCGGTACGGTCGTCTCCAGCGAAGCGGTCAGCATCGGCCTCATCGTCATCGAAAGCGTCATCAACGCCCTGAAGCACGCGTTCCCGGAGACCAAGACAGACGGTCGCATTGTCGTCGCGTATGACACCAACGAGTCTGGCTGGACTCTGTCGATTGCTGACAACGGCGTTGGCAAACCCCTTGAAGGCGCGGCTGACGCCACATCGGGCTTGGGCACGAGCATCGTCCAGGCGCTGGCGAAAGACCTCGATGCCAGCGTCGACTTCGCCAGTGATCGCCATGGCACCACTTTGTCCATCAAGCACGAGGCGACTCCGACCGCGCGGGCAGTCGCCTGACACGTCCGCGTCGGTGTAGACTGCCTGCCATGGTCGGCGAACATCCCACACAGAGACACTACCCGGCGACGCCGCGTGGGGCGTGGAGTGCGTCGCCTATCGGGGTAACAGTAAGGAAGAGGGGGCCCGCAGTAGCAACTTGCGGGCGCGCCGACCCATCTCACCGCACAATTAACCCTTCTAACCTCCCTCACTCTCCGGGGCGCGCGCATGTGAGGAGGGCGCGAATGCCTTGCAGAACAAAATGGGCATAACTGCGGAACCTTTTGCGTACATCGACAGTTCGCTTGGTAACCCTAGGAGGTTCTAATGGCCGTCTACAACAACCCACCCCTTCCACTGGATGATCAGCTTCGGCCGGCCCAAAGCAGGACTAGTTGGCTTCCTTTGATTGCAGCCTGCATCGCCGCCGTTGTCCTTATGGCGGTCGTGTTTCCTCACAGCTTCGGTATCGTGGGTCTTAATCCGCGGCCTGCCCTGCAGACTGTCACGGCGCAGCCGACACCTGAGACCGCGGTGGTGGCCCCAATGCCAAGCCCGACCAGCGAGCCGCGACCGACACAGGCGCCGATCCAGTAGCTGCTGTAGCTGTTCGCATGATGGAAACGACGAAACATAGGTCCGTGACGTTCGCACATCCATTTTCACTGGTTGGTGTTGAAGGGACTTATCCGCCGGGCACCTACGAAATTTCGGATACGAGCGAACAAATCGAGGGACTGTCCTTCGTCGCTTATCGGCGGACCATGACAACAATCGAGCTGCCCGGCACGAATGGCGCGCTTATCTCAAGGCAGGTGGTGGAAGTGCATCCAGATGACCTCGCGACAGCGTTGGCGAGGGATGAGGCTGTCACCACGACGCCGGGCGGTGCTTCTTGACGCGTACTAAAGGCGCCATCGCAAAGGTCTCCACTCTTCGCGTCACACAGGCCGATCCAGTCAGAGGAGAGCTTTATGGCAGAGCACGGAATACGTCCCGAAGCCGGTCAGCGTCAGGCTCAACAGCCGGAGAAGGCCGGTACGACGCCTAGAAAAGACACGGCCCCCGACGCTGAGGAGCTAGCGAAGCAGGGCAACAAAGCAGACCGCGCGGTTGCCGACGCTGTCAGCGATCTGGACGGCAACGACTGAGCAGCAAGCTGTTCCTCGGCGCATAGTTCGCGCAGCTGGTCAGGCTTTTCGAGGCCACGACCAAAGCTCAAATCGAGCGCCCGGTTCGCAGTGAGAGGATAGCGGAGCTGTCGCGGGAACGGATCGAAGCGATGGCCCAGGCAATCGCCGCAACTAGCGACGACCCGGATGTTCAAGGAGGATAGATGCTTCGCCCGCCTTTCCGTTTCTCGTGGATGGAGATCGCCGCAGCCGTAATAATCGTAGCGGGCGCCTACGGACTGTCGGTGATGTCGACACCACCTGAGAAAACCCCTCAACAGGCCTCAGCTGCACAGACGGTGACGCGCTAGACGACAATCACTGGTATGCGCGTTTCCCGCGCGATGAGCTATCGACGATGGGCGGCTTCGCAGCCGCTTTCGGTTCGAATCGAGGACGAGTTCGGGCATGCCGTGGCCGCGGCCCCGAGCTGGAACTGGGTTTGCCTCCTAACGTGTGAGTCTGTCTCAGCTGTTGTGAAGCGGAGACAGTGCGGACACTGAGATTCGGCTACTCCTCGTCAGGGGCGATGGGGAGACGGAAGATGATGAATGGGTCCTCTCAAGCTACGCGAAGGTCCAATGAACTGGGCGTCGATGCCAAAGAGCAGGAAGTCGTTAGCGCCGAGATCATAGGTCTGCTGAACGGACGCGGCGTGTTCGATGCGGATACCATACTCATGATCGGGATGACCCTCGTTACCTGGGGGCTATCCGTTGCGCACCGTGACCACGGCGCTTCTGGCGCGCAGCGCCGGCGTGCCGCAACAGCACAATGCGTCCGCCGTGTTGAATTGATCGACGTTTGACCGCTTCGGCGCACGCGAGTGGACTCTTTCGGCAGGAACGAAGCGGGCCCGACCCACGTTGCATTCTGCGCAACAGCCGGAGAGAGGTCCGCCATGACAGCCACGACCGAAAGGGTGTCGCTCGACGACAAAGTCGGCCAAGCCGCACGCTCAGTTCGCAACCAAGCCGCCGAGACTACGCAAGGCGTGCAGGCGGTAGCCGATACATTTTACACCGCGATCAAGACGTCGTTGAAGCAGCAGCCAATGACGACGTTGGGTTTCGCGGTCGCTATGGGGTTTGTGCTTGGGGCACTTTGGAAGGCTTGAGGTTTAGAAGGAGTTGCACCGTGGCACAGGAAACATACCCCTACGGCACGCAGGCGGGCACCGCGGAGGCCATTCGAGATAAGGTTTCCGACGCAGCCGGAGCCGTCCAGCAGGCGTCAGTGGACGCGTATGACGCGGTCAAGGAGACAGTAGAAGAGCAGCCATTTATTCTGGGGCTATTGGCCGGCGGCCTGGTCGGGTTCGCACTGGGCGCGCTGTGGAAAATGAATTCCTATAGACCCGCTCCTTCGGCTCTTTATCACCCCCTCGAAGCCGCTCGCCACTACGCCGAGCCTCACTTACGCGGGCTGCGCAATTCCCGGTGGTGGTAGCGCTCTAGAGTGTGGTCAGCAGCCCAAAATGCCTGATAGGCGTTGCTGGCCACTGGGCGCCGCGCACCTGCGATCGAAAAAGTATTGCGCAGCATGCTCGTCGCCACCAATGCTGCCGAGTACGGCGCGCTGCAGGATGGGCAGGTGTGTATCACTTGGTCTGTCTCTGACGTGGGAAGGCGGTTCACGTTCCACATGGCAGGAGCAGGGCGGTCGTCCGGTAATCCCTCCCACCGCCAAGGGATTCGGAAGAGTGGTGCATAAACAAGTCATGGCTGAGTCTCGACCCATAGATTCAGTTCGCTCCAACCGGCGCGAGCTAGGGGTTGAGCGGGTCGCTCAAAGCGAATTCATCCGACATTCGGAATCACACGTCTGCAGCTGGCCCAAAGCTGACGTCTAGCCACGTTGTCTGCGCGTGACTTAGTGACTGTCTAGGGTTCTTACTTCGGGTTCCCCAAGTTAGGCGTGAGCTGAGGTTTTTCGCGCATGCCTCCCGATCGCACATGCTTGGCGTCGACACGTGGCATAGCCCGGCAGCCTGCTATCACTGCTTTGACCTCGCCCGCTGGGACCGGCTTGCTGAAATAGAAGCCCTGCACCTCTTCGCATCCCGCGATGGTAACGGTGTCCAACTGATCAAGCGTCTCGACGCCTTCGGCGACCGTGCTCATCTGCATCTGCTTCGCGAGTCCCGCTACCGCATGGATGATGGCGATGCAGTCCTTGCGCTTCGGATTGTCGAGGTCGGCAATGAACGTGCGGTCGATCTTGATCTTATCGAACGGAAAACTGCGCAAATAGCTCAGCGAGGCGTAAGCCGTACCGAAATCATCGAGCGCGAATTTGACGCCGAGCGACCGCAGCTTGTGCAGCAGCTTATGCGTCTTTGCGTCATCACGTAGCAGCACGCTCTCCGTGATCTCGAGTTCCAAGCGATCGGAGCTGAGCCCCGAAAAGCTGAGCGCGTCTTTGACATCCTTGAAGAGGTCGCCGTGTTCAAACTGTACGGAGGAGAGATTGACGGTGACCTTGATGTGCTCGGGCCACGTGGCGGCTTCCTGACAGGCCTGCTTGAGCGCCCATGCCCCCATCTCCACGATCAGGCCGGTCTGCTCGGCGAGGGGAATGAAGGTGCTGGGCGGAACCATTCCAAGCTCCGGATGATGCCAGCGCATCAGGGCTTCAAACCCCGCGACCTCGTTTCGCTGCAGCTCGACAATCGGCTGGTAGTAGAGTTCCAGCTGCCGCTCGGCGATCGCCGAGCGTAGGTCAGCCTCTAAGCTCCGCGGCTGCGCCATCTTCTGATCCAGATCGGATTTGAAGCAGGCATAGTTGCCTCGACCCGAGGCTTTGGCGCGATACAGAGCAAGGTCGGCATTCTTCAAAAGCTCGTCCGCATCACGTCCCTGGCTCGGGGCCAGGACGATACCAATGCTGGCGCCGACGCACACTTCACGTCCGAGCACGTGATGCGGCTTACCGATGGTGCGCAGCACACGCTTGGCTAACTTCGCTGCTTGCGTTTCGGTCGTGACACCAGATTGGATGATAGCGAACTCGTCGCCGCCGAGTCTCGCGACGACATCTGGCCCGCGCAATATCGCACGCAAACGCTTGGCGACGCTCTTCAGCAGCGCATCACCGGCAGGATGACCGAGCGTGTCGTTGACGGCTTTGAAATGGTCAAGGTCAATCCAGAGGAGTGCGAAGCCGGCGCCTGGCTGCAGTCCTTTAAACCAATCGTCGAGCGTCTCGCGGAAGTGGAAGCGATTGGCGATCTCCGTCATCGTGTCATGCCGCGCCAGCCAGGTGATCTTCTGTTCGGCCTGGCACTTCTCGGTGATGTCTTCCTGCAGATCGACCCAACCGCCTTGCGGCATGGGTTGATTGGTGACGAGGATGATCCGCCCGTTTTTGAGATGACGGGTATCGGAGAAAGACCTGCCACGTGCCAGCTCGGACACATGGTATTCGATCCAGTTGCGCTCCTTTTCGACATCCTCCGGGGTATCGGAGCCGGTCTCGCGTTTAACGTGGTAGCGCACGATGTCCGCCAGCGGCGTGCCCCGCCGCGTCAGGCGTTCGGGCAGATCGAAAATCTCTCGATACATTCTGTTGCAGACGATGAGCCGCTGCTCGGCGTCGAACATGGACAGCCCACGAGCCATATTGTGAAGAGCGATCTCGAACCAGCCGTTGAGCTGGTCGATCTCCTTTTTATGCGCGTCAGCCTCGTCGGTGTTCTCTTTGAGCGCTCCAAGCGCGCGCGCTAAGTCGGTAACGGGCAAGGCATCATTGCTTCCGACCGGCGCAAGCTCTAACAGAGCGAGCCTTTTTGCCTTTGCTTTAGCAACGCGATTTGCGGAATGATTGCGCACGCACAAGGAAATCCCTAGGCCAGAGATAAGATTTTCCGAACCATACGTTAATCAGGTAACGGATGATCTAAAGCATCCTCGAAACGCTGTTAATTTTGGTTAATCTAATATGCGAAGAAGTATTAGGCGCGATCCACACTTCCAAATGAACCGTTTGGTCAAGATGTCAGACCAAAGTGCAAGATCGACTTCCGCATCTACTGACAAATTATTAAGAATTGTAGTTACAGATCGGCATCGATAGATGCGGCGCTTACTGGCTGGCGCGCGCGAGTGACGAAGGTAGAACACGTATGGTTCGAATGTGAAACTTTCGTCTTTTAGAAACCTAGCCAGGTATCTGAGCCGAGGATCGGGTGACCGGCCCTTTCGCCTGCTTATAATATTAAGCGGGGCCACGGTCGCCGCCACATTCCTCATGCTTGGCGCCGTGTTGATCTTGTCAGCAAGTCGCAGTGATCAACTAAGCCAGGCACGACTGAACCAGGTCGTGGAATACGCCCTGGCCAAGAACGTCGAGCGCGTGCCCTACGACCAAGAGAGCGTTGCCATTTGGGATGACGCCGTAAAATTCGCCAAGGAGCGGTTCGACCTCAAGTGGGTGGATATAAATCTTGGCGTATGGATGTACGACTACTTTAAACACGACCGCAGCTACGTCCTCAATGCTGAGGATCAGGTCCTCTACGGCATGGCAGACGGCAAACAGGTATCTGTAAGCCGGCGACTGCCAATGGGAAAAATTCCTGAGGTGGTCGCTGAGCTTCGTGAGCGGATCCGCAAGGGGGCGCTCGACCGCTATGAAAAAGGGCAAGAGCGTGTGCCGAGAGCGTTCGACCTCGGGTTCGTCGACGATCGTCCGGCCATTATCAGCGCCATGCCTCTCGTATCTGACACGGGAGAGATCACCCAACCCAGGGGAACCGAGCACCTAATCGTCAGTGTCAGATTTTTGGACAGCAGTTTCCTTCGGGATCTGGCTGCCGCCTATCTGTTGAAAGGCGTCAGGTTCTCTGCGATCGATAACATAACTTCCGACGAGCAATCGTATCCGTTGCGGAACATTACGGGTGCCGACGTCGGCTATTTTATTTGGAAGCCTGTTCTTCCGGGCAGCACCATCCTGTCGGACCTCGGTCCTCTGTTCGGCATCGGCTCCCTCCTCATTGGTTTTGCCGTCCTATTCTTGATGCGAAGCCTGCACGCCACGTGCACAGAATTGGTGGTGAGCGAAGCCCATTCCAAGCATCTGGCGTACCACGACGTTCTAACGGGCCTACCAAACAGGGCCTATTTCGACGAAAGGCTAGAGCAGTATCTTTCCAATGTCCGCGACGGCTCTGAACAGCTCGCGTTGATGTTCCTCGACCTCGATCGATTTAAGGAAGTGAACGATACATTTGGACATGCGGTTGGGGACGCGCTGATCCGCGAGGTGACCGCGCAGCTCAGTGCACTGATCCGTCCCGGCGACGTCCTTGCCCGGATGGGCGGAGATGAGTTTGCCGTCATCAAGCGTGCAAGTTCGAAGGACGAAGTCAGAGACTTTTCCGCGTTGATAGCGACCACCGTCGGCCGGCCGTTTGAAATCAATGGCCTCAAAGTGACGGTGGGAGTTAGCATCGGGGTGGCTATGGCTCCCGACGCGGGAACTGATCGCGGTGAGCTGGCTCGCAAGGCGGACATAGCCCTCTACCGCGCCAAAAAAAGCACCAGCGACCGCTTCAAATTTTTTACTGAGGACATGGGGCAGAAGATACAGTCGCGCCGCGAGCTGGAGATGGAGCTTCGCCAGGCCCTCGATACCGGCGTTGGTCTGGAAGTGGCGTATCAACTTGTTTATGCCGTCGACGGACTGAAGCCTACTGGTGCGGAAGCTCTGGTTCGGTGGGAGCATCCACGCCTCGGATCGATCTCGCCGAACGTGTTCATTGCGCTCGCCGAGGAGTGCGGCCTCATCAATCGGCTGGGCGATTGGGTTCTTAGAAAAGCGTGTGGTGCGGCCCAAGCCTGGGAGCCCAATACCATTGCCGTCAACGTATCCACGGTACAATGTCAACAACCCGACTTTGCCGAGCGCGTGTTTGCCATACTGCGCGACACTGGATTATCCCCCGACCGCTTAGAAATTGAGATTACGGAGAGTGTCCTCCTAGATGCCTCGGGTGCATCGGCCAGAACACTTAAAGCCCTGAGAGACGGCGGCGTTCGGATCGCCCTTGATGATTTTGGAACGGGATATTCCTCGCTAAGCTATCTGATAAAGCTCGAAGTCGACCGCATCAAAATCGACCGCTCGTTCATCCAGCATCTGGATGCCGCCCAATCGCGTTCCATTGTCCAAGCGATTGTGACGATGGCGAAGGCGGTCAATGTCGCGGTCACCGCGGAAGGGGTCGAAACCCACGCGCAGCTCATTTTTCTGGCACAGACGGGCTGCGACCACTTGCAAGGCTATCTGTTCTCCAAGCCTGTCAGCGCACTTCACCTGACGGAGCTTTTAATGGCAGAGAGGAATACGCCTATGCTGGCCCGGGTTCGGCTTGCCCGCAGCGTCGATGGGTGATCAAGGCAGCGTGACGGATGCGGTGAAAACGAAGCGCTCGTTAGCCAGCCCGTACTCGGTCCCGTCGGTGAACTCGAAGTATTCGTTGGCGAGGGCGTCGCCTGCGATACTGGTGTCCCAATAGCGGAAGTCGAAGGTGTACTTCTTGACGGACAATGCGACGCCAAGGTTCCAATACGTGTAATCATCTACACCGGTGGCGAATGCGTCTACTTCTTCAGCATCGGTGTAGCCAACCAACCCGCTGATGGTCGGCGTAAAGTTACCCGCGGCTGGCAGCGCATAAGCGAGAGCAACTTCATACGTATAGGTCTCAATCGCATTTTTCTGCGCCGGAACGTACCAAAAGATAGGGGTCATCTTTAAATTGGTGAGGGGCGAGAACGACAAGCCGGCTTTCAGCTCGACATATTGATATCCAAGCGGACGAGGAATGGCGCCTGGGTAGCTGTACCAGAGGACCCCGAGGTCGAACGCTGCCTTTCCCCACTCGGGTTTGATGCCGGTGTAGACGTCGACTTCCACCGGCTCATATCCCTCATCCTGTACATTAGAACTCCAAACGCCGGCATAGAAAATACCGTAGGTCGCGTCGAGAGATCCCTGGAGAGCGGGGTTCTGATTAGAAAGCGAGAATCCGCGGAAGACGTAATCGGTGGTGCCGGTCAGGGTAGCCGACCACGCGAGTTTGTCCTCAGCAAAGGCTGGCATGACGAGGCAAACGAGAAGGATGCTGCTCGCACCACTTTTCCACACCTTCGCAGAGGCTGGCCATTGTGCGCCCATTTTACGACTGTCGGGTGATTTGCTGATTTCGTCGAACCTTAACGCAAGGCTAAGGCGGAACGTGGCTCGTCTCCTGGCGAGCGAGATGAGCGCGACGAACGTCCGCTTATGGCCCAGAGCGGACGTTGTGGCACTCACGCATCAGGGTTAGATACTGGCGCGGAGCCGCGCCCCCGACATGTCTGTCAATTGAAAATGTGCTCCCCCTTTCAGGGGACACGCGAGACGAAAGCGCTCGCGCTAATCTCTTCGTGCATTGCTGGCGGGCGGATCCCGTTGGCCGCTGGTTTCATGCACGGGCGTAGCTCGGCGCGCGAAGGGCCACACCTGCTGCAAGAGGGAAGAACCGGCATCGATTGAACACCAAGAGGGCGTGTCGAAAGAGGCTCGCGAGGTTGAGCGTTGGCCATAAAAAGGCAGCCGAAACTATGCCCACACAATCGTTAGCCCGGATTCTTGTTATCGACGATCAGCCGAGCGTTCGTCTTGGCGTGCGCGAGATCCTCGAAGACGCGGGCTATGAGGTGACAGAAGCAGCGAGCGCCGATGAGGCCATGCCCTTGCTCACCGATGGCAAGACCGCCGAAGCCATTGTCACCGACATCAATATGCCTGGTACTCTCGACGGGCTGGAGCTTGCGCGCATGGTAGACGGCCTGATGCCGGAGATCGCCATCGTCATCATGTCGGGGAAACAGCTGCCACGTCGCGAAGACCTGCCGCTCAAGGCAACCTTCGTGGCCAAGCCCTTCTCGGCGTCGATGCTACTGCAGGGGGTGGCGAAGGCGCTTGTGGAAGTTTAGGCAAGCGTCGACGAGTGAAGCGCCCCACCGGTGATTTTGAGAAGCTTTACTGAGCTGCTGGCCGCGCTTCTGGCCCAAAGCGGACGTTGCCGAGAGCAGGCGCTTACGTCTGCTTATGACCCAAAGCAGCCTTCGCGGGCTCGCGCGCAATGTCTGCTCCTGGCGTCCCTCGCTTGCGCCACGGTTGCACACGGGTAAGCGCCACGCTGGTGTCACTGTTGCGCACTACCCGTGATTGCGTTGTGGGCGCATGCAAGCGGGAGGGGCTTAATGCGACACTCATTCATGCTCATCGTGTCCCTCTGCGGCGCGGTTGGGACCGCTCAGGCGCAGCAAATCATGCGTGCTCAGGAGCAGAGCGCCGCCGATCTGGCTGCCGCTTATCAGGCTTGGCAACAGCCCCGCGATGCGGAGGATAAGATAAGTCTCGGCGAACGCGTGCTCGCGCTCGAGCCAGACGTCGAGGCATGGTCTTTACCCTTCCCGCGTCAACGCCTGAAGGCGGAACTTTCCGCGGGCCTCGGCGCCCTTTACGTCGCCCGCGCGCGCGGAGTGACCGCCGACAATCTGGAAAAGGCCATCGAATTTCTGCAAGCCGCCTTGACAACGTGGACGCGCGAAGCGGACCCCAGCGACTGGGCAGCGGCACACAATGCACTTGGCATCGCCTACTGGCGGCGCATTCGCGGCGAACGTGCCGACAACCAGGAGACCGCGATCGCCCATTTTGAGGCCGCGCAGACCGTCTTCTCACGCGAGGCTGTGCCGGAACAGTGGGCGCAACTGCAAAACAACCTCGCCGTCGTCTACTGGAGCCGCATTAGGGGCGATCGCG
>CAWHPZ010000004.1:0-11300 GCA_963831345.1 uncultured Alphaproteobacteria bacterium
AGAAAGCAGACATCGTCGCAGCCTAAGTCAGACCTCTTGCGTCGGTCGCGACGATGCCCGCCAGGCAATCAAAAGCCGTCATGCGCCAGACCCGGACACTTGAGGACCCTGACCTAAATACCGTCATTGGCCATAGCGGAAACCGTGGTCCGAATGTCCGTTGGCAGGCCGGATGTATCTCAGCTGGCCGTCCCCAGTCGGGTTAGCCCTACAGGTCAATTACATGATCAAGGCAAAATCCGCGATATCCGAAAGTTGAAAGAACCGATTGGCGTCGAAGCTAATCTGGATCTGCATCAGGCATAGTCTCCGAAATCATCCTAGTCTTGTTTGTCTGCTGGCCTGGTTACAGTGGATTTTCACTGCGTGCGGATCACTGGAGGGCCAATGCCTACGGAACGACTTCTGCGCGTTCGTCCACTGAGCATGATCACGGCTCTGTTCGTGCTCGCAGCGGGATGGCACGGGTCGCCTGCTCATGCGCAGGACGCAGGTACGCAATTCGATCCGGCGGTTCGGTCCGAGTATCGCGAGCCTGTAACGCTCGCCAGCAAGGACGGCGTTCTCGAGGTGACGCTCACCGCGCATCAGGGCGAAGCCCGCTTCGATACCGTGGCGACGCCGGTGCAGAAGATGCTCGTGTTCGGTTACAAGCTGGTTCGCGGAACGGCCTCGAACGGGCAGACTTCGGGCGATAATTTATATCCCTCGCCGACGCTGCAGGTCTTTCCGGGGGAGACGCTGATCGTTCATCTCGAGAATGCGCTCACGGGCCTCACGATCCGGGATTTCTTCGATCCACAGTACACCGCAAAAGGCGAGCAGGTTCCGCTCTATCCGGCGATGATGACGTCGTCGCCGCTCAACTTGCACATTCACGGCGTGCATGTCAGCCCCAAGGGCAACTCCGACAATGTGATGCTGCATATCCCGGCCGGGATGGCGAACACCTACACCTACAACATCCCCAAGAACATGCCGCAGGGCGCGTATTGGTATCACAGCCATCTTCATGGGCTGACGACGCCGCACGTCTATTTTGGAATGGCAGGGGTGCTCGCGATCGGCCGCCTCGACGGCAACATTCCGCTGGTTACCAAAGACCAGATCCCGATCCGGAACATGATACTTCAATACAATGCCGTGTTCGATCGCGCGGGTGGCCTTGCACAGATCAACAATGTGAATTGGCCGCAATGGGTCAGCACGATCAAGCCGCCGGTAGGCGATGAGTTGGCAAAGGGCACGTATCGTCCGCTGCTCACGCCGGTGAATTTCGATCAATCGAAGAAAGGGAACGCAGTACCCGACCGTCTGGTACTCGGGCCCGCTGTCGATCCACAACATGCGCGGGCGTTTCGAGTTCATTCCGAGCAATCTGCAGCGCTTCACAGCAGATCCGGCGGAGCCCTGGAAGAGCCTGCCGGACGATCCCGCGCTGCCCGACTATAAACGTGACGTGCAGTTCACGGTGAATGGGCTGTTCCAGCCGACACTCAAGAGCAAGCCGGGCCAAACGGAAATCTGGGTGCTCTCTAATGTCAGCGATATCGCCTACATGAGCGTTCGGCTCACCGAGACGGAGAGCGGCAGGCATCCGAAGATCGCCATCGTGGGGCAAGACGGAAATCCGAGCTCCGCCGTTCATTACCCTCCATTCGAGGAGGGCACGCGGCTCGTTATCCCGCCTGCGTCGCGTTATGCCATCGCAGTGACGATGCCTGCTACGGGCGATCTGATTCTGGAAATGCCGCCGAGGGGTGGCGACGCCAGGACGGTGAGCTCGCCGGGCATTCTTTACACCAATGACGGCACGGAAAACCCACCGGCAATGCTTGGCACTCTCAGCGTCCCGCCTGTCAGCTATCAGCTATTTCGACGGGTTCTTCTTTTTCCCGACGCAGGTTCTGGCGCGCGCCGTGCCATCGGGAGGCCAAGGTGTCACGACGGCGTTCGAGGCCGGACAGCCGCTCGGCGCCTACACCGCGTTCGAGGACATTTCCAAGGTCACGCCAGACTTCAACCGGACGCTTGTCATATCGGGCGGATTTCTCAACGATCTGGCAAGCACGTCCGATCCAAAGTCGTTCGTTTATGGGTACGAAGGCAGTGCGTTTCCCAACGTTCCCTTGCTTCAGCCGCGGCTCGGTTCGGTTGAAGAGTGGACCTTCATCAACAAGAACAACGACGAGCATCCCATCCACGTCCACGTCAACGATTTCCAGGTGACGAGCTATTACGATCCCAGCACCGGTCTGAAAACGGGACCGGACATGTGGGGCGTCGATAATGCCAACGTGCCGGTCCCGACCATGGGTCCCGACGAAAGCGTGATCCAGACCGGCGATCTGTCGATGCGGACCAAGTTCGAGGATTACACCGGCCTGTTCGTGCAGCATTGCCATCGCCTCAACCACGAGGACAATGGGTTGATGACGCTGGTCAACGTGATCCCGGCGGTGTCGTCTTATGCTGTGGCGGTGCCCGGATCGAAAGGTCATGCCGCGGAAGTGAAGGTTTTCGACGGCAATGGTGACCGGCCCATCGCCACGGTGACGCCGTTTCCCGGCTACGAAGGCAGCGTGACTGTCGCCATGGGCGACGTCGACGATGACACCGTCCTCGATCTCATTGTCGGCGCCGGAAAAGACTACGTGCCGGAAGTCGTTGCGTATTCCGGCAAGGCGGACGGCGGCAAGCCTGCGTTTCGTGAAGGAACTCGCTCGCTTTGCGGCTTTTGCTCCAGAGGCGCGGGGCGGCATCAGCGTGACGTCTTCCCAGATCGACGGGACGAGTGCCGACAACATCATCGTCGGCTCCGGACGCGGCATCCCGAGCGAGGTCAAAGTCTTCGGCTCCAAGTTCCCGGCGACGCCGGGCACGGCGCCGGCACTGTTCTCGACGTTCAGGCCTTATATCAACGACCAATCCGGTGTGAGCGTGGCGTCGGGCTTCGTCGACTTCACGACCGGCCGCTACAGCATCGTCACCGCTCCGGGGCCAGGCACTTCGGCGCATGTGAAGGTCTTCAGTTATTCGCTGATGAGGCCGATCGGCAGCCCAGCCAAGGCGAGCAACGGGGCAGAACGGTGTGACGTCGACGGCCCCGCGCTGACTGGCGCGTTCGTGCCTTTCGGTCTCGAGTATCGGGGTGGCTTGTCGCTGGCTGCCGGCTGGCTCACCGGGCCTCAGGGAGGCGCCGAAGGCATCGTCGTCGGCCAGTTGAACGCTCCTGGCGCGGTGAAGGTCTATTCGAGCGGCTCGACGCTGCTGGGCGGGCCGAAAATGTACTTGAGCAGCTTTTTGGCGCACAGCCGCGGCGTCGACTTTACCGAGGCCGCGAGCTTCACGCCTTTTGCCGGGGCAACAGGAGTGAGCGTGGCCACGACCAGCACGACGGTCGGCGCCAATCTGCTCGTGAGTGGCATGGCGCAGGACAAGACCGCACAGGTTCTCAAATACAAACTCGTCAGGCCAACCAAAGACGCGACCAAGCTCGAGGCCGCACAAATCGGAAAAGTAATCTCGGACTCTGGACCACAGCTCAACGTTCTGGGTGGGGACTGAGCGCTTGGCTCATTTATGAGGTTCGTGACTTGAACTTGAATACCATCACCGCGGTCAAGCGTCCGTCGTCGGTTGCCGAGATACGTGGGTGGCGCGACGGATACGCTTGGCTCGCCGGCGGGACTTGGCTGTTCTCGACCCCACAGGTGCACACCGACACACTGATCGATCTGCAGTCGCTCGGCTGGCCGGCCTTGCTGGCCTCGGCCGACGGCCTCGAGATCGCGGCAACTTGCACATTGGCGGACCTTGCCCGCTTCGAGGCGCCGGCGGAGTGGAAAGCAGCTCCGCTGTTCAAGATGTGCTGCGAATCGCTGCTGGCCTCGTTCAAAGTCTGGAATGCTGCAACGGTCGGCGGCAACATCTGTATGTCATTGCCGGCGGGTTCGATGATTTCGCTGACCACGTCGCTCGAGGGCGTCTACACGCTGTGGCCGCGAGGGGCCGAGCCGCGCACGGTTGCTGCGGTCGATTTCGTCACCGGCAACCACAAAAACGTGCTCAGGCGCGGCGAACTGCTGCGCAGCATCCATCTCCCGGCCAACGTTCTTTCCAGGCGCTTCGCGTTTCGCCGGGCCTCTCTCACACATTTGGGACGCTCGGCGATCATCGTCATAGGCACGCGGGGCACCGATGATCTCGTCATCACCGTAACAGCAGCGACGGTGCGGCCCATGCAACTCCGCTTCGATCGCGTTCCCAGCGAGCGGGCGTTGTCTGATGCACTCGATGCCGGCATTCGCGATATCGACTACTTCGACGACGTGCACGGATCCGCTGCTTACAAGCGTCACCTCACGTACTATTTCGCCGAACAGATTCGCGCCGAGCTTCAGCAATGAGCGCGGTTATGAATTTCTCCGTCAACGGCAGGCATATTTCGGCAGAGCCGGCCCCTGGACAATGCCTGCGCACGTTCCTGCGCGAACAAGGATGCCTGGGCGTCAAGAAGGGATGCGATACGGGCGACTGCGGGGCCTGCACGGTCTGGCTCGACGGCACTCCCTTCCACAGTTGCCTGACGCCAGCATTTCGAGCGGCCGGCCGCGAAATCACGACGATCGAAGGACTGGCGAAGAACGGCGAGCTGCATCCCATGCAGCAGGCATTTCTCGACGCGCAAGCATTTCAGTGCGGCTTCTGCGCCGCCGGCATGATCATGACGGCCGCCACGTTCGACGAAGGCGCGCGCGAGGACCTGCCGCACATGCTGAAAGGCAACCTCTGCCGCTGCACCGGTTATCAAAGTATCCATGACGCCCTTCACGGGATCACGTCAGTCGAAGAGGACGTCGCCGAGCAAACGTGCGGCGCAAGTCTCAGAAGCCCGTTTGCCAAAGCGATCGTAACGGGTCAGGCGCGCTACACACTCGATACGGTGGTGCAGAATGCCCTGCATCTCAAGGTCCTCCGTTCGCCGCATTCGCACGCCCGCATTCGTGTCATCCGTCGAGACAAGGCGGCCGCTGCTCCCGGGGTTGTCGCCATCTTCACTTGGGAGGACGTTCCGCGCCGGCTCTACAGCACCGCCACGCACGAGGATCACCTCGTCGATCCCGACGACACCTACATGCTGGACAACGTGGTGCGCTTCGTCGGGCAGCGCGTCGCCGCTATCGTCGCCGAGAACGAGGGCGCGGCTGAAGCAGCCGCTCGATTGATCGAGATCGACTATGAGATCCTGCCCGCCGTCTTCGATCCCGAAGAGGCGATGAAGCCGGGCGCGCCCATCCTTCACGACGGCGACCGAGGTTCCCGCGGAAATATCTACGTCGATATCCATGGCGAGGTCGGGGATGTCGCTGCTGGCTTCGCAGACGCCGACGTCATTCACGAGGGAACCTATTCAACCTCCAGGGTGCAGCACGCGCATCTCGAAACCCACGGCTCGCTGGCTTGGACGGGTGACGACGGACGGCTGCACGTGCGCACCAGCTCGCAAGCACCCTTCATCGCCAAGCAGAAGCTCTGCCACCTGTTCGGGCTGATGGATCGCGACGTCCACGTCTTCACCGAGCGCATCGGCGGCGGCTTCGGCGGCAAGCAGGAAATGATCTCCGAAGACCTGTGCGTGCTGGCCACGCTGAAGACGGGACGCCCCGTCATGTGGGAATTCACGCGCGAAGAGCAATTCATCGGCGCTACTACACGCCACCCCATGACAACGCGCGTCAAGCTCGGCGCAAAGCGCGACGGATCGCTCACCGCCATCGAGGTTCGTGTTGTTTCCAACACCGGAGCGTATGGCGGCCACGGCAGCGAAACACTCGCGGCGGCGTTGAGTTCTCCGCTTGCTGCCTATAGGTGCGCAAACAAGAAAGCTGAGGGCTACGCGGTCTACACGAACATGGTCCCGGCCGGGGGCTTTCGCGGCTACGGGGCCTCGCAATCGACGTTCGCCATCGAATGCGCCATCGATGATCTTGCAAAACAGCTCGGCATGGGGGCCTTCGCGATCAGACGCAAGAACATGATCCGATCCGATGACTGGATCGAA
The DNA here is from genome assembly GCA_963831345.1 of uncultured Alphaproteobacteria bacterium. GTDB lineage: Bacteria > Pseudomonadota > Alphaproteobacteria > Rhizobiales > Hyphomicrobiaceae > Hyphomicrobium_C. The sequence goes on from CAWHPZ010000004.1 coordinate 6,065, forward strand.
TCTGTTTGGAAGGACCCTTCGGATGTGACCTTCGGCAGCTATGGGCTCGATCAATGTCTCGACCTCGTCGAGGCCGCGCTCGCGAGCGGACGGGGTCTGGCGAAGCCCGAAGGCGATGACTGGGTCGAGGGATCGGGCGTCGGGCTTGCCATGCTGGAAAGCGGGCCGCCGACGGAGCATCGTTCGGGCGCGGTGATGTCGCTCCTTCCGGGCGGGACATACCACCTTGCCGTGGGCTCGACAGAAATGGGAAATGGCTCGGCCACGGCCCATCGGCAGATCGCGGCGTCGATACTCGGCACGCGCGCTGAATGCGTCGCTCTGATCAATGGCGACACGGACCTCACTCCGTATGATACCGGCACTTTCGCAAGCACTGGGACGGTCGTCGCGGGCCAAGCGGTAGCGCTGACGGCGACGGCCTTGCGCGACAACATCTTCGAATACGCTTCACGCCATCTTGCCTGCAATGCCGCCGAACTCAGATTGCACGACGATACGATCATCTACGCCAATCGGCCGATGCCGCTTTCGGAACTTCTCAAACTCGGAACCGCGGCAGGACACCGGTTCGAAGCAAAGCGCAAAGCCTATCTCTCGCCGCGCTCGGTCGGCTTCAATGTCCAAGGCGTTCGCGTCGCAGTTCATCGCGTCACCGGCGAGGTTGCCATCTTGCAGAGCGTGCACGCGGCGGACATCGGCAGGTTGATAAATCCCATGCAGTGCCGCGGTCAAATCGATGGGGCGATCGCCATGGGCATTGGATGGGCGCTTTACGAGAAGATGGTCTATGACAGCAAGGGTGCGATGGTGAACCCGGCGCTGCGCGACTACCGCATTCCGGCCTTCGCCGACGTTCCGCGCAGCGAGATATTTTTCGCCGACACGTATGACACCGTTGGACCGCTGGGAGCGAAGGCTCAGGGCGAGTGCGCCATCAACGCCGTTGCGCCCGCGATCGCCAACGCCATTTCAGACGCAACGGGCGTCCGTTTTCCCGACCTTCCGCTCACCCCGGATCGCATATTCGATAAGCTCGGCCGCTGCCATGGCCGTGCTTCACCGCCTCAACCGCAGAGATAACCTATGGCCTCGGCTTCCGGCATTGCGCAGTCGAAAAGCGCGACCATCGTCACGCAAACCCGTGTCGCGTCGGACAGGGCGGCTGAGTTCGAAAGCTGGCAGCGCGATGTGAGCGGGATCGTCGCAGCTCAGCCCGGCTTCATCGAGCAGACGGTCTTGCCGCCGAGCCCGCCTGGCCAGCTCGATTGGGTGATCCAGCAGCGGTTTTCCAACGCCGCAAATGCCCTCTCGTGGCTACGCTCCGGGGAGAGGGAGCGCCTCGTTGCTGAGGCGCAGCCGATATTGGTTGGTCAGGATGACGTGCATCTGGTCGAGGACAGCGCGGGCGGTGTTCTGCCGGCGCCCGTATCGGCCGTCATTTCGACGCGCATCAAGCCTGGGCGGGAACGGGCGTACCGGGAGTGGGAACGCAAGATTGCCGCTGCTCAGGCGCGCGCCGCCGGTTTTCAGGGATACAGGTTCGAGCCGCCGGTTCCCGGTGTGCAGGAGGATTGGCTGACCATCCTGCGTTTCGATTCAGAAACGAACCTGCAGGCCTGGTTCGCCTCGCCCGAACGGGCAAAGTTGCTGGAGGAATCCGGCAGCTTTACCGATGAATACCATACGCGCATAGTTCGTACCGGATTCGACCAATGGTTTCGGACCGACAGCTCTGCCGCGCCGTCTGCGCCCGCTTGGAAGCAGAACATGATCGTGCTGATGCTGCTCTACCCCGTGGTCGTGCTCTTCAACAAACTGGTGCAATCTCCGCTGCTGATCGGGCTGTTGGGTTTGCCACTCTGGGGTGCTTTGTTCATCGGCAATGCGGTCAGCGTCGTATTATTGAGCTTGCTCGTACCCTGGTCGAGCCGCCGGCTTGATTGGTGGCTCAGCCCTTCCGGCCGCGAGTCTAAGACAGAGGTTGGGGGAGCGGCCCTTGTCGTCGGCATTTATGCTCTGTGCCTTCTCATCTCTTGGCAGCTCTCGTGACGGACGCTGGCCTGCGGACGTCAAGTCCGATCAGCAGATCGATCCCCCACCGTTGTCACTGCGTTAGGCTTTGGGGCTCATAATTGTATCAGCCTCGCGCGACGGCACCGTCGTTCGACAAGCGGGGATGCTGAAGCCTGGGGAGATCGAAGGTGACTCGATTTATCGTTATGGTTGCGATTGCGGTAGTGCTGGCCAGTGCCAGGCCGGCTTTTTCCCAATCGCCTGTTTCGGTTTCCGAAAGCCCCGACGCGCTGATCATCCAGGCGAAAGATTATGCCGAGCTCAAAGAAAAATGGTGCGGGGCCAATCCGAACGTCGAGCACATTTTCGTGCTGCCGGCATCACTGTTCGTGGATAGCGAGCAACTGATCTGCGACGGCGGTCCGTACAAGTTATATCGGCTGATCGAGCACGACGATCCCGACGACTATGAGTATTTTCTAGACCCGCCGTTCGCCAACAAGACGCGTTTGGGCTGTGACGGAAAAGCCGGGCGGACCATGCAGACAGTCGCATTGAACTGCCGACCATTGAAGTAGGTAGCCGAGCGCCAACGCGCCGCTATGATTTTCCGAGAAGAGGGCGGTATGTCCGGATTCGATCTCAATCGGCGCAAAGCGCTCAAGCACATGGCCGCGTTCGGAGCTGCAGGCTTGGTGCCTGGTTTCCTGCCGCTCGGGGCCGCGCGCGCGGCCGAGCTTGCGGCCGGCTTCGTCTATATCGGTCCCCGCCTGGATTGGGGCTGGAACCAATCATTTGCGGCGGCTTCCGAGGCGCTGAAGGGCATCAAGGTGTTCCAGGCGGATTACCTTCCGGAGAGCACCGACTACGGCAGCGGCAAGGACAATCCGGAAACCAGAGCCTACACCAAGGCGATGGAGGGCTTGATCGCCGACGGCGCCGGCCTGATCGTATCGACATCGTTCGACGACGATCCGTTCCTGCTGGCAATGGCAACGAAATATCCGGATGTCGTGTTCCGGCAGGCCACGGCAATCGCAAGCAGTGCCAACCCGCGCAACGTCGGCAGCCAGAACGCATTGATCAATCAGGGCCACTATGTAAACGGCGTTGCCGCTGGCCTGAGCACGACCACGAACAAACTCGGCTTCGTGGCCGGCAAGCCGTTCGGCCCCGTGCTGCTCAACTTGAATTCATTCGTTCTGGGAAGCCGCCAGACCAATCCCAATGCCACCGTGCGGGTCATCTTCACCGGCGAGTGGGAGGATGCAAGCACGATGCCGCGGCGACGAACGCGCTCGTGAACGCGGGCTGCGATGTGATCGGGTGTCACCTGGACGCGCCGCAGGTTGTCATCGAGACGGCAGAGGGCCGCGGCGTCAAGACATGCGGTCACGCCTTCGACCAGGGACCGCTCGCGCCCAAGGGCTACATCACCGGCGCCGACTACAACTGGACCGCACTATTCGAGCCCTTCGTTGAAACGTTGCGGAGGGGCGGAACCCTGCCGAACTTCGTGACCGGCGGATACGACAAGGGGTATGTCCGGTCGAGCCCGTTCGGTGCCGGAGCGACCCCGGCGGCGATCAACGCCGCCAAGGCCGCCATGCAGGCGATGAAGAACGAGGACGCAATCTTCGTCGGTCCGATCTTGGACAACACCGGCAAGCGCGTGGTGCCGCCCGGAACGACCTATGGTCCCTATGCGGACGTATTACAGCAAACTAATTATCTGATCGAGGGCGTCATCGGCTCGATCACCTGTGACGAAAAATTTGCGAGAACAAAACCATCATCAGTCCGCTCAGCATCGATAAGCGGAATTCTCCGGGAAGGCGTTGTTAGTGCGGGCCATCATAATGCCAGATGTCCGCTTCTGGGATCGAGCACCGGTGAACCGGCGCTAGGCTGCCACCGGTCGCTATGGTCCGATAGCCGCCGTTAGCATACCGACGCTACGGGCCAGAAGCAGACCGTCCGCGAGCGAGCCATCACCATTTCATTCTGATCTGTTGTTGAATGACGAACGTCTTTGCCTCGCCGGGTCGATCGAAGGTGCATCGAGGCGTTTTTCGATTTGGGGGAGATGGCCGGCAACGCAACGCGCGCTCGGCCTCCCCTTGCACGCCGCCAATCCGTGCGCTAGATACTGAACCATATGGTTCAGTATTCGGCAGCCCGCCTCGATGCCTCGTTCGCCGCGCTCTCGGACGCCACCCGACGCGGCGTTCTGGAGCAGCTCGGGCGCGCAGACGCTTCGATCACGGACCTCGCCGAGAAGTTCCACATGACCCTCACGGGCATGAAGAAGCACGTCGGCGTCTTGGAGCAGGCGGGGCTCGTCACCACGGAGAAGGTCGGGCGCGTGCGGACCTGCAAGCTCGGCCCGCGCCGACTGGAGGAAGAGACGGCGTGGATCGAGAGGTACCGCCAGCTCTGGGACGCACGCTTCGACGAGCTGGACAAGGTTGTCGAGGAACTGAAACGGAAGGAGAAAGTCGATGGACGCAGGAAGAGAGAGTGAGCCAAGCCCCATGAAGAACCGCACGACGGTGGAGCGGAAGTCCGAGCGCGAGCTCGTCGTCACGCGAACCATCAACGCCCCGCCGCGCATCGTGTTCGAGGCGTGGACCAAGGCCGAGCTGTTCCAGCGCTGGTGGGTTCCGAAGTCGTTTGGCCTGACGCTGCTTTCCTGCGAGCTCGATGTTCGCGTCGGCGGCACGTACCGCCTCGTGTTCCGCCACCCGCTGCCCCGGAGCCCATGGCGTTCTTCGGCAGGTACCTCGAAGTGACACCGCCCTCGCGCCTCGTCTGGACCAATGAGGAAGCGGGCGGCAGCGGGCAGGTCACCACGGTCACGTTCGAGGAAAGAGCGGCAAGACGCTGCTCGTCATGCACGACCTCTATCCCTCGAAGGAAGCGCTCGACGAAGCCATCGCCTCCGGGAGCACGAGTGGGAATGGACGAGACGTTCGACCAACTCGACGAGCTTCTCGCTGCCTAGGGCGCGAGCGTGGGACGGTCGTAACCCGAGCAAGTCTTTATGAAGCGGCGAGCCGGCTCAATTGCCGGGGTCGGGCGAAGCTAGGCTACCCTCGCGTCGGCGCCGATTTGAAACATCCGCACGAAGACCAATTGGAAAAGTCTCACGTGAGACTAGCGCCCCGCCGAATGTTCTAGCAATGTTCTCAGGTGTGATCTCGTAAGTGGTTGAAATTAT
>CAWHPZ010000005.1:0-12606 GCA_963831345.1 uncultured Alphaproteobacteria bacterium
GTCGTTGCCGACAACGGACAGGGCATCAGCGGCGTGCTGTCCCCCAGTCAGCGACCGTCCCGTGCTGGCGTTGGCATCCGCGGCATCCGGATGCGTCTCACTCAGCTGGGCGGAAGGTTGCGGATCAGCGCCCCGCCTCAAGGGTGGAACGAGACTGCATGCCGTATTGCCAACGGACAAACGGGGGATTGATCAGACTTGGCGTCGGGTTTTGTCGGCCAGTGTCCGAACAGCAAGCAGTGACGTTCCACCAATGCCTCGCGTTCGAAGGCCGAGAGAGGTTCGCCGAGCTCATTGGTGTCCGTTCTCCACATGAGAAGGACATCCGAAAGGACTCGCCTGCGCAAAACGCTGCAGAGACCTGCGCCTGGAGCCGGAAGTGGTCTTCCAGCTGCGTCCACACCGCGGCCGACGCACCGATATCGTTGCTGTTCATGGCAGTGGCCTGGCAACCTCAAACTGAGCGTGGCAAACAGGTGGCTCAACGGCAAGCCGGTACAAATGCCTACGCGACGCGCGCGATACTCCTAAGGTCGTACGACCGAACTGTGGCAGTTGCCGCACTGCTCGAAGCCGCGCTTAGTCTAGGCGGCAAGGTCGTCGCGGGCGCTCTCGAGCGCCGACTCCGGGCGCGACGAAGCTGCCCCGGTAGGTGGCGAAGTAGACGCCGCGCTCGGAGGTGGCAAGGAACGCAGACCACTTGATGACGAGCTCGCGGGGGTCGGCGGCCTCGATGGTGCCTGCGTAGAGCTTGCGGCCATCGTCATGGACCCGCCAGAGCGACTGGCACACCTTCGAAGTGTTCCAGTCCGGCTTCGCTCCAATTCTCGATGAGCTCATCAACTTCTTCGCCCAACCCATGCTTGATCTTAATGAACGCTGCGATCTCCTGGTGTTTCACCACGCGCTTAGCGCCGAACTCCTCGAACGCTACCGGCAGTCCCAGCCCGCGCGCGAAGTTGATTTCTGCCGTGACGCCCACCGAGCGATGCCATTCGTCGAGTAAGAGGACCTCGAGCCTCGTATGAGCTCGTCGTGCCCTCGTTGGTCTCGGTTTGCAGGACTGTCCACGACGAGCAGGTAGCGGACGATGTTGTCACGCTTGCGTCCGCCCTGAGCTTGTGCAGCCAGCTCCACGCCGTCTTGTAGGAGCCGAAGCCTAAGATCCGCTGCAGCTCCTTGGCCGAGATGCCGTTGCGCCGGGAGGAGATCTCGAACACCGCCCGGAACCAGACCTTGAACGGCTTCCTGGTCTTCTCCAACAGCGTGCCCGACGTCAGGCTCGTCTGGTGGTCGCAGTCGGCGCACTCGAACAGGAAGCCACCGCGCTCGGCCCACACGCGCTTGCTGCCGCAGCGGGCGCACGCCGGCTCGCCGCCCCAGCGCGCCTCAATCCAATAGGCGCGGCAGGCTTCCTCCGTCGCAAACCGCCGGTCGAACTCGATCGCCGTCTTCGGGAAATTCCGCCACAGATCATCCTTGTCGCGTGCCATCCGCCACCTCCGTGTCGGTGGTCAGATCGCACACAATTGCGGCGGAGCTATGGGGATAGGCATGCATCAGATGCGCGGGTCGGGGCCTTGTATGCCGGACTAAAAAGCTCCCCCAAATCGGGGATACTTCGACCTCCTCGTGACTGCCATTTAAGCGGGCGAGCAGGCTTTCACCCCGAGGTCGTCCCCATGTCTTTCCGACTTACAGATGAGCAGGAAATCGTCCTTCAGCTGGTGGCGGACAGTCCCTTGCGCGCGACCCCCAATCTTGAACGTCATACGGCCCGGCTCGCCGCGGCCAACCTCATCGCCCTGGCCGACAACGCCACGTGGACGATAACGAAGCTTGGCGAGGCAATGCTGGAACGGCAGCATTGTCCTCTCCACTAAGCCAGAGCATGCCCACGACTCCGCGGTTCGTCACGCCATGCATTCCGACCCCGGCGAGAACCCCACCCACAGATGAGACGTGGCTGCATGAGCTGCAGCTCGACGGCTATCGATTTCAAATCGTGAAAGATGGTCGCCAGGTGCGGCTGTACAGCCGGAGCGGCTTGGAGTGGACGGACCGGCATCAAGGCTTCGCAGCGACATTCTCGGGGCTTCGGTGCCGCTCGGCGGTGCTCGACGGCGAGCTCGTCTTGCCAGCAAACTCTGTCTCCTGGCGCGACGGACAGGAGATCGAGCTCCTTTTCTTCGCGTTCGACATACTCCACCGCGATGACGAAGATCTTCGGCTGCTACCCTTCGAAGAGCGCCGGCGGCGCCTGGTGCGGCTGGTGAACTCGGTCGGAGATTCCGTGCCTTCACCTGGTCCAGACCTTCGCTGACGGTGCAAAGCTGCTCGGAGAGGCCGAGCGCATGGAACTTGGGGGCATCGTGTCGAAGCGGCTAGCGGCGCCCTACAGGTCCGGTCGCTCAAAGGACTGGCTTAGGGTGAAGACTGCCGAGACCGCGAGCAGAATGGATTGCTCCTGATGTATCGTTCTGGCCGCTGGCTGAAACTCGTGATCGGCTAGGACGAGAGCGAAATCTCATCACTGAGGAGAGCGGTGCCGCGTGGAAGCCTCTCACACCCGCCGACGGGGCACGTCCTCAACTGCTAGCGCTCCAGACCGGCCGCAGCTTTCAGGAGCTTCCGGACGAAGCCTTTTGGCGATCTGCTCAAGAATATTGACGACCGGCAACACATGCGCTGCGGGAAGGGGCCTGCATGCAACCCGCCCACGAGCAACCATCGGCCACCGTCCATCGGTTGCGCATCGGGCGTAGAGCACGTTGAAACCTGATTGCGCATCAAGCCCAGAATTTGGGATGAATTCGGCCTTGCAATCCTTTGTAAAAGCAGTCAATTCATATTCGCATTGTCCATTCCCAGGAGATTCACATGGCCAAAACCGACGTCAACGGCATGTCCTATGCCGAGCTCATCGAGCTCGAAACCAAGCTCGCGAGCCTCAAAGCTGAGAAACAGAGCCAGGAGCGCGCCTCGATCAAGGAGAAGCTCACCGCAATGGCCAAGCAGGCCGGGTTCGATATCCACGACCTGTTCGGCCGCGGTCGCGGCGGAAAGGGCGGCAAGGTGGCCCCCAAATACCGCAACCCCAAGAACCCTGCCGAAACCTGGACGGGGCGTGGACGGATGCCGCGTTGGATGGCGGCTGCCACAAAGGGCAACAAGGCCAAGCGCGACGATTTCCTGATCAAATAGGTCGCTCACTCGGAACAGCGTCCTCCTGCCGGCGTTTCGGAACCAAGTCGAGGGAGCGCGTGGCAGTCCACGTCTCTCAAAGCGGCGCGCTGGGTCAGTCCCGCGCCGCTTTTCACTTTGGTGAGGACAATGGCCACACGGAAAACAGCTAAGACGAGACCCGCTAAACGATCCCGTCGTCCCAAGCGCGCTCCAGCGGCGAAGGCGCTGCAGTCCAGTACCGCGCATCGTCGCACGGCCAAACCGGAGGGTGTCTTCTCCTCCCTCCTCACCATTCGCAGGGGTCGTCAGAGCTTATCTCGACCTTCCAAGCCGACTGCTTGCCTGTCGCACGCCGGTGGAGCTTTGGATGGAGTATATGAACTTTGGGCATCGGTTGGCGTCGGCCGCTATCGCGTCGTTCGCACCGCCATCCCATGCGCTCACGCGCTGAAATGGTCCAAAGGCACTGGGCATCAGCCGGGGCGTTTCAGCGGCAGTTTTGGCTTGCTCGGCAGCGGCCTTAGCGCCCTCGAGCTGCTTGAGTTGATCCCGACTTTCCCACTGCCTCCGAAGCCCGGATTTCCTTGCGAAGCTGATCATTCTCCGTCTTCGCCGCAAACTCGGCGGCTTCTTTTGCCTGTCGAAGCTGGAGATGGGCCTAAGGCCACTCCTGAGCACCCTCGCCCATCTTTCGACGCAAAGGATTGCTGCCTGTAACTTCCGGAGCGGGGACAAAGGAGTAGCTAAGATATTGGGGGCTGCATGTCTCACTCCAAGGTCACTCGCCAGTGCCAACGGTATGGCCGCATTGTTGTTCTGATGGCGGTCTGTCTATGCCTTCCGGGCGCCAGTCGCGCTCAAGTCTTCGGGAACGGCAAAGTTTGCTGGGACGGAGGTGCACCCTGCCAGGAGGGATTGAGTGGACCTGGCAGCGCTGCTCGAGAGCAACGTACCAAAGGCAAGTCCACCAACGATCGCCCCGCAAAGGGCCCACTGCCTGGAACTCGTGTGTCGACCTCAGGGATCGCACGCATCAAAGCGCCTGCTTCCACACCCACGCCCCACAAGGTCGCCATCCAGGTCAATCAGAACGACAAGGCGGTGATGGACCTGGCGCTCAACAACGTGCGCAACATCACCGAGTACTACAAGGAGAAGGGCGAGACGGTCGCCATCGAGGTCGTCACCTACGGGCCCGGCCTGCACATGCTGCGCTCCGATACGAGCCCGGTGAAGGACCGCATCGCGCCGATGGCGCTCGAGAACTCCGAGCGTCACCTTCATCGCCTGCGGCAACACGCAAGCCAACCAGAGCAAGGCCGAGGGCAAGCCCGTCACGCTGATCAGCGAGGCCAAGGTGATGCCCTCGGGCGTCGTGCGCCTGATGGAGCTGCAGAAGCAGGGCTACGCCTACATCCGGCCTTGAACGAGCGCTGTGCAGGCAGGAGTGATGCTGCAAGGGCCAGTCGATGCGCCACGCGTTGTCCATTCGTTGTCGGCATCGCGGCGCTGATCTGGTCATAGCGTTCTTGCGGGGGCGCAATCGCCACCGCAGACGCGCTGGCTCGCATCCGGCGACGCAAGTGCCTGGCTCCAGCGTACTTCGGCGCAGCGCCGGCGACCAAGCCCGAGACGACGGCCGTCCGTCAGGCCGCGCCGCTGCCGAGCGAGCAGGCGCACAAGGACCGCATCAACGCCTGGACGGTCGGGCTCGCCGCCGGGCGCACTCGAAGGCGCGCCGCTGCAGTTCGCGGCCGAGCTCGCGCGCGTGCTCGACGACGGCGACAACATGCGCGTGCTGCCGATCGTCACGCGCGGGCCGTTCGACAACGTCTACGACCTGCTCTACCTGCGCGGCGTCGATGCGGCCATCGTCTACGGCGACGTGCTCGACCATTTCAAGACCAAGCCCGAGTTCGCCAACGCCTGGCGGCGCATCAACTACCTGCTGAGCCTGTTCCCCTCGGAGGCGCACGTCTTCGTCAGGCCCGAGATCAAGTCGATCCAGGACCTCGCCGGCAAGGTCGTGAACTTCAATACGCGAGGGCACGGCGGCGGCCTATCTCCGGGCCGATCATCTTCAAGCAGCTCGGCATCGAGGTGAAGGCGACCTTCATCCCCCACAACATCGCCATGGAGAAGATGAAGGCAGGGGCCGGAGGTGGCCGCCACGTTCTGGATCTCGTCCAAGCCGCTTGCCGCCCTTCCTGAAGGGCAAGTTGCCCGAGGGCTTCAAGTTCCTGCCGATCGAGTACACCGACAAGCTCGAGTACTACGCGCCGGCCTACCTCGAGCATGCCGACTATCCGGCTCTGATCCCGCAGGGTCAGCAGATCGCCACCATCTCGGTGCCGGCCGTGCTCGCCGTCTACGACTGGCCCAAGAACACCGACCGCTACCAGCGGCTCGACGCGCGTCGTCGACTATCTCTTCGAGCGCTTCGAGAAGCTGCAGAAGGAGCCCGGCTACCACGAGAAGTGGAAGGACGTGAACCTCGCCGCCAGCGTGCCGGGCTGGACAGCGCTTCAAGCCGCTGCAGGACAGGCTCGACAAGGCCGCGATCGTCATCCGCGCGCAGCGTCGATCCGGCGCAGCTGCGCGCGCAGGCGGCGCGCGCGGCGCCGAACGATCCGGCCGAGCAGGAGCGCCTGTTCCGGCAGTTCCTCGAATGGAACAGGAAGCAGAGCAAGCAATGACGGCGCACTGAGCGTGCCGTCCGCTCCGAGGAGCGCAGAAGGGGACATGGGGGTGACTGGGGCAGGCAGGGGACGGGCGGCCGACAGGATAGGAGAGCGGCCGAACCCCGCAGCACTCGCGCCGAGACGGCGGCGGGGGAGATCGCAGATCGCCGTCGCGGCATGGGCTCGCAATCGTTGTCGGGCTGGTATCGGCGTTGCTTGCGACGGACAACGCCGCACACGGCGAGGAGAGCTCGTCGCAACTGCAGCTCGTGCAGGCGGGCCCTGCCGAGAGCCTGCGCATTGCCGTGGCGCAGGCGATCCTCGCTGCAACCTGCGTCGCAGGCCGCCCTGACGATCCGCGTCGGGCCCGCCGACGCCCTGCCCAAGAACAGCTTCGTGCGCGTGCGCGGCCTGCCCCCGACCGTGTCGCTGTCGGAAGGATACGCCACGGCGCCCGGCGCCTGGGCCGTGCCGCTCAATGCGCTCGCGAGCCTGCAGATGATCGTGCCGGCGGGCGTGACGGGTCGGGCCGAGCTCAGCATCAGCCTGGTCAGCGAGGACGGCGCGCTGCTCGCCGACGCCAGGGTGGTGCTGACGGTCCAGGCCCCGCAGCCCGCGGCTCCAGCCCAGGAGACCAAGGCTCAGCCTCCTCCGCCCGCGCCGGCCCCCGCGCCGCCGCGCGCGCCGATGCTGTCGCCGGCGGACCGCGAGGCGGCCGAGCGCTTCATCGCGCGCGGCGAGCAGGAGATCGAGAAGGGCCAGGTGGCCGTCGCCCGACAGTTCTTCCTGCGCGCGGCGCAGGCGGGCCTGGCGCGCGGCGCCCTGCTGCTGGCCGCCACCTACGACCCGCGCGAGCTCGCCCGCTGGGGCGTCCAGGGCGTGCTTCCCAACCTGCCCGAGGCCCGCAAATGGTACGAGCGCGCCCGCGAGCTCGGCGCACCCGAGGCCGAGGAACGGCTGGCACGGCTCGGCTCCGGTTAAGGAAGCTCTTGCCCGGCGCCCGCCCGGTGCGTCCGCAAAGGCTTTTTGGCCCATTCCCCGGTTGACAGGTCAGGCCGCCTCGCTTATGTGGAGCGCGGCTGTTGGCACTCACAATTGAGAAGTGCTAACAACCAACCCATCCCATCTCTCGCTTGCGGGGCGAGAGCCTCCAAGCCCCTGAAATTAGGAGAACTTTAACCCATGAAGTTCCGTCCTTTGCACGACCGCGTGGTCGTGCGCCGCGTCGACAGCGAGACCAAGACCGCCGGCGGCATCATCATCCCCGACACCGCAGCCGAGAAACCCCAGCAGGGCGAGATCATCGCCGTCGGCCCCGGGGCACGCGACGAGAGCGGCAAGATCGTCCCCCTCGATGTGAAGCCGAAGGACAAGGTGCTGTTCGGCAAGTGGTCGGGCACCGAGGTCAAGATCGACGGCCAGGAGCTCCTCATCATGAAGGAGAGCGACATCATGGGTGTGCTCGAGCAAGTGAAACACGCGTGAGTGGTCAGTGGTGAGCGGTCAGCCGTGAGTTCACTCTTTGCGCTGCCGCCGCCCTTCCACTCACCACTGACGACTGACCACTGACGAGTTGCCCCGAATCCCGAGAAGCTAGGAGCTATCACAATGGCTGCCAAAGACGTCAAATTCTCCGGCGATGCCCGCGAGCGCATGCTGCGCGGCGTCGACATCCTCGCCAACGCCGTCAAGGTGACGCTGGGCCCCAAGGGCCGCAACGTCGTGCTCGAGAAGTCGTTCGGCGCGCCCCGCACCACCAAGGACGGCGTCACCGTCGCCAAGGAGATCGAGCTCGAGGACAAGTTCGAGAACATGGGCGCGCAGATGGTGCGCGAGGCCGCCCAGAAGACCAACGACGTGGCCGGCGACGGCACCACCACGGCGTGCGTGCTGGCGCAGTCGATCGTGCGCGAGGGCATGAAGGCGGTGGCCGCCGGCATGAACCCGATGGACCTCAAGCGCGGCATCGACAAGGCCGTGGCGCAGGTGGTCGAGGACATCCAGAAGCGGGCCAAGAAGGTCAAGAACAGCCAGGAAGTCGCCCAGGTCGGCACCATCTCCGCCAACGGCGAGAAGGCGATCGGCGACATGATCGCCGAGGCCATGCAGAAGGTCGGCAACGAGGGCGTCATCACGGTCGAGGAAGCCAAGAGCCTCGAGAGCGAGCTCGACGTGGTCGAGGGCATGCAGTTCGACCGCGGCTACCTCTCGCCCTACTTCATCACCAACGCCGACAAGATGATCGCCGAGCTGGAGGAGCCCTATCTGCTCATCCACGAGAAGAAGCTCGCCAGCCTGCAGCCGATGCTGCCGGTGCTCGAGGCAGTGGTGCAGACCGGCAAGCCGCTGCTCATCATCGCCGAGGAGGTCGAGGGCGAGGCGCTGGCCACCCTCGTCGTCAACAAGCTGCGCGGCGGCCTCAAGGTGGCGGCCGTGAAGGCGCCGGGCTTCGGCGATCGCCGCAAGGCCATGCTGGAGGACATCGCCGTCCTCACCAACGGCCAGGTGATCAGCGAGGACCTCGGCATCAAGCTCGAGAACGTCTCGCTCGACATGCTGGGCCGCGCCAAGCGCGTGCGCGTCGAGAAGGAGAACACCACCATCATCGACGGCGCCGGCAAGAAGAAGGACATCGAGGCCCGCGTCAGCCCAGATCAAGGCGCAGATCGAGGAGACCACCTCCGACTACGACAAGGAGAAGCTGCAGGAGCGTCTGGCGAAGCTCGCCGGCGGCGTTGCGGTGATCAAGGTCGGCGGCGCCACCGAGGTCGAGGTGAAGGAGCGCAAGGACCGCGTCGACGACGCGCTCAATGCGACCCGCGCCGCGGTCGAGGAAGGCATCGTCGTCGGCGGCGGCGTAGCGCTGCTGCAAGGCAGCCCAGGCGATCACCGTCAAGGGCGAGAACGAGGACCAGAACGCCGGCATCAACATCGTGCGCGGGCGCTGCAGTCCCCGATCCGCCAGATCGCCGAGAACGCCGGCGTGGAAGGCTCGATCGTGGTCGGCAAGGTGCTCGAGAAGGCCGCGGCGCGGCGTTCGGCTACGACGCCCAGAACGACGAGTACGGCGACATGTTCGAGAAGGGCATCATCGATCCGGCCAAGGTCGTGCGCACACGCCCTGCAGGATGCGGCCTCGATCGCCGGCCTGATGATCACCACCGAAGCCGGCGTCGCCGAGGCGCCGAAGAAGAAGGAAGCCCACGCCCACGCGCACGGCGGCATGGGCGGCATGGGCGGCATGGACATGTAAGCCGCGCCTACACACCCAGGTGCAGACAAGGCGCCACCCGAGCCAGGCTCGGGTGGCGCTTTGCATTTCGACCGTTCACCAATGCTTAGGGATGCGCCCCAGATACCACGCGGCAAATCGCGCGCCAGCCGGGCCTCCGAAACAATCCTTAACCAGAGCCAAATTATTGAGGCAGGGCGGGAATAGCCACCGAAACTCGGACGTAGCCGCAGGGCACGACCGTGGCGGTGGAGAGCTGGGCTCGAATGCCTGGGCGACGGCTGGCCGGAAGCTAGCGGGAGCCTGAGAGGTTTGGTGTACGCCGTGATCGAGTGCCAACTGTTCGATGACCGGGGACGAGATGTGGGACGGAGAGTCGCTCGCGGCTCGCGGATGACGCTCAATGCCTCGATCGCAGGCGAGGAGCTCACCGACTATGCCATCCGCAATCTCGGGTTACGTCGCGGTCAAGGAGACTGAGACGGCTCGCTGCGCATCTCGCTGCGGCCCTCCGTCGTCTCGCCGATCGCTTTCAGCGCGCTGATGTACTGGCTGCACGATCGCTCGGCGGACCGCGTTCTGATCTCGTTACTGCGACCGCGAGTGGTCGCACGAGATGCTCGCGCTCGCGCGACGAAGCCGTGCGCAGGCTGATGTGCCGCGCATCGACTTCGGCCAGAGACGCGCGCGAAGGCGATTTCCTGCAGGAACGACCTTCCGCTCGACGGCCTGCCGCAAATCTCGCCCGTTGTGGGCGTGCTGGGCATCTGGCGCGACTCCGGCGGCAAGTTCGATCGCGAGCGGCTGGCCCCGCTGCTGGAGCGCGCGCTCAACGGCCGCTTCGTGCTGGTGGAGGCCTCGCCGGAGCGGCCGTCCATGGTGATCAAGGATGTCGGCAGCGGCCTGTCCAAGCCCGCCGAATACTGGCTCGCGCGCTCGATCGGCAATGCGCGTGGAGGACCAGCCCGACTACGACTACGGCAAGTGGATCGCCAAGTCCTACCGCGATGTGGTGGCGCAAGCGCGCGCCGCGCTCGGCGACGTCGACGCGGTGATCAACTGGCCGCAGCAGTCGCGCCAGCAGCTTCCGCTACCAGCGCCTGCTGGTGCCGTTCAGCGGCGACGGCAACTCAACCATGCTGATGGCGCGTCGCTCGCCGACCCCGGCCATCAATCTGCGCGTCAAACCGCGGCTAGGAAATCGGCGGCGCCGTCGAGCAGCTCGCCGGAGTCCATGTAGACGAGCGCGCAGCGGATGTCCCCGTTCGGGTCGACCGGCGTGTGCCGCAGCCAGACTTCCCAGTCCGCCTTGCTGTAGCCGCTGCGCTGCGCCATGCCGCGCTTGTAGACCTCTTCCGCCATGATGCTGCACGAGAAGTCGTGCTTCCAGCGCGTGTAGGCATAGGCGCGCGACAGCCACGGCAGAATGTAGGGCAGGCCGATGCCGCGGTAGTCGGGCCGATACCAGATGCCGCCTGCAAAGATGACTGCGCCGCTGAGTTTCCGCGCCACCGGCGCCGTGACGTCGACCCGCTCGCGCTCGCTCTTCAAACGCTCGGGCTCGGCATAGAACAGCCGCAGGCTGGAGGCCTCGTCGTGGAACGACGTATCCGCCCAGTCGTAGAGGCGCGCTGCCTGCGTGGCGACAACCTCGCCCTTGGCGTTGTGGCCGAGGATGCAGAAGCTGTTGTCGTCGGTGATGCCGCCGCATGCCGGATCGAACAGCGGCAGCAGCGGACGCCACGTCTCCGGGTTGGCGCGATTGACGTCGCATCAGGTCCTGCATCGGCGCGAACGACAGCGTGACGCCGCGCTTGCGTGCCGACGTGTCGGCCTTCAGGAACAGGCGGCCGAGCAAATCGATCGGCCCGTGCTCGACCATGATGTCGGAGAGCAGCGGACGCACGGTCTTGGAAGGTGAAACATTCAGACGCGCGCCGTGCACGGGGGTGCGTATGGTATTGCCGCACAACGCCACCGGCTGACGATTGCGTGCTCATCACTCGCGAACTCCCGTAACGCTTGTGCTATCTTGAAGGGATAATTAACTAAACACAACGGCGATGTGGGACGCCGCTGCGTATTTTCGCGCGGCAATTTTCGGTTGCCGTTGCAAGATGTTGCAGAGAGGGACAATGCCCAGTCGCCGCCGCGTTCTGCAGATGCTGGGCGCGGCTGGCCGTCGGAGGAGGCTGGGCCTTGTTCGGCGGCACGCGCGCCAACGCCTACTATCAAGGCCCGCTGTCGGACCATTTCGACGGCGTGCGGTTCTTCAATCCGGTCGGCCGGGCCGAAGGGGCCGGGCGCATTTCTGCGCTGGCAGTTCGGCGATCGCGGCGCGTCATGGCCGGCGAGCTTCCCGAGCCCGAATTCGCCGCTGACCGGCCGCCCGCGCAGGTCGACCGGCGACGGGGTGCGCGTCGCGCATGTCGGGCACGCCAGCTTCCTGCTGCAAACGCGCGGGACGAAACATTCTGATCGATCCGGTGTGGGCGGATCGCGCGAGCCCGTTCTCTTTCATCGGCCCCAAGCGCGTCAATGCGCCGGGCATCGCCTTCGACGACCTGCCGAAGATCGACGCGGTGCTGGTGACGCACAACCACTACGACCACATGGATGCGTCACGATCGGCCGGCTGTGGCAGCGCTTCCGCCCGCGCATCGTCACGCCGCTCGGCAACGATACGATCCTGAGGCGGCGCCGTGCCGGGTCTGCCGCCGATGCGGTGGACTGGGATGCGGCGGTCGACCTCGGCGACGGCCTCGTCGTGCACGCCGAGCCGACGCAGCACTGGTCGGCGCGCGGCACCGGCGATCGCAGTCCACGCGCTGTGGGCGAGCTTCGTCGTGCAGGCGGGCGGCCAAGAAGATCTACTGCGTCGGCGACAGCGGCTTCGGCGACGGCGCCACCTTCGAGCGCGTGCGCGGGCGCCATCCCGGTCTCGCGCTGGCGCTGCTGCCGATCGGCGCCTACGAGCCGCGCTGGTTCATGCGCAACACCCACATGAACCCGGACGAGGCGGTGCAGGCGCTGCAGCTGTGCGGCGCGCGCCCAGGCGCTCGGCCATCACTGGGGCACGTTCCGCCTCACCAACGAGGCCGTCGAGCAGCCGGCTCATCGATCTGACGGCGGCGCTGCGCCAAGCACGGCATCGCGCCCGAGCGATTTCCCGCGCTGCGGCCGGGCGACGTGCATGTCGTGGGTTGACGGGAACGCGAGCTGACGAGAGAGGTGGGGAGCGAGCGACGCCGTCTGCCGAATGGCGCATTGCCGTGATTGTGTCCGCTTTCAGTTCCGCTCATTCCCTCGTCCCTTGATCAACCCGGCGGCTGCCCCTCATGTCGACAATGGAGACGAGCGCTCGAGCGCGGCCCGGTGCGGCCCTTGCCGCCGCCACCGTCATGGGCCTGCCGCTCGGCTCGATCTACGCATTCAGCGTTCTCATCGCGCCGCTGGAGGAGGTGCTCGGGGCCAAGCGCTCCGAGCTGGCCAGCGTGTTCGGCATAT
>CAWHPZ010000006.1:0-22151 GCA_963831345.1 uncultured Alphaproteobacteria bacterium
GCAATGTGAGACCATGATCCCTGTTTTTCCTCGGGCTTTAGCGGTGGCGGTGATCATGACCACCGGTTACTCCGTTGCCGCACGGGCCGATCTCAAGCTCTGCAATGCGACGGCCGGCCGAGTCGGCGTTTCAATCGGCTATCAGGACCCCACCGGCTGGGCGACCGAGGGGTGGTGGAACATCACGTCGCAGACCTGCGAAACGCTCTTGAAGGGGGCGGTGCCGAGCCGGTTTATCTACGTCTACGCCGTGGATTACGACCGCGGCGGCGAGTGGGCCGGCACCAACTTCATGTGCACGGCCGACAAATCATTCGCCATCCGGGGGGTACAGGACTGCCCGAAACGCGGATATAAGCGCACGGGTTTTTTTGAAGTCGATACCGGAGAGGCACAAGAGTGGACGGTGCGCCTCACCGATCCGGATGAAAAAGGGGCTAAACAAAAATGAGGCGCAAGCGGCGGGTCAAGATCGTTGCAACGCTTGGACCCGCATCATCGTCGCCAGAGGTGCTCGAGCGCCTGTTCCTGGCCGGCGTGGACGTGTTCCGCATCAACATGAGCCATTCGACGCACGAGGTGGCGCGAACGCTGGCGCGCACCGTGCGCGACGTCGGCGCCAAGCATCGGCATCCGATCGGCATCCTCTCCGATCTGCAGGGGCCGAAATTCCGGCTCGGCGAGTTCCAGGGCGAGAGCGCCGTGGTCAAGAACGGCGAGATCTTCCGCTTCGACCAGACGCAGTCGCCGGGCACGTCGCAGCGCGTCTTCCTTCCGCATCCGCCGATCTTCGAAGCCGTCGAGCCGGGGCACATGCTGCTGCTCGACGACGGCAAGATCCGCATGCGCGTCGTGGAGCGGAAAGCCTCGAGCATCGCGGCTGAAGTCATCACCGGGGGCAAGCTTGCGAGCCGCAAGGGCGTGAGCCTGCCCGATACGCTGCTGCCGATCAGCCCGCTGACCGAAAAGGACCACGAGGACCTCGACTGGGCACTGAAGCATCGGCGCCGACTGGATCGCGCTGTCGTTCGTGCAAAAGCGCCGAGGACATCATGGAGGCCAAGCGCATCATCGACGGGCGCGCGGCGGTGCTCGCCAAGATCGAGAAGCCTTCTGCCATCGACGATCTCGACGCCATCATCGCGGCCGGCGACGGCTTCATGGTGGCTCGCGGCGATCTCGGCGTCGAAATGCCTGTCGAGCGGGTGCCGGGCCTGCAGAAGCAGATCACGCGCAAGGCGCGCGCGGCCGGCAAGCCGATCGTCGTCGCGACGCAGATGCTCGAAAGCATGACCACGTCGCCGATGCCGACGCGCGCCGAAGTCTCGGACGTCGCAACGGCCGTGTTCGACGGCGCCGACGCCATCATGCTTTCAGGCGAAAGCGCGGTCGGCCAGTTCCCGGTCGAGACGATCCAGATGATGGACCGCATCGCCTGCGAAGTGGAGAAAGACCCGAGCTACGACGCCTATGTGCATGCGACGGAAAATCCGCCGCAGCCGACGGGCGCCGATGCCATTGCGGCGGCTGCGCACGCGATCTCGGGCACGGTCAAGGTGGCGGCGATCCTGTGCTACACGGCGACAGGGTCTACGGCACTCAGGGTGGCGCGCGAGCGTCCCAATCTGCCGGTCATCGGCCTCACGCCTGTTGCGCGAACCGCCCAGCGGCTCGCGCTCGTCTGGGGCATCGAGACGGTGCTGACGAGCGACCCGGAAGACCTCGCGGACATGGTGCGCAAGGCCTGCCGCATCGCGTTCGACCATGGCTTCGTCAAAGCGGGTGAAGGCGTGGTCATCACGTGCGGCGTGCCGCTCGGCTCGCCGGGAGCGACCAACATGATCCGCCTCGCCTTCGTCGACGAGCTCGGACTGCCGGACGGCCACAGCCCGGACTACGTGCCGGTGGGCGGCAAGGTGCCGGTCGAACGTCGCGTGAAGGGGCCGGGGCTGGCTGAGTAGCTAGCCCGCGAAGTCGACGAGCTTCTCTCAAATGTTCGGAAGAGTGTTCGAAGGTCAGATACCCTGGCCTTCGACCTCGACGCGCAGCTCGTCTCGCGCTTCCTTGGCGCCGGGCATGGCCGGATAGATGGCGAGCAAGCTGTCGTAGGCGGCGAGCGCGCCCTTCTTCTCGCCGATGTTCCTGCAGGATCTGACCGAGCCCTTCGAGCGCCTTGTAGTGACGCGGCTCGAGCGCGAGCACACGGCGAATATCGCCGAGCGCGCGCTTGTAATCGTCGTTGAGATAATAAACGAACGCCCGCCGGTTCCAGGCCTCTGCATAATCGGGCTGCAACTCCACCGCCGAATCCAGAAGCTTCATCGCCAGGTCGCGATTGCCCTGCGCAACGCTGATGGCACGCATGACCAAAAGCTCGGCCGTGGGACTGGCCGAGTGTTGCCAGACCTGCTCGATAGCCTCGGTGATGGGGGCCGCGGCTTCCTGATCCGGAGCTGCGGCGAGCTTGGCGTAAAGTTCATCGAGGCGCTTGGCGCGCTGCTCGGGTGTTGCAGGCGGCCCCTCGGCCTTCTGCGTTGGGCCTTGCGCGCCATTTGGGCCAATTTCTGCGCCGGGCGTGCGCGCGTGTGGGGGCGATCCCTGCCTAGGCTTTTGCGGATAGCCATCAGGCAACGCAAATGCCGGAGGACGAACGTCGGGCTCGTCAACCTCGGGCTGCTGCGCCAGCGCATGGAAGGCAGGTAGCGCCAGTGCCATCGCCGCCACAGCAGCAGCGCGGAGACCGATCCGGGCCGCGCCCTTGATCACGGTAGTCGCGTTAACTTTTGCCATACCGGACAACATAGGCAGGCGTCGCGCCGCGGTCAAACGGCGCTCCAAACAAAGCCAAACCGCCCGCGCACTCAGCGTGCCGGGCGGATTAAGCAGAACGAATGCGAACGCGCGCGTGATCAGCCCTGACGCGCCTTGAAGCGGCGGTGGGTCTTGTTGATCACATACAGGCGGCCCTTACGCCGGACGAGGCGATTGTCGCGATGGCGCGAGCGCAGGGACTTCAACGAGTTTCTTACTTTCATTGCTCTGTACCGGTTAGGAAAACGCAGATGGTGGGCACTACAGGGATCGAACCTCTGACCCCTACCATGTCAAGGTAGTGCTCTACCGCTGAGCTAAGTGCCCATCCGGCGAAAGTCATTCGGAAGCGCCTCGTATACTGGCATTGGTTCCGGGTGGCAAGCTTCGAAACCAAACAATTCAGCCTGCGCTGTCAGGCCGCCAGAAGGCGCTCCACCTCGCGCACAAGATCCTTCAGATGGAAGGGCTTGGACAGCACGCGGGCTTCCTTCGGGGCCGTGACCTCATTGTTCAGAATGACGGCGGCGAACCCGGTGATGAACATGATCTTGAGGTCGGGGTCGATCTCGGTGGCGCGGCGCGCCAGCTCGATGCCATCCATGCGCGGCATGACGATATCGGTCAGCAGAAGCGTAAACGGCTCTTGCTTCAGCCGCTCGTAAGCTTCCTCGCCGTTGGCGAAGGCGATGACCTCGTAGCCGGCCTTGCCGAGGGCGCGCTCGAGAAAGCCGCGCATCGAGTCGTCATCCTCGGCGAGAAGAATTCGATACATGGGTACTCGAAAAGGATTGGCGGTCATGACGCAATGGACCCAACGCTGGACGTTATCTTCGAAGACGGCAGGTGACACACGGAATCTGACGCGACTTTGGTAAACGGAGCGTGAACCAAATCGCGCCTGTGCATCTTTGTTGCAGGCTAGCGGATCGCGCCGGACATTTCGAGCAAAAGAGGCTTAGTCATGAACGTCAGGGATTTCCACGGACTGTTCCCATAATCCGCACGTCTGACCGTGGACAGAAGCGAACGCAGTTGGCAAATTTGCTGTATAGTGGTGCGCTTCGCCAACACACGTCCCGCAGCGCCGCCCGATCTCCGAACGAGGACACGTCTCTGTCAGCGCACTCCGTCAGTCCCGAACTCGATCCGCCCTTCCTCATCGTCTCGCCGCGTGAGCAGACGGCTCCGTTCGTGCTGTGCTCGCCGCATTCGGGACGCGTTTATCCGCAGGAATTCCTCGAGCAATCGCGCCTCGATCCGCTGACGCTGAGCAAATCCGAGGATTGCTTCGTCGACGACCTGTTCGCAGGCGCAGCCGGGCTGGGCGTGCCCATGATCGCGGCCCGCTTTCCGCGGGCTTACCTCGACGTCAACCGCGAGCCCTACGAACTCGACCCGGACTTGTTCGCCGATCCGCTGCCCGATTACGCCAATACGCAATCCGTGCGTGTGGTGGGCGGCCTCGGCACCATTGCCCGCATCGTTGCCGACGGCGAGGAGATCTATCGCGAGCGGCTTCCGGTCGAGCGAAGGGCTGGCGCGCATCGAGAGCCTCTACATTCCGTTTCACCAGGCGCTTTCCGATCTCATCTCGGCGACGCGCGAGCGCTTCGGCTACGCTATCCTCATCGATTGCCACTCCATGCCGTCGGCGCTGATGGCTCACGGCAGCGGGCCGCGACCGGATTTCGTCATCGGCGATCGGTTTGGCGCCTCGTGCGATCCAGCGCCTCACGCGGCTCATCAAGGAGCTGGTGGGCCTCAAGGGATATGACGTGCAGCTCAACCGGCCGTATGCCGGCGGCTACATCACCGAGCACTACGGCCGGCCGCGCCGCGGCGTGCATGCGGTGCAGATCGAGATCAACCGCGGCCTCTATCTCGACGAAACGGCGCTGACGCCAGCGCGAGGGTTCGCGGCTCTCAAGGCCAACCTCACGACGCTCGCGGACCAGATCTTCGAGGAAGCCCCGATGCTGTTCGAGCGGCGCGCGGCCGCCGAATAACCCGCCCTCCGCACCGCTGACCCTTCTTCAGACATAAAAAAAGGGCCGTCCAGTCGGACGGCCCAAGTCTAGGGAGGAAACGCCCAAGGAGGGCTCGGAGGCTGGGAGTGGGCCGAAGGCCGACGTCACAACCTCGCAAATACAATTTATGCTGCGATGCAAAATCACGCAAGCGTCACACTCGTCGCAGGTGTTAACTTTTGCGAGAGCGGCGCGCCCGTGCAACAGTCTTTCCCGGGAGGCAATAGGCAGATGCCTCGCCCAGACCTCTATGTTTATCTCGTAAATTCAAATGGTTATTCTGGCGCCTCGGCGCGCGCATCCGGCCCCAAAAAGAAAAAAGGGCCGTCCAGTCGGACGGCCCAAGTCTAGGGAGGAAACGCCCAAGGAGGGCTGCGGCAGGCGAGCAGAGCTCAGCGATGCCGCACCGCAAAATATGAATGCGGCGCACAAAGAAGGAAAGTGCAATTTTTGCAGGGCTGCTATTACAGCGGCGTTGAGCGGTTATGCCGCGGACGCAGGGCTTAAGGTCGAAGCAACGCGCTTTCGTTGTCGACATTCCCACAGAAAGAGGCCGTTCGTGCGAGCGAACGGCCCAAGTCTAGGGAGGAAACGCCCGGATTGGGCTGCGATGGCGAAGAAGTGCTTCTCCGAGACCGCAAGTCTTGTATGCTCCTGTTCGCCGAGAGCAGCAACGCAGGTATTCCCCTGTATTGGCCTTTATTGTGACCGTGGTGCCGCACCGCCACATGACTTGCCGCGATGGCCTCTATTACTCGAAAAGACTGTATTCACCCGCAGAAATCTGACACGTGTTCATCGTTGCTTGCACTCAACTTAACCTACGGAAATGTCTAGTGACCCGACGGCCTGCCGCGAATAGCGCGAAACTGCATCTCGAACTCGCACACGCTCTTGCCGACCAGTCCGCAAAGGCAATTCTCCCGCACTTCAGAAAAGTCATACCTGTGGATAACAAGGCCGCGGGGCGCGACTTCGATCCCGTGACGCAGGCCGACCAGGCCGCTGAACGCGCGATCGTTCGAATTCTCTCCAAGCGCTGCCCCGATCACGGCATCATCGGCGAGGAGTTCGGCACCGCCCGGCCGGACGCCCGCTTCCAATGGGTCATCGATCCCATCGACGGCACGCGCGGCTTCATCATGGGCACGCCGATGTGGGGCACGCTCATAGGGCTGCTCGAGGACGGCGAGCCGATTTTGGGTGTCATGAACCAGCCCTACACGGGCGAGCGCTTCTGGACCGACGGCGCAGCATCGTTTTTCAAAGGACCATCGGGACGGGCGAAGCGGCTCGCGACGCGCCCCTGCAAGCGCATGGGCGACGCTCTCGTCATGACCACCAATCCGGAGCTGTTCGCCAAAGGCGCGGAGATGGACGCATTCCTGCGCGTGCGATCGGAGACGCGCATGACGCGCTATGGCGGCGATTGCTATGCCTACTGCATGCTCGCCAGCGGCTTCGTCGACGTCGATCGTCGAGACGGGTCTCAAGACCTACGACGTCGCGGCGCTGATCCCGATCGTCGAAAAGGCCGGGGGGCGCTTCACGATCATGGGATGGCGGGCCTGCGACCGACGGCGGCCAGATTGTCGCCTCCGGCGATCCTGCGCTGCATGACAAGGTGCTCAAAATTCTCAACCGCTGAGCGGCTTTGATGAGACCGATGATTCACGCTTCGGACTTTTCCTGCGCTGCCGATTCACGCCGCGCCAATTAGGAGGCGCATCGACGCTGGCCGCATCGGAGTGAGCCGATCGCTTCGACGAAGGTCCGAAGCGATCATGGTCTAGGACCGATCAGGAGACTGGCTCCTCGATGCCGAGATAGGCGTCGAACGCGGCCCAGAACTTGCGGCGCACGCCGTCGGCCTCCTGCAGGATCTCGTGCCGCGATGACGGCAACAGCACGTGCGTACCGACCTTGAGGCCTACGGCGAAATCCTCGATGGCGCGCGGCGACACCACCCTATCCTTGCCGGGAGCGAAGACCAGCATGGGCACCTGCACCTGCGCCGGATAGGTTTCTTCCTGCAGCATCGCCATCGACCGGTAGGCAGCCTTTACCCAGCCGATCGTCGGCGAGCCCAGCGCCAAGTGTGGGGCGGCATCGAGCACGGCCTTGTTGCGCGACCAGCGCTCGCGATCCGACGTCAGCAGGTTGTCCTCGAAATCGTTCAGCTCCTCGGGATGGTCGGAGCCGCCCTTTATGTACATGCGTCCGAGGCCGACAAGACTGCCGACCTCGGCATAGGCGCGGGCGAAGCTCTGCGGAACGCCGACTTTTTCATCGGCGAAGGCGATCATCGGCGCGGAGAGGATCATGCGCTCGAACCACGAGCCCGGCTTGCCGGCGTTGCGAAGCAGGATGTTGGCGCCCATGGAATGCGCGAGGGCGAAAAATGGCGGAGGGCAATCGGGAAGGACAATATCCTTCATGAAGCGCTTCAGGTCCGCGTCGTAATCTGCGAACGAGCGGACATGGCCCTTGCGCGGATTGGAACACAGGCGTGTCGAGCCGCCCTGGCCGCGCCAGTCCATGGTCGCGA
Organism: uncultured Alphaproteobacteria bacterium; assembly: GCA_963831345.1. Classification (GTDB taxonomy): domain Bacteria; phylum Pseudomonadota; class Alphaproteobacteria; order Rhizobiales; family Hyphomicrobiaceae; genus Hyphomicrobium_C. The sequence continues at coordinate 7,390 of CAWHPZ010000006.1, forward strand.
CCGCAAAACCCCGGCGGCGCAGATCGGCCACGACCTCGAAATATTTCTCGATGTATTCGCCGCGGCCGCCGAACAGGCAAACCGTTCCGCGCCGGGGTCCGCGCGTCGCCGACCAGCACACATAGCGGAGCTTCACGCCGCCGCCGACGTCGAGAAGCCCAAGCGCCGCTCCGCCTGGTATAGGATTCTTAGCCAACGCTACGAGTTGCATGCTGTCGATCCGACATTGATCTTTGATGCTACCGGCACGCAGGCTCTGCGACGCAACTCAACCGGCGCGCAATATTAGCACGCCGGATCGGGCATAGGGCAATCTGGAATAGGGGACGGCAGTAGGCCAGTAGGCAGAGAGTGAAGCGGCTTCACTCTCCCCCTGGCCAGGCTTTCGATCTAGTAAGGTCTGCGGTCGCGCCATCGGGGCGGATCGTAGGCGCCGAACGTGCGCAGGAACTGCGGCCGCGCATGTACGATCTCACCGGTGCAGCGATCGACGTCGAGCACGAACATGCGCCCGGACTGCGCGCGGCGAGCTTTCACGCTCACGATCGGCCCACCGCGCTCGATGGGCCATAAGTCAACCCAGCCCTCGTCGCGCAGGCGGCGCTTGATCTGCCAGCGCGGAATGCACGCGGCTTCGGTACGATAACGACCTTCGTCATAGCGCGCGGCCGGCGGAGGCACGGGAGCGGGATAGCCGTCCTTTATCGATCCGCCACGATATTCATAGGGCTCCGGCTCGCCGTCATAGGCGCCACGGTCGCTGTAACGCGCCGGGGGCGGGCCTTCATCGCACGGACCGCGGTCGTCGCAGGCGCCGCGGTCGCTGTAACTCGCCGGGGGCGGTCCCTCGTCATATTCACCAGTGTCGGCAGGCGGATTGTAATTCTCGCCGTAAAGATCGGCCGCGCGGACATGCGGGGCGGCCACGAACGTCATAGCGGCTACGAGGGTCGCCGCGAGCGCACGCGCTGACATGGTCTACTCCGTTGCTGCAGAGAGGTTGACCTTGGACGGATATAGAGTCCGCTTTCGAACATGAACGGCAGGTGAAGGCGCAACCAATGTCCCTTCCGGGGCAGTAACTTGCGAGGGTGTCGCTGCGTTCCGCGTGCCGTCGAGAGGGGCTCTTGAATGAGGCCGGACCAGCACTAAATCCCCTACTGCGCACGCCACTCAGGGTGCGCATCAACCGCGGATCCGGCCCTTCGGGCGGATTCCATCAGTCGCTTCTTATGGAGGACTTACGTCATGCGACAGTTCGATTTGACCCCCCTTTACCGTTCGACCGTCGGCTTCGACCGTCTTGCGCAGCTCATGGACAGCTTCGCAGGTGGGGAGGATGCCCCTTACCCGCCCTACAACATCGAGCGGCTAACCGAAAACGAGTACCGCATTACCATGGCCGTCGCCGGCTTCCGGCAGGACGAGCTCAAGATCGACGTCAAGGAAAGCTCGCTCGTGGTTCGCGGCGAGAAGAAAGCCGAGGCGGGCGAAGCTGAAAAGCGCTACCTGCATCGCGGCATCGCGAGCCGCAGCTTCGAGCGCCGCTTCCAGCTCGCCGACTATGTCGAGGTGAAGGGCGCGTCGCTCAACGACGGGCTTCTGAACATCGATCTCGTACGCAACCTCCCCGAGCGCATGAAGCCTCGGACGGTGGCTATCGGCTCGGGCAGCACAGCCGAGACCAAGCAGATCGAGACTGGCGTCGCGGCTTAACGCGATCCACCTCTCAGGACCTGACGAGGCAGGAGCGAGTTCCGCTCCTGCCTTTTTGGCGTGCATGCGGGCGACAGAGCGGCTGATATGCTTAAGTGACAGCCATATCTCGGCCCTAATCGCGCTTGTGTCAGGAAGCAAAATCTGCAAAATTCAGTGAAAAGGTCAGCAATCCTGTCCTTTATGCGCGCTGTCCTCGCCCACGCTCGGGGACAGTGATCGGTTTTCCCGTGAGATTCTTTCCGCGGGATTGGCTCTGTGCTCTGGGGTTGGGCGTTGTGATCTTGATGGCATCACTCGAGAAATTCGGCGCCGCGAGGCCTGCCTCGGCGGCTGCCGTGAACAAACTCAATCTGCCGGGCGGCATAAGCCTCACTTGGCCGCCCGAGGTCAAACGGCGGCACCGGCCTGGGTGACGCGCTTACTATCGAGGCTCAGCCTCACACGTTGTGGGCGCGGACGGATGAATCAAGGCTCGCCGACCGTTGTTCGAGGCACTCTTTAATCCAATCCGCGTCGCTCGCGACGCATAAGATTACCGGCCGATTGGCCGCATTCAGACCACTCGCAGTTTTGGTTTTGCCGCACGGCACCGAGGACGACGCATGACGAAGCAACCCGCAGACGGCAGCTACCAGCGCCCCGAGGCTCAAGGTCTCTTCGATCCCGCCTATGAACGCGATGCCTGCGGCGTCGGGTTCATCGCCAATCTCAAGGGTGAGAAGTCTCACCGCGTCATCTCGGACGCACTTTCCATGCTCTGCAACCTCGAGCATCGCGGTGCCGTTGGCGCCGATCCGCTCGCGGGCGACGGCGCCGGCATCCTGATCCAGATTCCGCACGCGTTCCTCGCCGACGAATGCAAGAAGCTCGGCTTCGCGCTGCCAGGGCCGGGAGACTATGCGGTCGGTCACATCTTCATGCCGCAGGACGAGCGACTTGCCGCTCATTGCAAACGCGCGTGGGAGCGCATCCTCAAGGAGGAAGGCCTGGCGCTCATCGGCTGGCGCGATGTGCCCGTCGACAATACCTGCCTTTCGGAGCTGGTGCAGGCTACAGAGCCCAGGCACCGGCATGTGTTCGTCAAGCGTCCCGAGAGCATGAGCGCCGACGACTTCGAGCGTCGTCTGTTCATCGTGCGCAAGGTGGTCTCGAACGCCATCGTGACCGCCTACAAGGGCCGCGACATCGGTCATTACACCGTGAGCCTGTCGAGCCGCACACTCGTCTACAAGGGCATGTTCCTGTCGTATCAGGTGGGCGCCTACTACAAGGACCTCGCGGACCCGCGCTTCATCTCGGCGATGGCGCTCGTGCATCAACGCTTTTCGACCAACACGTTCCCGTCGTGGAAGCTCGCGCATCCCTACCGCATGGTGGCGCACAACGGCGAGATCAACACGCTGCGCGGCAACGTCAACTGGATGGCGGCGCGGCAGGCGTCCGTGTCGTCACCCAAGTTCGGCTCCGACATCACGAAGCTGTGGCCGATCTCCTACGAGGGGCAGTCGGACACCGCCTGCTTCGACAACGCGCTCGAATTTCTGACCATGGGCGGATACAGCCTATCGCATGCCGCCATGATGCTGATCCCCGAGGCGTGGGCCGGCAATCCGCAGATGGATAGCAAACGGCGGGCCTTCTACGAATATCACGCCTGCCTCATGGAGCCGTGGGACGGCCCGGCAGCCATGGCGTTCACCGATGGACGCCAGATCGGCGCCACGCTCGACCGCAACGGCCTGAGGCCGGCGCGCTATATCGTGACCAAAGACGACATGGTGATCATGTCGTCCGAGGCCGGCGTGATTGTCGTGCCGGAGGAGAAGATCCTCAAGAAGTGGCGGCTGCAGCCCGGCAAGATGCTTCTCATCGATCTCGAGAAGGGCCGCATCGTCTCGGACGAGGAGCTCAAGGCCGAGATCACCGCGAAGTATCCCTACGAGACCTGGGTGAAGCGCACACAGATCATGGTTTCGGATCTGCCGCTCTCGAAGAAGAAGGTCGAGCCGATCAAGAATGACGTCAGCCTGCTCGATCTGCAGCAGACGTTCGGCTACACGCAGGAAAGCCTCAAGTTCCTCATGACGCCCATGGGCGCCAGGGGCGAGGAGGCTATCGGCTCCATGGGCAACGACACGCCGATCTCGGCGCTGTCGTCCAAGGCCAAGCTGCTGCACACCTATTTCAAGCAGAACTTCGCGCAGGTCACGAACCCGCCCATCGACTCGATCCGCGAAGAGCTGGTCATGAGCCTGGTGTCGTTCATCGGGCCGCGCCCGAACATTCTCGACATCGAGGGCACCTCGAAGGTGAAGCGCCTCGAGGTGATACAGCCGATCCTTACGAACGAGGATCTGGAGCGCATCCGCCAAATCGGCGAGGTGAAGGACAATCACTTCTCGTCCATCACGCTCGACATCACTTTCGCGGTCGAGAACGGCCCGGGCGGCATGGCGCAGGCGGTGGACGTCGTGTGCGCGGAAGCCGAAGAGGCCGTGCGCTCGGGCGACTACAACATCATCATTCTGTCCGACCGCGCGACGGGCCCGGACCGGATTCCGATCCCGTCACTGCTCGCGACCTCGGCCGTGCATCATCACCTGATCCGGCAAGGCCTGCGCACGCTCGTGGGTCTCGTCGTCGAGACAGGCGAGGCGCACGAGATCCATCAGTTCTGCACGCTTGCGGGCTACGGCGCGGAAGCGATCAACCCCTATCTGGCGTTCGATACGCTCGAGCGCATGACGCCCGAGCTCGGCGCGGACCTCACTCCCGCCGACGTCAAGAAGAAGTACATCAAGGCCATCGGCAAGGCGCTGATGAAGGTCATGGCCAAGATGGGCATCTCGACCTACCAGTCCTATTGCGGCGCGCAGATCTTCGACGCCGTGGGCCTGCGCACGTCATTCGTACGCAAGTATTTCACCGGCACGCATACGCCCGTCGAAGGCGTCGGCATGCGCGAGATCGCACGCGAGACCTTCGACCGCCATGCGGCCGCGTTCGGCAACGCGCCGGTGCTCGCCAATGCGCTCGACGTAGGCGGCGACTATGCCTATCGCGTGCGCGGCGAAGCGCACGTGTGGCGGCCGAACGTCGTCGCGGACCTGCAGCACGCCGTGCGCGCGACCGAGAACGAACGCCGCCATGAGCGGCAAGATCCCGCAGAAGTATCGTGACTTCTCACGCGCCATCGACGAGCAGACCGAACAGCTCATGACCATGCGCGGCATGTTCCGTATCCGCTCGGCGGAAAGCATGGGCCGCAGCCCGGTGCCGATCGAAGAGGTCGAGCCCGCAGCCGAAATCGTGAAGCGCTTCTCGACCGGCGCCATGAGCTACGGCTCGATCTCGCGCGAAGCCCACACGACGCTCGCCATCGCCATGAACCGCATCGGCGGCAAGTCGAACACGGGCGAAGGCGGTGAGGAAGCGGATCGCTTCAAGCCGCTGCCCAATGGCGACAGCATGCGCTCGGCCATCAAGCAGGTCGCCTCGGGCCGCTTCGGCGTCACGACCGAGTATCTCGTCAACTCGGACATGATGCAGATCAAGATGGCGCAGGGCGCGAAGCCCGGCGAGGGCGGACAGCTGCCCGGCCACAAGGTGGATGCGACCATCGCCAAGGTGCGTCACGCGACGCCGGGCGTCGGCCTCATCTCGCCGCCGCCGCATCATGACATCTATTCGATCGAAGACCTGGCGCAGCTCATCTTCGACCTCAAGAACACGAACCCGGCCGGCAAGGTGTCGGTGAAGCTCGTGTCGGAGGTCGGTGTCGGCACGGTCGCGGCCGGCGTGGCCAAGGCGCGCGCCGATCATGTCACGATCTCGGGCTTCGAGGGCGGCACGGGTGCTTCGCCGCTGACGTCGCTCAAGCATGCCGGTTCGCCCTGGGAGATCGGCCTCGCCGAGACGCATCAGACGCTGGTCATCAACCGGCTGCGCGGCCGCATTGCGGTGCAGGTCGACGGCGGCCTCAGAACGGGCCGCGACGTCGTCGTCGGCGCGCTGCTCGGTGCGGACGAGTTCGGCTTCGCCACCGCGCCGTTGATCGCGGCCGGCTGCATCATGATGAGAAAGTGCCACCTCAATACGTGCCCCGTGGGCGTCGCCACGCAGGACCCAGTTCTGCGCGCGCGCTTCACCGGCAAGCCCGAGCACGTCATCAACTACTTCTTCTTCGTCGCCGAGGAAGTGCGCGAGCTCATGGCTTCCATGGGCGTCCGCAACATGGACGAAATGGTCGGGCAGACCGAGTGGCTCAACAAGGATCGCGCCGTCGATCACTGGAAGGCGCGCGGGCTCGACTTCTCGAAGATCTTCCACAAGCCCACGGCCGCGAAGGGCGTTGCGATCTATCATTGCGAGGAGCAGGACCACGGCCTCGAGAAGGTGCTCGACAACGAGCTGATCAAGGTCGCGAAGCCGGCGCTCGAGGGCAAGAAGCCCGTGAAGCACGAGTTCACGATCAAGAACACCGACCGCACCGCAGGCACCATGCTTTCTGGCGATATCGCCAAGCGCTACGGCCACGCGGGCCTGCCGGAAGACACGATCTGGTACACGTTCAAGGGAACGGCCGGACAGAGCTTCGGCGCCTGGGCGACGCGCGGCCTGACGCTCGATCTCGTCGGTGAAGGCAACGACTATGTCGGCAAGGGCCTTTCGGGCGGCAAGATCATCGTGCGGCCCAATGCTCTCTCGGGCATCGTTCCCGAAGAAAGCATCATCGTCGGCAACACGGTGCTCTACGGAGCCATCATCGGCGAGTGCTATTTCCGCGGCATCGCCGGCGAGCGCTTCGCCGTGCGCAACTCCGGCGCGACCGCGGTGGTCGAGGGCACGGGAGATCATGGCTGCGAATACATGACTGGAGGTTGCGTCGTCGTGCTTGGGCCGACGGGACGCAACTTCGCGGCCGGCATGTCGGGCGGCGTGGCCTACGTTCTCGACGAGAAGGGCGACTTCGAAACCTATCTCAACAAGGAGATGGTCGCGCTCGAGCAGTTCGCCCTGGACGCGGCCGTCATCGAGCGCCTTGCCAAGAGCAATGGCAAATCCGCGAACAAGCCTCTCGCGGACGTGATGCTGGATATGCGCGAGCAGGATGCGGAACGCATTCATGCGCTCATCGTCCGGCACGCGCACTACACCAATTCCGCCAAGGCGCAGGCTATTTTGGCCGACTGGGCGACATGGCTGCCGAAGTTCAAGAAGGTCATGCCGACCGAATACCGGCGTGCGCTGACGGAGCTGGCGAAAGCCGGCGTGCTCGGCGACAAGCCGCGCGTTCAAGCCTGACAGACATACCCTTCCGCCATCGAAGCGGGCACCGAAACGGAAAGACGAGACGAGAATGGGTAAGCCGACGGGGTTTCTGGAGTTCGAGCGTTCAGACCGGACCTATGAGCCGGTTGAGACGCGTGTGAAGCATTGGCACGAGTTTGTGGTTCCGCTGTCCGAGAAGGACACGAAAACGCAAGCGGCGCGCTGCATGGATTGCGGCATCCCCTACTGTCACAACGGCTGCCCGGTCAACAACCAGATCCCAGACTGGAACGACCTCGTCTATCAGGGCGACTGGAAGACAGCGGCAGAGAACCTGCACTCGACCAACAACTTCCCCGAGGTGACGGGCCGCGTGTGTCCGGCGCCGTGTGAAGCCTCGTGCACGCTCAACATCGACGATGTGCCGGTCACCATCAAGACGATCGAATACACCATCGCCAATCACGCCTTCGAGCAGGGCTGGGTCGGCCCGCAGGTTCCCGATGTCAAGACCGGCAAGAAGATCGCAGTCATCGGCTCAGGCCCGGCCGGGCTTGCCGCGGCGCAGCAGCTCGGCACGCGCTGGCCACGACGTGCACGTTTATGAGAAGAGCGCCCGTCCCGGCGGATTGCTCGTGTACGGCATCCCTGACTTCAAGATGGAAAAGCATCTCATCGCGCGGCGCGTGACGCAGATGGAAGCCGAGGGCGTCACGTTCCACTGCAATACCACCGTCGGCAAAGACATAACTGCGAAGGCTCTGCGGGAATCGCACGATGCCGTGCTGTTCGCCATGGGCTCCGAGCATCCATTCGATTTCTTCGCCAAGGCGCCGGGCCGCGATCTCGACGGCATTCATTACGCGATGGATTTCCTGTCGCAGCAGAACCGCCGCGTTGCGGGCGAAGCGCAACTTCCGGGGACGAAGGAAATCTCGGCCAAGGGCAAGCACGTCATCGTCATCGGCGGCGGCGACACAGGGTCGGACTGCATCGGTACGTCGTTCCGCCAGGGCGCGAAGTCGGTGACGCAGCTCGAGATCATGCCGAAGCCACCGGTCAAGGAGAACAAGGAGCTTTCGTGGCCTAACTGGCCGCTGAAGCTGCGCATTTCCTCGTCGCAAGCCGAAGGCGCGGATGTCGAATATTCGGTTTCGACGACGGGCTTCTCGGGCGAAGGCGGCAAGGTCAAGAAGCTGCACTACACGCAGGTCGACAGCAAGCTGGCGCCGGTTCCGGGCAGCGACGCAGCTCTCGACGCCGACCTCGTGCTGTTCGCCATGGGCTTCTCCGGTCCGACCGAAGGCGGCGCCATCGGCGACCTCGGCCTCGACGTCGTTCCGCGCGGCCGCTTCAAGGGTCTCAACGCCGACGAGCGCGATTACAAGATTTCCGGCGCGGGCAACGTGTTCGCCGCGGGCGACGTGCGGCGCGGCCAGTCGCTGGTCGTGTGGGCCATTCGCGAGGGCCGGCAGGCCGCGCACGCCATCGACAAGTTCCTCATGGGTAAGTCGTTGCTGCCGCGTTAACGCGCGACCGGCTCAAACCGCGTTCACCGGATGGCGCAGCTCTCGTGTTGCCTACGCACGGATCTGCCATCCCTTGACCCGGCTCAAGGCGCTCCCCAGGTGCATAATTGGATGCTCTTTCCTGCATCCAAAAGTCCAGGGAGCCGTTATGCAGACACCTCTCGAGATCACCTTCCAGGGCGTCGAAAAGAGCGACGCGATCGAAAACAAGATCATCGAAAAATTCCGCAAGCTCGAAAGGCACTTCGACCGCATCGTGCATGGCCGCGTGGTCATCGCGGCGACGAACCGCTCCGCGCACAAGGGCAAGACGCATCAGATCAAAATCGAGATCGGCATTCCGGACCGCGCGCCCATCGTGGTGACGCATGAACCCGAGGTTGCACAGCCTCAGCAGGATCTGTTGACCGGACTACGCGACGCGTTCGAGACGGCGCAGCGGTGTCTGGACAACACCGCAGCTCGCCTCTCAGCTGGCGCCAAGACCGAGCGTGGACGGCGCCGTCCCGCCTCGCCGGAGCTCAGTGAAATCCAAGTGGAGAAGGAATAAGGAACGCTCGGCGGGCTTCTTCCGATAAGGGAGCCGCGCTCAGCTCCTTGATGAGACCGGTGATTCACGCTTCGGACTCTCCCTGCGCTGCCAATTCACGCCGCGCCTGATAGGAGCGCGCATGCCGAAGGCATGTCTCCGACATGACGACCGGAGCGATCATGGTCTATTCGCGCCGCCTCGCGTTGGCTTTCTTCTTTGCCGGAATCGGTTCGGGGGGCGTCGCGCCCGTTTCGACCGGATCGCTTTCGGGAAGGTAGGCCGCCTCCGCCGGCGGAGCAGGCCGCGGCCACGCCGTATCATCGGCCCGCCCGGGCTTCGGCGGCAAGCGCTCGCCTTTGTAGAGCACGCGAAAATACGGAGCCTGCGTGGCGGTAAGCCTGCGCTTGCCGCCGGCCACTCCGGGCCCGCTGGCCATAGCGACAGTGCTCATGACGGTGAGACCGCCGGGGATCTGATCAATTACCGCGTCGCCCATCTGCGACAGCTTATCGGCGCTCTCGCGGCGCGTGACGAGGGCCACGACGGACGCCGGAATGGCGGGCCTTACAATATCGAGCGTGACGGTCTCCTCGCGTCCACCAGGGCTCACCAGCCTCAGATTGATGCGGCCGTTGTCGGCCTTCTGCTCGCCCGGGCCTCCGGCGGGTGCGGCGGCCTGGCCGCCGCCATCGAGAGACGCACCCCACGGCTGGCCGGGCTTGGCGGGAGAGCCCCCGTCGGCGGACTGCGCCGGCACCTGCTCGCGATCCGGATTGATGCGCGACTGCTCGGCTTCGGTGCCCGCAAGCGGGATGGCGCGATCGGCCTTGGCCTGGGTCAAATCGCGGCGAAGGTCGCGCTCGACGAAGTGAGCGAGCTTGCGGTTGCCGTCCGAGGTGAAGTACACGCCGTCGCCCTCGCGCAGCAGGCGGATCTTGCCGGTGACATCGGGGCCGTAGGCGCTATAGCCGCCGTTCTCGTCGGTGAAGCCGGCATAGGCGTCGATGTATTTCATGCCGTTGAGATAGGCGCGCTCGCGGATGATGTCGTTCATCATCTGCACGTCCTCGTTAGCGTCCCACCGGCGAACGATGGGGAGGCCGACCCAGTAGACGGCGACGTTGCGCTTCTTCAACAGCTTCATGAGCCGGTCGGCGCGCGAGGCATATTCCTGCTTCCAGGGCTCGGTGCCGACCTGCAACCGCTTGCCGGACGCATCACGCGCCGAAACGCGATCCCAGGCGCCGAGCATGACGATGGCGATGTGCACCGGCGGCTGCTTCAGATCCTCGTCCAGCGCCTGGATCTTCTCGAAGAAGTCCGGCCGCATGAGGCCATTGATGGAAAAGGTTTTGTTGCGAATGGAGAGCCGCGAGTCGCCCCGGAGGGCTTCCGCCACGCCGCCGAGCAAGCCTTCGGCGAGATCGTCGCCGATCACCTCGAGCGCGTAGATGTCTCCCGACGGGAAGGGCGTAATGAAGCTCGTGCCGAGCCCCTCATCCTGAGCCGCGGAGGGAGCCGCAGCGGAGACAAGCGCGGCAAGGAGCGCAAGAACCGGAAAAATGAGACGGGCCCGCATGTTTTCGCCGTTCGTCCACTGCCCTCAGTCGATGCAAAAATACCGCAACTCTCGCTTCAAACTAGTAGGATCGGCGGGGCGCCATGTCCATAGCTGCGCGCCTTTTTGCAACGCCGATGGTGGTTTAGCGAGAGGCCGTGGAGCGCATATGGGCGAGGACGGTGTCAGACGGCCAGCAGTCGACGTTGAGCTTGTTGGCTTTCTCGTAGGCTCCGATCACCTTGCGCGTGTTCGAGCCCACCTTGCCGTCGATTTTTTCCACATCGTAGCCGAGCGCCTTCAGGCGTTCCTGGATCTCGTTGATGGTCGCCGTCTTCTGCGCTCCGGTCCCGCTCCAGGGCGTATCGAAATCACCCCCGCCGGCGATGCGGTCGGCCAGGTTGCCGACGAACACGGCGTAGAGGTCCGAGGTGTTGTAGCGGCGAATGACCTTGAAGTTCTCCAGAACCAGGAACGAAGGACCGTACCCACCGGCCGGGCTCATGAGATAGGCGCTTAGCCCGAGCTGGTGCTCGGTCCAAGGGCGGCCTTTGGTGCGGACGACGCCGAGCTTGGCCCATTCGGCGATGGTGCGCTCCTGCGTCGGTCCCTCGAGCGAGCAGTCGGCCGCGGGCGACAGGCGCACTTCATAGCCCCAGGTCTCACCGCGCACCCAGCCCTTGCCAGCGAGCTGGCGAGCCGCAGACGCGAGTGCGTCGGGAATCGAGTTCCAGATATCGGAATTGCCGTCTCCGTTCAGATCGTGCGCGTGCTTGAAATACTCGCTCGGCATGAACTGCGTGAGGCCCATGGCGCCGGCCCAGGAGGAGCGCATGAGCTTACGTGGCACGCCGGCTTCAAGCATGCGCAGCGCAGCTATCAGCTCAGTGCGAAAGAGCTCCTTGCGTCGGCCCACGTAGGAAAGTGTCGCAAGGACGGTGATGGCATCATGGGGGTCCTTGTGGGTCCCGAACGCGGTCTCGCGGCCCCAGATTGCGAGCACGGAGTAGCGATCGACGCCGATGTCGCGCTCGATCTTCTCGAGCGTTGCCTTGTGCTTCGCGAGCAGGAGCTTGCCGTCGGCGGCAAGGCGCGCGAGGTAGGCCTTATTAAGATACTCGGACGGCGGGCGCGTGAACTCGGCCTGGCCGCGCGCATCGTTGGTGGGCGTCCCGGGTAGATCCAGATCAGGCAGCTTGTAGTCCGGCTCGACGCCCTTGAAGGCGGCGTCGAAGGTGGCGCGCTTCACGCCCGCGGATTGCGCCTCGGGCCATAGCGTCTCGATCCAGGCGCGGAAGGCGGCATCGGCCTTGGCGGCCGGACTTGCGAGAACGATGCAAGCAATGACGAAAGCAAGCACGGACAAAAGCCCGCCGATGCCCGCCGCGTCCCGGCGCGACGCGCGCAGCGATTGTCCAGATACCAAGATGTGCCGCACTCTCAAGTCCCCGCATTTGCCGCAGCTCCGATGCTGCAACGGCATAACGCGCGCACGTCATCACGAGCTTTTGCTTCGCGCAACGTCGTGTGGGGAATTCAGGGCTTTTTTGCGGCTGTTTTCCGGGTCAGGCAGGGATCAGGAAGCTTCCTTCAGGCGATCCAGCCCCTGCTCCCAGGCAAGCGCATGACCGACGATGGTGTCGAGATCGTCGAATTCTGGCTTCCAGCCGAGGACAGCCCTGATTTTCGCCGAGCCGGCGACGATGGCCTCGGCATCGCCGGGGCGGCGCGGAGCATGGATCGCCTTGAAATCGCGTCCATGCGCACGCTTCACGGCGTCGATGACCTCGAAGCACGGAATAGCCCGCCGAGTAGCCGCAGTTGAAGATGTCGGACTGGCCTCCCGCACGCGAGATAGCGCAACGCCGCCATGTGGGCGCGGACGAGGTCGGTCACGTGGATGTAGTCGCGGATGCAGGTGCCGTCGGGCGTGGCGTAATCGGTGCCGAACACATCCATGTGCGGGCGCTTGCCGAGCGCGGTCTCGCAGGCGACCTTGATCAGGTGCGTGGCGCGCGGGGTCGACTGGCCGGTGCGGCCCTTCGGATCGGCGCCGGCGACGTTGAAATAGCGCAGGGCGACGTAGCGGAAATCATGAGCGCGGGAGACATCCGCCAGCATCAGCTCGGTCATGAGCTTCGAGGTGCCATAGGGCGACAGCGGCTTCAGCGGTGCATCCTCGCTGACGGGCGTTACATCAGGATTGCCGTAGACGGCGGCGGTGGACGAAAAGATGAAGTTCTTCACGCCGCCGGCAACCGCGGCTGCGATCAGCGCGCGCGATTTGACGGTGTTGTTGTCATAATATCCGAGCGGATCGGCGACGGATTCGGGTACGACGATGGAGCCCGCGAAATGGATGATGGCGTCGATGCCGTGGCGCTTGATGACGCTGCCGACAAGCTCCTGGTCGCCGACATCTCCGACGACGAGCGTGGCCTCCGCGGGCACGGCGCGGCGGAAGCCGGTGGACAGGTTGTCGAGGACGACGACGTCCTCGCCTGCGTTCGAGAAGCTCCAGGACCATATGGCTGCCGATGTAGCCGGCCCCGCCCGTCACAAGCACCGTCATCCGTACTCGTCCTTCAAATCGCTATAATCATTAACTCAGCTATCAGACCGGAATTTGGGTTAGCTGAACGTGTCAGCTCAAATTTGAACATTAAGCAATCGTACACGTTTAACGCTAAGACGTTCTACACCTCGCTATCCCTCCCCGCATCATTTTGTATGTCCTTCTCTCCCTATTTCTGGAGCCCAGATGTCGCAAAAGAAACGTATCCGGAAAGCCGTGTTTCCCGTCGCCGGACTGGGCACGCGCTTTCTTCCCGCAACCAAGGCCGTGCCGAAAGAGATGCTGACGGTCGTCGACCGGCCGGTCATCCAGCATGTGGTCGACGAGGCGCGGGCCGCGGGCATCGAGCACTTCGTTTTCGTCACCGGCCGCAACAAGGCGGTGATCGAGGATCACTTCGACATCCAGTTCGAGCTCGACCGGACGCTGGCGGAGCGCGGCAACAAGCAGAAGGAGCTGGCGTCTCTGGCCGAGGCTCTGCCGGGCGCGGGCAACACCAGCTTCACGCGCCAGCAGGCGCCGCTCGGCCTCGGACACGCCGTATGGTGCGCGCGCGACATCGTCGGCGACGAGCCGTTCGCGCTGCTGCTCCCCGACATGCTTCATCACGGGGTCAAATCCTGCCTCGCCGAGATGATCGAAGCCTACGAGGCGCACGGCGGCAACCATATCGCGGTTGCTCCGGTGCCTGAGGATCAGACGCACCAGTACGGCATCGTCGGCGTCGACGGATGCCAAGGCCAAGGTCACGAAGATCACGTCAGATGGTGGAGAAGCCGCCCAAGGGCACGGCGCCGTCCAACCTGCACATCACGGGACGCTACATTCTGGAGCCCGAGATCTTCGGCCTGCTCGCCAAGCAGGAGCGCGGCGCCGGTGGCGAAATTCAGCTCACCGACTCCATGATCAAGCTGTCCGAGACGCGGCCGTTCCACGCGGTGCGCTTCGACGGCGAGATCTACGACTGCGGCTCCAAGCTCGGCTTTCTCGTCGCAAACGTTGCCTATGCTCTGGACCGGGATGATTTGGCACCGGCGCTCAAGGCGGAAATCGCGAAGCTTCTCTAGTGCACTCGCCGCGGAGGCTGCGCGCCTTGCCTCGAACCGGCCGCAATTTCAGGTCACCGGGGCCTGATGTTGCCCGTTTCGGGTGCGAAGTCGTTCGGCTATTATCGGGCCGAGCCTGATATCGGCCCCACATCATCTGACCTAGCCCTACCGCCGGAGACACGAAATGGCACGCAAGCGACCGTCGGACATTACAACGGCCCCGATGGCGCGCCCGCTCAATCCGCCTGGCGTGTTCCTGGTGCGCATGCTCGTGTTCCTGACGCTGGTCGGGTTCCTGGCCGCCATCCTGCACGAGCAGCTCATGGTATCGCTGATGACCAATCCCGGTCTCAACGGGCTCATCCTCTTCGCGCTCGGCTTCGGCATCCTTTATGCCTTCCGGCAGGTGATCCGGCTTTATCCGGAAATCCGGTTCGTCAACGAGTTCCGTATTTCAGATCCCGGCCTTGGCAGCGGACGTGAGCCGACGCTGCTGGCGCCCATGGCCACCATGCTCCGCGACCGCACC
>CAWHPZ010000007.1:0-85632 GCA_963831345.1 uncultured Alphaproteobacteria bacterium
TTTGCGAAGCGAGACAAGGGGCCCGCCCCTACGCGTGGCGGTTTAGGTCCTGCGGACCTAAGCCGCCACGCTTCGATAGCGGATATTGCCTTCCCAACACTCGCAAGCTCGTGTCGGGGCCCTCGGCCAGATCCTTCGAGGCCAGTTCCGGGCCCCTTGTCTCGCTCCGCTCTAGCGGTTGTCTCGCCTAAGGTGAGATGAGCGCAGCGCAGCTGGATCGGGGGCCGCGGCGTGGCGGGCACCGCGAAGCGGGCACGGCCCTCTACCAGCGAGCTCACCGCAACACAGAACTAGAGAGGAACGCCATTGGCTAGCCAGGACTGGGTGGACAAGGACTTCTATAAGATCCTTGGTGTCGCCAAGGACGCTTCCGACGCCGACATCAAGAAGGCCTACCGGAAGCTTGCCCGGCAGCACCACCCGGATACGAATTCCGGTGACACTGCGGCGGAGAAGAAGTTCAAGGACATCTCCGAGGCGTACTCCGTGCTGTCGGATCCTGATGAGCGCCAGCAGTATGACGCCATCCGGGCCATGGGCGGCGGCGCGCGCTTTGCCCCCGCGGGGCGGCGGGGCTGCCGCGAACGGCGGCTTCGAGGACCTCTTCGGCGGGCTCTTCACCGGCGGCGGCGGACGCCATTCCGGCGGCTTCAGCACGGCCGGCGGCATCCCGCCCGAGTTCGCCGACCTGTTCGGCGGCGGCTTCGGCGGCCGGCGGCCAGGCCTTCCAGCGCGCTCCGCAGAAGGGCGCCGACCGGACGGCGACCACCAGCATCTCCTTTGCCGGGTCCATCCGCGGCACCACGATCGGCCTGCGCGAGCCCGACGGCGAGGTCATCGACGTCCGCGTCCCGGCCGGGATCAAGGACGGCCAAAAGGTCCGCGTCCGCGGCAAGGGCCAGTACGGCCCGCCGGCAACGGCGACCTGATGGTCACCGTCTACGGTCAAGCCCCACGAATTTCTACTCCGCGACGGCGACAACCTCCGCATCCACGTGCCCGTCACCTTCCCGGAGGCGGCTCTGGGCGCGGACATCGAGGTGCCCACGATCGACGGCGACAAGGTCAGGGTCAGGGTTCCCGCGGGCACGCCCTCGGGCCGTACACTGCGCGTCAAGGGCCGTGGGGTCAAGCACGCCAAGGCCACCGGCGATCTGCTGGTGACAATCGACGTCGCTGTTCCGCGGAAGCTGAACAAGGAAGCGGAGGCGGCCGTGAAGGCCTTCGCCGCGGCGACCACTGATGAGGACGTCCGCGCGGGCCTGGCAGCCAAGGCCCGGCTCTAGGAACAGGATCCAGCCATGGACATCGACTTCGATCAGCCGATCTTCGTCATCTCGGTTGCCGCCGAACTGGCGGATATGCATCCGCAGACCCTGCGCCAGTACGACCGGCTGGGCATCGTCTCGCCCAGCCGCGCCCCGGGCAAGTCGCGGCGCTACTCGCAGCGGGATGTGAACATGCTCCGCGAGGTCCAGCGCCTCTCTCAGGAGGGGGTCTCGCTGGAGGGCATCAAGCGGATCCTGCAGCTGGAGAACCAGGTGGCCGCCCTGCAGCGCCGGGTCAGTGAACTGACGGAGGAGCTTGGCCGACGCCGCCAGGCCGCCGATTCGCGGATCTTCGCCGCCGGGACCGCCGGCGACGTCGTCAGCCTGGCCCGCGGCAAGCGCCCGCAGGCGAGGTCGCAGGCGCTGGTGGTGTGGCGACCGCGGGGGATGGACTAGGACAAACACGTGGGGCCCGGGACCAATGGTCCCGGGCCCCACGTGTTTGGCGTGCGTGTAGTCAGGGCGCGTGCGCGAGCCTACTTGCCGGAAGTGATGAGCTGGTCGACGGCGGCGCGTTCGCGCTTACCCCAGGTTTCCCGCGTGACCAGGGCCGCGATGAGGCCAATGGCTCCGCAGGCCATGTAAACGATTGACACGCCGCTCCAGCCCCAGGCGGCGGCCGTGGCGGCTGCGATGAGGGGGATGAAACCGGAGATTGCGGCCGAGAACTGGTACCCGATGGATGCCCCGGAAGTCCGGGTGTTGGCGGGAAACAGCTCGGAGAACCAGGCGCCCTGGGCGCCGGCCAGCATGTCGTGGAGGATCGGCAGCCCGACGATGTACACGAGGATAACCAGGAACGGGACGCCGGTGTTGACCATGAGGAACATCGGGAAGCCGAAGAGAATGATGCCGGCCGAGCCGATGATGTAGAGCTTCCGGCGTCCGATCCGGTCCGTGAGCCGGCCCCAGAGGATTGTGGTCACCACACCCAAGGCGGCGGCGAGGCACCAGACCCGTCAGGCCCGTCTGGCGGTCGACTAGCTTGTTGGCCACAATGTAGGAGAGCAGATAGGTCACGATGACGTAGAAGCCGCCGGATTCGGCGAGCCGCAGTCCGATCACGCGGAGAATCGTGCGCCAGTCATCCTTGATCACGGTCAGCAGGGGGTTCTTGACCAGCTCGCCCTTGGCCTTGGTTTCCTCGAATTCCGGCGATTCGCTGACCTTCATTCGGATGATGATGCCCGCGATGATGAGGAGGGAGCTGGCGAGGAACGGCACACGCCAGGACCATTCGTTGTTCCAGCCGGTGGTGGCAAGGAAGACGAGGTTGGCGAGCAGCAGGCCAAGGGGGACACCGGCCTGCGGGATGCCGGTGTAGCGGCCGCGCTGCCGCCACGGCGCATGTTCGAAGGTCATCATGATGGCGCCGCCCCATTCGGCGCCGAAGGCCAGGCCCTGGATGATGCGGATCGCGACGACCAGGATCGGGGCCAGAACGCCCACCTGCTGGTAGGTGGGCAGGACGCCGATCAGAAAGGTCGCGAATCCCATGACCAGGAGCGAGCCGACCAGGACCGGTTTCCGGCCGTACTTGTCGCCGAGGTAGCCTCCGATCAGACCGCCGAGCGGCCGCATGGCAAAGCCGACCGCGACGGTGGCGAACGCAAGCAGGGTGGCGGCGACGGGGTCTTGGCCGGGAAAGAATGCGGTGCCGAAATACAGCGCGGCAGCCGTGCCATAGGCGAGAAAGTCATAATTAATGGTCGTTCCGACGGCGCTGCCGATCGCGACTTGAGTTTGTCCGGTGAGCCCTGTTCGGCCTGCTTGGCGTGTGATTGGGTGATGATGCTCATGAGCGTCCATAGCTCCTTCGATATGGGACGGGAAGTCTTCCCTGTCCCGGGGTGCCCAGGCTCTCCACCGCTCCACGCTGGCTGCCGGCATCAGTGCGTTTGGTTCAGACCCTTGGCATTTTGAATGTTGTAAAAGCTGTGGATGTGATCGCCCACCGCGCGCTTGGCCTCATCTGCGTCCCGCTGCCGGATGGCTTCGAGGATGTGCCGGTGTTCGCTGCGAACGACTTTCGCCGTCGCCCTCCAGTCCGCCAGACGTGCATAGGCTTCGATCATCTGGCGGTTGATGGCGGTTGATGGCGGTCCGGAGAGAGCCCATCAGGTGGGAGGTCAACGTATTCCCGGTGGATTCAGCGATCCGGACGTGGAACGCGGCATCCAGGCGGTTGAAGTCGGCTGTGGAAATGTCCGGGTCATCCATCTGGTCCAGGATCAGTTCCAGGTCCTGGTGGTCCTTATCCGTGGACCGGACTGCGGCTTCCTCGCAACACCAGGTCTCCAACGCGACCCGGGTTTCGAGTACATCGGTCTGGTCGAACTGTCCCAGCGCGAGCTGGAGTTTTAGCAGGTTGACGAAGCCGGATCCCGGCTCGCCCACCAGGACGGCTCCTCCTTCAGCCCCGCCGCCGGGCCGAATGTCCACGATTCCCAGGGCTTCGAGGACCCTCAATGATTCCCGGAGCGAAGGCCTGGAGACGCCCAGCAGGGCTGACAGGTCCCTCTCGCTGGGAAGTTTGTCTCCGGCCTTCAGCCTGCCGTCAAGGATCCGGTCCTCTATCTGGGCCATCACCTGTTCGTAGGTCCGGACCCGCTTTCCGCGCCCCGCCGCGCTGCCTGGCAAGTAGCCGCAGCCGCGAACTGAGTATTTGGACACGAAAGCACGTGCCGTCATCCGATAGTCAGGTACCTGACTTGCGTGACTTCCTGCCCGGCTCCGGCGTTGAATTGGAGTGTCAGAAAAGTCTGGTGTGCGAACCCGGCTCCTTCCGGAAGCCTTGGCGCGGGGCCAGCGGAGGAGCGTACACGCCGGGGGGCATCGCATGCATGATTCACCCGAGATTTATCCGTCCACATCCGACTTCTCAGGGCCGGCCTCGTCCCGGCTGCGGCCGGCAGCGGTCGCGGGCACGCTGTGAGCCAGGGACTTCAGGCAGCCGTCCTGTTCGCCGGTTCCCTACCGGGATCCATCCTGCTGTCGCTGGGCCAGACGCTGGTGGTCGTATGCGTGTGCTTCGACTTCGTCCGCGCGGTGTCTGTGCCGAGATCCCACCGCCGGTATGTGGCCAACACCATCTTCCGCTCGCTTGCTCTGCCGTCCATTGGGGTCATGGCGTGCAGCGCGCTCATCGATGCCGCCGCCGGTTCCTGGCAGGACGTCGCCGCCGGAGTGTTCGTCATGGTCGCCGTGATCTTTCGGTGGCACTATGACTCCGATGAAGACAGCTGGTGGAAGGGCAAAGGTAAGGCGTTAGGCCGTTGGCTCCGAAGCCGGGCGGCCACCGGCTCCCGGGCTGCTCCGGCCGCGGCGTGAGAAAGCCCTTGCTGTCCGGGTGTCTCAGGGTGTCCAATCCTTAACACAAGGCCCTGCGGGGCACGAGTGGATGCGACGCCAGGAGGTTTCCATGCCGGCGAAGGGCGCCAAGACTCCGTCCAGGGGTCCGGTCCGGGGCACATCTGACCTCCGGCGGGCAGACGCGAACGGGGCCGCGCCGCCGGAGCAGCCGGAGAATATCCGCAATGTGGCGCTCGTGGGCCATTCCGGCTCGGGAAAAACAATGCTGACCGAGGCCCTGCTGGCCGCCACCGGGGCCATCACCCGGAAAGGCACCATCGCCGAGGGCACCACGGTGGGAGACTCCGACCCCTCCGCCATCGCGCAGCAGCGGTCCGTGGCGCTCGCCGTGCTGCCCGTCACGGCCGGGGGCATCAAGATCAACCTGCTGGACACACCGGGCTATACCGACTTCATCGGCGAGCTGCGGGCAGGGCTTCGTGCTGCAGATGCGGTGCTCTTTGTCGCCTCAGCCACCGACGATGTCGACGCCGCGACCACCGCGCTCTGGAGCGAGTGTCAGCGGCTCGGCATGCCGCGGGCCGTGGTTATCAGCCGCCTGGACCATCCGCGCGCGGATTTCGACGCCGCCGTCGCCCGCTGCCGTCTGGCGTTCGGTGAGTCGATCCTGCCGCTCTACCTGCCGGTCCGCGCGGACGGCGCCATCACCGGGCTGCTCGGGCTGCTGGCCGGGACGGTTTCCCGGCTCGGCCCGGAGGGAGAGGCGCCCGCCGTCCGCGCCGCGACCGACGCCGAACTTGCTGCCTCTGAGTCCGCGACGGGGCGCCCTGATCGAGGGGATCATTGCCGAAAGCGAGGACGAGTCGCTCATGGACCGCTACCTCGGCGGCGAAGAAATCGATCCCGAGGTCCTGATCGCCGACCTGGAAACGGCCGTCGCCCGCGGGAACCTTTCATCCGGTGCTGCCGACATCGTCGGAGTCAGGGCTCGGCCTGACGGAACTGCTCGAGGTCCTGGTGCGCGGGTTTCCGACGCCGGCCGAGCTCGGCGTTCCGGCGGCAACGGACCTCGGCGGCGTTCCCGCGGACCCGCTGGGCTGCGACCCGGCGGGGCCGCTGCTCGGCGAAGTGGTCCGCACGACGATCGACCCGTTCCTCGGCCGGGTGTGCCTGGTGCGCGTCTTCTCCGGCACAGTGCGGGAGGACGCCGCGATTCATGTGGGCGGCCGCGGAATGGCCGACCGCGGGCCACGAGGACCACGACAGCGACGAGCGGATCACCCACGTCTACTCGCCGCTGGGATCGGGCTTGCGGCCGGTGCCGTTCTGCGTGGCCGGGGACATCTGCGCACTGACCAAACTGGGCACCGCCGAGACCGGCGACACGATTTCGGCCAAGGAGCGTCCGCTGCTGGTGGCCCCCTGGGACATGCCGGAGCCGCTCATGCCGGTGGCCGTCGAGGCGGCCACGCACGGCGACGAGGACGCCCTGGCCAGGAACCTGGGGAAGGTCACCGCCGGAGACCCGACCCTGCGGGTGGAACGAAACTCCGAAACCCACCAGCTGATCCTGTGGTGCATGGGCGAGGCGCACGCCGACGTCGTCCTGGGCAGGCTGCGGGACCAGGGCGTGAACCTGCAGACCGTCCCGGTGGTCACGCCGCTGCGGGAGACGTTTGCCGCGCCGGCTGCCGGGCCACGGGCGCCACGTCAAACAATCCGGCGGCCACGGCCAGTACGCCGTCTGCGACATCGAAGTGGAACCCCTCGACCGCGGCGCCGGGTTCGAGTTTGTCGACAAGACCGTGGGCGGGGTGATCCCCGGGCCGTTCATCACCTCGGTGGAGAAGGGTGTCCGGGCCCAGATGCAGAAGGGCGTCTCCGCCGGCTTCCCGGTGGTGGACATCCGGGTGACGCTGGTCGGCGGCAAGACGCACAGCGTGGATTCCTCTGACGCCGCGTTCCAGGCTGCCGGCGCGCTGGCCCTCCGCGAGGCGGCGGCGGCAACCCGCATCCAGTTCCTGGAGCCGGTCTCGGCCGTGACCATCAGCGTTTCGGAGGAGCACGTGGGCGCTGTGATGAGCGACCTGTCCTCCCGCCGGGCCCGCCTGACCGGAACGACGTCCGCCGGCGCCGATGGCACCGAGATCAATGCCGAGGTTCCGGACCAGGAACTGCTGCGGTACGCAGTGGAGCTGCGGGCGCTGACCGCCGGCAGCGGCCGGTTCCGGCGCAGCTACCTGCGCCACGAACCCGTGCCCGCCACGGCCGCGCCAGGCGCGGTGTCAGCCGTTGATGACTTGGGGGATGCCGAGGGCTTTGAGGCCTTCGACGCCGAATTCGAGGCCGTAGCCGGACTGCTTGGCGCCGCCGAAGGGGACGCGGGGGTCCACGGCGCCGTGTTTGTTGATCCAGACGGTGCCGGCTTCGAGCCGGGCGGCAACCTTGCGGGCCTCGGCGAGGTCGGGGGACCAGACGGAGGCGCCGAGTCCGACGTCGAGCCCGTTGGCCATGGCGACGGCCTCGTCGATGGTGCTGTAGCGGATGATCGGCAGGGCGGGGCCGAACTGTTCCTCGGCGACGAGGGGGTTGTCGTTGTCGATGTCCGCGACCAGGGTGGCGGGGTAGAAGTGGCCGGGCTGGTCCGGGTCCGGGTTGCCGCCGATCAGGATGCGGGCGCCGGAGTCCCGGGCGGCTTCGACGAGGCCGGCGACGATGTCGTACTGGGCCTTGTTCTGCAGCGGGCCCAGGACGTTGTTTTCGTCCAGGCCGACGCCCATCGGCATGGCGGCGGCGACTTTGGTGAGTTCGTCGCAGACGGCGTCGTAGATGTCTGTCGTGGACGTAGAGGCGTTTGAGCGCGGCGCAGGTCTGGCCGGTGTTGATGAAGGCGCCCCAGAACAGGCCTTCGGCGATGGCCTTCGGGTCGGCGTCGGGCAGGACGATGCCGGCGTCGTTGCCGCCGAGTTCCAGGGTGAGGCGTTTGACGGTGTCCGCGGAGGACTGGATGATGGCCTTGCCGGCGGCGGTGGAGCCGGTGAACATGATCTTGCCGACGGCGGGGTGTTCGGCCAGGCGGGCGCCGACCTCGCGGTCGCCGGAGACGACGGTGAGGAGGCCCTCGGGGAGTTCCTCGTTGAGGACCTTGACCAGGGCCAGGACGGACAGCGGGGTTATCTTGGAGGGTTTGACCACCACGGCGTTGCCCATCCGCAGGGCGGGGGCGATCTGCCAGATGGTGATCATCATGGGCCAGTTCCACGGGCCGATGGCGCCGACGACGCCGATGGGCCGGTAGTGCAGTTCGGCGTAGGTTTCGCCGTCGTCGACGACGACTTCCGGGTCCAGCGGCGGTGGTGGCGGCGGCGCGGAGCCAGGCGGCGCAGGCGCCGACCTCGAAGCGGGCGTTGGGGCCGTTGAGGGGTTTGCCCTGCTCGCGGGAGAGCAGCCGGGCGAGTTCCTCGGCGGAGCGTTCGACGGCGTCGGCTGCCTTGAGCAGCGCGGCGGACCGGGCGTCGTGGCCCAGCGCGGCCCACGCCGGCTGGGCGGCGACCGCGGCGGCGATGGCGTGCTCCAGGTCCTCGACGGTGTGGACCGGGGCTTCGCCGACCGCGGTGCCGGTGGCGGGGTCAAGGATGGTCCGGGTCTCGCCGGCGTCCGGGGTGATCGAGGCCAGCAGGGCGTCGTAGGTTTCCATGGGGTACTCCACATCGAGTAGTTGAGGCACCGAACAGTTGAGGACTGGCGGTATGGCACAGGATGCTCCGGGCGACCGTACTGTCTCTCCGAGTGTCCTCCGGCGCCGGACGCGCGGTCTTGTCTTTGCGCGAACTGCAGTTGACCCACTGCGAATGATCGCGACGGGCCACTGGATGCCGTTGCGCTGAGGAACAACAACCGATCGCTGATCGACAAGAGAGTGACGGGCGTCACCTGCCATGCTGGATTTCACGGTGCAGCGCATGCTCCAGTCTTGCACCGCCATTTCCCAGCACTCATGACCGTTAAGAAGGATCCGATGAGTATTTCAAATTCCGAATCCCGGACCGCAGAAGCCAGTCCCCGCCCGGAGCACTCCACTGCTCTGCGCGCCGGCAGCGTCGGCGTCATGGGCATTCTCTTCTTTGTCCTGTCCGCGCAGGCGCCGCTGACCGGAATCGTCGGGGCAGTCGCCGCTGGCTGCGGCCCTCGGCAACGGCGCCGGCGCCCCGGGCGCGTATCTGGTGGTCGGCATCGTCATCGTGATCTTCGCCGTCGGATTCGTCGCGATGAGCCGCAAGATCCAGGCCAACGGCGCCTTCTACGCCTATGTCACGGCCGCCTTTGGGCGCAAGATCGGCGCCGGGGCGGCGTGGCTGGCGCTGCTGGCCTACAGCACGGTCCAGGCGGCGATGTACGGGCTGTACGGCGCGGCGTTCTCGGGGCTCCTCGGCATCCGCCGGGATCAAGGTTCCCTGGTGGCTGCTGGCCATGGTCACCATGGCGGGCGTGCAGGTGCTGGGATCCCTGAACATCGAGCTCGGGCGCCCGGGTCCTGGCGCGTGCTCGTGGGCCTGGAAGTCGCAATCCTGCTGATGTTCGGCTTCGCCGTGCTGTTGCGGGGCGGCGGGCCGGAAGGGCTCAGCCTGGCGGCCTCCTTCTCGCCCGAGGCGATCGCCAGCGGCGCCCCCGGGCGTAGCCATCATGTTCGCTGTGGCTTCCATGTTCGGCTTCGAATCCACGGCCATCTACTCGGCCGAGGCCAAGGATGCCCACCGCACGGTGGCCCGGGCCACCTATCTGTCGGTTGGCGTCATCGCCGTCTTCTTCTCCTTCATTTCCTGGATGCTGGTCAGCTACTACGGCCCCTCGCACGTCATCGACGCCGCGGGGGCGGCCCTCGAATCCGGCGACTCCACCTCCTTCGTGCTGGCGCCGATGGTGGAGCTGTTCGGGCCGTGGGCCGGAATCACCACCGGCATCCTGCTGGTGACATCCCTGCTGGCCGGCATCATCGCCTTCCACAACGGCATCAACCGCTACCTCCACTCGCTGGCGCTGCGCGGCTCCATGCCCGGCGCCGTGGCCCGGACCAACCGGCACCGCGCCCCTGCCGTCGCCGCCTGGATCCAGACGGCGATCGCCGTTCCTGCTCGTGGCGCCGTTCGCCGTGCTGGCCCTGGACCCTGTCCTGACCCTGTTCTCCTGGTTCAGCGGGCTGGCCGTCGCGGCACTGCTGGTGCTGTACATGCTGTGCTCCCTCGCCGTCGTCGCGCTATTTCCGCCGCGAACGGGTGGCCGGACAGCTCTGGCAGACCCTCATGGCGCCGGTGCTCGCCACCGTGCTGCTGGCCTGGGTGCTGTACCTGGTGGTCAGCAACTCTGAGCTCTGATAGGGACGGCGCCTCGGCCAGTCCTGCGTCAGCCAACGCCGCACTCAGCGAACGGTGGACGCGCGCAGCCGGCACCGGAGCGCTCTCACGCCTGGCGCGAAAGGGAATCACCTGCCCGAACACACTCATGGGCCCCTCGCTTGAACGGGTGACCAAGCATATCCCCAAATATGCTAACAACTCGGTCCCGGTCGTCTTGTAGTGCCACCACTATGAGGAGATACGGACGAATTTGAGACGCGCGGTCGCCGGCCATGATCGCTTCGGACCCTATCAGTCCGAAGCGTGAATCATAGGTCCAGAAGCGGCGGCCGCGGCGCAAACGGGAGGGAAAGTCGAAATGCTCGTACTGATACTTGGGCTCGTCATCTTCTTCGCGGCACATCTGGTGCCGGCCTCGCCGGGCCTCCGCGACGGGCTCGTTTCGCGCTTCGGAGAGGGTGCCTACAAGATCGCGTTTTCGGTCGTCGCGCTCGCCGGCCTCGCACTGATCGTGCTCGGCTATCACAAGCTGCAGCTCATGCCAGGCAAGAACCCGGTTCTTTGGGACCCGCCGACCTGGACGCGGCACATCACCTTTTTGCTGATGCTGCCGGCGATGATCTTCCTTGTGGCTTCGCAGGTTCCATCGCGCATCCGCACGGCGACGAAGCACCCGATGCTCATCGCCATAAAGACCTGGGCCCTCGCCCATCTGATCACCAACGGCGACCTGGGCTCGCTCGTTCTGTTCGGAGCCTTCCTCGCTTTTGCCGTGTATGACCGCATCTCGATCAAGCGTCGTCCGAGAGCAGCCCCTCCCGCCGGCCCCCACGAGCCCCATCAACGACATCCTCGTCGTCGTCGCGGGCGTCGCGCTCTATGCCTTCATGCTGTTCTGGGGACACACGCACCTTATCGGCGTGCCGCTCATATCGACCAGCGTCGCGCCCTGATCGCATCGCCGGCACGCGCCTAAGCAAAAGCCCTCCCGCTTGGTAGCAGGAGGGCTTTTTGATTACCTCGACGTACTGGACCATGATCGCTTCGGGCCTTATCAGTCCGAAGCGTGAATCATCGGTCCCATCAAAGATCCTTAGCGCAGCGACACGATGAAGTCGGTGTACTCGCCGGTCTCTCCGCTCATGCCGTTGTCGGAGATGATGAGCGAAGAGCCGGGCTTCATGACGTCGGCGATACGCTCGCGCACGTCTTCCGGGATCGTGATGCGCTCGAGCGCCGAGGCCGCCGTCTGCTTGGAGGCTGGGACAGCCACTGGAGCGGGCGCATCGGCTTTGGCCGACTTGTCCTTCTTCGACTTCTTGCTGTCGGACTTTCCCGAGCCGTCTGTCGGGATCGAGACGACCGTCCAGCTCATCTCGGTCTTGTTCGGCACGTAGTCGAGCGCCGTGAACACATGCGTTCCGATCACTTCGTCAGCCCGATCGAAGGTCACGGGAACATCGAGGATCGGCTCATAACCCTGGCGCACATAGAGGCGCTGCGTCTTGCGGCTGATGAACACCGACACCGGATAAGCCCGCTTGGCATCCTGACGCTTGATCGCATCTTCCTCTCCGAGCGCCTTGCTCAGAGCCGCATTGGCCTTCGCGAACTCTGCGAATGCAGCGCGGCGTGCGGCTTCTGCCTGCATCATCGCGGTTTCAAGCGGCTTTGCCGCCTCGTTTGCGACTTGCCATTCGGCCCGTGCGGCCTCGGCTCACTTGTGAAAGCGAAGGCAACTTGGCTTCGAGCGAAGCGCGCTTCTCTGTCGAGCTTGCGCTCGGCAGAGGCGTTTGATCTTGCGCTTCGAGGTCTTGAGGCCATCGATATAGGCGATCTCTCGCTGCGCGGCGTCGCGTGCGCTCTCGGCCTTGCGCGCCGCGATGTCCAACTTGTCGAGAGCCGGACGAGCCTTCATGTACGGTGCGCGGGCTTCATCTGCAGCCTTTGCGGCCTGCTTGAGCGCAACCGACGCGTCGGCCTTCAAGTAGCCGGCCGTCCTGATGTCGGCGGTGATGCGATTGAGCTCGCTCTCGCGGCGCATGCGATAGGGAGAGCGCGGCAGCGGCTGCGGCGTCTCAGCTGCGGCGGCAGCCGTCATGCCGAGCACATGCGGAGACCGAGGTGGCACCGCCGACGGTGGAATTCGAGGCGTCGGCCACCTGCGTCGCGATCGATGCCGTCGTCATCGCGGCCTCGGGCGGATAGGCATTGAACAGCCGCTCATGCGCAAAGGCCACGGGCGCAACCGGCTCGCGCGAAACGATGACGCGCGCACCCATTTTGGTCATGCCGAACAGCTTCTGCGAGAAGCCATGCGGTAGGCGAATGCAGCCGTGCGAGGCGGGATAACCCGGAAGCGCGCCGGCATGCAGCGCCACACCCGACCAGGTGATGCGCTGCATATTGGGCATGGGCGCGTTTTGATAGAGGTTGGAATAGTGAATGCGGTTCTTCTCGATGATCGTGAACACGCCCGTCGGAGTGGAATAGCCGACGCGTCCGGAAGAAATCGGAGATTGGGCTACGACCCCGGTAGAATTGTAAACGGTGACGCGCTGCTTCGCGAGAGAGACGCTGAGAACGAGGGGCCCCCTGATGGACCGCTCCGCCGAGAGCGAAACACTCGTCGGATCGTCCTGCTTGACTGCCTTCTGCGCCCGCGGCTTCTTGACCTTGCGAGACTGCGGCGCCTCATCCCAGAAGCTGAAGAACCCCTGAGCTTGAGCCCCGCCGGTCGGCACGGTCATGATCCCGAAACCGAGGCTCGCGCTTAGAACCATTGCGCCGGCCAGGTTAATGCTGACGGCGGCAGAGCCGGCTGCTGGCCCGGCTGAGAAATTTTTCAGGATAAAAAACACAACAACCCGCCCCCAGGAGCTGAAAAAGGAAATTCAAACGTTCTCAAGGATTAGCGCGTGCCGCCTAATGTATGGTTAGCAGAATGCAAGTAGTCGTAGCAATTCGAGGCGATCTTACCCCCGCCTGTGCAAAATAGTGTGACCCAATCCACACGAGGCCGAGCTTTCGCGGCTAAAAGGGCGGAAGTACCGGTAACAAGACGTAAAGGAATTGTTCCTGTTCTTCTGCCACTGGGCACGTAAAGCTCGTTCATGGATCGCCATGTAAAAGACGACCCGTTCCGCCTATAGAAATGGTCAGCCGGCAGGTGCAGCATCCGGCCAGAGCGAGGGATCCCTATATCTCTCTTGGCGGGCCAGACATCGGGCCGGGGCAGCCGCGAGAGCCTCTCCCAATCGCTTCAAGACGACCGACGAAAGGTATCGACGCACTCATGTCCAGCCACAGCTCGTCCCGCAGGCTCATGGCACCCGACATCACCGCCTTGAAGGGCGTGCGCCCCGTCGTCTCGCTGACCTCCTATCACGCGCATACGGCCGCAATTGCCGACAAATATTGCGACTTCCTGCTCGTCGGCGACAGCCTCGGCATGGTGATGCACGGCTACGAGACCACGGTGCCGGTGCCGCTCGAGCTGATGATCATGCACGGCCGCGCCGTCGTTCGCGGCGCCAAGAGGGCGCTGGTCGTCGTCGATATGCCCTTCGGCACCTACGAGGAAAGCCCCTCGGTCGCCTTTCGCAACGCAGCACGCATGATGAAGGAGACGGACTGCGGCGCCGTGAAAATCGAAGGCGGACGGCGCATGGCGGAAACCGTCCACTACCTGGTCGAGCGCGGCATTCCGGTCATGTCGCACGTCGGGCTCACGCCCCAGTCCATCAATGTCATCGGCGGCTTCAAGGCCCAGGGCCGTAAGCAGGCGGAGTGGGCTGCGCTCGAGGAAGATGCGCGCGCCATTTCCGACGCCGGCGCCTTTGCCGTGGTGCTGGAAGCCATTACGGCGCCTCTGGCCGCCCGCATAACCGCTGGCATACCGATCCCGACCATCGGCATCGGGGCGTCGGCCAACTGCGACGGCCAGATCCTGGTCATGGAGGACATGCTCGGCCTTTCGCCGCGCGTCCCCAAATTCGTCCGCGAGTTCGGGGCCATAGGCGCCGCGATCGAGGGCGCCATCCGTTCCTATTCCGACGAGGTGCGCTCCGGGCGCTTTCCCGCTGAGGAGCATACGTACGCGATGAACCCGGACGAGGGAGCCCCGGCGGAGACCACGGGCGAAAGCGTCCCGCCCCCGCCCCGGGCCACGAAAAAGCCGAAAACTGCCAGCACTTAGCAGGTGATATTCACCACAGAGACTGGCGTCATCCGACCGGAATTGCGCTTCGAGGGGCGACCGGAGTATCTAATGCGACGGCACGAAGTGCTGCCCGTCGGAGATGGACGTCTTCCGGGACAAAGAAAACAACAATCGGGCAAAGGGCTCTATGGCAGATAACAACGACGCTCTCTTTCGCGAGGTTGAGGAAGAGCTGCGCCGTGAGCAGTTCCAGAAGCTCTGGGAACGCTACGGAACCTACATCCTCGCGGCCGCAGCTTTGATCGTCGTCTCAGTTGGCGGCGTGAAATACTGGGAAAGCCACAAGCTCGCCAGGTCGCAGACCGCGGGCGCCGAGTACGAAGCCGCCATTGGCCTCTCCGCTGCCGGCAAGCCCGAAGACTCCGCCAAGGCCCTGGAGCAGATCGCAGCCAACGGCCCGGCAGGCTATGCCGCGCTCGCTGAGCTGTCCCTCGCAGGCGCCAAGCTCAAGGCCGGCAAGCGTGACGAAGCTCTCGCCATATTTGACAAGCTCGCCGCCCAAGGCGGGGCCGACCCGATCCTCGCGAATTTCGCCAAGCTTCAAGCCGTATCGCTTCGGCTGGGCCAGGCAGACTTTACGGACATCAAGAATTGGCTCACGCCTTTGATGGCCGACGACAGCTCGTGGCGCTATATCGCTCGCGAGCTTCTCGGCACCGCCGCTGTAAAGGCCGGGAAGCTCGAAGAAGCGCGTACGACGTTGGCGCCTCTTCTCGTCGATCCGCAGGTTCCGCAAAGCGCGGTGGAGCGCGTCCGCCAGGTTATGTCCACCATCGCGCTCTCCGAGCTTGCGAAGACTCCGCCAGCGACCGCACCGGCACCGGCCGACACGACTACGGGCGACGACAAGAAGCCCGCCGCGCCGACGCCGTAACGACGGGCCGTAACGAGGGGATGCCTGGATGCACGCCGGCAGGACTATGCGGCGCGGAAAGAGGGGGGCCAGAGCGCTGACGCTGTCAGTCGCTCTGCTCGCTCTGTTGTCCGGGTGTTCCGACAGCTTGCCGAGCCTGCCCAAGGTCTCCGAGCTCAATCCGTTCAAGGAAAAGATCCCGCCACTGCCGGGTAAGCGCATTCCCGTCATGCCGGCGCAGGAAAAGATCAGCGGCGAGCTGGCCGACGGCTCTGCTCGGATCGTCATCCCGGCACCACGCGCCAACGAAAGCTGGGCGCAGCCGGGCGGCGAATCCAACAACGCCCCCGGTAATCTTGAGCTACCCGGATCCATCAAGCAGGCCTGGAGCGCGGACGCCGGCAAGGGGTCGAGCAAGACCGGCAAGGTTATGGCGAGCCCGATCGTTTACGACGGGCGCGTTTACGCGCTCGATGCCCAGGGCAATGTCAGCGCGTTCGCAGTCAACGGCGGTTCCGCGGCATGGCGCGTATCGCTCGCGCCGGATAACCCGAACAAGGGATCTGGCTTCAGTGCCTCGAGCTTGTTCTCGCTCGGTGGCGGCGATGATGGCGGCGCCTATGGCGGCGGTCTGGCCGCCGACGGCGGCCGCATCTATGCCGCGAGCGGCTATGGCAACGTCGTCGCTCTCGAACCGGGCACTGGCAAGCGCCTGTGGGAGAAGTCGCTCGGCGTGCCGATCCGCGCCTCGCCGACGTCTGCAAACGAGCGCGTCTATGTCACGAGCATTGAAGGACGCCTCTATTGCCTCTCCGGCATCGACGGCACGGAACTCTGGTCGGTACGCGGCTTGCCCCAGCAAGCGAGCCTAGGACTCAATTCCAGCCCGGCAGTCGAGGGTGATATCGTCGTCGTCCCCTATGCCTCCGGCGACCTCGTCGGCCTGAAAGTGGCGGACGGCGCCGCCGTGTGGTCCGAAAGCCTGTCGCGAACCCGCACCACCTCGCAATTGGCGTCCATGAGCGACGCCGCAAGACCGGCTATCGAAGGCGGTGTCGTGTTCGCGATCGGGCACGGCGGCCGCATGGTCGCAACCAAGACCAGCTCCGGCGAGCGCCTCTGGTCACTCAACGTGCCCGGCACGCAGATGCCGTGGGTGGCTGGAGAATCTGTTTACGTCGTCGATACGAGCGGCCAGCTCATGGCTATCAATCGCCGCGACGGCAAGATCCAATGGACGTCCAAGATGGCCGGTGCCACGACCTGGTCGGGTCCGGTGCTTGCCAATGGCACGCTTTGGCTGACGTCCAACAAGGGCCAGCTCGCCGGCGTTGACGCCTTGACCGGCCGCGCCACCGGCCAGATGGAGCTGGGCGATCCCATCTACATTGCTCCGATCGTGGCTCAGGGGCGCATGTTCGTGCTCACCGACGAAGCCAAGCTCATCGCGCTCAACTGACCCGCGAGTGAGCCAAAGGCCGCGTTTACCAAGCTCCGGTTAATCCAAAACACTGCATTCCTGGGGCCAGCAGGCTCGGGCGAGCACCGCCCTTTGCTTTTCCGATCAATTCGCGGCATAAGCGGCCTCAAACCTGAAACAGGCCATGTCTCCAAAAATCGCAATAGTCGGCCGACCGAACGTCGGCAAGTCGACCCTTTTCAACCGCCTGACGGGCACGCGTGACGCGCTCGTCTCCGACCTTCCAGGGCTCACGCGCGACCGGCGCGAGGGCGAGGCGGAGTTTGGCGGTCACGCCATCACGCTTTTCGACACGGCAGGCCTCGAGGACGCCAAGCGCGGCTCCATCGCCGATCGTATGCGCCAGCAGACGGAAGCGGCCCTGACCACCGCCGATCTCGTGCTGTTCGTCATCGATGCGCGCGACGGTGTCACCGCAGCCGACGAGCTGTTTGCCCGTATCGCGCGCACGTCCGGCCGCCCCGTGGTCCTGGTCGCCAACAAGTGCGAAGGCCGCGCCTCGGACGAAGGCTTCTACGAAGCCTTCAAGCTCGGTCTCGGACAACCAGTGGCGATCTCCGCCGAGCATGGTCTCGGCCTCGGCGATCTCGAGCGCGACTGCCTTGCCGCTCTCGGCCTCGAAGCCAAGTCGCGACGTCGCGGTGAACCCGGCGAGGCCGAAGAAGCCGAGCCGGAGCGCCCGCTTCGCGTCGCCATCGTCGGCCGGCCCAATGCCGGCAAATCTACGCTCGTCAACGCGGTCCTCGGCGAGGATCGCATGATCACCGGACCCGAGCCGGGACTGACGCGCGACTCCGTCTCCAGCGACTTCACCTGGAACGGCCGCGACATGAAGCTGTTCGACACCGCAGGCTTGCGCCGCCGCGCCAAAATCACCGACGACGCCGAGAAGCTTTCGACCAGCGACACCCTTCGCGCCATCCGCTTTGCCGAGGTCGTCGTGCTGCGTGATCGATGCCGAGCGCACGCTCGAGCATCAGGATCTCACCATCGGCGATCTCGTGGCACAGGAAGGCCGCGCCCTGGTCATTGCCGTCAACAAGTGGGATCTGATCGAAGACAAGCAGAAGTACCTGAAGGAGCTCATCGCCAAGGTGACGGACGGCCTGGCGCAGGTTCCTGGCGTTGCCATCATTCCCATTTCCGCCGCGAGCGAGAAGGGCCTCGACAAGCTCATGCGCGCTGTCGTCACCTCCGCCGAGGTCTGGAACCGCCGTGTGCCGACGCCGAAGTTGAACCGCTGGCTGATGGAGGCGCTGTCCCGTCACTCACCGCCCGCAGCCTCGGGCCGCCGCATCAAGATCCGTTACATGACGCAGGCTTCGACGCGCCCGCCCACGTTCGTCGCCTTCTGCTCGAAGCCCCAGGACCTGCCGAAGTCCTACCTCAAGTACCTGACCAACAGCCTGCGCGATGCATTCGATCTTCCCGGAACCCCCATCCGTCTCAACCTGCGTAAGGGCGACAATCCCTTCGAGGGGAAACGCGGCCGCCGGCGCAGCTAACCCTAACGTCCGGTTGCTGATCACAGGCTGGCGCCCGCGCGTCGGCCGGGCTATTTTCCGCCCGCACACGCGACGCCGGGAGCTGTCGCAACAAAAAACGCAAGAGGATTATGACATGCCCTTCGCACTGACGGCCGCACGTGGCCGGTCTCGGCTCGCTCGCCTGAGCCTCGTCGGCGCCATCGCCGGCGCAAGCCTCGTCATGCTCGCCGTCGAAGCCGGCGCCGTGAGCAAACGCGTCGAGAAAGCCTGCACGAGCGACTATCTGCAGTTCTGCCCGCAGTACAACGAGGGCACGCCGCAACTTCGCAATTGCATGAGCCAAGCCGGCAAGCGCGGCTCGCTGTCTCCGCGTTGCCTTCGCGCGCTCGTCGATTCCGGCATGGTGCCGCGCAAGTATCTTGAAGCGCTGACTCAGAGGTGAGACGGGGAGCGTGCAGGTCGCGATCAACGCGAAGCTGCACGCAAGCGTCCCCAAGAATCGCAGTGGGCGGGAGCAAGGCAGCGAACGTTAGAAGGCTGCCGAGCTCACCGCCCACACGGGCGTCACCCAAGATGGCGCCGCACCGGACCGCGACAGATAGGGTAGTGCCTTGCCCAATACAAGTGGCAATCTTCACCAATGCGCGGCTAAGTGCGCCACGCTTAATAGTGGCGTCATACGCGGGTTTCATCACCAACGCGCCGATGGGAGTCTGACCTGTGACAGGCACGAAATCGGAAGTGCTGTTCTATCATCTCGAGCGCGCGCCCCTCGAGCGCGTGCTGCCGAGCCTGCTCGAGAAAACGCTCGAGCGCGGATGGCGCGCAGTCGTGCAGTCCGCAAGCACTGAGCGGCTCGAAGCGCTCGACCTTGCACTGTGGACTTACACCGAGGACAGCTTCCTCCCTCACGGCACCGAGCGCGACGGCAGCACCGATGTGCAGCCAATTTTTCTGACCACGGGCGACGCCAATCCGAATGGCGCCGGCGTGCGCTTTCTCGTCGACGGTGCCGAGACATCCGATTTCGAGAGTGCGGCGCGTCTCGTCTATCTGTTCGACGGGCATGATCCCGAAGCAACGGGCAAGGCGCGCCAGCAATGGCAGGCTGCAAAAGCCGCCGGCTGCGCTGTCACCTACTGGCGCCAGTCCGACAGCGGCCGCTGGGAAAAGCAGGGCTAGAACTCGGCACGCGCCACACGCTAGTCAGACGTTCTGCATCCCGACAGAAATCCCGTGAGATCCAGCGTCATGTGATGAATGTGCTGCGGGCAGCTCCGTCCAGCGCTTCATCTGCTCCTGCACGGGATGATCGAGGTAGGTCGAATGCACGAGCACCGTCGTCATGCCCAGCGCGTGCGGGGCTTCGAGGTTATCGGCATGTCCTCGAACATCGCCGCCTGTTGCGGCGCCACGCCGTGACGTTCGACCATGCGCTTGAACGCATCGGCCTCGGGCTTCGGGACGTAGTCGCACGCGACGATATCGCAGATGTCCTCGAACAGATCGAGCACGCCGAGCTTTTCCGCCACCCGCTCGGCGTGAGCGGCGCGAGCCGTTGGTGTAGATCAGCTTGCGGCCGGGCAGCCGCTCGATCTCGCGGCGCAGGTCCGGTGACGCCTCGACGACCGAAAGGTCGATATCGTGCACGTAGTCGAGGAACTCGGCCGGATCCACCTTGTGCACGCGCATGAGGCCCGACAGCGTCGTGCCGAACTGCGCGGTAGTAGCTCTTCTGCAGATGCCGCGCGTACTCGTACGGCACGCCGAGA
The DNA here is from genome assembly GCA_963831345.1 of uncultured Alphaproteobacteria bacterium. Taxonomy (GTDB): domain Bacteria; phylum Pseudomonadota; class Alphaproteobacteria; order Rhizobiales; family Hyphomicrobiaceae; genus Hyphomicrobium_C. The sequence goes on from CAWHPZ010000007.1 coordinate 19,809, forward strand.
TACTGGGCGATGAAATCGCCCATGCGGTGATCGACCTCGGCGAACAGGTTGCATTCCGCCGGATAGAGCGTGTTGTCGAGATCGAACACCCAGACGCGTGTGGCGTCGAAGCCGCGCGGCGCGTCGCCCGGCCGCCGCTCGAAGCGCAGAGCAGGCCTGCGAGCCGAGCCTCGCCTGCTGCGGCTCTGCCGGCCATTCACGCTCTCTTCGGTCTTGGGCTTGCGCCGGCCGACCAGCGTGCCGACGCCGTGATCGGTGAACAGCTCGAGCAGCACGCAGTGCGGCACGCGGCCGTCGATGATGACGACGGCCTCGACGCCCGCTTCCACCACCTCGATGCAGCCCTCGATCTTGGGGATCATGCCGCCCGTGATGGTGCCGTTGCGGATCAGCTCCGCGCCTCCTCGATGGTGAGCTCGGCGATCAGGTTGCCTGTCCTTGTCGAGCACGCCTTCGACGTCGGTCAGCAGCAGCAGGCGCTTGGCCTTCATGCGCGCGGCAAGCGCGCTGGCGAACGTATCGGCGTTGATGTTGAGCGTCTCGCCTTCGCGGCGAGACGCCGACCGGCGCGATGACCGGGATGAGGTCGGACTTCGAGATCACCTCGACGATGTGCGGGTTGACCTCGCAGCGGATCGCCCACGTAGCCGATGTCGACCGCCTTCATGATGTTGCTTTCGGGATCCGGCATCTCGGTGATCTTGCGCGCGATCATCAGGTTGGCGTCCTTGCCGCAGATGCCGACGGCCTTGCCGCCCTGCCGGTTGATGGCCGAGACGATCTCCTTGTTGATGAGGCCGGCGAGCACCATCTCGACCACCTCGACGGTCGGCTTGTCGGTGACCCGCAGCCCGTTGCACGAAATCGGACTTGATCTCGAGCTTCTTCAGCATGGCGGCGATCTGCGGACCGCCGCCGTGCACGACGATCGGGTTGACGCCCGACTGCTTGAGGTAGACGATGTCCTTGGCGAAGGCGTCGGCCAGCGCCTGGTCGCCCATGGCGTGGCCGCCGAACTTGATGACGACGGTCTGCTCGTCGTAGCGCATGCATGTGCGGCAGCGCCTCGGCCAGGATGTGCGCCTGCACGTGAGCCGAGATGTCCTTGGGAACGACCGTATCCTGTGCGAGGTCGGGCGCGTCTTTTGCTTTCGCCATAAAGTCTCTCGAGCCCCTAATTTTGCCTTGCCGCACCGCTACCTATCTTGACGACACCTGACCTGCCGCCATTGGGGTCGGGCCGCTCGCGAGCACATATAGCGGGTGGACCGGAAGCCTCAATGGAATTCCCACACATTGGACGGATACCATGCCGCGGAAACGGATGGTGATTGGGGTCGAGCCTTGCCGGCCCGGATCGGTTAAACTCATATCCTGCAAAGAGATTCGTTCAGCCGCACGCGCCGGGGAGGGCCTCCGCCACCGCGTTGTACGGCACAACGCACGGGCCGGGCACCTCGAGGGGGAAGCGGCAATGACTAACATGATCGTCGACGAGCTCGGCCGCATTCCCATGTCGCCGTTTTTGACGGCTACGCTGACGCGCGCCGCCGACTATGCCACTGCGCAGGCCCACCGCGAGGTGACGCTCGAGCACCTGTTGCTCGCCCTCGTGGAGGATCCCGAGGCGAGCGTGGTGTTGAAATCGAGCAACGTGGAGCTTGCCCGCCTCACAGCCGAAGTTTCGGACTTCCTGGGCCACTCCGTCGACCGCGTCGATCCTTCCGAGGGCCATCCGGTGGCCGTCTCGCACGATCTCAAACGCATCCTGGAGGCCGCTGCCGCAGCGGCGCAGCAGGGCCGGCGCCGCGAGATCAACGGCGCCATCGTGCTCGCCGCCATCGTCGGCGACGGCAAAAGCACGGCCGCACATCTGCTCCGCAACCAAGGCCTCACCTTCGAGGAGGCCATCCGCGCACTGCAAAAGGCAACGGCCGCGCCGCCTCCACCTCAGCAGCGTCCCGCCGAATCGGACGGACCTCCCGCGAGCACCGAGGAAGTGCTGGCATCGGCGCGCGAGCGCATAAACGCACGCACGGGCGGCGATGGCACATCATCCGCACCGCTCGGCACAGATCGCGATGGCGAGCTTGCGCCTCAGGAGTATCACCAGCCCGCACCTTTGAACGAGCGCTTTGGCTCGCAACCGTCGCCCTACCTTGAGCCCTCTGGCTCCCGAAGCGCCCGCCGCATGGCCCGCGCCCGAGGAGCCAGCCTTCCAGCCGTTTCCGCAGCCCCCGGACCGGCACCCCCAGCGCCACGAGGAAGCGAATTCGTGGGCGCCGCCGCCCGAAGCTCCACCTGCCAGGCCGGCCCCTGCGCCCCGCATGCCATCGCCCCAAGTCGGCCCGCCGCCGGGGCGGTTCGGCACACCGCCGCCTCCCATGCCAGCGGCGCCTCACGCGCCTATGCCGTCCGCTCGGCCGTCCGCACCGCAGCCGGCTCCGCCGTGGCCCGAGCCGCCAGGCGAGTTGCGCCGCGCTCCCCCGCGGCCGGCTGCTCCGCCAACAGGAAATAAGCGCCGCGCCAGCCAGGGCTCAGGCACATTCATGGGCAACTGGCCGCTCATCGAGCAGGGCCAGCTTGTCGAGAACATCCCGCGCAGCATGCGGGTCGGAATTCCGGTCGTTGTCGAGGCCCGCATCGCCCGTGCCGACATCAAGGCCCTCGCCGAGGGTCTGCAGGGCGGAGGCGCCGCAGTCCGCCACGACGTCGTCGTCACCAAAGCCATGTCGATGCGCCTGCGAGCCCCCGACGGCGGCTTCTTGATCGAGACCCGCTCTCCCGAGACGCAGTGGATCGAGAACGTTCTCGGCATCTCATCGGATGAATATGCGAGCTGGCGCTGGACCATCACGGCGCGCGAGCGCGGCAAGAGGCAGCTCCAGCTCATCGTCTCGGCGCGCACGGTCGGCGCCGACGGCTTGACGGCGGAAACCGCGCTTCCGGATCAGGTCATCGATGTGAGGGTCGGCATCAACTACGCCCACTCGATGAAGCGCTGGATGGGCTGGGCCCTGGCGGCGATCGTGGGCGGCCTGCTCGCGCGTTTCGGCGAGATGTTCTACGTCGTCCTCAAGATCATGTTCGGCCGGCTCTTCGGTTAGAGATCCGCCTCGCTAGAGCGCGATCGCGCTCCAGGACTTTAGTGAGACCGATGAGTCACGCTTCGGACTGATAGGGTCCGAAGCGATCATGGTCTAGGTTCTGAGGATCGCGGCCATCGTGGCGCGCAGCTCGGCGATGCCATCGCCCTTCTCGGACGAGGTCGTGAGCACGACCGGAAACGCCGCCGGATGGTCGGCGAGCGCCTTCTCGGTTGCGCGCCGCACCTGCTCGAGCGACGGCTCGTTGATCTTGTCGCCCTTGGTCAGCACCACCTGATAGGACACCGCCGCCTCGTCGAGCATGTCCATGATCTCGCGGTCGGGCGGCTTGATGCCGTGCCGGCTGTCGATCGAGCAGGAACACGCGCCCCAGCGTCGGGCGGCCGCGCAGATAGGCGCTTGATGAGGGCTGTCCACGCCTGGACTTTCTCTTTCGGCGCCTTGGCAAAGCCGTAGCCCGGCATGTCGACGAGATAGATCTGCGCTTCGTCGGGCGTGAAAAAGTTGAGCTCCTGCGTGCGCCCCGGCGTGTTGGAGGTGCGGGCCAAGCCCCCGTTGCGCACCAGCGCATTGATCAGGCTCGACTTGCCGACATTGGAGCGGCCCGCGAAAGCGACCTCCACAAGGCCGTCGTCCGGGCAGGAATTCGAGCGCAACGACGCTCTTCACGAAACGCCAGGGCCTCGCGAACAGCTGCTCGCCGGCCGCAAGATCTTCGTCCGAGACAGCGCTCGTCATGGGTGCAGGCTCCTCGCGCCATCAATCGAAGGCCGCACCCGCTGCTCGATGCAGCGGAGCACGGCCCTCAATGCGCAGCTTCAATGTGCGTTACGTCTTGGGCTCGGACCCCGCCCGAACAGCCGTAGCACGGGCCCGAAAACCCGCTTCAGGTTGTCCAACAGGTGGATCTCGGCGCCCTGCTTTTGCGATGATGTAAGCACTGCTGCGCGAGCGACAGCACGTTGTTCCAGGCCCAGTAGATCACGAGGCCGGCCGGGAACGACGCCAGCAGGAACGTGAACATCACCGGCATCCAGTTGAAGATCTGCTGCTGGATCGGGATCGGGCTGCTGCGGGTTGAGCTGCATCTGCACCCACATCGTGATGCCCATGATGATCGGCCAGACGCCGACGTGCAGGAACTCCGGCACCGCGTAGGGCAGCAGGCCGAACAGGTTGAACAGCGACGTCGGATCGGGCGCCGACAGGTCCTTGATCCAGCCGAAGAACGGCGCGTGGCGCATGTCGATGGTGACGAACAGCACCTTGTAGAGCGCGAAGAACACCGGGATCTGCAGCAGGATCGGCAGGCAGCCCGCCATCGGGTTGATCTTCTCGCTTCTTGTAGAGCGCCATCAGCTCCTGCTGCTGGCGCGCCTTGTCGTCCTTGTAGCGCTCGCGCAGCTGCTCCATCTCCGGCTGCAGCTTCTTCATCTTGGCCATCGACTCGTAGCTCTTGTTGGCGAGCGGGAAGAACGCGCGCCTTGCACGAGCACGGTGGTGGCGAGGATGGCGAGGCCGAAGTTGCCGAGGATGCCGCGTAGAGCCAGTCGATGCAGGTGGAACAGCGGCTTGGTGATGAAGTAGAACCAGCCCCAGTCGATCAGCAGGTCGAACTGCTGGATGCCGAGGCTCTGCCTCGTAGGCCTCGCACGATCTTCACCTGCTTGGCGCCGGCGAACAGCTGCGCCTCGACGTCTGCCGTCTGGCCTGCCGGCCACCGTGACGGCAGCCGGCGCAGATAGTCGGCCTGGTAGGACGCCTGCTGGCTCGGCAGCTTCGGCGTCTGCGCCGAGAAGCTGGCGCGTATAGGGGGCCTTCTGATCGGGAATCAGCGCCGCGGCCCAGTATTTGTCGGTGATGCCGAGCCAGCCGCCGGTCTTGCCGTTCGAAGGTCTTGCCGCCGCCGTCCTCGAGCGCGTCCGCGTATGCGATCTCTTGCAGGCCGGCGTCGCCCGATGACGCCGATCAGGCCCTCGTGCAGGATGCAGTAGTCCTCGATCTTCGGCGTGCCGTAGCGATAGAGCGCGCGCATAGGGCGTCAGGGACATCACGTCGCCCGAGGTCTTGTTCTCGACCTCGTCCGACGACGCGTGAACATGTAGTCGTCGTCGACCGAGACGTGCGCTTGAAGATGCAGGCCCTGGCCGTTGTCCCACGTCAGCGTGACCGGCGCCGCCGGCGTCAGCGTCGGCCGCTGGCCTGCGGCTGCCACACCGTCTCGCTGTCGGGCACCTTCATGCTGCGACGCCGCTGCGGGCATGCCAGCCGTATTCGGCGAAGTAGGGATGGGGCGGTCCGGGCGGAGAGAACAGCACGACGTTGGGGCTCTTGGGATCGACGGTCTCGCGATACTTCACGAGCACCAGATCGTCGATGCGGCCGCCCTTGAGCGCGATCGAGCCTTTGAGCGACGGCGTGTCGATCTGGATGCGCGCGCCACGTCCAAGCGCCTCGTCGCGCGTTGCAGCCGGCGTGATCGGGGCGGTATGTGTCGGAGCCGTGGTCGTTGGCGGTGCGCCGGGAACCGCAGGCGCCGTGGGGGGCTGTCTGGCCCGCCGCCTCCGCAGCCTTTTGCGCCTCGAGCTTCTCGCGCTGAGCCCGCTCCTGCTGATCCTTCATCTGCGGCCCGGCATAGAAGAACTGCCAGCCGAGCATCACCGCCATCGACAGCACGACGGCAATGAGAGGTTTTTCTGATCGTCGGGACGTTGGCTCATGAAATCCTCGGATAGAGCAAACCGGCAGCAAAGGCGGGATCGGACTGCCGGCCGCAGTTCGAAGTGGCTCTCCTAGCCTGCAACCGTCGGCATGCATATGAGCGATTTAAGCGCGGCAGCCAACGGTCGACAGCAAGGATAACGGCAGTGCTCATCTGTCCTTCGCCACCGGCCCCGCTGCGTGATGCACGCGTTGAAGCGCCCGTTCAAGGTCTTTCTGGAGATCGGCAAAGGGCGCGGCGACAGCGCGCCGGTTCGCGCGATCAGCACATAGTCGTGGCTCGCACGCGACGTGCCTTCGGCCGAGAAGACCCGCCGCAAGGCGCGCAAACGCCGTGCAATGCGGTTGCGCTCGACGGCGCCGCCCATCTGCTTGGTTACCGTAAATCCGAACCGCGCCGCCGCCGGCTCTACGGCCGAAACGGTGCTTCGCCCGGTTTCGGCAGGGGAAGCTTGGGAGCGGGGCTGTCTCCAAAACGAAGGCGGCCGCGTTCCACCGTGGCCGCCCCTGATCCGCAGGAATTCGCTGCGTTTTTTGAGAGTGCCGGTGCCAAGGCCATGTCTCCCTGCCCCGGCGAATGGACTGAACCTGACCTGCGGCCCGGCGGCGCCCGTTACGCGCACACGCGATCTAGGCCGACAGGCGCTTGCGGCCCTTGGCGCGGCGGCGATTGATCACGCTTGACGCCGCCTGTGGTCTGCATGCGCTCGCGGAAGCCGTGGCGACGCTTGCGGACGAGCCGGCTCGGTTGATAAGTGCGTTTCACGAAATAACTCCAGTGCCCGTCCGAAATATGGAACAGCCAACCTCGCGGCCGCCGATGCCGCAACCCAGCGCCGATCTTAAAGGGATCGGCGGGCTTATAGGCTGCACGGCCGCCCAAGTCAAATAACCAAGCGCAGGACGTTCGGCGAGAGCGAACCGGGGGAAAATCGCGAGCCTGGTCATCCAATTCGCGCATTTTGCGATATTAACCTCGTTACGGCCTCGCAACATCGAGTTTGGCCAAAACCCTTTCTCGCCGAACCGCACCCCGCGTCGGAAGTCTCTGGAGTTGAACGCCATGCAGCACAGCACGCCCGCCGCTGCCATTGCCCGCGGCCCAGCCACGACCGACGGCGCCAGCGGACCCGTCAGGAAAAGCGGCGCGTCCGAGAACGTGGCCAGCGGCGCCATCGCTTCCGACATCTGCGTCATCGGTGCCGGATCGGGCGGATTGACCGTCGCCACGGCGGCCGCCGCCTTCGGTCGCAGCGTTGTGCTGATCGAGAGCCACAAGATGGGCGGCGACTGCCTGAACTTCGGCTGCGTCCCTTCCAGGGCCCTGCATGGCGGTCGGCCAAGCGCGCCCAGCACATGCGCTCCGCCGGCGCGTTCGGCATCGAGCCTGTCGAGCCCGCGATCGACCACCGCGCCGTGCACGCTGCACGTGCAAAAGCGTCATCGCCGCGCTGGCGCCGAACTATTCGGCCGAGCGCTTCGCCGGCCTCGGCGTGCGCGTCATCCGTGCCGCCGGCCGCTTCATCGACAAGAAGACGGTCGTCGCCGGCGAGCTATCGCATCAAGGCGCGCCGCTTCGTCATCGCCACCGGATCGTCGCCGCTGGTGCCGCCGATCCCGGGCCTCGACAGCGTGCCCTACTTCACCAACGAGACGATCTTCGACAACCAGGAAGCGGTCTGCACAGCCTCATCATCATCGGCGGCGGCCCGAACGGGCTCGAGCTGGCGCAGGCGCATCGCCGGCTCGGCAGCCGCGTCACCGTGATCGAGCAGGCTCGACAGGCGCTCGCCGAGCGAGGATCCCGAGCTCGCGGCCGTGGTGCTCGAAGCGCTTCGCGCCGAAGGCATCGGCGTCGTCGAGGACGCGAAGGTCGAGCGCGTCGAGAACGTCTCGGCGGCGCGCGTTCGACGTTCACGTCGCGGGCGAGAGGCAGCGTGGCATGATCGAGGGCAGCTCACCTGCTGCTGGCCGCCGGACGCCGGGCCAACATCGCCGAGCTTGAGCCTCGATGCGGCCGGCATCCGCTACGAGAGTCGCGGCATCAAGGTCAACGCGGCCTCAGGACCTCCAACCGCCGCGTCTTCGCCATCGGCGACGTGACCGGCGCCTCACCCTTCACGCACATCGCCAACTACCACGCCGGCATCGTCATCCGCCGCGCCCTGTTCCTGATGCCGGCCAAGGTCGAAGGCCGAGCTCATCCCGCTCGCGTCACCTTCACCGATCCCGAGCTGGCCCAGGTCGGCCTGACGGAGCAGCAGGCCACGGAAAAGCGCATCCGCCGATCAACGTCCTGCGTTGGCCCTACCACGAGAACGACCGCGCCCAGGCGGAGCACGTCACCCGCGGCCACATCAAGGTCGTCACCGACCGCAAAGGGCGCATCCTGGGCGCGGGCATCGTCGGCGCCGAGGCCGGCGAGCTCATCCAGATGTGGTCCCTGGCCCTCTCGCAGGGCCTGAATATCAAGGCCATGACGGAGTGGATTTCGCCCTATCCGACCCTGGGCGAGATCAGCCGCCGCGCCGCCCTTCGCTACTACGTCAAGGCGCCCTCGAACCCCGTCCTGCGCAAGATCATCAATTTGCTGGCACGGTTCGGCTAAGACGTTTAGGGTTTTTGACGGGAACCCATTCACATCAGCGGGCTTCTTCTGCATTAACGGTCTGCGTCCGGATGACACACGGCACCCAAAGTGCCAGAATCTCCGGATGATAGAGCCTGTTCGTAAGGCCGAGGATCGCGACGCTTCAGGCGAGGCGATCCCGCCGGCGGGAGAAACACAACTTAGCGCCCTGAGATCCGTGCCCCAGGACATGAACGAGACCGCGAGCGAGATCGCGGCGCAGGACACGTCACCCGTGTGGCGATGGCCTATGCGCCTGGGAACTGCCATGCGCGCCGCGTGGCTGCGCATCGGCTTGCCCGCCAAGCTGCTGTTGCTGACGGCCGTCTTCGTGATGCTGGCGGAGATGCTGATCTTCCTGCCCTCGATCGCCAACTACCGCATCAGCTGGCTGAACGACCGGCTCACCGCCGCCAACGTCGCGGCGCTCGCCGCCGAAGCCGTGCCCGGCCGCAACGTGCCCCCGGCCTTGCGCAACGAGCTGCTGCGCACCGCGCTGGTGCGCGCCGTCGCCATCAGGCGCGGCGGAGCGCCGCCGCCTCGTGCTGCCGCCCGTCACCGAGCTTTCCATCGACGAGCACTTCGATCTGCGCCAGCCGCCGGGCATGACGGTCGGCCAGGACCTCTCCGTCCGCGTCTCGCAGATCCGCGACGCCATCGCCGTGTTCTTCGCGCCGGACGGACCGCGTCATCCGCGTCGTGGGCTAGCCTCGGCCCGCGCTACGACGACGTCATCGAGATCGTGCTGCCGGAGGAGCCGCTGCGGCGCGCCATGGTCCGCTACGGCCTCAACATCGTCTATCTGTCGATCATGATCTCGCTGATCACGGCGGCGCTGGTCTATTTCGCCATCAGCGCGCTGCTCGTGCGCCCGATGATGCGCATCTCGCGCAACATGCTGCAGCTTCGGCGAGAACCCCGAGGATCCGAGCCGCATCATCATGCCGTCCGGCCGGCTCGACGAGATCGGCACGGCCGAGCGCGAGCTGCAGCACGATGCAGCGCCAGCTCACGCAGGCGCTGCTGCCAGAAGAACCGGCTGGCGCAGCTCGGCCTCGCGGTGAGCAAGATCAGCCACGACCTGCGCAACATGCTGGCGAACGCCCAGCTCATCTCGGATCGCCTGACGGCGATCCCCGATCCGACCGTGCAGCAGTTCGCGCCCAAGCTCATCGCCTCGCTCGACCGCGCCATCAACTTCTGCAACACGACGCTGCGGTTCGGCCGCGCCGAGGAAGCGGCGCCGCGCCGCGAGCTGATGCGCCTGAAGCCGCTGGTCGAGGAGGTCGGCGAGGCCTCGGCCTGCCGCGCGAAGGCAAGATCGCCTGGATCCTCGACATGGACGAGCAGCTGCGCATCGACGCCGACCGCGAGCACCTGTTCCGCATCTTGAGCAACCTCACGCGCAACGCCATGCAGGCCATCGAGCAGAAGCGACACGCCGCGCGGGCGAGATCCGCGTCAAGGCCTGGCGCGACGGCCGCAGGGTGTTCATCGAGGTGAGCGACAACGGCCCCGGCGTGCCGGCCAACGCGCGCGCCCAACCTGTTCCGCGCCTTCCAGGCCTCGACGCGCAAGGGCGGCGCCGGCCTCGGGCCTTGCCATCGCGGCCGAGCTTGCGGCCGTGCACGGCGGCAAGCTCGAGCTCCTGGACACGGCGACCGGCGCGACATTCCTGCTCGAGCTGCCGGACCGCGTCGTGCGCTAGGCCATGATCGGTTCGGAACCTACCAGTCCGAAACGTGAATCATCGGCCTCACAAAAGACCGCGATGATCGCTCCAGGCCCCATCAGCCTGGAGCGTGAATCATCGGTCTCGCTAAAGAAGCCCCTGTTTCCGCGGAAAACCGCCTTAACTCGGGCAATTGCCGCCTCTCACACCATGCCCCTTGCGCTCGCCCGGTGAAGCCATTAGTAGAGAGCGCTCTGCCGGGTCACGGCAGCGGCCAAGGCCGCTTGCCTCGACGAGACCCATCAACGGCAGGTCAGCGCCCGTAGCTCAGCTGGATAGAGCACCAGACTACGAATCTGGGGGTCAGAGGTTCGAATCCTTTCGGGCGCGCCATTCTTCCGTTTCAACAATGAATTTGTTGGGTTGTGTCCCAACCTTTCCCAAACTGCCAGTCAGGTTCGGGAATTCGATCGCATCGTGACTGCTTGACTGCGCGTCAGGCGATCCACGGCTGCCGCGCAAACTTCTTCCGCCCAGCCGCGCGCATACCTCGCGACCTCTCCATCGTGATCACGACCGGTGATCGGAAAAGCGATCCTCGTTGCAAGAGCATCGCAGTTGCGCAAGGCACGCGCGCGCAAACGCCGTCGCCGGATCACGCGTTCGCAGAAACGGATCAGGACCGACGCGGCTGCGACGTCGGGGTCGTGCTCGCTGCAAGCGCGACCGTCCTGCGATCGGACGGTCCGGCCCAATTCAATCGGTCGTGATCATGACCTCCGGAACCTCATCGGGCTCGACCACGTCGAGACCGTCCTCTACGGCCAGCTCGACCCCCGTCAGGCACACGTCGCCGTCATCGATCACCAGCGTGATCGGCGCGAGGGTCTTGCCTTGGCTGGCGCCGCTGAAGGAATAGCCCGTGTCCATATCGAACTGGGACCGACACTTTCCGCAGGTGAGGAAATTGCCTTCATTGTCCATGTCCACCCGCGAGGCATCATGCGGGCAAGCATTCTCGAAGCCGTAGAAGTTGTTCCCTTTGCGGGTGATGAGAACCTGCCAGGGCTTGTTGGTCCCAGTCGCGTCCGGCCGCGCCAGCACGAAACCCCGAGCACCACCGTCATCGATCTCATAGGTGGAGCAGATCGCAAACAGCTCGTTCATCTCGCGCACCTTTCCGCAAATCCATGCGCTCCCGACGTGTGGAAGCAGACACGACTCCATGGTTCGAAAAGGGTAAGCGCAAGATGTGTGCCATCCAAAATTGTCGGGTCTCAGACAATCCTATAAGCGGCAGCCTCATCCGACAGACGCGGCTGGCGCCCGGTCGAAACCGACCTATCTCCTGCGAAAAACGACCGACAGATTGTTCGCCGGCATCTCGAAGATCTCTGGAGCGTCGAAGCCGTGCTGCCCGGCAAAACGCGCGACCTCCTCCAGATCGCGCACGCCCCAATCCGGATCTCGCGCTTTGAGACTACGATCGAAGGCTTCGTTGCTTGGTGCCGTGTGCCGGCCCTCTCTGCGGTACGGCCCGTAGAGAAATAGGATGCCGCCGGGTGCCAAGATCGCTTCCGCGCCGCGAATGAGGGCCTCAGCCGCAGCCCACGGCGCGATATGGATCATGTTGAGGCAGACGACGGCCGCAGCCGAGCTGACGGGCCAGGGCTGATCGACCACATCCAGACGGATCGGCTCGAGAACGTTCGGCAGCGCTTCCGCCGCTCGCCAACTGGCGATGGACCGGAGATTGTCCTCGTCGCGCTCGGTCGGCTGCCACCTGAGATGCGGCATCGCCCGGGCAAAATGCACCACATGCTGCCCCGTGCCGCTGCTCACCTCGAGCACTAGGCCCTGATCCGGCAACACGCGGCACAGCACATCCGCGACCGGAGCCTTGTTGCGCTCTGCCGATGGGCTGACCAACCGGTCTCCGACAAGGCTATCGACGTTCTCACAGCGCATTGATCGCTCTCTCAACAAGTGGACGGATTCCCACGCAATCCACCAGAGTATAGCCACGCCTTGAATTCTGCTGACCGGCAAATCGAATGGGTCCAAATGCCGAGGCGCCGCATTCCCCTCCCCCCGCCGCCATCCACTTTCCTGAACACGATTTCCCACAGCAATCGCCGGACAAGCGCGGCGCGAGGGGCGCAATTGTAATGCTCGCCGTATAAAAGCCTGAAAGACGAAGGACCTAGCATCCTTACGCGCGCGTCGAACGAGAACGCTGCGCAGGATGATAGCCATCAAAAATACGGCTGAGTGGGAGCCATCATGACATTCTCTCGTTTGAGCCTTCGAGGCTGCGCGATTGCGCTCGCTGTTTTGGCAATGTCTGCGACATCCTTTGCCCAAGCGCAGCTGACACCGCAGACGGCACCTCCAGAGAAGCCGGCAGCACCGGCCAAGAAGGCGCCTGCTCCCACGGCTGCTCAACCGCAGGCCCCAGCTGCGCAGGCTCCCGCACAGCTGCCACCCGCTGCAAACGCACAGGCTCCCGCTCAGCCACAGCCCGCTGCGAAGGCACCGCCACAGGCGCCGCCCGCTCCAGCTCAGACCGCTCCGGCCGCTGCCGCTCCTGCAGCGGACCCTGCCTCCTGCTGCGCAGCCGGCTGCTCCGGTTGAGAACAAAGACGAGGCTCAGGAGGCCGCCACCGGGCCTGCACGCGCAATCGAGCGCGCCAAGGCGAGAATCCAGGAGCTCGAGGCGCGCACGGATGTCGCGCCGGCCATCCGCGATCAGGCCCTCGCGCTGCTGCGAAACGCGCTTGGACAGCAGCAGGCCGCGGCCGCCAATGCCGAGGCCGCCACGCGGTTCCAAGAGTCGAGCCGGCGCGCGCCGGAGCGCGTCGCCGAGGCCAAGCAGCAGCTCGAGGCGCTGCAGAACGAACCGGGCGAGAAGGAGTTCGCGGAGAGCGTGAGCAAGCTCGCGCTCCCCGAGGCCCAACAGGCTCTCGATGCGGCGAACGGCGAGGCCGCTACCGTCAAGACCGACCTCGGCCAGCTCGAAACGAGACTTCGCGAGCAGAGCACGCGGTCGACATCGGCCCGCGAGGAGCAGACTGCCGAAAAGCAGGCGCTCGATGCCCTTGAAAATCCGGACGCAATCCAAGGGGGCGGGGAAGACCCGCTGATCACCGATGCGCGCCGCTCGTCCCTTCTGGCCGAGCGCAAGGCGCGTTCTTCGAAGCTCAATCTTCTGGAGCAGGAGGTGATCAGTCTGCCCTCGCGTCTGGCCTCGACAACCGCGCGGCGCGACCTTGCTGCCGCCAAGCTCGACAAACTCGGCAAGCGCATTCCGATCATCGAGGCCCGCGTCAACTATCTGAAGGAAGTCGAATCGGCGAAGCGGCAGGAAGAAGTCGATCGCGAAGCTCGCAAGCTGGCGGCGCAGCATCCTGTGCTCGAAGCCTATGTCAAGGACACGGAGGTCATCCGTCAGAGGCAGTCCAACGCGACGCGCTCGATCGACGAGGGGAAGGCCAAGATCGCCGAGGTTCGAGCCGATATCGCACGTGTCGGAGACAGCAAAGGGTCCGCCCAACAGGTCCTCGAGATCGGCAGCATCGGCGGCGATTTCAGCGAGCTTCTGCGCGCCATGCGGGCGCAACTCCCTGTCACCTCGCAGTTGGCACGGAGCATCTGGGAACGCGATCAGGTTCTCGTAGACGCACGTCTCAAACGACTGCAAGCCGATGAGGGGCGCCGCGCGCTCGCTGACACGGGAGGCATGGCTGACAAGGTTATCGCTGCCTCCGTAAAGCATGGCGAACCGGAGCCGGGGCCTGACGTACGCCCCGCACTCGAGAAACTCGTCGCCGCACGTCGCGATCTCTACGTCCAGCTTCAGGATACGCTGGTGACACAGATTGCACAGCTCGCGGAGTTGAACGCCGCCGAGCGCGATCTTCTTAATCAGACCTCTCAGCTTCGCGCACTCCTCAACAGCCGCCTGCTGTGGCTGCCGAGCTCGGCGCCCGTCGGTGTGGGCTGGTTCGACCAGGTGAGATCGAGCTTCAGCTGGATCGGTGATGTCGAAGCCTGGAAACAGACCGGCAAAGCGCTTGTCGAACGCGCTGCGGACAAGCCCTTGCTGACCGGGCTGGTGCTGCTTGTGCTCGGCGTGGTGACCGTGTTCACGCGCCGTCTCCGCAAGCGGCTCACCACCATCTCCGAGGCCGTGGGCCGATACTCGACCGACAATTATTGGCGCACGCCGGAAGCGCTCCTCATTTCCGCGCTGCTCGCACTCAAGACACCGCTGCTGTTCGGCTATGCGGGCTGGCTGCTGACTGCGTTGCCCCAGGCTTCTGATTTTGCGGCCGGCGTCGGCGCTGGCCTCCTCACTGCAGCCTCGCTGCTCACTTTCCTTCGTTTCGCGCAGTTCGTCTGCGTCGAGAACGGACTGTTCTCTGTGCATTTCGGCTGGCCGGAGCGTGCCCGCGCCGTGCTCTGGCAGAATATCAACTGGCTGAAATACGCACTGACGCCGCCGGCCTTCATCCTCGCCATGATCGCCGTCAGCAGCGCGCAGAACCTCCGCGACGGGCTCGGACGATTTGCGTTCCTCGCCGGTGGTCTGGTCACGGCTCTCTTTCTTGCCCGGGTGGCGGATCCAAAACGCGGGATCTTCGCGGAACGGCTTGTACCCGGCAACCCGTTCTGGGCGACGCGCGTCGTCTGGCACACTCTGCTCACGCTCGTGCCGCTCGCGATCGCCGGGCTGGCTCTGTGGGGCTATTACGACGGCGCGGCTCAGATCCAGGACGGCCTGATGCTGTCGGTCGCGATCATTTGCGGCGCGTTCCTCGTTTATAGCGTCGCCATGCGCGAGGTTCTGGTCGCCCGCCGGCGCCTCGAGATCAGGCGCGCGCTCGAGCGCCGCGAGAAGGCTCGCGCGCAGCGCGCGGCGCAGGATCGAAGCCAGCGGTGAGGTCCAGCCGGTCCAACTCGAGGAACCCGAGGTTGATATCGCCTCGATCAGCGAGCAGACGCGGAAGCTCGTTCGCCTTGTCGCGTTCCTGCTGCTCTTCGGCGATCCTTTATTTCTTCTGGCGCGAGGCGCTGCCGTCACTGGCGCTGCTCGACGTGCCGCTCTGGCAGCAGACGGTGATGGTCGACGGGGCTGCACGCTCGATGCCGGTCACGGTTTCGAACGTCGTGATTGCAATCGCGATCGGCGTCATCACCGTTATTGCATCGCGCAACCTGCCGGGGCTGCTCGAGATCACCGCGCTGCACCGGCTCAGAATCGAGGCCGGGACCCGCTATGCCGTCGCCGCCGTGAGCCGCTACCTGATCGCGATCGTGGGCATCATCTTCGCCTTCCGCAGCATCGGCTTCGACTGGAGCCAGGTGCAGTGGATCGTGGCCGCGCTCGGCGTCGGCGTCGGTTTCGGCCTGCAGGAGATCGTGGCCAACTTCATCTCCGGCCTCATCATCCTGTTCGAGCGGCCGGTGCGCGTCGGCGACACCGTGACCATCGGCAATCTCACCGGCACCGTGTCGCGCATCCACATTCGCGCCACCAGCATGACCGACGGCGAAAACCGCGAGATCATCATCCCGAACAAGTCGCTGATCACCGAGAAGGTCATCAACTGGACGCTCACCGACAGCATCACGCGCGTAACACTGAAAATCTCGATTGCCTACGGCACGGATACCTTGCGCGCTCAGACGCTCATCCTGGAGGCGGTCAAGGCCACCCCGCAGGTGCTCGATACGCCTGCGCCGAGCGTGTTCTTCATTGGCTTCGGGACGTCGGCGCTCGAATTCGAGGTGCGTGCCTTCGTGCTGCAGCTTGCGCATCGCTCGACTGTCAGTAACGACCTCCACGTCGCCATCGAACGGGCTCTGCGCGAGCAGCAAATCGCGATGTCGTGAGTACCTGCGGCGGACAAGTCCGAGTGAGGAAATGTGCTTGCGCTCGCACCTGCATTGATCACTGAGCGACATGTGATCTCAGCGAGAGAGATATCTTTTGTCTGCCGGGGCAAAGCCGTCGATGTAGGCGAGCAGGTCGTGGATCTCTTCCATGGTGAAGTCGAACCCCGGCATCTCGTCATGACCCGAGATCGAGCCTGACCGCGCGGCTTCGACCAGCATCGCAACTGGAAACCGCTCCGATAGCCGTCTGAACGGCGTATTGGCATTGACGGCGGTCGGACTTGGATCGTCCTCTCCGGTCGCATGGCACTCTGCGCAGTGAGTAACGGCTAGGGCGCGTCCCCGGGCACGGGAGTCCTCGAATGCTTTGCCGATGTTCATCGCCAAGAGAGGCACTGCTGCATGTGTTGACCAAGAGCAAACACAGACCCGCGAGCCCGAGGTTAGATGCTGAGCAATACCGTCTCAACGCAATTACCGCAGGTTCGGGCCATGAAGTTCGCACAATGCTTCACCGTCGTTGCTTTAGTGGGATTGGTCGGTTCGGCGCCTGGCATCGCAGCACCTGTCACGCCAAAGCCGGATCCCGAAAAGGGTCATGAACTGGCCGAGCGCGTCTGCGTAGCATGCCATGTCGTCTCCAGGCAGGCGGCAACATCGACCATCACCGCCGATGTCCCCAGTTTCCCGGAGATTGCCAACAAGCCAGGCCAATCGATGGAGGCCCTTGCCGGACGGATTGTCATTCCTCACCCCGCCATGCCCGCCATCTCTTTATCGCGGGAGGAAATCGTCAACGTGGTGGCCTACATCATGACACTCAAGGAGAACGTTCCCCAAAGCCGTTGAGAGAAGCGCGGAACATCAGTCCGCCGCCCCGGGCCCCAGCGAATTGAGATAAGCTATGATTGCTTCGATCTCGTCCGGCGCAAAGATGAACTCGGGCATCTCGGAATGCCTTGTCATGATGCCTTCAGCCAAGGCCTCAGCCAGATCATCGGCGGGATAGCGGGTAATCACACTACGGAAAGGCGGAGCTTGAGCATTCCGGCTTGCATCGGCCAAACCGATGGCATGACAGCGGCTGCAGTTTTTCTCGAGTAGCAGCCGGCCCTGGTCAGTGAGCTCCGCCGCAAGCCCCTGTGTTGACAGGTTCATGCCCGCAATCAGCGAGATGACAACTCTCAAAGCAGCGGCAGGCGACGTAGCGGATGATCCCGCCATCGCCGCCCGCCCAATGCATTCAGCGAACATGAACGGAGTTCCAGGCTCACGGCGCAACGCGGCGCCCCGTAAGCTCCAAGTTACTGCGTGTTCCCAGCCAGAATAGGGGTTCCCGCCTTTGCGAGCGTCTGGGCCATCTCGGCAGATGTCTCGATCTGGCTGCGATAGTCGTTCGCGGCCGCTTCCCAGTATCCGGTATATGTGCTCAGCGACATCGCCCGGCGATTTGCAGCCCGCCAGTCTCTGCGCAAACGAGCAATCCGCTTTGATTCTGCGTTGCACGAACTCCAGATACTCGCTCTGACACTTTGCGACAGCCGAGCCGACTTTTTCATTCCAAGCGCCGACAGCAGTCATCGCTTGTTGCCAGCCTTGCCCTGCATTCATGAACGGAAGAGTAAAGGCAGTCATTTCATCGGCAGACGTCGAGTATCTCTTCTGCATTTCACATCCTTCAAAATAAACTCACCAATAACAAGGTTTGAATTTTACGCCCTCACCACATCTCCGGCGTTGATGGCAATCAAGCCAATCCCTGCTCGAGATCAGAACTCTCGCGGCGGCATCAGCGGCAAACGAGGACAGGAACTGTGCTTTGCACCAAAACCCTGCTGGTCTGGCTTCCGAGGAACAGGCTCGCCAAGCCGCGGCGCCCGTGCGACGCCATGACGATAAGGGTGCAGCTTTCTTCTCTGGCCACCTTGAGAATCCCCTCTGCCGGGTAAAGATCTCTCGCATGCACGGTTGCGCACGGCACGCCGAGCTCGTGTGCCCGGGCCTCGATCTTATTGAGAATTGCCAGCGCGCGTTCCGCGACGGCCCTGTCATACTCCTCGACCGGAAAGCCAATTGCCATTTCGCCGGGAGCAACCGACATCCAAGGTTCGGTGACAGTCACCGCGACGACGCTCGACTTTAACACACTCGCCAGAGCGAGCCCGTGCTCGACGGCCTTTCCGGCCAGATCAGAACCGTCGCTGGCGATGAGAATTGTGCTGAACATTTCAACATCCTCTGAAGCAGTCGATCGGATGCCGACGGTACTAGCAGACCCGATCGACTTGAGCTGTTGATACCCATCAACGAGCATTGCGGGCCGCGCTAAATGAAGAAGCTGGAGGCCTATTGGAAATCATATCGAGGCGACGGTGACGCCACACTCGGACAAACGGCTTCGACCAAGTGGATCGCGATCCCAGCAGCTTTGACTCGCATCAATGCGATCGATCGCGCGCCGTGCGCGTTTGATAAAAGAGGGGGTGTTTATTTGCATAGTCGCTGAACGCGATTCCAGGAGTACGCGACATGAAAGTCAAAGACGCGATGCACAAAGGCGCCGAGTGGGTAGAGCCGACGACGCCGGTGTCAGAAATAGCCAAGCTGATGCAGAAGCTGGATGTCGGCGCAATCCCCATCGGCGAAAATGATCGTCTTGTAGGCATGGTCACAGATCGGGACATAGCTTGCCGCGGCGTCGCCGACTCCAAGGATTGCTCGACGCTCACAGC
Source organism: uncultured Alphaproteobacteria bacterium (assembly GCA_963831345.1). Taxonomy (GTDB): domain Bacteria; phylum Pseudomonadota; class Alphaproteobacteria; order Rhizobiales; family Hyphomicrobiaceae; genus Hyphomicrobium_C. Next base: position 38,568 of record CAWHPZ010000007.1, read on the forward strand.
GCGCGATATCATGAGCAAGGGCATCATCTACTGCAGCGAGGCCGAAGACCTCGCGGATGCCCTTCGGATCATGGAGCAGAAGAAGATCCGGCGCCTGCCGGTGCTCAACGAGAACAAGCGCATGGTCGGCATGCTGAGCCTCGGCGATATCTCGCACGCCGCATCCCACGAGCTTGCCGGAGAGGTCATGGCAGCGGTCTCTGCTCATCACGCATGAGCCAGCCAGGACTGGCCGCGTCGCGACCCGCACACTTTCACATGACCAACCCTGAGACTTGAGACTAAGGAAAGGAGATTTTCCATGACAACGCGTTCACTACTGCCCCGCCTTTGGCAGGAGGATCAACATCCCCTCAAGGCGTTCAGGAGAGATCTTGATGACCTCTTCGAGAGCTGGGCCACAGATTTCAAGCTACCCGAACTCGGCTGGACCCGGACCGACTTCTGGCCGCGGGTCAATGTCAGCGAAACCGAAAAGGAGCTGCAGCTCACAGCGGACCTCCCCGGTGTCGACGAAAAGAACATTGATGTCACCGTCTCCGGCGACCAGCTGACGATCAAGGGCGAGAAGAAGTCAGAGATCGACGAGAAAAAGGATGAGAAGGGCCGCTCATTCCGGCGCATCGAGCGTTCCTATGGATCCTTCGAGCGTACGATGGCTCTCCCCTTCGATATCGACCCAGACAAGGTGCAGGCGACATTCAAGAACGGCGTGTTGACGCTCACACTGCCGAAACCCGCTGAGGCACAGAAGAAGAGCAAAAAGATCGAGATCTCGGGCGAGACGCCGCCCGCTCAGGGCAAGAAAGCTGCCTGAACTCGGTTGAACGGTCGTAAGAGCCGGAGGGCATACACACCTCCGGCTCTTTCACCCAAAAGGGAGTGTCGGGATGACAGTGCCCTCGACGATAGCCCACACGGTACAGCAAACGCAGGAGTGGCTGAAAGAACTCCGCGACAATGCCGATCTCGATGATGAGGCCGCAGCACTCAGCGTCTTGCGCGCGGTCCTGCACCAGCTTCGCGACCGTCTGACGCCCGAGGAGGCCGTCGAGCTCGGAGCACAGCTGCCGACGATCCTGCGCGGGATCTATTACGAGGGATGGCGCCCGACGCGAACGCCAGAGCGCATACGCTCCAAACAAAAGTTCCTCGATGCCGTGACGATGAAATTGCTGCCGCGTCCCATCGCTGCGGAGCGAGCCGTGATGGACGTGTTTTTCCTCATCGCCCACCATTGTGATCCCGGCGAGATATCTCAGGTCATCGGCCAGCTCCCGCCCGAGATCAAGGATTTGTGGCCGGAAAACGCCCGGACGTATCGTCAGCGTCTCGGCTAGTGAGGTGTCATGAACCAGTCGAACGCCGCCGTTGACAGAGAGAGGCATTCCTCCGACCTCGACCTCGAAAAGCGCCGGCATTTCATGGTCGAAAATGACGTTGCTGCTAGGGGGGTGCGATCCCAGCTGGTCATCGACGCGATGAAAACGGTCCGGCGTGAGCTGTTCCTGCCGGCAGATCTCCGCGAGTTCGCTTACGACGATACGCCGTTGCCCATTGCCAAAGGTCAGACCATCTCACAACCTTATATCGTGGCTCTGATGGTCGACGCGCTGGCGCTCAAGGGCGGTGAGACGGTTCTCGAGATCGGGACCGGATCCGGCTATGCCGCCGCCGTCCTCGCAGAAATTGCGGCTGAGGTGTTTACGGTCGAACGCATCGGTCAGCTCGCGTCTGAGGCCGCCGCTAAGCTCGCAGACCTCGGCTACACCAACGTGCATGTACGCCACGACGACGGCACCAGGGGCTGGGCCGATCATGCACCTTACGATGCCATCGTCGTCGCGGCCGGAGGTCCGGAGGTGCCGGCCTCGCTCAAGGCGCAGCTCAAGATCGGCGGCAGGCTTGTCATTCCTGTCGGTGAGGATCCTCGCGCCCAGGAGCTGGTCCGCGTGACGCGCATCTCCGAGGACGAATACCGGACCGAGGATCTTGCTGACGTGCGATTTGTCCCGCTGGTCGGCGAGGAAGGCTGGGCAGCCTGACGGCCAGAAGAAGCGGACGCCGAAGGCGACAGCGCACGCTGGAGGACGGAAGCCTCGCCTTCGCGGTGAGCGAAGCCTTCGAGCCTTTTGACACCATCGACTCGCGCCGATCTCGAACCGCTCATTTCACGAATTGGCGATGCCCGCGTCGTGCTTCTTGGCGAGTCGACCCACGGCACGTCGGAATTCTACAGCATGCGCGCCCGCATTTCGCGCGAGCTGATCCTCCGCAAAGGTTTCCGCTTTATCGCTATCGAAGGGGATTGGCCGGATGCCGCCCGCGTCGATCATTATGTCCGCCACTTCGAGTTTCCGCGCTCGGAATGGACGGCTTTTGCCCGCTTCCCAACGTGGATGTGGCGCAACAAGGAAGTGCAGGTCTTCGTGGACTGGCTTCGGCAGCACAATGCCGGACTCCATGAAAACAAACGCGTCGCCTTCCATGGCCTGGATCTCTACAGCCTGTATACGTCGATACAGTCGGTGCTGAGATACCTCGATGACGTCGACGCTGACGCCGCCGCCATCGCTCGTGAGCGATACGGCTGCCTTACGCCCTGGCAAACTGATCCGGCGCCTATGGCCGTGCAGCACTGACGGGAAGATTTCGCAATTGCGAGGGCGACGTCGCTCGCATGCTCAAGCAATTGCTCGAGAGGAGGCGGGAATATGCGCTTAGGGACGGCGAGCGCTATCTTGATGCGGTTCAAAACGCCCGCCTGATCGCAAATGCCGAGCGGTATTACCGCATCATGTACTATGGCTCGCGCGCGTCCTGGAATCTGCGCGACAGCCACATGTTCGAGACCCTCAAGTCCCTGCTTAATTTCTACGGTCCGGACTCCAAGGGAATCATATGGGCGCACAACTCGCATGTCGGCAACGCCGAGGCGACGGAGATGGCGCACCGTGGCGAGCACAATCTCGGCCAGCTCTGCCGGGAGGAATTCGGGTCCTCAGCCTACACGGTCGGCTTCGGCACTGATCACGGCACGGTGGCGGCTGCGTCGGACTGGGACGGCCCGATGGAAATCAAATCCGTGCGGGCCAGCCTTCCGGACAGTTACGAGGGCCTGTTCCACCAGGCGTCGGCGATCGGCGAATGCCACCGGTTTATTCTTAATGTGGGCAAGCCCTCTTCGAAGAGCTTGCGGACTGGTTTGGCGCGGCCACGTCTCCAACGCGCCATCGGCGTGATCTACCGGCCGGAATCGGAACTTGCGAGCCACTACTTCCAGGCCGTGCTGCCTCGCCAGTTCGACGACTACGTCTGGTTTGATGAGACGAGCGCCGTGAGACCGATCGAGACCAAGGAGATCGACGGCCTGCCGGAAACCTATCCGTTCGGCCTTTGACTCGCGCGAAGAACCCTCTGCGCTGTCCGTACAATGTGATTTGCATCAAGGCGAGTTCCCAGGGCGCGAGGCAATTTGAGCGGCGAGACCACAAGCGCCGGAGCATACATGGCTATCATTTCCACCTGCTCTCGTTTCGGCATTCCACTGCTTGTCATCGCCGCGACTGTCGGCACGCCCGTGTCAGCCGGAGCCGCGTCGAGCTCTTTCGCTACTCTGCTAGGTACGTGGGGTGGAACGGGCAGTTATAAGCTCGAGGATGGGACATCGGAGAAACTGCGCTGCAATGGCTATTACACCGGCGCTTCCAACCAGCTCGGTCTCGTCGTGATGTGCTCCGGCGGCAAGAACAAGATCGAAGTTCGGAGCAAGCTCACCGCCAACGGGACTGCTCTGAGCGGAAACTGGGAAGAACGCACCTACAATGCCGAGGGCACGGTCTCCGGCCGGCACGAAGGCAATCGCATTTCTCTAAGTGTCAGCGGAAGCATCACCGGCACGATGAATATCGCGTATGATGGCGGGCACCAGACGGTGTCGATCGCACTGCAGGGTAGTCCGCTCAAGAGCGTAAACGTCAGCCTATCTCGAAAATGATCATCGCCGGCGCACATATCCTGAGAGTTCTTGACCAAGAACACGGAATGATCGACGCGCCGCATGGAGTTTGAATTATTTTCATAGACGATTGCTGCTGCCGAGAGTTGCGTCATGACCAACCGAAAGCTTGCTTATCTCGTGAAGGATCAGAACCCGGTCATGCTGGGCGCACACGAAAGCGTCCAGCGGGCCTGCGAATGCATGTGCGAGCGCCGCACCGGCTCGGTGCTGGTGGTCGACGAGCGACAGAACCTGAAAGGCATCTTCACCGGCCGCGACGCTGTTCGAGTCTTAGCCCAGCGGAAAGACGCCGCGGCGACCGCACTCGCTGACGTCATGACACCCAATCCCGTAACGATCACGCCCCAGCTCCGTGCCATCGACGCGCTGCGCGCCATGTCCGACGGCGGCTTCCGCCATCTTCCGGTCGTCGAGAATGGCGCCATCTGGGGCGTCGTTTCGCGCGGCGATTTCAAGGGCATGGAGATCGATCAGCTCGACGAGGAAACTCACCTGTACGAGTGCATTCGCTGAAGCAGGCGTTCAGAAGTCAGCCCCCTTGGCTGCCTTCTCGGGCGAGGCAGCGCGCGCATTCAAATCCGCTACGATCTTTCGGTATCGCGCTGCATCACCAAAATCGGCGAACTGACCGCGATGTCTCCGTCAGCCAGATATCTTGGCGCGTCGCTGGTCGCATGACTTGACACGGATCAGATTGGGCATGTCCTTGAGCTTATCGACAGGCACGCAGTCGGGCAGTCCGGCCTTGCGCGCGCCATTGACAAACAACTCGGCCTCCTTCTCCGCATAGCCGCCCGCCTCACTGAGATAGCGTTCTGCGATCCAGGTCGGATCCAGCATCATGACCTTGGCGGCAGCCGCCGTGGCATCACTCGCGCGACCCAGATAAGCATAAGCCATTGCCAGGAAGGCGTAGTCAGGGGCAAGGGGCTCCTTTACGAGCAATCTGAATTTTGCCGAGTTGTCGTACTGCTCGCCAAAAAAGTAAACGACGCTGAGACCCTGATTGTACCAGTCAGGGTAGTGCGGGTTCAGCTTGAGCGACCGCTCCGCCAGGCTCACGGCCCGTTCCGGTTGACCAAGCCCCGCAATAGACCACGCGATCACGAGCAGCAGGTCTGCATCGGAAGGCGACAACGCTTCAGCCCTGGCATACTCGGCGAGCGCCTGCTCCGCTTTCCGGTGATATGCGTAGGCTCCTCCGAGCGCGAGGTGCGAATTGCCATCGTTGGGATCGAGCTGCACCGCCTTCTCGGCCGCATCCAACATCTTGGACAGCGCCTCCTCGACGGACGGCGCCAGGCCAAGGTCGATCAAATACATCTGCACCGTGGCCAGCCCATAGTGAGCTCGCGCCAACTTCGGATCGAGCGCGAGAGCTTTGCGGAACAAGGCTTCGGCCTCGAGCAACGAGTCCTTCGTCACCTTGTGTTTCGCCTCCATGCCCAGCAGGTAGGTGTCGAAGGCGGTTAAACTCGCGGGAGGCTTGCGTCTGAGAACACTGCGCTCGGCCTCGGCGACGGCTCCCTCGGAGCCAGCAATCGTGGCGGCTATCCTTTGCGTCAGATCGTTTTGCACGGCGAACAGGTCTTCGACGGGCCGGTCGTAGCGCTCGGACCAGACGTGGCTGCCTGATTGGGCCTCGATGAGCTGAGTGGTCACGCGAATGCGGCTCGCCCAGCGACTGGATGGTGCCCTCGAGGACGTACTTCACGTTGAGGTCGCGGCCGACCTGACGGATGTCGGTTGGCTTGCCCTTGTAGACCTCGGTGGAATTCCGAGCGATGACGACAAGGTCCTTGGAGTGGGACAGATCAGTGATGATGTCCTCTGTGATCCCATCAGCGAACCGCTTCCATTTCGGATCATCCCCAATATCTTCAAATGGCAATACGGCAACGGACGGCTTGTCTGGCAGCGAGGGACCGGCGTTCCAGATACTTATTATTCCCCAGACGCCTGCGCCGACGATCAGCAGCACTGCGGCAGCCAGTTTTCCAAACTGCTTCCAACGGTAGGGGCGGACGGGCTTCGAGATGTTCTCGACCGGTTGCTCGCCTGGAATTGCACCTGAAGTAGCTCCGGGCGCTTCCACCTGCCGAAATTCGATATGAGGCGCGTAGGTGCCTTTGGGCAGGTCGATACGAACAGGATCGTTTTGCCCTTCGGTCTCATAGTACTCGCGAAGCTTATCGCGCAGGCGCGCAGCCTCGATGCGCACGATGGGGTCTACGATGGGATCGAACGTTTCGGGCCGCTCGAAAACCTCGAGAGCGATGTTGTAGCCCTTGAGCCGATCACCGCGACCGGCCAGCGTCTCGTTGACGACGTACTCAAGAAACCGCTGCCGGCGTTGCGACTGATGGAACGGACCGCTCTGAACAATGCGGGCCAGGTGTTCGCGAACAGCCTTCTGCTCGGATTCGCTCCAGCAATTAAGCGGAACTTCCGTCACAGCCAACTCCAAGCGCACAAAAATGCGCAAGCCCGCCAGCATCAGGGCGCAGTTCGATACTGTTACATACTAGGACCTTTCCTCGCACGCTGTCATCCTTCGCCCGCGGTCGATCGTACCGACGAGCCGTTGGGCTAGGCAGGATCCCCGCATTTTTTCCTTAGCGCAAAACAACGAGCAGCAACGCTCGCAGCGACGCCGTGCACCTCGCGGCGCGCAGTGAACATGCAAAAATAGGGAGTGACGAAAATGACGAAATCATTGGTCACGGCGTTCGTACTGGCTTCGATAGCTATCACCAGCTTCGGTGGTTCGGCGCAATCGCAACCGGGCTGCGTGAAAGCGCCCAAGGACCCCATTCCATGCCCCTACATAGCTCAGGCGCCACAGCCCAAGGGTAAGTAGTCGAACGCCACACTCTGCGGCGGCAGGTACAAAGGCAGATGGTCCTGCTCTAGTGGAGATAGCGCTCTTGCTAAGCCTGGGCATGACCGCGGACCGGATGTGCTAACGCTATCCGGTCACGCGTTCACTTGCCCGGCGATTCGCACACGCGTTCTTTGCAGGTAGAGCGCCGCATACCCGAGCAGGAGCATCAGGCCCGCCTCTGCCGGATGACGCAGCCGGCCCTGCGCCTGATCCACGATCTGCGCGCTGCAAAACACCGCCGCAAGCAGTGCGGTCAGCATCAAAACAACGGCGAAGCTATCGTCACCGATCACATCAGCGACCTCGCGCGGCCTGATCAAACACCAGCCGCAGAAAGCAACCGCTGCAAGCGTGCAAGCGAGGGTCAACAGGCTCAGCAGCGTTTCGGCAACTATGACGAGAGTAACGTCTGCATTGCTTAGGCCCCACTCAATTAAACCCGCCGTCCCCCTCTCCGACCACATCACGCGCCAGTCCTTGAAGGACGCGTTGCCACCAAGACCCAGATGGTCGACGAGCACCTTTGACGCGTCTCCACGAGCCAGGAAGATCAGCGCGTCCGAAGCCGCAGCTTGCGCGAACAGAAGTGGATGCTCCGACGCATAGCCGAGGAACTCGCCGACGGAAATACCTGCGCTGTCGGAGTAGAGATCACCGTAGGTGGAAAACCGCTTCAGAGCCTCCGGCTGCTCGAGCCCGTTCCTTGCATGAACCAGATAGACCTTGCTCCTGAGGTTCCAAGCGAAGTTGGCTACCCCCGACGTATAGCCGAAGTGACCGGTGTGCGAGGTGAAGGCCGCCGTCCACACCGCCATCGGCAACAAGGCGATGCATGCGAGAAGCGCGACGGCACGCGTCGCTCCGACCCAGAAATACCGCCTGTAGAGCAGGTGCACGGCGATGAGCGCTGGTGCAATCAGCAACAGCGGCGGCCGCACGAAGATCGCGACTCCGAGCATTAATCCCGCCAGAAGCGCATCCGAAACAAGGCGCGACCTGCAAAAGCGAAAGTAGAAGTAGATGAAGAACACGACGAACGGAGTTGCGATCGCTTCGGTGACGAGTTGGTGCGTAAATGCGAGATTGTGAGGCAGAATGGCGTAGCCGATGCCGAAGACTAACACCGAATTCTTCCACGGAAATGTCGCCGCCATTGCGCACACGCACGCGAGAGACAGTAGGAAGAGAACCATCTGCAGCACGATGATTGCTGCCGGCCCGCCGAGCGCATACGCGGCATACGTGAACACATATTCACCGGGCACCGTCTGGCTGGCCGTGAGAGTATCCATCAGACTGGATGGATCTGCGCCCCGAAGCGCGTGCAGCGCGCTCCAACGGAGCTGCGATCTGTCCCCATGCACTATTGGGTAGAATTTCATCGCCGCATCGTAGGCGAACAGAATCAGCTGCAACGCAGCAGCCGTTGCCAGCACGATCAACGTGTCCCGCTGCACCCGTCCTTGCCGCATATTAAGCGCGCCCCCCAGCGACGCACCGCGCCGCTCGCCGGGCGCGGGTCGAGATAGCGCTGCTACTTCGGGCTTCCTGTGCCGGAAGGCGAAGGCGGAAGCTCGTCGGGACTGCCATCGCTGATCCGCTCATAAACTCGAATGTAATCGATCGCCATAGTAGAGGGGAACGGCGTTGTCTGATCGGGATCGCCGGGCCAATAGCCGCCGACGGCCAGGTTCAGTAGCAGGTACATGTCCTTCGACGTGATGCCTGGCCCTGAAAAGCGAAAGCTCTCCTTGCCATCAACATACCAGATCAGCAACCCCGGTCGCCAATCGATCCCAAATGTGGAAAACGAAGCCGAAAAGTCCTTCGTCTCGTTGGAGGTGTCTGCCTTCTGCCGGACGCCCGCGGCATCGAAATAATGGTATGTGTGATAGACAATCGAGGGTGTGTGCCCCAGCATTTCCATGATGTCGATCTCCGGCGGCCAGCTTCCGTCGAACGGCACCAGCCAGAAGGCGGGCCAGAGCCCTTTTCCTTTTGGCAGCCGCGCCCGGATCTCGAAATAGCCATAAGCCTGGGAGAACGGCTTGAGTTGCTTGCACGCCTCTGACTTCTCATAGGCCCGGCAGCCGGCGGTCGTCACCATTCCGGATGTGAACGGAAGACCCGAAGGTGCACCTTTGCAGGCCAAAGCCGGAGTAATGGACCTGCTGGCCGTAAGCAATAACAGTCCGTCCGCCTGCGTCACCGCCTGCGGCACGTAGCATTGCTTCTCGCCGTTACCCGACAGGGTTTGATTGCCCCAAAGGTCGGAGGTCTTCCATTTGGTGGGATCGAGAGTCTCGCCATCGAATTCGTCACTGAAAGTGAGCCGCCAGCCGGCGTGTGCGGCTGCGGACTGCAGCAGCATCGTCGCGAGCGCGATACAGAGTGCTTTGCTTAGCGATGTCATGCCGAAGACCTTGAACCTCTGGGCCCTGCGCGGGGCGTTAACCCAAGCTCGGCAAAGCCCGTGAAGCAAGAGAGCGCTACGATCAAAGCTAATATGTGCAGCCGCGCGCAAGGCGAACTAAGCTTCACACCCCGGAGCGTCCTTGGCAACGGTCCGTTGGCGGCATCGTTTACGACGAATGCCCTGCAGCGCTGATACGGCTATGGCGGGAGACGGAAGAACTCCATACGCAACCCGGCAAACGTGAAGCCAGGATGTCGTTGCCCTTTTGCGGCCTAGCTGGAAGGTGGGTCCTATAACGCGTGGCCGCGTACCCCAGTACCGCGAAGATACTCCCTATTCCGCCGGCTGGCGTTCCTCTTTGCAGTCCCCGTCATGGGCCTTGCGGGCACTGGCAGCCAAACGCTCGCAATCATTGCCGTATGTCTTGCCGTCACAGCCACACACAGGCTTGTAGTCCTTCGTGCAAGCGTCCGGCTTCGCCACACATTGGCCAGCGGGATTGTCGTCGCCGCACAGCGCATTCGATGCTTCGCAGATCAGACCTGTCGTGCATGAGAGCGCGTCGGTCCCACCACAACTCTGACCGACGCCGGACTGAGCCATCACCGGGGTGCTTAGGAATATGAGCGCAGCAACAAGAAGAAAGAACGATTGCCAGACGACTTTAGCTGACCGTCCTAACCCGATAACGACGTCCACTAGATCTTCGCGAACGTCCGCGCTGGCTGACACGTCGCACGCGTGATGTAGAAATTCGGATGCCCGCTTACCCACTTTGCCCCCTCCACCTGCGACGCAATCATGCAACCCATCATGGTCGTGTTCTCTTGCAGCGTCATCGGAGCCAATTCGTGGCAGCTCGCTCCACTGACTACGGAGCACACCGTAAAAACAAGTTCGACCATCGCCAAATCTCCTTGCCGGGGCTCCGACGAGAAAGCCCATACCTGGCAAAATAATCGCGACTGCCGAACCCAGGTTCCTTTGAGCTCCTGCGACAATAGTCGTCATCAAATCAAATTCTGCTCACGTATGAAATGCAAAGTGAGCGCGCAATGCCGCAGAAAACTGGAACTTTTTCAGCGTCCGTGAGTTTAAACGCGTCCATTGGCAAAACCCAACAAGGGGAATGAACCATGGCCAACAAGTTCGACAGCGAAATAGACCGTTTGAATGCCGCTCCGACCGGAGACCGTCACCAGGATGTAGCATCGGCCTCCCAACGGCTCCGGTCTCTGCTGAAGGAAATCGAGACGTCGCGTCACGCCGATCAGGGCAAGATCGGCGCCGAGATCGGCGACGACGGGCTTTCCGTTTCAGTCAATCGCCAGGCCGTGGGGCTCTGGCGCGTCGAAGGACCCGATCTGGCTCTCTATCGTCCTGGCTCCGCAGCTGCGGAATGCCACGTTTCGAGCAGTCACCGATGCAGCAAAAATGACTGCTCGTCTTGTTGCCGCGGCCGGTCAAGCCTAACAGCCCAGCAAGCATGAGTGAGGCAGATATGAAAAGCGCGATGGTTGAGTTCGCGGACGGGATTTCACGTGCTGTTGAGCAACGGCCAGTCGCAGGCGGCAACCATGGTGATCGTCCCCCAGGGTCATGAGGGCGGCCGCGACAATCGTCACAAAGGGGCGGACCAGTGGCTCTATGTTGCCGAAGGCAGCGGCGAGGCGATCATCCAGGGACGCCGCATGAAGCTCGAGGCAGGCTCATTGGTTCTCATCGCGCGCGGCGAGGAACATGAAGTTCGCAATACCGGACGCATCGCCATGAAGACGTTGAATTTTTACGTTCCCCCCGCCTACACCGCCGACGGCGAAGAGCTGCCGGCGGGAAAGGCAGACTGATAAGCGACGCTATGGCGGTCCTCTAGCTCGCCCTCTCGGCATAAACAGCAATGACTTTATAAGTCGCTGGATCGCAGACCACGTAACGTCCGTCGACATTGGTGTAAACGTAGCCAACGTAACTCGGCAGGGCCCTGGTGACAGTCTCCGGTACGTCTCTATAGACCCATGCCGCTGGAAGGCGGGATCCAACGGCTGCAGGCATGTCAGCCTGTGTCGGTGGCTTTACCTCGCGCGTCTTGCGGAAGAGATCAAAGACGACACTTTCCCTTTCGCGCTTGTCCTGGGGCAGGCGGATGACCCGCGGAAGGGCTTCCTCCTCCTTCGGTACATTTCGCGCGATATTGCTCTGACTGCGACCGGGTTCCTCTTGCTGCACCGAGCCAGGCTTATCGTTGCCTTGGCCCTGCTTTCTCATGATCGCACGTCCCGGCGTCCCGATAAGGGGTCGGCAGTGTCCGTACGTGGCTGGGACGATTCCGTCTCCGGCTCTCCCACCACACCGCGATCCATCCCGCGGTCTTGGACACTGTTGCCTCGGCCGACGCTATTACCTTGGAATGGAGCGTAACCTCCGGGAGCCACGTACGACGTAGGGGGCCGTGCCTGGAAATCGCCAGAACGCGGCGGCCATCCGCTAGGTATTTGGACTTGAGCCCCATTCTGCGGTCTTAGGAATGGCAGGTTGCTATTGTTGTTCTGCGCATGCGCTGAACTCGCAGCAACAAGCACGGCCGCCACAGCAGAACCGACAACCAGGGCTTTCATGGTTACTCTCCGACCTCACTCCCTCACAGGTTGAGCACGCTCCATCCCCTTGATCTGTGCGGGATAACAATACCACAAAACGGTTTGTTCCGGATGCGTCGCAACCTTTGCCGCCGCAACCAGTTGTTCCTAGACAGCGCACAAGCAATATCTGCAGGCGTCGCAACATGTTGGCGAAGAGGCCATGACATGCGGGCAAAGGATACGGCAGGAAAACAAAGGCAGCTGACCCGCCTGAGAGCCGGGAAGGCAAGCGCGGCCGGCTCGCGCTATTGGTCGGCGCGGGTAACCAAAAACAGCGACGCGCTCGATCTTAAATCCAAGGTCTTCAAGAAAGAAAAGCCTGGCGACATCGCACGTTCGTTGAAGCGATCGGCTGAGCGCAGTCGTCGCCGCAAAGGAACTCCGTATCAATCGGCGATGTCCATGCTCACGTTCTACATCAATCGCGCCGGCAAAAACCTTCCCAAGAGACGGCTCAGGGTCCTTGAGCGCGCCAAGAGCGAGTTGCGCAAAGCATTTGGACGGGTGTGAATGCCAACTGTCCGCCAGTCATGGAACGCCGTGCGTACCGAAGCAGCCGCATGCACGCGCTGCCCTCTTTACAAGAGCGCGACCCAAACGGTGTTCGGAGAGGGGCCGCTCGACGCACGCATCATGCTGGTCGGTGAGCAGCCGGGAGACCAGGAAGACCTTGCGGGCCATCCTTTCGTCGGCCCAGCCGGACGCATGCTCGACAAAGCGCTTGAGATGGCTGAGGTAGATAGGAAAAGAGTTTACGTCACCAACGCCGTCAAGCACTTCAAAAATGAGCCACGTGGGAAGCGTCGACTGCACAAAAGGCCGAGCGCCGGCGAGATCGACGTCTGCAAATGGTGGCTCGATCATGAGCTCGAAATCGTGAAGCCTCGCGTCGTCGTGGCCCTGGGCGCAACGGCGGCCCGCAGCCTCGTGGGTCACCCCATCGGTATCGAAGCAAATCGGGGAAGCGCGATGCAATTCGCCGGTGGATCAGAATTGATCATCACGATCCATCCCTCCTTCCTGCTGCGCATTCCGGACACAAGCGACAAGGCGCGCGAGTTCGAACGTTTCGTGGCCGATCTCGTGACCGCTCGGAAGGAAGCAAACCGTAGTCCGCATTCAGATAGCGACACGAGGACGACGCAGCGGCGTCATCACCCGCCGTTATAACCGCCGATGATAGGGAGCACCTCGCCAGTAATGAAGCTCGAGCACGACGGCGCGGCCATGAACACGAACGCCGGCGCGATCTCCTCCGGCTGAGCGGCGCGCTTCATCGGCGTGCCCGATCCAAACTTCTCCACTTGCTCGGCTGGGCGATCCGCCGGGTTGAGCGGCGTCCACACAGGTCCGGGCGCGATCGCATTGACGCGAATGCCACGGTCAACGAGATGAGTGGCCAGCGATCGCGCGAAGGCGTGGATGCCGCCCTTGGTCATCGAGTAGTCGAGCAGCGCCTTGTTTCCCAACAGCCCCGTTACCGAGCCGGTCATCAGAATAGAGTTGCCAGGCTTCAGGTGCGGGATAGCGGCCTTGGCCATGAAGAAGTAGCCGTAGAGGTTTGTCTTGAGCGTGCGGTCGAACTGCTCGTTGGTAAGATCTAGAATGTCGGGCACATGCTGCTGGTAAGCCGCGTTGTTGACGAGGATATCGAGCTTGCCGAATTCGGAGACGGTCTTCTCGACCACGGCTCTCGCAGAACGCCGGATCGGCCACATCGCCGGCGATGACAATGCAGCGGCGGCCTTCGGCTTCCACGGCCCTCTTCGTCTCTTCCGCATCCTCGTGCTCTTCGAGGTATGCAATCGCCACATCCGCGCCCTCACGCGCATACAGCACAGCCACGGCTCGGCCTATGCCGGAATCCCCACCAGTGACGATGGCGACCATGTCTTTGAGCTTTTCTGATCCAAGATAAGCAGGCGCCTCGAACATCGGCTGTGTTTCGAGATCGGCCTCGAGACCGGGCTTGGCAAGATGCTGGCCTGGGAAATCCGACGGATAGGTTCGCTGCCCCGCTTGCATCGCCCTTTTGTCTTCCTTAGCCGGCTTTTCACTCTGCTCTTTCGCATCGACGCCCTTTTGAATGCGCCGTTGCTGTTTCGCTACTCCCTCAGCATCGCCTTCGAAGCGTTCAGCTTCATTGCTATGGGCCTTGGGTTTAGTCATCACGTTTCTTCCTTGCTGAAGCGCCCGCACTTGAAGCACCCGAACGAAACGGGCCCGGCTACCGGAGCCGAGACCCGCATCGCATTGCTCGTCACGCGTTAGACGTTATGGAGCGGTCGGAACACGCGCGCTCGGCTTCGAACCTGCTGCGGGATCCGTCGGAGTGCCGGCGTTCGGGCCGGGCTGTCGATTCTGAGTGCTGTTCGGGTCCGCGGGAATTCCAGCTGGCGATGTGGCCGAGCCAGACTCGCCCTCACTCATGCCTTCGCTCGCGCCGGGAGCTTGCTCGACGGGAGCAGTCGGTACACGCGCGCTCGGGTTAGCGCCCGCTGCCGGATCAGTTGGCGTGCCCGCGTTCGGGCCCATCTGACGGTTCTGAGCGCTATTCGGATCTGCCGGGCTGCCGGCAGGCGATTGCGCGAATGCAGGTGCTGCGATCATCGTCGCGGCAACCGCTGTCATGGTCATCAATCGGATTTTCATGAGCGTTACCTTTTCTTGTGATTGTTCACATCAGGCCAACCTGAAAACTCGCAGAGAGGTTCCCCCAAAACTTCCGAAGCAATGCGAGAAAATGCCGACACAAAAGGGATTGCGCTAGTACTGCGAGAAACTGTCTCAGCTTCTCGTCTGAGCAATATTGCAATGCGAAAAAGCGGACATCTCCAAAGAGGCGCATAAAAGCGCGCTTCATTCGCGCAATCGAGGAACTCACACCTCCACGCAGGGTTATTTCCGACATAAGAAACCAACCAAGGAGTGCGATCATGAGTAATTTAAACGGCAAACTGCGTGCAGGCGTCGCCATCGCGGCGCTGTTCGTTGCTCTTCCTGCGTTCGCTCAGTCGGCCAACGATCCCGCCGCGAGCGGAACAGCCGGCAACGCAACGAATTCCGGACCCGGCGTGCAGGGTCCCCCTGACACGCGGACCGGCCCATCGACGAAGGGCAGCGAAGGTACGGGCTCTGGCGAGGCGGGCACTGAGAACACGACGACCCCGAGCCAGGATTCGAGCGGCGTGGCCGGAGCACCGGGAAATAAGAATGGCCCGGCAGCCAAGGAACCAAGCGACGCTGCATCAAGCGATCACAAGAAAATGAAAAAGCAGTACTAAGAACCGGCATAACTTCACGCGAAGGAGAGGAGACAACCGTCTTCTCTCCTTTTTGTTTCGCGCTACGGCTTGGTCTTGGTACTAGGACGCCGCACCTCAGACGCCGGCTTGTCTTCGCGCAATCCTGTGAACGCGGCATGCCGAAGCAGACCATCTCCCGTCCAGGCGCGATAGCTGACTTGCGCTACGAGCTGCGGCTTGACCCACTTCACGCCTCGGCGTTGGAGGGCTCGTGAGCGGAGCCGAGAACTCTGACGTCTTGACCCGCAACGGCTGTAGCGCTACTCCACAATGCGCGCGCCGTTTCGACGCTGTATCCCGTGCCGACACGACCGCAATAAACAAAGCGCCCGCGGTCGAAATAGCCGACCACTAGCGCACCTATAGCGTTCGGGTTTGGATTCGAGTCGAGATACCCACCGATGACGAACTCGTCCGTTTGGATGCACTTGGTCTTGACCCAGTCCCCGTTTCGGCCCGAGCGATAAGGCCTTGTCGCTGCGTTTGGAGATGACGCCTTCGAGCCCCAGCGCGCACGCCTGCGCGAAGATCTCCTTCCCGTCGCCATCGAGATGCTCGCTGTACCGGACCCGCGCCGATTTTGATCGCGGCCCGAGCGCAGCCTTCAGCAACCGCTTGCGATCGGCGAGCGGCGCTTCCCTGACCGCCACGCCATCGAAGTGTAGAAGATCGAAGGCGTAGAACACGACCTCGTCTGATCGGCCGCCTTCTCCCAGCACCTCGACCAGGTGCGAGAAGCTTGAATGGCCGGACGCATCCTCGACCACCGCCTCGCCGTCGATGAGAGCGGAGCCAAGATTGAGCCGGACGAAGCGCATCCCGCAGGCCACTGAAACGATGTGTCCAATCAAGTCCCTTGCGCGTCAGTAGACGGACGTCGTCGCCGTCGATGCGGGCCTGCAGACGATAGCCGTCGAATTTGATTTCATGCACCCACTGCGGTCCTTCCGGCACGCTGTCGACGAGAGTAGCGAGACACGGCTCGACGAAGTCCGGAAGCGGCACGCGCTTTGAGCTAGGCCTCTTTGCCGGCGCTTTAGTGCGTGCCTTCCGTGTCCTCAGCGGTCCTCGTTGTGAGACTCCCGCCATCAGCCGTCGCCTACGAGGCGCTTGATCGCGGCTTTGAGCGAACGCGCAGATGAAGAGTAATCCTTCCAGGCCGACGTGCGGGCAAGCAACGCCGGAACGGTGCGAATCGTGAAGCGCTTGGGATCGAGATCCTCGCGCACCTGCGCCCACGTCAGCGGCATCGACACCGGTCGCGCCGGGCCGCGCCCGCGGCGAAAGGGGCGCTACCGCCGTCGCCGTGCTGTCGTTGCGCAGATAGTCGAGGAAGATGCGTCCGGTCCTGAGCGTCTTCGTCATCTTGATCACGTAGAGGCTCGGGCTGTCGTGGGCCATCTGCGCGCAAACGGTCTGCGCGAACATCTTCGCCTGGTCCCAGTCCACCGCGTCCGCTCGCCCAGTCTTGAGCGGCGTCACGACATGAAGGCCCTTGCCGCCCGTGGTCTTGCAGAACGGCACGAGCCCGAGATCACCGAGACGGCTGCGCAGCTCCTTCGCGGCCCTCACGGTCGCCGAAAACGGGACGTCAGGCCCCGGATCGAGATCGAACACCAGCCGTCCCGGCAGCGACGCGTTGCCCGGAGCGGAGTTCCAGGGATGAAACTCGAGCGCCGCCATTTGCGCCATGGCAACCAGCCCCTCGACCGTATCGATCTGGATATACGGCTTGCGATCGCCGGAGACGCGCACCTGCTCGACCGTATCAGGTGTCCCGGGACCTGCATGGCGCTGGAAGAACTGCTGTCCCTCGATGCCGTCTGGAGCCCGAATGACAGAGCACGGGCGCCCTTCGATGTGATCGATCATCCACGGACCGACCTCCGCGATGTAGCGGGCGAGTTCGATCTTGGTCACTGCAGCGCTGTCCCCGCTCGCAGGCCACAGCTCCTTGTCTGGATTCGAGATTTTGACCCCGAGAACCACGTTGCCTTCGGAGATAGAGGAGCCTTTGCTCCCGCCAGATTTGGCTGCGCTGGAACGCTTCCTCGCACTGCTCTTGGCTCGCGTCTTGGGCGTCGATGAAGGTGCACTTGCCGCGCCACCATCGCTCTCGTTCGAATTCCAGATCGCGTTCGGCTTTACTTTGCGGCGCGCGAGCATGAAGGGCGTAGGCCCGCGCCCCTTGCCGGCTGCGATCTCTTCCATGCTGCGGCCCGACGCGACCGAGTGGTCGTTGTCGAGAAGCTTGTCCTTATCGCCGGGGTGTGCGCCCTCGTCCTTGTGCTTGATCAGAAGCCAGTTGGTGCGCGTGCCGCCGAAGCGGTCCCCCTTCATGCGCACGAGCACCCAGCCGCCCTGCAGCTTCTCGCCTGCGAGCAGGAACTTGAGCTCGCCGTCACGCAGGGATTGCTCGGCAGACTTGCCGTCTTCCGGCACCCAGAAGCCGCGGTCCCACAGCATCACCGTGCCGCCGCCATATTGGCCTTTGGGAATGGTGCCTTCGAAGTCGCCGTAATCGAGCGGATGGTCCTCGACTTCCACCGCCAGGCGCTTGTCCGCCGGATCGAGCGACGGGCCTTTGCGTCACCGCCCAGGATTTGAAGACGCCGTCGAGCTCGAGCCGCAGGTCGTAATGCAGGCGCGTCGCGTCATGCTTCTGGATGACGAAGCGCGGATACTCGGCCTTGCGGATCGCGCTGCCGCTCGGCTCGGCCGTTTTTGTGAAGTCGCGTTTGGCGCGATAGGTTGAAAGCTTGCCTTTCATGCCCTCTCCCGCTCAGCATCACCGGCTCGAAGAGGACTCGCGCCCGCTTCTTCGTCGTGCGCGCAGCCTTGGGCTTCTGATCGCGATTCGCTGTCCACCACCGCCGACGCTCTTTCTGAGCGCCTCCATGAGGTCCACGACGTTGGCGCCCTTGGGCCGCGCTTCCTCGTGCGGCGCCACGATCTTGCGGCCCTTGAGCTTGTCCTGCAGCAAGCGCTTGAGCTCGGTCGCGTAATGGTCCTGGAACTTCTCCGGCTGGAACTCGCCGGACTTCTTCTTCATCAGCTCGACGGCGAGATCGACCATCTCCTTGTCGGGCTTGACCGACGGGATCTCGTCGAAAAAGTCCTCGGGCTCGCGCAGCTCTTCTTCGTAGCGCAGCATCTCCATCACGAGACCGTCCTTGAGCGGCGCGATCGCGACGAGCCACTCACGCCCCGCGATGACGATTTGCGCCAAGCCGATCTTGCCCGTCTTCCGCAACGCATCGCGGATGACGACATAGCCCTCAGCCGCCATGTCATCGGCCGGCGTGACGAAGTAGGGCCGCTCGAAATAGCGGTAATCGATCTCCTTGGCGTCGACGAACTGCACGAGATCGATGGTCTTCTTGCTCTCGAGCTTCAAGGCATCGATGTCCTCGGGATCGATGACGACATAGGTGTCCTTGTCGACCTCGTAGCCCTTGACGATGTCGGAGTTGTCGATCTTGCCGATGCCCTGCACGACCTTCTCGTAGTTCACCCGCTTTCCCGACGGCTTGTGGATCTGCCGGAACGAGATTTCCGACTTCGACTCCACGGCGTTGTAGATTTCTACAGCGATGGAGACGAGGGAAAGGCGAAGGAAGCCCTTCCAATAGGCGCGGGCACGAGATTTCGGCATGACGCAATACTCTTCCAGCGGAGCACCACTGCTTGTGGGCGTCCGAAATATAAACGCAAAATGTCGTGGAATGTTCGGAAATGAGCGGCGCTGGCAGTGCGGCAGCGTTAATGGACGACTAAGCATCCTGCCGACGCAGGTGCCAGTCCACGTCGCATCCAACAGGGCGCCGGATCAATCGGTCGCCAGCGCCAGCCGCAGCAGCCGCTCCCGTACGCAATCAAGACCACCGAGCATGGCATAGCTGCCGACGCGCCCGGCGAACGAATAGCTGATCGTTCTGTTCTTGTGCTGGTAAGTCCCGGCCAGTCCGATGATCTCGCCGGATCTCGCGGCTTCCAGCAAACGCTCCAGCTCCGCGACGAGGCCCTCGTCCACTCCGGCCACATCGGGCAGAATTGCGCCATGCAGCGCAACTACGTTGTCATTCGCCATTGGTAGCCCCCCAATAGGAGCCGAAACAATAGCAAGTGCTCCGCCGGAGAACAGCGGTTCCCGTTGATTTCCTGTAAGAATATTGTCACGAAAATGCAGAAAGGCGCTGTAAAGCGCCTTTCCGGTCACACAAAGCGTCAATGCTGATCAACGATTATAAAGGCTCTCGCGAATAGGCCGAGCCCGAACTCCCGTAGCGGTTGTCCTGCTCCTCGCCTATCGAGCCGGCAGCCTGCCCCTCACCCTGAGGTTTTTGCACGTGCGAAATGAACGTGACCCGCACGGCTTGGCGCTAAGCAGCGGGCGGAGCTGCCATCGCCTGCGCAACGTCGCTGTCGGTCTCGTCGGATGATTTTGCAAATCTCGAGAAGACATAAATGATCAGCGCAAGCATGATGAGGACCGGCAGGTTTCGCATCACTGCGCGCGTGACGACCGGCAGCGCCATCGGCGCTGTGGCTCCGAGCACGGCCCTCAATTCCGGAGTGAACAGGCCGTCGAACTCACTGCCGATCTGAGCCGGCTCTTCGGCACTTGCATCTGCCGAGGCAGTGCTTGCGCTCTCCGCCGTCTGTCCGCCGCTCACAACAGCCATGGTCAGCAGCGTCAAGGCCGCAAATACCGCGGCCATGATCGCGCATCCAAGCGCCGCGCCATAAAGCTCGACGAGCTTCACGGTCGCGGCTGCGGTTGCGAATCCGCAGGCGACGAGAAGGGGCACCGCCGCCAGGGCGCGCGCCATATACTTCGCGACGATGCCGTCGATCGTTGTCTCGGCGCGTTGGAACAGGCCCTGGAACATGGAAGCGATACCCCTATAGTCGGACTGCAAGCTGGAAGCTGAGCGCGTTGCTTACGACTTCCAGATCGCGCCGATGATGAAGCCGAGACCCGCGGCCATCGCGAGCGTCGTGATCGGCTGCTCCCTGACGGACTTGTCGACCGCAGACTTGAAATTGTCGGCGACGATCTGAACCTGCTCCGTGGCCTGCCGGCCCTGCTCTGCAATGGAGCGAGCCGTAGATTCGACGTCTTGAGCCGCACGGTTGAGCTGCTCACCCGCCTTTCCGGCGAGGTTTGAAGCCTTGTCGGCCAGTTCATCGGTCGAGCGGCTGTAGTCAGTACCGCGATTGTAAGTGGAACTCTGGTTCATGGGGCGCTCCTCTGGATTTGGGTGACCGGGTAACTCCCGAGCTGACAGTTAGTTTCATCCGGGTAGCTCGGGTGCTTCAGCTGGGAACAGATGCCGGAACGTAACCGTAAGCGTCATCAGAATTGGCACCGCGACGAAAGCCCCGATCGGCCCCCACATCCACGTCCAGAACCCGATGGCGAGAAAGACGGCGAAGGGGTTGAGCGTCATGCGCCTGCCCATGAGGGTCGGCGTGATGAAATGCCCTTCGATTGTAGTCATGGCGATGTAGACGACCGGCGCTATCAACGCCTGCGAGACCAAAGGAAACGTGAAAAGCCCGATCACGAACAGAACGATGACCATGATCGCGACCCCGATATAGGGGATGTAGTTGAGCACGCCCGCGAGCACGCCCCACAGCATCGGATTGGGCAGGCCCACCGCATAGGCCAAGCCCGCGGTTACGATTCCGAGGCAGACGTTCACGATCGTGAACGTGCCGAAATAAACGGTGGTGTTCTTTTCGACGTCGGCCAGGATTTTGAGAGCCGTCAGCCGGGCGTTGCGACTTGGCAGAACTAGAACGGCCTTCGATTTTATCTGCTTCTGATAGATGAGATAGAAAATGAGCGCGCCGAGGAAGAGGATGCCCTGGCTCACGGCCGGCGTCAGGATGCCGACGATGCCGCCGACGATATTCGTGCTTTCCTCGACGCGAAGCGCAGCCCCGCCGCCCTGGCCGGTCGCCTGGCCGATCGCCGTCAACATCTCCGTCATGAACGCCAGGGGCTGCGACATGAGTTGCAGCTTGTCCTTGATGAGCGCTCCGAGCTCCGTCGCCCGTCCGAGCCAATAGGTGAGCGGCAGAGACAGCAGCGCGACGATGGCAGAGCAGCACGGCCATAAGCGCGAGCGTGACGAAAATGACGGTGGCGATGCGCGGCAATCCCCGCTTCTCCAGGCGCGAGACGACGGGCAGAAGGATGTTGGCCACCACCCACGCCAGGATCACGGGCACCACCATGTCTCTCATGAAATAGAGCGCAGCCAGAATGGCGAGCGCAAATAGTCCCGTGATCGAGACGTTGGCGACGAGCTGCCAGTTTTCCATCGCATCGCGTTCGTAGACGTCAGGAACATCGACTTCACTCGATTGCGCGCTGTGCGATGTGGTTGGTGTCCGCAGCTAGGCTCATGACCGCATCTCCCTGCGTGTTTTTTTACGCCCGAACGAGCCCGCAATAGCGCGTCCGGCTTTGCCCGCTTCCGACCAGATCGATGACCAGCCTCGGGCGTCCTTGATCTTGTTGAGACGGCGCAAGTGATGGGCGCGCAGCGCCTCGGGCATCACCTCGGCGATGCTGCTCCACAGCGCCTCGACGTTGTAGGGAGCCAGGTGCGGAGCGACGCTGAGCGGAATGGCATGGTCAGCCGCGAAACCGAGATCCGTGGCAGCCGCCGCGACGGCCGAACGTATGGTCGCAACTTTCGCGTCTGTTCCACTGGCAAGATCATAAGGAGGCGACCACTCGTCGAACGGCCGCACGCGATCGATGTGCGTGACGACCAGCAGGATTGGCGGCTGCTTGCGATCGAGGCGCGCCGAGAAATGATGCCTGAAGGAATCCAGAGCACGCTTGTCGATGTCGCGATCCGGCCGGGTCGCCGCGACCACCCACAAGACGAGATCGCACTCGGCTGCTTTCGCCGTCAGCGCGCTCCAGCTCCGGACATCCGTGCCGAGCCCCGGGCTGTCGATGAGGACAGCGGCAGGAATGCCTTCGCCTTCGAGCACGTAGGGCGTGAAGGCCGCCGTTGCGGGCAGGTTGTCGACTGCGGCTTTCGTCCCGCCGAGAAGGGCGTTGATGACGCTCGACTTGCCGGCGCTCGTCTGCCCTGCCACGAGAATGCGCAGCGGTTCGACCTTCACGGCAGAGATCGCCGCCCGGTCGGCTGCGGTCTCGGGCGAGAGATACTCGCCGAGGGCCTGCGCGGACACCTTGAGACGCCCGCCGTAGAGATCGATCGCGGCGCGGCCGACCTCGCGCACATATGCTCTCCGTCAGGCGGCGCGCGATTTCGTCCCGGCTCCACTGCACCAGCGCCTTGGACAGGTGCTCGCGCGCCTCGTGGGTCACGGCGGTGAGCGGGATTGGCGAGCCGCACGAGGCGCCAGATATCATAGGCTCGCTCGAGATAGTCGACGGTGCCGCGCCAGCGATAGAGACCCAGCGCCTGAGCGACGGTCAACCTATCTCCGAACGGCACGCGTTCGACCAGGAACAGGCGCAGCCTCCGGCTGACGCGCTCGACAATGGCGAGGGCTTCCGGCGTCGTGAATTGCCACACCGGGTCGGCTCTGCCCGCATGAAGGCGCCGCGCCACGGTCTCGATCGTCTCGCCGCCGAGGCGGATGATGGCATCCCGGTTCTGAAGCTTGTCGGGATCGACGGAGCTCGCCAGGGCCTTCACGTCTGCCCACGCCTTCTCCTCGAGCGGAGACCAGCCGGACTGCTTCCGCGCTATCGTCAGACTCGTCGCCGCCCGGGATCTCTTCTCCCCGCTTCGGAGGCGCCGCGCCGGAAAAAGCCACCTCTGCAGGAGATAGGCGGCCGTGACCGTGATCAGCACGCCCACTGCCCAATAGATGAGGTAGCCATGCTGCCACAGCCAGATGCTGCCGAACGGAACCAATGTCAGCGTCGGAACGACGAGGCCGAGAGCAATAATCGCGAGGCGTGCCGCGCGCTCTGCCGTACGCTTACTGGCGCTTGCTTCACTCATTGTTGCGCCTCATGGCGAGTTTCCGCCGTACGCCGCTCTCGCGCCATGCGGAAGGCGTTGCGAAGCGCCTCTTGATAAACATGGCCGACACCTCCCGCATCCGAGTGCCAATGCGACGGCGATGCAGATAATAGGCTGCCGCCTTGCCAAGCGCATACGTGACGGCGAAGCTCGCAGCTGCCGAGGCAGCTGCGCCAGCCGTCTGCCCATAAACGGGCACCATCTTGGCGAGCTGCCTGATACCCATGCTTGAAGCCATGCGAACCAGAGTGCCGGCGCCGAGCGCCGCGGAAAGCTCGGTGTAGGCGCGACGATCCCACTCGATGCCATAGAGCTTACCGAGCTGGTTGAGCATTCGCGCCTGAACGGTCGTGACCGCGATCGCGCCCGCGACCGGAACAGGAACGAGATCGCCGCCTGCTGCCGCCATGGCATGGCCCATGACGATCGGATCGGCGGCGCGGGACTTTGGGTCCGCCGTGAACCCCGGCATGGCTGAGAGCGCCGCGAGCATTCCTGCCGGTGCCGCGCACGCCAGAGCTTCGGTCAGCTCGTCGAGACCATAATCCGCCGGAGCAAGCCCATCCTCGGAGCGGGTCAGGTCCATGGGCACGAACAGCGGTGGATTGCGTCCCGGCAGATCGTTGAACAGTGCACGCTGGAAAGCGAGCGCACGCATCAAGTCGATGGGTACGCTAGCGATCGCCGAAACCGGCGCCTTCGCATCGAAGGGATAGGGAACGACGTGCTTCTCGCCCGGCCGATAGCCTTCGTGAAGGGTCGACTGGGCGACGACGATAGGCCACTCGGGATGCCGGCGGCGTATGCGGCGCAACACCTCGACGACCGCCTCCTGCTGCGCGTCCATGGCGCGCATGGTGACCAGCACGAGATGCGCACTGTTCGCGCTGAAGGCGATGTCATCGGCCGGGTCATAACCCGTCTCGCCCAAGCCGCGCGTGTCGAGAAACCGGATGACGGGCGCTTCGGGCGGGAATTCATAGATCCGCGACGTACGCGTACAGGGCCGGAAGCCATCTCCTATCTCGGCATCCGTGCTGCGCGTGATGGCGCGAATGATGGAGGTCTTTCCGCTTCCGACTTTGCCGAGCAGCCAAACGACCGGAGCGAGCGCGCGCGCAGATTCCGTAAGCACCTCGCCTTGCTCGAATTGTTGGGTTTTCTCTGGACCAGCCCCGTTTTGGGCCGGGGGGTGATCAGCATCTCGCCAGCGCGAAACGCTGGGCAGCACGCCCCTGAGCGCGTCAGCCCATTTCGACATGTGACTCCCCAATTCCTCTACGCCGGCCTAACCCCGTGTGAGGCAATAAGGTTCCACTTCGTGTGTACGCCGATCATCTACGGAACGAATTATCGTCTCGATGCTTGATTGGCCGCCCGAGCCAGGGTCGATCGACCAATGGAGCTGCATCATGAAGGAGACATTTCGAAAGTTCGCCGAGAACACAGCTAACGCAGTGGGGTCATACTGGGCGTTCCTGCTAGCGGCGCTGACCGTGATCATATGGGCCGTGAGCGGGCCCCTCTTCGGCTTCTCGGACACCTGGCAGCTCGTCATCAACACCGGCACGACTGTCGTTACGTTCCTGATGGTGTTCCTCATCCAGAACACGCAGAACCGGGCGGAGCGGGTAACGAGCCTCAAGCTCGACGAGCTGCTGCGAGCGATGAAGGGAGCGCGAACGCAGTTGGTGAAGCTCGACGACATGTCGGACGAGCAGCTCCGCCGCATGCAGGAGGAATTCTCACAGCTCCCGGAAGCTTCCGCCGCTCTGCTGAAGGACGACCTCGCCCACATTGAGCATGAGCTGAACCAGCGTAAGGAGCGCAAATCCTGAGGATTTCGGAACGTCTGTACTTTGACGGAGTTTCCGCAATGCCGAACACTCGGGCGCTCTGTTCCCCGCCAGCCCGGATTTTCTGCGGGAGAAAGACGGCTGATGGAATCGCAAACTTCGGAATGGATTTTCGTCCGCCGCGTATTGACGGTCTTCGCGCTTGGCGCACTGGCCTACGCTCTCTGGAACCTCTCGGACATCCTTCTGCTCATGTTTGGTGCGGCGCTGACTGCGGTCGCGCTTCGCGCCATGATGGAGCCGATAGTCCGCACCACGGGGATGAGCGAACCGCTCGCGTTGGGCGCGATTTTCCTGGTGCTCGCGGGTGTCATCACGGGCATCGTCTTGTCATTTGGTCCTAAGCTCGCGGAGCAGAGCACATATCTGTTCCAGCAGCTGCCGGTAGCCTTGGACACGCTCGCGCAGAAGCTCGACCTGCAGGCAAGCCTTGAGCAGCTCAAAGGGTCGGCCATTGGCGCTCTCGCACTAAGAGCATTTTCATGGGGGTCGTCGGTCTTTGGCGCGCTCGCAAGCCTCGTCATCGTTCTCGTCGGCGGCATCTATCTCGCCAATTCCCCGCTCACATACCGCAATGGTGTGATCAAGCTCTTCCCGGTACGCTGGCACGAGGCTTTGAATTCGACCCTCGACGACGCCGGTCAGGCGTTGCGGCTTTGGCTCCGCGCCCAGCTCATGGCCATGATCCTGGTCGGCACCGCGACGGGGCTCGGCATGTGGGCGATCGGCGTTCCTTCGCCACTTGCTCTGGGACTGATTGCGGGTCTCACGGAGTTCGTGCCCATCATCGGCCCGATCGTCGGCGCCGCGCCCGCACTCCTGCTCGCGTCCACGCAGAGCTATGACCTCGTCCTGTGGGCACTGGGCGTCGCCATCATCGTGCAACAGCTCGAAAACAACGTCATCATGCCGCTGATTGTCGGCCGTGTCGTTGAACTGCCGGCCGCCGTGGCGCTGTTTGCGACCGTCGCGATTGGTGTTCTGTTCGGACCGCTGGGCCTGCTGCTCGGTTATCCGTTGACCATCGTCGCCGATGTCGCTGTCCGCCGGCTCTATGTGCGCGAAGCTCTCGGCGAACGCGTCGATATCCCCGCTGAAAGATCACGTAAGGAGGAAAATCGGCAGAGCGCAAAATGACAGCCTAAGCAGTCCTGCCACTGCCGGACGTCTTCGGGTCTTCGGCCTTTCGCGCACCACCTAAACTGGCCGCGTCATGGGGTCTATCATCGGACGCCAGCGTTTGCTCTTTGACGTCGTACAGAGCTTCAAGCCGGCCCCCGAGAAGAAGCAGCACCAAGGCGATTGTTGTCGCAATTATCACGACGCTCCACGCAGCGAGCCCGCATGCGATACCCACCGCGGCCGTCACCCATACCGACGCCGCAGTCGTTAACCCTTCGACCGTCCGTGACTTCGAATCTCGCAGGATGACTCCGGCACCGATAAAGCTGATACCCGCCATGATGCCCTGAATGATGCCTTGAACGACGCGGCTCAAGGCATCCGCATTCTCGAACATTCCCGGGACCGTGATTCCAGCCACGGTCACAGTTGCCGCACCAAGAGCGACTAAACCTAACGTTCTCATGCCGATAGGCTTCTGGGCCATGTCTCGGTTCACGCCGATGACAGCCCCGGCAAGTGCCGCCGCGCCAAGGCGAAGCCCCACATCGCTGACATCGAGCTCCATCCCGAACCTCCTGCACCTCGCGCATTGCAGCACTGCAACAGTTCCAGGAACCGGCGGTTCCGAGGGGTGATAAGCTTTTTTTCTTCCCAGCTGAACCACTTGGAATTTCGCGCGTTTCGCCTAACTGGACGGGGGAAGTCCTGACAGGGGAATAAGGAATACCCATGCCTCCAACTCCTTCGACACTTGCGCCGTCGGGCACTGCGTTTGCACCGGCACAGCGTAAAAGCGCGTCCCTTGCTGATCGGCTGCGTGACACGCGCCGGCTATCGTCGGAACTTGCGGATCCGCTGAGCCCAGAGGATGCGGTCGTCCAGGCCATGGACGACGCAAGTCCGGCCAAATGGCATCTCGCCCACACGACGTGGTTTTTCGAAACCTTCATTCTGAAGGAGCGTCTCCCGGGATACCGCGTCTTCGACGAGACCTTCGGCTTCTGTTTCAACTCCTATTACGAGAGCCAGGGCGCGCGCCATCCGCGACCCAAGCGTGGCCTGCTGACGCGGCCTTCCATCGGACGTGTGTTCGAATATCGGACCCATGTCGATGAGGCCCTGGAAGAGTTCATCGCCCGTGGCCTGATGGACGGTCCCGTGAGCAGCTTGATCGAGACCGGCATCAATCACGAGCAGCAGCATCAGGAGCTCTTGCTCACTGACATCCTGGCACTTTTTGCAGCCAATCCGCTGCGTCCCGCCTATGTGACGCGCGCACAGCGCACGGAGCAGGGCGCACCGGAAAGCCTGCGCTGGATCGACTATGCGGGCGGCATTCAAAAAGTCGGCCACGGCGAGCAGGGATTCTCGTGGGACAACGAGCGCCCGCAGCATGATGCGCTCGTTCACCCGTTCCGGTTGGCTGACAGACTGGTCACCAACGCTGAATGGCTCGAATTCATCGAGGATGGCGGCTACCGCACTGCCTCGCTCTGGCTCGCGGATGGCTGGGCCACAGTGAACCGCGAGCAATGGCAAAGCCCTCTCTACTGGGAGGAGTGGGGCGGCTCATGGTTCGAGATGACACTCGAAGGCCTGACCCCGCTCGCGAAGGCAGCTCCCGTCGCGCATGTCTCTTACTACGAAGCAGACGCCTACGCCCGCTGGGCGGGAAAGCGGTTGCCGACCGAATTTGAATGGGAGATCGCCGCCCGCGGCGTCCCAGTAACAGGCAACACGCTGGCAACCCGCTCGTTACGGCCCTTGCCCGCCGCCCCCCTAGGGGATGGCACTCACCCCCGTCAGATGTTCGGCGACGTATGGGAATGGACGCAAAGTCCCTATACGCCCTACCCGGGCTATAGGCCGCCAGAGGGCGCGCTCGGCGAATACAACGGCAAATTCATGGTGAGCCAGCACGTGCTGCGCGGCGCGTCCTGCGTGACGCCCGAAGGCCATTCGCGAGCGACCTATCGCAACTTCTTCTACCCGCACCAACGCTGGCAGTTCCTGGGCCTGCGTCTCGCATCGGAGATCAACTAATGCGCCCAGAGCGGAAAATCGATTTCCAACGCGCTCCTTCCTCCGAGCGCGACGACTTTCGAGAGGCCGTTGTCGAAGGGTTGTCCAAAGCGCGCAAGTCGTTGCCGTGCCGCTTCTTCTATGACGCGCGCGGCAGTGAGCTGTTCGAGCAGATCACGAGCCTGCCCGAATATTATCCGACGCGAACCGAAGCTGGCATCCTGACGCGCTATGCGTCCGACATCGCGCGCGCCGTTCCAGCAAACAGCGTCCTGGTCGAGTTCGGCGCCGGCTCGAGTCTCAAGACCGAGATACTCCTCGATCAGGTGGCCGGTCATGTCACCTACGTGCCCGTCGACGTTTCGCCGAGCGCCCTCGCCGCAGCAGCAGAGCGGCTCGAGCATCGTTATCCGTCGCTGGAGGTCCGGCCGATCGTCGCCGATTTCTCACATCCGATAGCGCTGCCGGCCGATTTGCAGGGCCGCCCGCGAACTGGTTTCTTCCCGGGCTCCACCATAGGCAATCTCACGCGGCCCGAGGTCATCGGACTTCTCACCGCGTTCGGTACCGCACTCGACGCCGGCAGCAGCCTCATCATCGGCGTGGACTTGAAAAAGGACGCCCGGCGGCTCGTGCTCGCCTATAACAATTCACAGGGCGTAACCGCTGCGTTCAATCTGAATTTGCTCACCCGCATCAATCGCGAGCTCGACGGCACGATCGACGTCGAAGCCTTCAGGCACGAAGCTATCTACAATCCCCGCGAAGGGCGCATCGAGATGCACCTGATCAGCCTCTGCGACCAGGACGTAAGTATCTCCGGCCGGCGGTTCCGCTTCCGCGAGGGCGAGAGCATCCACACGGAGAACTCGTACAAATATGCGGTCGACGAGTTTCAGTTTCTGGCGGTGAAGGCAGGGTGGAATCCCGCAACGGTGTGGACCGACGAGGCACATCAATTCAGCGTTCACCTGCTGGAGAACAAAGGTTGAGAGCCGGGAATGTTCGCCTTAGGCTTCCGCACCGCTCTAGGCAGAAAGCAAGTCCCCGATCCTCAACACGCCGTTGCGCGAGCCGACACTGTAGACACCTTGAAACGGCTGACCTCTGAAGGCCCCCGTCTCGATGGCGCCCGTCAGCCGGAAGCTGAGGCCATCCTCGAGCTCCTCCATTTCCACCACGCTGGCGTCGAAGATGTCACCGTCCGTGTTGAAATGAACGTGCAAATTCCGTTCGGGATACGTGAGGGCCCACTGCAAAGCAGGCTTGTCCGGACCGTCGATGACGAGCAAATCTTTGGTCATGGTGACTAAACGCGCGGCCGCTGGGAAGGTTCACCATTCCCGCTCCCCGTGTGACGCAGGTACACCTTTTCGCAATGCAACCTTCAACGGCCAGCTGAGTTTAGTCTCTGCAGCTCCATGATTTTGCTGGCCTTTGTCGCGCGCGGGGAAGTTTAAGGAATTCGTAAATGTATTTCGCAGCTCTGGCGACCGACTATGACGGGACGCTTGCGCATCACGGCACTGTCGATGACGAGACCCTCGCCGCTCTCCGCCGTTTGAAGCAATCTGGACGCAAGCTTCTGATGGTGACCGGCCGTGAGCTGCCCGAGCTTCGCGAAGTCTTCCCGCATCTCGACCTGTTCGACCTAGCCGTCGTCGAAAACGGCGCCATGCTTTACGATCCCAAGACCAAGGAAGAAACTGTCCTCGCACCCGAGCCACCGCAGAAGTTCGTCCAGCGGCTCGTCGATCTCGAGATCAGCCCTCTCTCCATCGGCCGCACCATTATCGCCACGCGTGAGCCGAACGAAACCATCGTGCTCGAGGTGATCCGCGACCTCGGTCTTGAGTACAACGTCATCTTCAACAAGGGGGCAGTGATGGTGCTGCCCGCGAACGTGAACAAGGCCACGGGCCTGCTTGCCGCGCTCGAGCGGATGAACCTTTCGCCCCACAACGTTGCCGGCATCGGCGATGCCGAGAACGACCACGCATTCCTGTCGATCTGCGGCTGCGCGGTTGCGGTCGGCAATGCACTGCCGTCGCTGAAAGAGCGCGTCGATCTTATCGTCGAGCGCCACGGCCGCGGTGTCGTCGAGCTTTCGAAGTTCATGCTCGAGAGCGATATTCGCAGTCCGCAGTTCACTCCACCGCGCAAAAAGCCCGCACTCGGCAAAAGCGATGCCGGTCTGCCGGTCCACCTCGATGCCTTCGGCACGACGCTGATCACCGGATCTTCAGGGGCAGGCAAATCCACCATAGTCCGTGCGCTGCTCGAACAGGCCGACGAGATGAATTTCCAGTGTCTCGTCATCGATGCTGAGGGCGACCACGCCGACTGGGAGGACGCGACGATTGTGGGCAGCGCCAAGCGCGAGCCCGACATCCGCGAGATCATGAGCCTGATCGAGAAACCCGGCTCTAGCGTCGTCGCCAACCTATTCTCGATCGATCCCTCGGATCGGCCGCGCTTTCTCGCAAAGCTGCTGCCCGAAATCGCGAAGTTGCGCGCCGAAACCGGCCGCCCGCATTGGATATTTGTGGATGAGGCTCACCACTTCCTTCCGGCCGACTGGAAGCCCGCGCCTCTCACGCTGCCGCAGGAGTTTCCCGCCCTCGTCGCTGTAACGGTTCACCCGGACGCACTGGCCCCTGAGCTGTTGAAGCTTGTCTCAACGGTCGTTGGGGTCGGCAAGGGTGCTCGCGCGGCCATCTCCGCTTGTCGCCGCGCCGCCACCGGCGAGGATGACTTGGCTCCTGGCGAAGATCCGGTCGACGACGAGCACATTCTCGTCGCCCGAACAGGGTCGTCCAGCGTCGAGCTGATTAGAGCTGCCAAGCCGAAGGGCAAGCGCACCCGCCACGCGCGCAAATATGCGGAGGGCGAGCTGGCGGAAGACGAAAGCTTCTATTTCCGCGGGCCTGCGGGCAAGCTCAACCTCAGGGCTCAGAACCTTTCGATATTCAAGCAGATCGCCCAAGGGATCGACGACGAAACATGGCTGCATCATTTGCGTGCCGCCGACTATTCGAAGTGGTTCCGAGCCGCCATAAAAGACGATGAGCTTGCTCTCGAAGCCGCAGCGGTAGAGAGGGCAGCCGCCACGCTGAGCGCAGCCGAAAGCCGGCGTCGGATCATCGAGGCCGTGGAGCGCAAGTACACCGCACCGGCGAAGTCCGCTGCTGAGTAATTCCGGTGAAGCTGGCTAGTTGAGGAGACGGTCTCGGGCCACCGAAAGCCGGATCTTGAGGCCCTCGGGTGTCCATGAGCGGGCTATTTCTCCTCCGAGTTGGCCTTTGACCGTGGCACGCGCCAGCACGGTGCCGAACCCCTCCGTCTCGTTCGCAGAGCGTTCCGGACCACCTTTTTCCGCCCAGGTCACGACGAACTGTTCACCCAGCTCCGCGCACTCGACATCTATGTGCCCATGCGGATCGGACAGCGCCCCGTACTTTGCCGCATTGGTCGCAAATTCATGCAGCAGCAAAGCTAGGCTCGTAACGGCCCCGCCGGCGATGGTGATATCATCACCACGGATCTCGATCCGATTCTCTGCATTGTCCCCCTCGCCATTGTAGGGTGAGACGATAGTTTCCAGCAGCGCCCTGAGCGACGTAGTCTGGGCGCAAGCTGCCGCGCCCTCGTAGGTCTGCTTCAAGGTGAGTGAGTGTGCCCGCGCCAGTGCACTGAGCCGCTCTCCGACTGCAGCGGCCAACTCCTGCGGGGTCTTGGCCCAGCGCGCACTCAGAGATACGACGCTGTTTGATACCGCGAACAGATTCTTGACGCGGTGATTCATCTCGCGGAGCAACAGTTGCTGCTGCTCTTCCGTACGCCTGCGCTCCGTAATGTCGCGAGCTATCTTCGATGCCCCGATGATTTTTCCGTCACGGTTTCGTATCGCCGAGACTGTCAGCGAGATGTCCACGAGACTTCCGTCTTTGCGCCGGCGGACGGTCTCGTAATGATCGGTGCGTTCTCCTCGTCGGATGCGCCCGAGAATCTCCGGTTCCTCGTCCTGCCGCTCGTCCGGAATGAGCATCGTGACTGACTTGCCGATCGTCTCCGCCGCCGTGTATCCGAACAGGCGCTCAGCGCCCTTGTTCCAGCTCGTGATCACGCCATCGAGATTCTTGGTCAGAATGGCGTCGTCGGAAGATTCGATCACCGCGGCGAACTGCTGAGACAGCTCCTCGGCCCCTCGGCGCTGTTCGATTTCAAGCTCAGCCGCCTTCAGCAGACGAGCGTTGTCGGCGTAGACGGCCTCGCTCCGCTCCTCCGCCTGTTCACGTGCCGTGATGTCGACGAGCATATTGATGGCACCGACGAGCACGCCAGCTGTATCGAACAGCGGCGCCGGGTAGGCGAGGAACGGGACGCGCGTGCCGTCGGGCCGCTCGGCCACGGCGTGTGCACCCTTGATGGCCCGCATCTCGCGGAGCGCGATCGCCATGGGGCATTGATCGTGAGGCAGCGGAGTGCCGTCCGGCCAGTAAAGCTTCCACGAGCCGCAGAACTCGCTCTTTCCCAGCTCCGGCCTGCATCCCCACAACGTGGCGGCCGCCTCGTTGAAGAACGTGATCCGGCCGTTTTCATCGGTGACATATATGGCGGCGGGAAGATGTTGGATGAGCTGGTAGTAAGGGCCGCCAAACTGTCTAAAAGCCAGGGAATCCACAGTGGCGACTTCAACCGTATCCACGCGTATTTCACTCTGCCCTGATGCCTTGGAAAGCACCGCTCCAAGCTCGCTGCCCATTGACGGGATACTCACGGACTTACTCCTCGAGAGCGCTGACGCGCGCGCGACCGGCAAGCCAGCTATCTTTATGCCCTCCGAACCCGCGAGGCAAACGCGAGACGCCTGAAAATCCAGGTTTTTTGACCAAGTCTCATAACCCTGCGGGCGGCTCGACACTCACTAAACGCTCAAAACCGCCTCAGGTTGCAAATGGCCCCAGAATGACCCGTCACGACGTTCATCCATTTCCAATTGTCGGCTGAACTCCTTTATCTTCGTCCTTGGGGCATTGAACACCGCGGGGCCGCCTCATGGCACAGGTCAAATTCACTCCGGCGCTGACGCGCCACATCGATTGTCCGCCGCAGGCCGCCAAAGGCGCGAGCGTGCGCGAGGTCCTGGACATCGTCTTTGCCGGCAACCCCCGCGCCCGCAATTACGTGCTCGACGACCAGCTTGCGCTGCGCAAGCACATCGCCGTTTTCGTCAACGGCCGCCGCATAAAGGATCTCGTTCATCTTTCCGACGCCGTCGCACCTGATGATGAGATTTATGTTTTGCAGGCGCTGTCGGGAGGCTGACCTCCCACTCGTCCTCGCATAAGGAAGATCAAGAAACCGCACGGAGAGGACCGATGCATCGCCTGCTGGTGGCAACGCGCAAGGGGCTGTTCACGATCGAGCGCAACGGCAAGGCGCCCGGCGCCTGGGCGATCGCCCGGACCGACTTTCTGGCCGACAACGTTTCGATCGTCCTGCCCGATCCCCGCGACGGCACGCTCTATGCTGCCCTCGATCACGGTCACTTCGGCGTAAAGCTGCATCGCCAGAAAAAGGGCGAGGCCTGGGAGGAATGCCCGGCCCCCGCCTACCCGCCGAAGCCCGACGACGTCGTCGATACCGACGCCTGGGGCAAGCCCATCCCCTGGTCGACCGTCCGCATCTGGGCCATGGAAACGGGAGGCCCGAACGAGCCGGGCGTCCTATGGTGCGGCACGATACCGGGCGGCCTGTTTCGCTCTGCCGACGGCGGCACGACGTGGGAACTGAACCGCCCCTTTTGGGACGAGCCGAAACGACAGGAATGGTTCGGCGGCGGCGCCGACCTTCCCGGCATTCACTCCATTTGCGTCGATCCCCGAAACCCGAAGCACGTCCGCGTCGGCGTCTCCTGCGGCGGCATGTGGATGACCGAGGATGGCGGCGCGACCTGGGCCTGCCGAGCCGACGGAATGCGCGCAGCCTTCATGCCGCCCGATCAGCAGTTCAACCCCAATACTCAGGATCCGCATCGCATCGTGCAATGCGCCACGACTCCTGACTGGCTGTGGGCCCAGCATCACAACGGCATCTTCAAGAGCGAGAACGGCGGCCTGAAGTGGGAGGAGATCACCACCGCAACGCCGTCGTCGTTCGGCTTCGCTGTCGTCGTCGATCCGAAGGATCCCAAAACGGCCTGGTTCGTGCCCGGCATCAGCGACGAGCGCCGCATCCCGCCGTCGGGCGAGCTTGTCGTCACCCGCACTTCGGACGGCGGCAATACGTTCGAAGTGCTGCGAAAGGGGCTGCCACAAACCCACGCCTATGACCTCGTCTATCGCCACGCGCTCGACATCGATAGCGAAGGCAATACGCTGGCATTCGGCTCCACGACGGGTGGCCTCTGGATCTCGGACGACCGCGGCGAGAGCTGGACCGCCGTATCGCAAAACTTGCCCCCCATCTACTGCGTGCGCTTCGCGGCGTGAGCATCGCCTCGCCACGGTGGCACATGCCTCAACGGCTGCTATAACCCTGCCATCACTTGGGGAGAGTTGAAGGTCGGGGGACCACATGACCGAAGCAGAAATCCTGTCCATTCGCAACGAGCTGACCGGCATCGTCGTGTCCGTCGTCTCGGTGAGCTTCGGCATGATCTCGGCCTACATCGTCGGCCTGTGGCTGTTCCTGAAGGACGCCCCGCTGTCGCTGCGGGCCATTGCCTTCGTGCTGCTGTCGAGCGGCCTCGCCTTCATGGGCGGCCTGACCATGGGCGTGAATGATCTATTGCTCGGAACCGACCGCGCCTGGGCGGCGCTTGGCAAGAACTCGATCGGCATTTCGAGCTTCGGCGGCGAGGCGCCAGAATACCTGCACGGCTTCACCCTTTATGAAGCTGCCGCCCTGCTCGGCGCCGGCGCTTTCGGGCTTATCTTCGCAGCCCTCGCCTATCTGACGTTCTTCCATCGCTGGCGCGACATCGAGAGCTGAGCTCCCGCCCAATCTCGGTACCTCGAAGAGAAGACAGGACTACTCCGCCGCCATCGGCGGCGGGGAAACCGGGCCATGACGCGGCTCGACATGGTGCATAGCCGTAACCTCATGCAGGGCGGGCGCTTGCGTCCCCTCATCGGACGGCCCGACAAAGCGTCCGAACAGCCGCCAGATTCCCTTCGCAATGTCGTCCATGAGCGCGAACACGGCCGGCACGAACACCAGGCTCAGCACCGTCGACGATATCAGGCCGCCGATCACGGCGATGGCCATCGGCGCGCGGAACTCGCCGCCCGAATCGAGCGCGAGCGCCGACGGCAGCATGCCGCCGACCATGGCGATGGTGGTCATGACGATGGGGCGGGCGCGCTTGCGGCCGGCATCGACGATGGCTTCGTTGCGCGGCACGCCGCGGCGTATCTCCTCGACCGCGAAGTCCACCAGCATGATGGCGTTCTTGGTGACGATGCCCATCAGCATCAGGATGCCGATGACGACCGGCAGGCTGATGGGCTTCGATGTGATGGCGAGCGCCACGATGGCGCCGCCGATCGAAAGCGGCAGCGAGAACAGGATGGTGATCGGCTGCAGGAAGCTCGCGAACAGCAGCACCAGCACGGCGTAGACCATCATCAGGCCGGCGCCCATGGCCTGCTCGAAGCTCTCGAACACCTCGCCCATGATCTCGGCGTCGCCGAACTGCTTGATCTCGACGCCGGCCGGCAGGTTCTTCGCCGCCGGCAGCCCCATGACGGCCGATGACCGCATCGCCGAGCGGCGTCTCGCCGACGAGATCGGCGCCGAGCACGACGCGGCGCGTGCGGTCGTAGCGGTCGATGGCGGTCGGGCCCTGGCCGAACTCGAACTTGGCGACGGCCGACAGCGGCACGGCGGCGCCCGAGGCGGTCGCGACCTTCAGCTCTTCGATGAGCTGGCGGTTCTCGCGCGCCTTTTCGTCGAGCTGCACGCGGATCGGCACCTGGCGGTCGCCGACGTCGAACTTGGCGAGGTTGGCGCCGACGTCGCCGATGGTGGCGATGCGCACGGCTTCGGAGATGGCCTCGGTCGTGACGCCGAGCTCCGCCGCCTGCTCTGAATTCGGATAGACGCGCAGCTCGGGCCGGTCGAGCTCGGCCGTCGAGACCACGTTGAGGAGCATCGGAAGGCGCTTGGCCTGGCTGGTCAGGTCGGCGGCGACTTTGGTCACGGCGGCGCCGTCGCGCCCGGACACGACGAGCTGAAACTGCCGCTGGCCGTCGTCCTGCATGAAGAAGTAGCGAATGTCGGGAATGTCGGCCATGTCGCGGCCGATTTCCTGCTTGATCTCGGCTCTGCGAGAGCTTGCGCTGGTCCTTGGCCACAAGATTGAGGACGAGCGTCGCCTTGCGCACCTCGTCGCCGCTGCCGAGCAGCGTGCCGCCGATGACGAAGACGCTCTTCACGTCGGGACGCGCTGTGATGCGGCGCGTGATCTTTTCGGTGACGGCCTCCGTATCGGCGAGGCGCGAGCCCGGCGGCAACTCGACGCCGAGCAGCGTGCGGCCACTGTCCTCGGCCGGCAGGAAGCCGTTAGGAAGGAGGTAGAAGCTGCCGATGGAGCCGATGAAAATCAGGATGCCGAGGGCGACGCTCTTGATGCGGTGGCGCACGGACCAGCTCACCAGCCGCGTATAGGTGCGCAGGATCGGACCTTCATGATCCACCGTGTCGTGAGCCCGCATGAAATAGGCCGCCAGCAGCGGCGTGATCAGACGCGCGACCAGCAGCGAGAAGAACACGGCCGCCGCGACGACGAGGCCGAACTGCTTGAAGTACTGCCCGGCGATGCCGCCCATGAACGACACCGGCGTGAACACGGCGATGATGGTCGCGGTGATGGCGATGACGGCGAGGCCGATCTCGTCGGCGGCTTCCAGCGCGGCGCGATAGGGCGATTTGCCCATGCGCATGTGGCGCACGATGTTCTCGATCTCGACGATGGCGTCGTCGACGAGGATGCCGGTGACGATGGTGATGGCGAGCAGGCTCACGAGGTTGAGCGAGAAGCCCATGGCCTCCATGGCCCAGAAGGCCGGGATGATCGACAGCGGCAGCGCGATGGCGGCGATGATGGTCGCGCGCCAGTCGCGCAGGAAGATGAGCACGACGACGATGGCCAGCACGGCGCCTTCGATCAGCGTCTTCATCGTCGATTGATAGACGCCGAACGTATACTCGACCGTGTTGTCGATGTTGGTGAGCTGTACGTCGGGATAGAGCTTCGAGATCTCCGCCACCTTGGCGGTGACGGCCTCGGCGACAGTGGTGTCGCTCGCGCCCTTCGCGCGCGAAATGGCGAAGGCGACGACCGGCTTGCCGTCGAGCTTGGCGAACGTGCGCGGCTCGGCGATGCCGTCGGTCGACGGAGCCAAGCTGATCGAGCCGCACCTTGCGGCCGCCGGGCAAGGCGATCGTGGTCGCGGCCAGATCCTCGACTGTGCGCTTGCCGGCGAGCGTGCGGATCGCCTGCTCGCGGCCCGCGATTTCGCCGCGGCCGCCTGCAAGGTCGACGTTCGTCGCGCGGACCTGGCGGTTGACGTCGCCCGCGGTGATGCCGAAGGACAAGCAGCCGGTCCGGATCGAGAGCGATGCGGATCTCGCGCTTGACGCCGCCGATGCGGCGGACCTCCGACACGCCCTTCACGCCCTGCATGCAGCCGCACGACGGTGTCGTCGACGAACCACGACAGCTCCTCGGGCGTCATGGCCGGCGCGCTGGCCGCGTAGGTGACGATCGGCAGGCCTTCGATCTCGATGCGCGTCGACGATCGGCTCCTCGATCGTGCGCGGCAGGTCGGTGCGGATGCGCTGCACGGCGTCCTTGACGTCATTCAAGGCGCGGTCGGCGTTGGTCTCGAGCCGGAACTCGATGGTGGTGACAGACGAGCCTTCGGTCACGCTCGACGTGATGTGCTTCACGCCGTTGACACCGGCGATGGCGTCCTCGACGCGCTTCGTGACCTGCGCTTCGAGCTCGGACGGCGCCGCGCCCGACTGATAGATGCGCACCTGAATGATCGGCACGTCGATGTTCGGGAAGCGCGTGACGGGCAGCGCCTGGAAGCTGAGCAGCCGAGCACCATCAGCACCATGAACAGCACGAGCGACGGTACGGGATGGCGGATCGACCAGGCGGAAATGTTCATTGGCTGGCCTCGCTCACTTTCGGACGCCGGCTCGAGCCGCACGCACGGCATCGCCTTCGCGCAGGAACGTGCCGGCCTTGGCGACCACGAGATCGCCTTCGGCAAGACCCGACTTGATTTCGACCTGATTGCCGGCCGTCGAGTCCCGTCTCGATGCGGCGCTTCACAATTATGCCGGCCTCGACGATCTGAACGCTCGCATGCCCTTCCTCGTCGTAGAGGATGGCCGACTGCGGCACGGCGATGTTGTGAGCGCGGCCCGTCTCGATTGTGCCGCGGGCGAATGCACCGACGCGCAGATCGGACCGGCTGCCGAGGAAGACGCGCACCTTGCCCAGGCGCGTCGCTTTGTCGACCTCGGGCGAAATGAGACGCACGGTGCCTTCGACCTCGCCGGCGCCGGCAACTTGAACTTTCGCCTTCTGGCCGACAGTGACATGGGCCATGCGCGTTTCGGACAGCTCGGCATCGAGCTCGATCTCGCCTCTGGCAACGATGCGGAACAAAGGCTCGCCGCCGCTCAATGAGCCGCCGTTGGCGATGGAGCCGATGCGCACGTTGCGGCGGCTGATGATGCCGTCGGCAGGCGCGCGAACCTCCGTATTGCTGCGGCGCCAATCGAGCTCGCGGCGTTGCGCTTCGACCTGAGCCTTCTCGGCTTCCGCAGACTTCAGAACCCCGCGCGCGGTCGCCGACCTGCGCGGCTGCCATTTTGGCTGCGGCTTCGCGTTGGTCGAACACGCTTTCGGAAAGGTATTTATTCTGCACCAGCGGGCGGGCGCGTTCGAGCGACGACTTCGCCTCTGCCAGACGAGCCTCGGCCTCTACGATCTGACTGGTCGTCTGTGCAATTGTCGCGTTCGAGCGTGCCAGCGCTGCTTCGTTCTGCGCGATCTGGGCATCGAGCTGCTCGAACACGAGCACGGCGAGCACATCGCCTTTTTTGACGCTGTCGCCTTCGTCGGCCTTGAGCTCCATTACGCGCAGGCCGTCGATTTCGGGCGCGACCATGATTTCATCGCGCGCCACGAGCGATCCGGTCACCAGAACCGAAGCTACGAAATCGGAAACCTCCGCGCGCACCACAGACACGACCGGGACAGGAATCCTCGGGAGGCGCCGCGCGTTTGGCAGCTGCAGCCTCACGCTTCTCCATCATCGCATTCACGATGCCGGTCTCGTAGGCGACGCCACCGAGCGCCGCCAGTCCGAGCAGAATGAGGATGGTTCGTGTTTTCATTGGGCAGCCTCCTGCGACTGCGTCTTCTGCGTCCCGGAGACGGTCTCAACGGGATTGATAAGAGTGCGGATCAAATTGGTAATGGCGGGCATGAGCGCCTTGGCGTCGAGGGCCGGATCGACCGCCGTGCGCCAGTACAGGCCGTCGCCGATCAGCGAGAGGATCTGAGCCAGCGTGCGAACGTCCATGCTTGGCGCGATCTTGCCTTCCTCGCGGGCACGAGCGAACAACCGCTCGATACTGTCGAGACAGAAGCTATCAACTGAGCGGAAGATCTCGCCCACGGCGGGATTGCGCGTCGACTTCGCGCCCATCTCGAGGTTGAGCACGCGCTTATGATGGCGGCTCCTCGACGGTATAGTGCTCGGCGACCTTCTCCAGCGCGGCCATGAGGTCCGGCGCAGAGGCCAACTCCTTCAATTGCTCCGTGAACTTCGCCCGATCGCGCTCGACGATGCCGGCGATCAGGTCCTCCTTGGAGGAAAAGTAGACATAGAGCGCGCCTGGGCTGACGTGCGCTTCGCGGCAGATGTCCTGCATCGTGCGTGCGGTGAAATCCCGACCGCGCGAAGCACTGCTCCGCGGCGTCGAGGATGTGCTCGCGGCGCGCCCGCTGTGTATCTGGCTTGAGTTTGGGCATTTGACCTTACGACCTGCCGCCGGTCCTGCATGACCACCGGAAGCCTGGCCTCTCCGATTCGCATGTTCTGGCGGGGTCTCTCAGTGTCGTTCGACACCGGCACCCCGTCTGTTCCCGATGGAACAAAACGAACGACCGTTTTTCTTGTGACTAATAATTACGGCGGCGTCAAGGCTGAGCGAAACAGACTGCGCGAAAGAGGACCGCACGTTCACGTTTAAAATTGCGACCTAATCCCAATGCGTTAGGGGATGCAGCTGGTTTGAGACGGGATCGTGTCTGCTGAACCTGGAGGAGAACCAAACTGCAGAGTTACGCAATCTAAGATTGCGTAACTCTGCTGCGCACCCTAAATGTGTGGTCCTCGAGGACCACAGCCGCCAGGGGTGCCCAAAGTGCGCACGCGCTCAACATCGGCTACGAATCTCGCCAAGCCGAAAGACGATGCGGAGTCACCCCGCGACGCGAGGCGAAAACCGCATGGATGGGTGCCTTGGCCGCTCTTCTTTGCGATTGCGATACTTGAGCATGCTTGGCGACACCGGGGCGGGCGTAAATGCGGCCCCAACTGCCGCTGCGATGACTACATGTGAATAGCGGGCCATGACACGCAGCGGGCGGAGCGGCCCATGCGCAATCGGTCAGGCGCAATCAGAACTGCGTAAGCCACGTCACGGTCGCATAGGGGTCGAGGCTCGAGGTGTCCTCACCCCTGAAGCTCCCTCCCAGAACACCAGCCGAGACGGAAACCTCGCCGCTGCTCCATTCATGCCGGACGAAGGCGCCGCCGCGCGCGTAGTCGAGCAGGTTCGCCGCGACGTAGGACCCTCCATAATCGATGACGCAATCCGCGCTGGACTTATCTCTCATGCGGCACTCGCCCTGGGCATCGATGTTGACGCCAGCTTCGAGCCCAACCGAGATCGAAGGCCAGACCCGATAGCCCGTCCGGAAGCGTGCTGTCCGCGTTTCGTGCGCAGTGGACCAGGACAAATCGAGCGAGCCCCACGCGTTGGGGCCCATGTTGAGCCAGAACTCGAGCACGCCTTTGACGCCAACGTCCGAGCCGGTCACGACGGTCAGACTGTCGATCGGATCGATCGCGAGTGTTTGAGCGTCGAGCGGAGCGATATCATGACTGATCAGCGAGGCGCCGATGAACGCCTTGGCGGTCAGCTCGCCGAAGCGCGTCTGATAGCCGACGAGCACATCGGCGAAGTGCGTTTTGGCATTGAAAGTGCGGGCTTCGCCGTCGGATCGACTTCGTCGGTATAGCGATACTCGCCATAGCCGCCGGCAGCGCGCATGCGGATGCCCTCGCTGTGGATGTGGCCCATGGGCGCGACGGTGACGCCGGAATAGAGCAGCCAGAACTTTGTGGAGACGTCGGCTCCGGCCCACACTTCGCGCCATCCAGGCGGAGAGGCCGGCTCCGCGCGCAGGGGTCCCGTTTGAGACACGTTCATTGCGACGGCGAGAACTCCCGCGAGCCCTACACGGACCTGCGGGGCAAGCCTTTCAGTTCGGCAGCCCCCCGACGCAATACGCATGACACACGCTGCGAGCAACGACTGCATCTGTGATCGGGGTTAACCCTGATCATGTCAATTCTGATACTCAGTAGGCGTTCTACTTCTTCCGCCTATGCGTGTTCAATTTCCCACATCCACTGTAGGTTGCAGTGCGGCCGCTGTGGGCCCGCCCGCCTCTGTCCTTGCCTGCGGCCACACCCCGAGTTAGGCAAACTTCGGAGGCACGCATGCAGGACCAAAAGAGCCGTCAAGCGTCTGAGCGGGAAGCGAAGAAGGCCGAGCGGCTCGCAGAAGCGCTGCGCGCCAACCTTGCCAAGCGCAAAGCGCTCGCCCGGGCGAAAAAGGCCGGGGCTGTGGAGACCTCGGGCTCGGCTGCCGAGACGCCGCTTCCGGACGCTTCCGACGAGCAGGACGCCGACGCTTCGTGATCACCGCACGAGACACCCATTGCGGTCCACCACCGCAACCGACTAATTCTCACCTTCCTTCGTCGGATTCGATGCCTCGATTTGGCCGTCAGATGGCGATACCGCGCACCCTCTGACCGCATTCCCTGAAACCTGGCGCATACACGGACAAGACATGGATCGCATCAAGATCACAGGCGGCCAGCGGCTTCAGGGCTCCATTCCGATCTCGGGCGCGAAGAACGCCGCGCTGCCGTTGATGATCGCCTCGCTTTTGACCGACGATCGGCTGACGCTCAAGAACGTGCCGAACCTCGCCGACGTCAACCTGCTCGCCCGCATCCTGCGCAATCATGGCGTCGATCTCGCCGTGGACGGCAAGCGGTCCGGCATCAGCCCCTACATCGGCGAGACGTTCCATCTCACGGCCCGCGATATCGCCGATACGACCGCACCCTATGAAATGGTCTCGCGCATGCGGGCGAGCTTCTGGGTTCTGGGTCCGCTCATCGCGCGCATGCGCCAGGCCAAGGTTTCGCTTCCCGGCGGCTGCGCCATCGGCACCCGCCCCGTGGACCTTCACCTCACGGGCCTCAAGGCCCTCGGCGCCGAGATCGACATCGATGGCGGCTATGTGTACGCCCGCGCCCCGAAGGGTCTAAAAGGCGCGCGCATTGTCTTTCCTAAGGTCTCCGTCGGCGCGACGCATAACGTGCTTGCTCGCCGCCGCGCTGGCATCGGGCGAGACAGTGATCGAAAATGCAGCGCGCGAGCCCGAAGTGGGCGACGTTGCGCACTGCCTCGTCAAGATGGGCGTACTGATCGAGGGCATTGGCACCTCGACGCTGCGCATCCAGGGGCGTGACCGCCTCGAAGGCGCAGTCCACTCGGTGCTGCCCGATCGTATCGAGACCGGAACATTCGCGTTCGCAGTGGCCGCCACCGGCGGCGACGTGGTGCTGGAAGGCACGCGGGCCGTACTTCTCGAAACGGCTCTCAGCACGCTCCAAGAAACCGGCGCCAAGGTGACTGAGACCGAAACCGGCGTGCGCATTACGCGCAACGGCAACGGGCTCGAACCCGTCACGGTCGAAACACAGCCGTTCCCGGGCTTCCCGACGGATCTGCAGGCCCAGCTCATGGCGCTGATGACGCGCGCGAGCGGCACCAGCGTGATCCGCGAGACCATCTTCGAAAACCGCTTCATGCACGTGCAGGAGCTGGCCCGCCTCGGCGCCGACATTCAGCTCCACGGCGACACGGCGACCATCAAGGGCGTGAAGCACCTGCGCGGCGCGCCTGTCATGGCCACCGACCTGCGCGCCTCCGTTTCTCTTGTCATCGCCGGCCTCATGGCCGAAGGCGAGACCACCATCAACCGCGTCTATCATCTGGATCGCGGCTTTGAGCGCCTCGAGGAGAAGCTGTCGCGCTGCGGCGCCAACATCGAGCGCATCTCGGCCGGCTGAGTTCGCCGGAAGCTTGGTCGTCCCGCAGCAGGTCCACCTCGTGTCATCCTAGGCCTTGTGCCTAGGATCCAGTTCTCCACTTGGGAGAACCTAATGGTAAACCTGCAACGCTGCCTCCTCGCGCGCACTAGATCCTCGGGACAAGCCCGAGGATGACAGGATGCAAGTCAGGCACCGTCGCGAGCCGATCGCAAGGTGGCTACGTGGCGTCGCGCGTGCCGCGACGGCGGCGCACGAGGTTGGTTCCAAAGACGTGGTCCCACAGCGACGTGACGATGCCGTAGTTGCCTTCCTCGTGATGGTAGTGATGCAGCG
Source organism: uncultured Alphaproteobacteria bacterium (assembly GCA_963831345.1). Classification (GTDB taxonomy): domain Bacteria; phylum Pseudomonadota; class Alphaproteobacteria; order Rhizobiales; family Hyphomicrobiaceae; genus Hyphomicrobium_C. The sequence goes on from CAWHPZ010000007.1 coordinate 82,653, forward strand.
CGTGGTGGCGACGCGCCATATAGAGCCATGTGCCGGGCCGCACGTTCCAGTAGTGGGCGGCATGATGCAGCAGCATGTAAGCCATATAGCCGGCGAAAATGCCGCCCGTCAGGCCCGAAGCCGCCAGCTCATGAAACGGCGCGATTGGCGCATAAAACAGCACGAGTATGAGAACGACGCCGATAATAGGCGGAGCACCGATGAAGGCGTTGGGCTCCGCGTGATGCGCGTCGTGCATTTCCACGAAATACGGGACGTTGTGGTAGAGCACGCGATGCACGAAGTACTCGAGCAGCGTCCATAGCGTGAAGCCGGCGAGAGCGCAGGCGACCCACTGCGCCGCGGTCGAAAGCGTTGCGTCCCATAGGGACATGCCCGCAAGCATCAGTATCAGCGCAAAGCTTATGAAGAAGTCCGCATAGTATGCGAGGGCGTTGAGACGCATCGTCTAATGATCTCCATTGCGTGCCGAGATCGCCGAATTTGCTTTCTGCCCCCCGTTCGTTTCTGTTTCGTGACAGTTCTGCGCGCCGCTCACAGTGATTTCAGCTGACGGAGCATGGCTTGAGCTTCGTTATATCCCGTGCAATATTTCGCGGTCTCATCAACCAGGATCCGCATTCATGACTCATGCCTTAGGTCGCTTGTTCCTCACCGCATTTCTGGTCTTTGCGACCGGCCTCGCACCGCTCCGGGCAGAGCAACCGGCCGCGCCCGCCGCAGCTGAAGCCAAATCCGATACGGTCGTGGTGTTCGCAGCCGCAAGTCTCAAGACTGCGCTCGACGCCATCTCGAAGCAGTGGACCGCCGAAACCGGCAAAGCCGTCACGGCGTCCTATGCCGCGTCTTCGGCCCTCGCCAAGCAGATCGAGAATGGCGCGCCTGCGGATATTTTCGTCTCGGCCGATCTCAAATGGATGGACTACGTCCAGGAGAAGAAACTGATCAAACCGGAGAGCCGCGTTTCGCTGCTCGGCAATACGCTGGTGCTCATCGCGCCGAAGGATGCACCGGTCAGCCTCAAGATCGCCAAGGGCTTCGATCTCGCCGGCGCCATCGGCGACGGCAAGCTCGCGACCGGTGAACCGAAATCGGTGCCGGTCGGCCTTTATGCGCAGGAAGCCCTGACGAACCTCAGCGTATGGGACGCGGTCTCGCCCAAGATCGCCGCGACCGACAACGTGCGCTCGGCGCTCGCTTTCGTGGCCCGGGGCGAGGCGAAGCTTGGCATCGTCTACAAGACCGACGCCAACAGCGAGCCCAAGGTCGTCATCGTCGATACGTTCCCGGCCGACACGCACAAGCCCATCGTCTATCCGTTCGCGGTCACGGCCGTGTCCAAGAACCCTAACGCCGAAGCGTTCCTCGCCTACCTGAAGTCGCCGCCTGCGGCGAAGATCTTCGAGGGCGAAGGCTTCGCGGTCCTGACGAAATGAACATAAGACGGGCCCCAACGGGCCCTTTTTTCTACCGTCTTAATCTCAAGGAACCGCGCCAGTTGCGCCGGTGCCGAGTGCCCGCTATCACTCGCACCTGTGACACAATTGCTGCAAGAGCGCTCCCTGATGCACGACCTCAAGCTGATGGCTCTCGACGCGGAGGACTTGTCCGTCCTTGCGGCACATCTGCAGGATGCAGCGCTCACAGCCGGAGACATGACCTTCCTAAAAGGTGAGCGCCGCTTTGCCCTGGTCGCTAACCGTTTCGACTGGCGCGAGGTCTTGGAATCCGGTGGACGCCCTGTCCGAGGCGACGGTTTCACCCGCAGGCGGACCGGCGTTCGTTTTGAGTGCGTCCTGGACGCCAAGGTTTCAGGGTTCGATCCGAGCCAAAAAGACACGAGCCTGTCCTTGCTTACGCTCACCTTCGAGCCTGGGAACGAGCCCAGCGGCTTCGTGACGCTGCATTTCTCGGGCGGCGGGGCCGTTAGGCTTGAAGTAGAGTGCATCGAGGCCGCTCTACAGGACCTTGGCGCGGCCTGGGCTACGCCGAACAAACCGTCCCATGCCGGCGATGATGGCAACCATCTGTAGCGGCTCTCGGCCGCCGCGGCTTTCCCGGACCGAGCACTCCCCCTATAACGTGCCCCAGCGCGCCCGCCGCGCTCCCCTCTTCCGGAGCCCTTCATGCCGCTAAGGCTTTCCACATCTGATCCAGACTTCGAGGCCAAGTTCTCGGCGCTGCTCACAATGAAGCGCGAGTCATCGGCCGACGTGGATCAGGCCGTGCGTGGCATCCTCGCCGACGTGCGCACCCGCGGCGACGCGGCGCTCATCGAGTTGTCGCAGAAATTCGACTCCATCGACCTTGGCAAGACCGGCCTTCGCGTGACTGCAGCGGAGGTCGATCGCGCCGTGGATCAGTGCTCGAAGGAAACGCTCGATGCGCTCTCCTTCGCACGCGATCGCATCGCGGACCATCATCAGCGCCACCTGCCGCAAAGCGAGACCTACACGGACGCCCTCGGCGTCGAGCTCGGCCACCGCTGGACGGCCGTGGAGTCCGCCGGCCTTTACGTGCCGGGCGGCCTCGCATCCTATCCGAGCTCCGTGCTCATGAACGCCGTGCCGGCCAAGGTCGCCGGCGTGCCACGCTGCGTCATCGTCGTGCCTTCGCCGCGAGGCGAGCTGAACCCGCTGGTGCTGGCGGCGGCGAAGCTCGCGGGCGTCGATGAGATCTATCGCATCGGCGGCGCACAGAGCATCGCGGCACTCGCCTACGGCACGCAAACCATCAAATCCGTGGCCAAGATCGTCGGCCCTGGCAATGCCTATGTGGCCGCGGCCAAGCGGCAGGTATTCGGCACCGTTGGCATCGACAGCATCGCCGGTCCCTCGGAAGTTCTCGTCATCGCCGACGCCGACAACGACCCCGAATGGATCGCGGCCGACCTTCTGGCCCAGGCCGAGCACGACACCGCGGCGCAATCGATCCTGATGACGGACGACGAGCGACTCGCGACCGCAGTCGAGCAGGCCGT
>CAWHPZ010000008.1:0-10366 GCA_963831345.1 uncultured Alphaproteobacteria bacterium
GGAAGCGTTGCGCGCCTGGTGCGAGGAGCTGGGCGTGCCGACGTTCGTCGGCATCGAGCGGCCGCGTGTTTCCCAACCATGAAGACGTCGCCGCTGCTGCGCGCCTGGCTGCGCCGCCTCGCACTCGGGCGTGGAGATCAAGCTGCGCACCGCTGGCTCGGCTGGGACGACCGGCGCGCTGCGCTTCGCGACACGCGAAGGCGAGATCACGGTCGAGGCCGACATCACCGTGCTGGCGCTCGGCGGGGCGAGCTGGCCGCATCTCGGCTCGGACGGCGCGCTGGGTCGGATGCTGCGGCGCGGGCGGCAGAGATCGCGCCGCTCGCGCCGTCCAACGCGGTTTTCTCGTGCAGTGGTCGGATATTTTCAGAGACAGTTCCCGGGCCAGCCGCTGAAGCGCATCGCGCTGAGCTTCGGTCTCACAGCGGCGCGCGGCGAAGCGATCATCACCGAGACGGGCATCGAAGGCGGCGCTTTCTATGCGCTGTCGACGCCGCTGCGCGAGGCGATCGCCGAAACCGGCGAAGCCGTTGTGCGCATCGATCTCCGGCCCGACATGCCTCACGTGGCACTCTGAGCAGCGCCTCGCGAAGCCGCGCGGCAAGCAATCGCTGGCGACGTTCCTGCGCAAGGCCGTGCAGCTTTCGCCCGCCGACATCGGGCTGCTGCAGGAGGCCGCTCACGCCGCCAAAACGCCGCTCGCCGGGCTCGCGCCCGAGGGCATCGCGGCGCTGATCAAGTCGCTGCCGCTGCGTCTCACCGGCATGGCCCCGATCGCGCGCGCGATCTCGTCGGCAGGCGGCATCGCGTTCGATGCTGTCGACGATCACTTCATGCTGACGGCGCCGTCCCGGCGTGTTCGTCGCCGGCGAGATGCTGGACTGGGAAGCGCCGACCGGCGGCTATCTGCTGCAGGCGTGCTTCGCCACGGGTGCTGCCGCCGCGCGCGGGGCGCTGGCCTGGCTCGATCATGCCCGCGGTGTTGGGACTACGGCCGCCTGATCACCGACGTAAGGCGGGTGAACGCGAACGCGCCCACGAACGACAGGGCGATGAGAACAACCAGCGAGACGAAACCTTCGCTCAAGCCGAGCTGGGCCACGACAGGAAGCGAGACTGCCGCGCCTGCGATGCCGCCGACCGCGCCGAGGATGAAATTCCATACGCCTCGCAGCGACAACCCATAGAGCGCGCCGATGATGATGCCCGGGGTAAAGGGCGGGCCAGATGTGGTCGGCGATCGGCATGCTATGTCCTCGATCAAGGGAAGCGATCCTCATAGCTGGCATCCAAGACCAGTTGATGATCTGGGTCAAATGGAGGTGGTTCCGTATAGATAGCCCTCCGATTGCCTGTTGAAATCGCGGCTGTACGAACGCGGAGCAGTTGGCTCGCTGGGATGACTCAGAAATGCTCCGGGCAGCGCCAGTCCGGGCGCTTGGCCGGTGGAGCCGTCATGAGCCTTCTCTATCGAATCATCTATGCCGCGCATGCCAACGGCACGCATCACAAGCTGGCGCTCGATGCGTTGCAGAAGCTGCAGCACCCGCAAGCCGAGGCGTGGCGCAATGTCATGCTGAAGCATGTGGCGCTGCTGCTCGAAGGGTCGAAGGATCCGGACAACGTCTTCAAGGATTTCAAGAACCACGTCCTGCATGTGAAGGACGGCTATTGGGGCGGCGCGCCCGAGAAGGTGCAGAACTGGTATCAGCACCTCGTTACGGCCCTGAAAGAGAGCAACTGGAGCGAAGCCGCCTATGCGGCCGGCGTGCTGTCGCACTACTACACCGATCCCATTCACCCCTTCCACACGGGACAGACGGCAGCTGAGAACAACATCCATCGCGCCGTCGAGTGGAGTATCAACCGCTCTTATGATGCGCTGAAGGTGATAGCTGACCGGGAGTATTCGGCCATCGACGTTCCCGTGCCGCAGGGCGCGGACTGGCTCAAGGAGATGACCTGCGACGGGGCCGAATTCTCGCACCGCTATTACGAGAAGCTGATTGCGCATTATGACATCACGCGCGGCGTGACAGATCCGCCGTCGGGGCTCGATGACATCTCGCGCAAATTCGTCGCCGAGCTGATCGCCTATGCGTCGACCGGTTTCGCGCGCATTCTCGACCGCGCCTTCACGGAAAGCGGGCAGACGCCGCCGGACGTGGCGCTGACGCTGGATGCGCTGATCGCAACGCTGCAGATCCCGATCAAGATGGTGCAGAAGCGGCTCGCCAACGCCGCCGACCGCGACCTCGTGCAGCGCATGTACGACGAGCTCAAGGCGACGGGTACGGTGTCGGTCAATCTGCCGGAGGACGACAGGCAGGTGCGTGACCTGCATGCCAAGGAGGTGCTTGCGCCGCGTGCGGCAGAGGCTGCCGCAGCGCGCGCGAAACGTTTGGCGCCACCGCCTCCGGTTCAGCCGCGGTCGCAGCAGCCGGTGAGTGTGGCAACGCCTCCGGCTCCGGCGAAGGATTTACCGCGGCAAGCAGCCGTTCAGGTTGAAAGCGATGCGCACGCGGCGGTGCGTCTGACAGAGCGGCTCGCGAAAGCGGAGCCAGCGGATGAAGCTGACCTGAAGCCGGACGTGCCGCGCATGTTCCTCGCGGTGTCGGACAATCTGGAAGCCGCGCCCTCGATCGGCCCGAAGACGGCGCAGCGGTTCGCCGATATCGGTGTGATCACGGTCGGCGACTTCCTGGCCCGCGCTCCGAAGGAACTGGCGGCGCAACTCAAGTCACGCAACTTTTCTGCGCAGGTTCTCTCCGACTGGCAGGCGCAGACGCGGCTCGTGCTCTCCGTTCCGAGGCTCAGGGGCACGCACGCACAATTGCTCGTCGGGGCCGGGTATCGTGACGTGGAGGCGATCCGCGCCGCTGATCCCGAAGCACTCGTGGCTGGCGTGATAGCCTTCGCTGAAAGCGAGGCCGGTCAGAAGCTTCTCCGCGATGGCCGCGCACCCCATGCCGAGAAAATCCGCAGCTGGATCGAGAACGCGGCGGTCCAGGCCGAGGCGGCTTAGCGCATCAAGGCGTAACCCAGATCGCAGGACTCCATCTCCTCGCGCAGCAACTCGAGCTCGAGCCAGCGCTCCTCGGCCTTTGCGAGCTTCGCTTCGACGGCGGCGAGGGCTGCGGAGGTTTCGGTGAAGGCCTTGTTGTCGCGCGTGTAGAGGTCCGGGTCGTCGAGGCGCTTCTGCAGCTTGGCCTTGTCGGAGTTCAGCTTTTCCATCTCTCCCGGAAGCGTTTCGAGCGCGTGCTTGTCCTTGAAGGTCATGCGCTGCTTCGACGAGGACTTGCCCGCGGGTTTCGCTACGATTGGCTCCATCGACCTGGCTGACTTCTGCGGCTTCTGGTTCGTGTCGTCACGCGAGACGTCGGCGCCGCGCTGAGCCAGCATGTCGGCATAGCCGCCGGCGTATTCGGTCCAGCGGCCGTCACCTTCCGGGATGATGACGCTGGTCACGACGCGGTCGAGGAAGTCGCGGTCATGGCTGATGAGAATGACTGTGCCTGAGTAGCCGGCGAGCATTTCCTCGAGCACGTCGAGCGTTTCCAGATCGAGGTCGTTCGTCGGCTCGTCGAGCACGAGCACGTTGGAAGGCTTGGCAAGCGCGCGGGCGAGCATGAGGCGGCCTCGCTCACCGCCGGACAGCACGCGCAGCGGCGTGCGGCGCTGCTCGGGCTGAAACAGGAAATCGCGCATGTAGGCGATGACGTGCTTGGTCTGGCCACCCACCGTTACCGTGTCGCCGCGCCCGCGCGTCAGCGCCTCGCTCAAGGTCCAGTTGGGGTCGAGGCTTTCGCGGCCCTGATCGAGGGACGCCATCTCGATGTTGGAGCCGAGGCGGATCTCGCCGCTGTCGGGCGCCAGGCCGCCGGTCAACAGCGTCACGAGCGTGGTCTTGCCGCTGCCGTTCGGCCCGACGATGCCGAGGCGGTCGCCGCGCATGATGCGCGTGGAGAGATCGTCGACGATCTTGCGATCGTCGAAACTTTTGGAAATCCCTTTAGCTTCGACGACGAGGGCGCCTGATTTTTCGGCTTCGGCGGCGACTATAGTTGCCTGGCCCTGTACGCCGCGATATTCGCGGCGCTGCTGCCGCAAAGCGCGCAGCTCGGCCATGCGCCGCACGTTGCGTTTGCGGCGGCCCGTCACGCCGCCGTGCACCCAATGGGTTTCAGCGACAATTTTGCGATCGATCTTGTGCTGCTGCATTTCCTCGTCGGCGAGCTGTTGATCGCGCCATTCTTCATACTGGCTGAACGGCAGCTCGATGCGGCGTGCGCGCCCGCGATCGAGCCAAACGGTCGTGCGTGACAGGCGCTCCAGAAAGCGACGATCATGGCTGATGAGGACGAGGGCGGAGCGCGTCGAGGCGAGCTTGGCTTCCAGCCATTCGATGGCGGGAAGATCGAGATGGTTGGTCGGCTCGTCGAGAAGCAGGATATCCGGGTTGGGCGCCATCACGTGGGCGAGGGCGGCGCGGCGGATCTCGCCGCCTGACAGATGCTGCGGGTCCTCGTCGCCGGTAAGGCCGAGCTGCTCCAGCAGCGCGCGCGCCTGATAGGGATCGTCGGAGGCTGTGAGCCCTGCTTCGACATAGTCGAGCGTCGTCGCGTAGGCCGAGAGGTCCGGTTCCTGCTGAAGGTAGCGAACGATGGCGCCGGGCTGCACGAAAACGGTGCCGCGGTCGGGTTGAACGGTGCCGGCCGCGATGCGCAGCAACGTAGATTTGCCCGATCCATTACGGCCGACGAGGCATACGCGCTCGCCTGCAGCGACAGACAGATCCACTCCGTCGAGCAGTGGCGCGCCGCCGAAAGTGAGAGCGATGTCCGTGAGTTGAATGAGCGGAGGAGCCATAAGAGCGGTGTACCGGTTGATGAGGCAGCCCGCTCTATAGCCGAGGCGAGGTGAGGTGTCTCGTGCGGCAGGCGCGCACTTATACTTGGAAGCGAGGAGGCCGATGGCCCGGGCGAAGTGTGAGCCCGCGCCCGCACCTCCTCCGTATGCTTCGGAAAAATCGAATTTTGTTCGCACGTTGTGTGAGTCGTTGTGCACAAGGCACGCAGCCGCATGGACAAATTGAGCGAGTGATTCGCCGTCAACAGTTTTACTTAGAATTATTTACACACAGCAGTCGAACTGCGCAGGACGAAGTGCCGCATCAAGTGTAGAATTGTATTCGTTGTTCGCGTTACTTGAACGACGCCCAATCCCAAAACCTTCTCCCAAGGAGTTGCCATGGATCTGCAAGAACATCGTATGCAGTGTTTGCGAATGGCGTTTGAGCTCGGCGGCAAGCCGGACGCGGTCATTGCCGCCGCACAAAAGATGGTCGATTTCGTACTAGGTGATCCGGCACCGGCGATGGTGGCCGCGCCGGAAGCAATGGAAGTCGTTTCGCTCGTACCTCCCAGCGAGCCGATGGCACTTCCTGAAGCTTCCGCCGAGCCTGCCGCCGCCGATGCGATTGCCGCTTGCGGCACCGCGCTCGTGATGCCGGAAAGTGGTGAGCTGGCGGATGCCCAGCCCGTTGCCGAAGCAGAGACCGTTGCGGAAGCAGCACCCGCTGCGGAAGCTGCGCCGGCCGAGGAAGTGGCGCCCGCCGTGGAGGCTGAGCCCGTAGCAGAAGAGGCCCCTGCGACCGAAGCAGAACCAGTCGCGGAAGCCGCTCCTGCCATCGAGGCAGAGCCTGTTGCGGAAGAGGCACCTGCTGAAGCCGAAGCTGCTCCCGCCGTCGAAGCGGAAGCGACGACGGAAGAGGCGCCTGCGGTCGAAGCTGTGGCGGAAGAAGCTCCTGCTGCCGAAGTGGTAGCTGAGGCTGCTGCAGAAGCGGCTCCGGAGGCGGTCGCTGAGGAAGCCCCCGCTGCCGAAGCCGTAGCTGAGGCCGTTGCGGAAGCGGCTCCTGAGGCTGTCGCTGAAGAAGCTCCTGCTGCCGAAGCCGTGGCTGAGGCTGTTGCGGAAGCGGCTCCTGAGGCTGTTGCTGAGGAAGCCCCTGCTGCCGAAGCCGTGGCTGAGGCTGCTGCGGAAGCGGCTCCTGAGGCTGTCGCCGAAGAAGCTCCTGCTGCTGAAGCTAGTCCTGCACCAGAAGCCGAGGCTGTCGCTGAAGCAGCACCCGCTGCCGAAGCTAGTCCTGCACCGGAGGCCGAGGCTGCCGCTGAAGCAGCTCCTGCTGCTGAAGCTAGTCCTGCACCGGAAGCCGAGCCTGTCGCTGAAGCTGCTCCCGCTGCTGCAGCCGAGCCTGTGGCCGAAGTTGCGCCTGCCGAGATCGCTGCCGTTCCGCCGGCCGCGCTCGTGAACGGTGCTGCGACGGAACCGGCACACGTTCCGGCTTAACGAGAGCCGGCAATACTCGAGTTGGGAAGGCGTTACGCGACTCAAGCGATCTAGGCGGTTCAACAGAATAATAAAACTTGGACCCGGCCTCACGGCCGGGTCTTTTTTGTTGGCTCGGGCGTTTGCAGTTTGGGTTATCCCGCGCCGCGGCCGAAGGCGAATTGACGAGAAGAGTTGTCGTCAGCCGCGGCCGCGGTAGGGCGCGACGCCCTGGTCGGGCAGCCAGACGCCCTTGGGCAGCTCGCCCGTCTGCCAGAACACGTCGATCGGCATGCCGCCGCGCGGATACCAGTAGCCGCCGATGCGCAGAATAGTGCGGCTCCAGCAGCGCCGCGAGGCGCTTGCCGATGGCGACCGTGCAGTCCTCGTGGAAGGCGCCGTGGTTGCGGAACGAAGCCGAGGTAGAGCTTCAGCGATTTGCATTCGACCAGCCAGTCGCCCGGCACGTAGTCGATGACGAGATGGGCGAAGTCGGGCTGGCCCGTCACCGGGCAGAGCGAGGTGAACTCGGGCGCGGTGAAGCGGGCGACGTAGTGCGTGTCGGCGTGCGGGTTGGCGACGCGCTCGAGCGATGGCCTTCTCCGGGCTCTCGGGAATTGCCGACGAGCCGCCGAGGAGGGTGATGCCGGGTGCTTCGCGTGCCATGGCCCGATCGCGTTCCTATTCGGCGGCCATGCGCGACGTGCGCGGCGGGCCCGAATAGATGCAGCCTTCGTCGGCAGCTGTCGCGCGCGACCTCGATCTCGGCCAGGCCGGGCACGCGGTTCTGCAGCCGGTTCCACAGCCACATGGCGATGCGCTCGAGCGTCGGCGCTGGAGGCCCTCGACCTCGTTCAGCAGGCGATGGTCGAGCGCGTCGCTGGGCGTCCGCGATGGCGGCCGGCGAGCTCGTCGAAATGGAAGACGTAGCCGGTGTCGGCGACCGGCGCGCCGTCGATGATGACGCGGGCGCGGAACGAGTGGCCGTGCACGCGCGAGTTCGGATGCCCTGGCGGGGCGGACGGCAGGTAATGGGCGGCCTCGAACCGGAAGTCTTTGTAGATGCGCATGGGGCTCACATAGGGGATTTTGCCTGCGGCGCCATCCCCTGATGCCTAATTCCGGCGGCTTTAGGGGATGCCGATCAGCTTGTGGGTCTGCAGCGACAGGCGCCAGCGGGGTGGGCTCTTGCAGTAGGCGACGGCGGCCGGTCGGTGTTCCGGTCCTGGTCGGGGCCGTCCATGGGCTGCAGGAAGCGGTGCGCGAAGGCGTAGGCCGTCAACGCTGTCCGGCATCGAGGCCCGCCTGCGGATAGACGAGCTTCAATTCGTCGCCCGTGCGTCTGCACGAGGTCGGTGCCGGCTTTGGGACTGACGCAGATCCAGTCGATGCCGCGCGGCAACGGGCAGCGTGCCGTTGGTCTCGATGGCGATGCGTGAAGCCTCGTGCATGCAGCGCATCGATCAGCGCGGCATCGACCTGCAGCATCGGCTCGCCGCCGGTCAGCACGACGAGGCGGTCGTCGGCGCCGCCGGTCCAGGCGTCGGCGCACGCGCCGAGGCGAGATCCTCGGCGGTCGCGAACTTGCCGCCGCCCGTCGCCGTCGGTGCCGACGAAATCGGTGTCGCAGAACTGGCAGTCGGCGGTGGCGCGATCCTGCTCGCGGCCGGACCACAGATTGCAGCCGGCAAAGCGGCAGAACACGGCGGCGCGAGCCGGCGTTCGCGCCCTCGCCCTGCAGCGTGTAGAAGATCTCCTTGACGGCATACATGGGCAGATCCCTAGACCGCCGCCGCTTGATGTCAAGCGCACGCTAGGTCGCTGCCGACAGTGATGTAGTGGCCCGCTCCTGCTCGACGCGTGAACTTCCCTCTCCCCATCGTCTTCGATTGGGAGAGCGGTCAGGTGAGGGGCAGAAGCTGGGCCGCAGCGCACGTGGCTGCCCCTCACCCAACCCTCTCCCCGCAAGGCGGGAGGGATGATTAGTGGCCGGTGACCGGATCGGCGTTGCGGCTCGATTCGAACAGGAACCACAGGCGGCGCTCGGTCTCGTCGATCCAGACCTCGAGCAGGCTCGTGGTGGCGACGTCGTTGTGCTCCTCGGCGACGTCATGGACCGAGCGGAGGCGCGAGACGAGATCCTTGTTGTCGTCGCGCAGCTCGGCCAGCATGTCGAGCGGGTCGACGAACTCGGCGTCGTTGTCCTTGATGCGCTGGAGCTTGGCGATATTGCCGATGGAGCGAATTGTGGTGCCGCCGATCTTGCGCACGCGCTCGGCGATCGGATCCGTCATGGCGAAGATCTGGTCCGACTGCTCGTCGAGCAGCAGGTGGTAGTCGCGGAAGTGCGGCCCGCTCATGTGCCAATGGAAGTTCTTGGTCTTGAGGTAGAGGCCGAACACGTCTGCGAGCAGTTCGTTCATCGCGCCCGAAATGTCGCGGACGGCGTTGCTGCCTAGATCGGTCGGCGTATCGAGGGGAGCCTTGCGGCGCTCTGCCGCCTTTTTCAAATCGGCTTTCGCTTCGGCCATGGAAATCTCCATTTTGCTGGGGGCGGGGGATGGTCAGAGGGTAAGCGACGCCCTTTAGATGGGAAACTACCATCTAGAAACACAAGTCGTTTGCGTTGGCGCAACACTGTCTTCCGGACTCGGATTAACCAAGCTCGCCGGGTTCGCCTATGACGCGATTGTCACGATGCGTGCGCTTCGGCCTTGCGCCAGAGCTGCCAGCCCTTGGCTCTGAGCTCGCAGGCCGGGCACGTGCCGCAGCCATAGCCCCAGTCGTGCCGATGCGTGCGGTCGCCGAGATAGCAGGTGTGGGTGTCCTCGCGGATGAGGTCGACGAGGGCGCTGCCGCCGAGCGTGTCGGCCATGGCCCAGGTGCCCGCCTTGTCGACATACATGAGCGGCGTTTCGAGCGTGAACGGCTCGTCCATGCCGAGCGAGATGGCGCGCTCGAGCGCGTCGATGGTGGCGCGCCGGCAATCCGGGTAGCCCGAATAGTCGGTCTCGCACATGCCGGCGACCAGCGTGCGGATGCCGCGGCGGTAGGCCAGCGCTGCGGCGTAGGTGAAGAACAAGAGGTTGCGGCCGGGAACGAACGTCGAGGGAAGGCCGGCGGCCGTCATCTCGATTTCGACGGTCACGCGTGAGCGCGGTTTCGCTGATGCGGCCGAGCTCCGGCATGGTGATGGTGTGGTCGTCGCCGAGCCTGGAAGCCCAGGCCGGAAAGGCCTGGCGAAGACGTTCCAGTACGGCGACGCGCGAGGTCAGCTCGACGGCGTGACGCTGGCCGTAGTCGAAGGCCACGGTCTCGACGCGCTCATAGCGCTCGAGCGCCCACGCGAGGCATACGGTGCTGTCCTGTCCGCCGGAGAAAAGGACGAGGGCCGCGCCGGACGTGATCGATTGCGACATTCAAACACTCTTGCCGTCGAAGGGAACGGGGTTCAGCCGCGCGAGATCGATATCGTCGAGGCAGCGCACGTTCAGGGCCACCATATCGAAGCCTTCCGGGTGCTTGCCGCGGCCGAACGTCTCCACGCCGCATTCGCGGCAGAAGGTGTGCCGGATGCGGCCCTTGTTGAAGCGATATTCCTCGAGCTGCTCCTCGCCATCAAGAAGCTTGAACTTGGTGGCCGGAAGAAACGTCAACAGCAGCCCGTGCTTGGTGCAGATCGAGCAATTGCAGGAGATGACGTGGGCGAGATCGGTCGTCGCCTCGAAGCGGACCTTGCCGCAGTGGCATCCGCCTTGGTGAACGGTCTCGGTCATGCGGAGGGTTTCCTCTGGGACGGGTAAGGCGCCGGGCAGGGTAATGCTACCCGTTAGGGTCTTTCCGGTGTCAACGAACCCGGCTACAACGCCCGGCAACCTTCCACGCGGCAGTGCCATCTGCAACTCACCAAACAGTTAGCCCGCAGTACGACAAGGGATTTGTTATGACCGCCATCGTCGACATCATTGGCCGCGAGATCTTGGATAGCCGCGGCAACCCGACCGTCGAAGTCGACGTCATGCTCGAGGATGGATCCAAGGGC
>CAWHPZ010000009.1:0-204914 GCA_963831345.1 uncultured Alphaproteobacteria bacterium
CCGCTTTCGCGGCAAAGCAGACGTTGATGTAGGGCGACGACGCTATGGGTTAAGCGACCGTTCACACCCATCTTGAAACACCTGGATTCTCATCAAGAGCGGACGTGGCCATGAGCGAGAATACCCTTACCTTCTGCTTACATCTCATTGACGTTATCCACCCTATCGTCACAATCGGGCACGGATAAACGCGAAGGTGCTCGGTGGGGGACATGAAGATCAGCGACGATTGGCGAAAGCTCTGGCGCGCTTATTTCAAGCTTCTCGGCAATAGCCTGCTGATCCCCCTCGCTTCTTTCCTACTCCTGATTGGTTTCATCTGGTACGAATTCGGCTTCCCCAACGGGGTTAGGCATCCAGATGCCCTTTTGGAATTGGCGATTTTCAAGCTCAAACTCTATTCAGTCCTGACTTTGATCGGCCTTATCGGCATGGCGGTTACGGATTTTATCGGCGCCCTGTTGTCTGCCTACCTTTCACCCGTTTGGTCGCATGCCCGTCAACAATTCAGCGGCAAGAATTCGGGCATCCGGTGCGGCCTTCGACTTGGACCATCCTCCGAGGCCGCCCGTTCCGCTGCCGAACACCAAATCCCGTTTCGTCCTTCGTGGAATGACATCGAGTATTGCAATGGCGTCATCGTTCAGAGGCACAATGTGCGGTCGGTTATTCTTGGTGCGCGGAGCCGGCAGATCAATCTGCCGCGCTTCAGAGTTGTACTCGGACCAACCCAGTTCACCGATCTCGTTGCGGCGCTGACCTGTGAGGATGAGCAGCCGGACTATACGGCCGTGATCATCATCGGCACACGCCGGCCAAACTTCCGCGAGCTCACTTAGTGAGAGAACGCGCGCACGGCTCTCGCCCGCAGCGCGCGCTTTGATGTTGAGAGTAGGGTTGACATCGAGATACCCCCGATCAATTGCCCAGGCAAAGAAGGCTGAAAGGGCCGTCCGGGCCCGATCCGCCGCGACTTTGCCGTTTGCCGTTTCAAGATCGTCGATGACGGACACGATCAGCTGTCGAGTGATGCCCTCCACGGGCAGCTTATGCAGCGGCTTGAAAGAGCGCTCGATGTACCGAGTGACCTCAGAGAGGGTCTTGGGCCGCAACTCACTGGCACGAGCCTCCAGGTACCTGGGAACGATCTCCCCCAGCCTAACGGTGTTCTTGGACGCAGCAGCACGCTTCTCCGCAGCCACGTCACGGCCGAGACGCGCTTTTGCCAGGATCGCTGAGGCCTCAAGTCTCATGGCTTTGAGGTTGCCGTGCACGACCGGCCCAAGCGAATGCCGACGCTGCTGAAGGCCGACATGAGCCAATATAAGAGGGGCCTGACGCCGATAGCGTGACAAAAACTGTCATTCGGTGTATTCAGCACACGCCCTCCAGGGCAAGTGTATTTTTTGCCGGGTGGCGTCGCGTAATGATTGCAATCTGTTTTTCCCTAATATTTTTCTGCATTCTGCTGGCCCCCGGGATCGTCATCATCTCTCTATCGCCGTTAGGGAGACGCCCAGAGAATTTTTTGATCGGGGCGATCCCCGTGAGCGTCATTGCAGTGCATTATCTGTGGCTAGCGGCCACCGTTTTAAGCCCGACCGGGTGGCACTTTATTCCGCTCATACTCGGCGCAAATGGCGCCCTTGCCGTATTCTATGGCTGGAAAGGGGCTATCGCTTTTGATCGATCGACCTTGGCAGGCTTGGCGATTTCCGCGACGGCCGTCATGTGGGTCCTTTTGCTATCGATCGGCGATGGCATGTTTTCCAACGATCAGCTCATCTCGTGGAATCGCTGGGCCTCCGACTGGATCGGCGGGCGGCTGCCGGTCAGAACCTACGAATACCCGCAGGTGATCCCGATTATCTATGCGTCTGTCTATGCGTTTTTCGGCGGGGAGCAGTTGCTCTCGGTCGCGAGGCAAACGGCATCGCTAGCATTCCTGGCCGCACCCATGGCTATTGTTGCGACACGTCGGAGATCCATGGTTCCGACTCTGTCGCTCATGGCTATTCTGCTCTATTACGCCAGCCCGTGGCCGACCAGTGGAATGGCGGACATCCCGGTCGGCGCGTTCGTGCTGGCTGCATTCGTCGCTGCGCAGCAGAGACAGGTCGTCCTCGGGTCCGTCTGCATCGCAGCAGCCGCGCTGACGAAGCAGTCGGGGTTATTTTTCCTCGTCAGCTATGTGGCCTTCGTCGCCATTGACCAGCGCAGCCTCCGCGCTTGTTTGAAGGCGTTCTTGCCCGCACTGCTGCTGATAGCGCCGTGGGTGATCTACAAAGAAATCGGGATCCTATTTGGGGGCGAACCCAGTGTCGTTAAATACACGATGCACGGCATTCATGGGAACGTGTCCTACCTCAGTAGAATTTCGAACGCAGTTAATGCCGTGTCCACCCAGTGGCTCGGGAATTGGGGGCTTCTATGCCTCGCGGCGCTCCTGCTCCTCTCGCTTCGGGACAGAACCGCAAGGAGACTGGTCTGCGTGGCGATCGTCCCCTATGGGTTGGCATATGCGATGTTCTTTGGATACGACGCGAGGAACGCCCTCCCTCTGCTCCCACTGATCTCTTGGGCGATCGGCTTGGGTCTCGCCGCCCTGCCGTGGCCAAAGATCAAAGAGGGCAAGCCAATGCCTCTCAGTGGAGCCGCGGCCGCTCAATATGCGGTCTGCGTCTATCTTGTCGCCGCGCTGGCATGGACCGTAACGACGTTTGACACCATCGCCGCCCCCATTTCAGCTCTGACCGAGCACGAGCGCCGGGAGAGCTATCGAGTTGGGTCTCCAATCGTAGTCCGGGCACTTCGCGCGGCGCTATCTCAGACGGCCCCTGAGTGCCAAGTATTTACCCCTTACACTTCCCTCGCCCACAGCGGATATTTTAAAGGCCGAATCCGCAACATCAATCTGAATTCGGATGCCGCATTCCTGTCCGTCTTAGAAAAAAACGAGTGCGGATTGCTGCTGGTCATTACAAAACCGGCAACGGAATACACCCCACCGTCCCCGCCTGCACTCCGCGTGATTGAAAAAGCAGCGGCCGATGGCGCGATCCGCTTGATCAACGACGGCGGGACATTCCGCATATATGGGCTTTGAGATGAAAACGGCGCTCCTCATCCCTGCCTACAAGCCAGGCGGAACCCTATCTAGCGTTGCCGATGGAGTTTCCAATCTGTGGAAGGGAGATATTGGCACGCTCACCGTCGTGATCATCGACGACGGCTCAGGCCCCGAATACCGCTCACTCTTCGACGAACTGTCAAAACGCTATACCGTGCTCCGCAACGGTGTAAATCTGGGCAAGGGCGGTGCGCTCAAGACGGGAATAAACTTCGTCCTGGCATCGGACGAGATGTTCAATTCAATCGTGACCGCCGACGCGGATGGGCAACATTTGCCCGAGGACATCGTAAGCGTGGCGAAGGCGTTACATGAGGCGCCGGACGCGCTTCATCTGGGCGTTCGCAGTTTTTCGGCCGACACTCCTCTACGCAGCCGCTTCGGTAACGAAATAACTCGCGTCGTCCTGTTCCTGTTCAACGGGCTTCGCATTCGAGACACCCAAACCGGATTGAGATCAATGAGGCGGCAGATTGCAGGCCGATGCCTCAAGAATTCCTGCAAACGGGTACGAGTTTGAGCTAGAGATGCTTCTGCAAGAGCACCGGGCTGGAACTCGGATAGACCAAACGCCGATCCAGACGGTTTACGAGCCCGGCAACCCCTCATCCCATTTCAATCCGATCCGGGATTCCGCACGCATTTATTTTGTTTTCATCCGTTACCTAGCGCTGACGCTTATCGTCGCCGCGATTGATTACGTCCTGTTCGGCATATTCCTCAGTGCATCATTCACTGTTCTGCAGGCCATGATCTCGGCGCGGGCCATCGCGGCGGTCATCTTCTTTACAAGTGCGCGCCATTTAGTCTTCAAATCGGACCAATCATTGCCATCGCAGATAGCTCTATACGGGACGCTGACCTTTTGCGTTCTGTCGGTGACATACCCGCTTATCCAAGGTATGCGAGCTTCTGGCTTGCCTACGATGCTGAGCAAGGCCATGGCCGAAGGATTGCTATTTTTTGCAAGCTTCGCAATTCAAAGATTGTGGATTTTTCGCAGAGAGGCGCCTCAGTGACGGACTGGACATCGTATTATGAACGACCCGCGCCCACTGCGTCGGTGACCCGAAAGATTTCCCAAAAACGCCTTATCGAGCTTTTCAGCCAACGCAAGGATTGGGTTTCCATCTGCGAGATCGGTGGGGGGAATAGCTGCTTTGTCGACGGCGTCCTGCAGAGTCTAAACGTTACGAAGTACCACGTCATCGATAACAACCCCCTCGGCTCGCGGAAGCTGCAGGAGCGGTACGAGGGCCGTTCGATCGTCACAACCGAGAATGCCGATGTCTTGAACCTATCGGCTCAGACCGAGAAATATGACATCGTCTACAGCGTGGGGCTGATCGAAGACTTCGACCCCACGAACACGGCGAAGGCGATCGATGCTCACTTCTCGCTTGTAAAGCCGGGTGGGCTGGTAGCATGCATCTTTACCCGACCCCGACGTGGCTTTATCGCGTTACCCGCAGTCTCGCCGAGTTCACGGACCGGTGGCGCTTTCCAGATGAGCGCCCACTCAAGGCCGCGGAGGTTGAGAGAGCTGTCTCCGGCAGGGGAAAAATAGATGCTCATTTCATCAACTGGCCAATCATCCTAACCCAGGGGAATCATTGCCATCCGCGTTCCTTGACGATGATTGAAGCATGGCCCCAAACAAACAAAAACGCCTCACCTATTGAAAGGTATCTCCGCCTAACGTCGGGCCTCGAGCAAGTCGCTCTGCTTGGTAGACATGTAATGCAGGTCTACACGACCGCATACAGACGCTTCGATCCGTTGCGCCGCAGCGTCATGGCCGGACGCTCTACGAAATGCCAGCTCAAGAAGGCCAGCGGCCAAGTCGCGAGTACGCAACAGGCCGCGAAAAGTGGATACGAGGTGACCTGTGACAGGCCCAACGCTATGAGCACCTGAATCACGAACGTCCCATAGATGTAGAGGCCGTAGGAGATGTCGGACTCGGCGTTGAGCCTGATAAATGGCAAGCGCACCGCTGCATACACAACTGCGTAAGCGAGGAACGCCGGAGCCGTCGCGTAGAACACCCCGCCTGGCTTGTCGAACGTCAGCGTTCCGACGACAGCGCCAACGATGAGACCAAGTCCCGCCAGCGCCGCCAAGAATGCATTCAGTGGGATCTTATCCCTATAGAGGTGTAGCAAGACGCCGGAATAGAAGAACGTAAATAGACGATACCCGCTCGTTATCGCTGATTTGTCGGTTGTAGAAGTCGCGGCGCCAATCTTGATCAAGAATGCCGCCCAGCAGATCATAAATAACGCCACAGCTACCCTGCGGCGGTAACGCCCGAATGGCGATAGAACGAGAAGTGAGAGGTAGCAGTAGACCTCCCACGGAAGCGTCCAGAGAGCGCCGTTGGCACCCTTGGTCGGCTGTCCTCGAAAAGTCCGGGGATGGTGTTGTGAATGCCGCCAAGCAACCAAGCATTCTGTGAAACGTACATGAAGCCCGGAGCCACGCCGAACGCGATGGGGACAATGACGCCTGTAACCAGAAGGCAGGCCCACAGGCCGGGGTAGATCCTCAAGAACCGATTGCGGGCGAAGTCTGAAGCGTGGCTGCGCTCGACGCTCGATGCCAGAAGAAACCCACTTAGAACAAAGAACACGTCGACCGCAAGCCGTGCCCCTGAGACCTGCTGATTGGTCGCCTTCATCAGCCAGGAGTCGCCATAGCCGCCCAGGGGCGCCGCATGGCCAATAATCACAGCAAGAGCGCACGCGAGGCGGATCGCGCCAATCGCGTTGGACTTCGGATCAAACGTTTCTGCGAGTGTCCTGCCCCCATTCATGGGCCGCAGAGTACCAGCACCTATGAAAAGTCGGCAAGGTTGATGCGCAGGAGTTTTGCACCGACCCACACTCTTCCATACCCCTGACAGAGGCCGCGGTTAGCAACTAGTCTCCGACGATGATCATCAAGACATACTCAATCGTTCTTGTCGCTGTCGCATACACGTCAGAACACGGGCACTAATTCTGTTGTACGAACCTCAAAGGAATCCGAAGAGAAAATTTGAGCGATTGAAGTTATGCCTGCGTTCCGCATCACATTCTGCGGAACGCCATATTCCGCAAATGTATTGATTGCACTGGCGAACCCGGCAGGACTTGAACCTGCGCCCCCCCCTGCTTAGGAGTTATCTGCCATAACGCGATGTCGCTGTTTCGCGATACGTTCTCGGACTTCTTCCCGACTTAACTCGCCTCACGGCGCTGTGATGTCACGCACCGCGGCGGACGGGGTCTGCGATGGACAAAAAAGCGACCGGCCGTTACCAGCCGGTCGCTTCACCTTCGCCGCCGTCTCAACGCGGCGCGCATAATCTAGAATTTGTACTTCACACCGCCATAGGCCGCGAAAGGCATCGATGGCGAAATCGTGCGCGGATCGGTGAAGTCCGGACCCGCCAAGATCCTGATCGACCTCGCTGACCTCATCAACCTCGAAGTAGGTGCCGTAGAGACCGTACTTCTGATCGAACAGGTTCTTGACGAGGCCATAGACCTGAAAGTTCGGGGTGACGTCGTAGGACGTATGCAGGTCCACGCGTGTGTATCCCGGGAGGAATGCATTGAGACCCTCCTCGTCCGAGACTTCGTTCGGGAAGAAGGGAGAGTTGCTGGCCGCTACAAGATCAGCGCCGACCTTCCATTTCGGTGTCATCCAATACTCCGCACCCGCCTTGAAGCGGTGTGCCGGAATGCCTGGCAAGCGATCACCCTGTCGCAGGAAAGCGCATTCGCCGTCAGGCTGGTCGCACGTGTCGAGCGTGGCATCGACGTAGGCATAGTTCGCGTAGAAGTTCCACTTGCTGGTCTCGTACGTCGCGGACAGCTCGACGCCCTGACGAAGAGTATCGCCAGCGTTCACAAAGAAGATGCGGCCGGTGTCGTTCGTGATGGGCAGGATGTCGTCCGAGGCAAGCGTGCGGTAGAGCCCGGCGCCCCAGGTATAGCGGCCACCATAATAACCGCCCTGGCCGCGCAGACCGAGTTCGGCCGTACGCCCGACCACCTGATCCAGCGGGGGGTCGTCGGTCAGGAAGCTCTCGATGAGGCACGGGAATTCCGGCTCGGCGCAACCGAGCTCCGCCGGTGTCGGCGCGCGGTTCAATTCCGAGTAGCCGCCGTAGATCGACAGCCCAGGCATCAGCTTGTAGTTGGCGCCCGCCTGCGGGTTGAAACGCTCATATTTGTTGGTGGCGTTGAGACCGGGGAAATCGCCCGTGTTGTCCTGCAACTTGATAGTCGCATGATTGTACCGGCCGCCAACTGTCACCGTCAGGCGATCCGTAACGTCGAGCGCGTTGGAGAAGTACAGGCCCCAGTAAGTGTTTTCGGAGTCCAGGTTGCGAGGCGCGAGTTCATCCGGTCCGCCAACGATAATTCCCGAGCCATCGACAACGAAGCCGGACCCGATGGTCCCGAGCTCGCTCGAGGTGCTGTAATTCGAGCGTCCGTGATCGTAGGAAACGCCTGCGATGAGCAAATTCGGGCGGTTGAACAGCGGCGACTTTTCCTGTCCCTCGACGACACCGCCCCAGCTCCTGCTATCGGTGTTGAGACGTTCGATGGAACCCAGCGGATCATCGACGGCTCCTGCGCTGATATCGTTGCCGTTGATGTCTGTGACGCGCTCCTCGACGCCGTCTTCCGTAAGACAGAGGAAGCCCGCGTTGGGGCCGGCACCGCACGCCTCGATTTCCGTGATGTTGCCGTCCACGACGCGGTTCTTGTAGCGCCGATAATAGCCGACACCGGAGAGTGTCAGCGAGTTGGTCGCCTTCACGGTACCCGAGATCGTCGGCATGAAGACTTCCAGATTGGTCGTCTGCGGCGACGTGAAGGTGTTGCTCCAGTCGCGGTCGAGCAACTGAATGGGAGCGGCTGCGGTGGCACCGAATTCGTTTTGCGCCGCCGTGAGGCTGAAATGAACTTCGGCTAAGCTGCCTCTCAAGCCCAAGTCGCCGTAAAAGCGCTTGACCTCGCTTTCTGAGAAGTTTCGGAAGCCATCGTCCTTGATGCCCTCGGCAGCGACATAAATGCCCGCGTTGCCGCTGGAGGCGCCAAGCTGAGCGCCAATTTGACGACGCCCGAACGATCCGCCCATGACGTCGATCTCGCCGCCTTGATAGCTGAAGCCGTCCTTCATCTGGATGCTGATCGCGCCGCCGAGTGCGTTCAAACCGAACGATGGGTTATTGCTCACGACCGACATGGAGGAGACGGCGATGCTCGGGATCACGTCCCATTGCACGGTGTCGCCGAAAGCTTCGTTGATGCGCACGCCATTCTGATAGACGGCGATGCCCTGAGCGCGGCCGCTGACGGGCGAAGCATCGAAGCCGCGGTAGGAGACCTCGGCGCGCATCGGATTGCCAGCCGCGTCGGAAATGATGATGCCAGGAACCTGCTGTTGAAGCGCTTGCTGTAACTGAGCCGTGCCTTCGCGGTCGATGTCGGCGTCCGTGACGTTGGTCACGGCGTTGGGAACCGTAATCGGAGCGGCGACGACAGATGACGTTCCGCCGCCTCCGGTACCAGCTTGCGCACCGTCTCCGGCGCCCGTTGGCGCGGCGGTCGTCGGTGCAGTGCTTAGAGGCGAAAGGGCCGGAGCCGATTTCTTGGCCCGAGCGGCCTTTTGAACAGGCGTTTCCTGGATGACGTTGATCTCAGGCAAGGCCTCAGCGGCTGCGGGCGGCGGATTAGCAGCGGGAGGCGTTGTTAACTCCTGTGCGCGCAACCCGCCGGGAAACAGAGTGATCGCGCAAGCGATCGCGGCATAAGTCCCTGGCCGTTTCTTCATTGTAGTCCCCCAGCGAAATCTTCCTGACTCTGACTATGGGGAAATGCCGGGAAATGTATCAACGCGATTGTGGGAACAATTTCCACGACAGGTGGGGACTGTTGCCTGGAAACGACTGAAATGTGGGCGGATAGGGAAAACTTCCCTGCATGTGAGGGATTAATTCCCTACGCGAGCCTAGGCCTCGTGCTGATCCGGGATACTTTCTTCCAGGCAGGACCGCGGCTCCCCCACCAAACACTGCGCGTCCAGGTAAAAACGAATCAGATCCGCGGTCTTGCGCAGGTCGAGCTTATCTCTCATGCGCCACTTTGTGTTCGCGACGGTTTCGTAGCTGATCCCGGGTTCGTCAGCGACTCGTGTGGGCTCATGCCTTCGGCGAGCCCTTTCTGTGGCGGCGCACCGCACTCATTCCGAGTTTCGGAATCGAGCCGCGTTCGTTTCTGACAGGTTTTGCTCTCCTCGCCCGGAATTCTGACGGCCTCCGGGCTGCCCGGCGTGGCCGTCGAAGATCTCGGCAGTGAACATCCGCGCAGTCGCCAGCTCCGCCCCAACGCTCGTAAAGTGGCTCTTGTCCCATTGGAGCGGCGTGCCGGCCCCGTCAGTGATCGGACAATCGGCGGCGCCGCAAAGAGACTCGAGCGGCGAAAGGTACAGCACCCCCTTCCCCTCCACCCGGTTCCTGATGATTTTGTCCGCGATCTCGACCCTACCCGGGCGCGAGTGGCGGATGTTCGCATTACCCCGCATCATGCCGTTCGGCGAGCATGGTGGGTACTGGATCATCGTATCGCAGACTGGGACCGATGATGACCACGCGAGCACCGCCAGACTTGAGCCGGTCGATCGTCGCATCCAAGAACGTGAGCCCAGCCGGATCAGTGGGCCAGACTGCGGATAAGATCACGATCTCAGGCCGGGCGCGTGCGATCCAGCCGAGAACGCCAGCATTGAATGCGGCGCAGTTCGGCCGACGCGCAATGCTGAACCCCTCGAGAGGCGCGCACAGCGAAGCGGTCGCCTGCGAAAGGGTATGGCCGTTGCGTTCGACCAGAGGCCGCAGCGCGGCGAAATAATGAGCCGCGTGACTGTCACCCCAGAGCAGGACCGTTTTCTCGTTCGACCCGAGACACGTGTCGACGTCGAGATCCGGCCATCCCTGCTCCGCGTCGCAGAAAGCAGACGCCCTGGCGGTAGAGCGCGGAAAACTCATAGTCATTGTAGGCAAGGACCCTGCGGACGTCCGGCGGCAAAAGACTATCGTAGCCCTTCGCACTATAGATCTGGTTTCCGACGACACCTAAGGCGAGTGAGGGCCGCAGCTGCGGACCCGAAAACGGCCGGCCGTCCCCAGGTCAGCCGGCCCGACCGGAACGGCGCCTCAACGAAGCGATAGGAGAGGTACCCGAGGCCGATCGACGCCGCGATGATCGAGGCATGCCGCATGACTTCGTCGCCGGGCTCGAAAAGGTCCTTGGTGAAAACGATCAGGGGCCAGTGGATCATATAGATCGAATAGGACCACAGCCCGATGGCCCTGAATGGCGGAAGGCTCAAGGCCCGCCCGGTCACCGTGACCCGCCCGTCATTTGCCCACAGGATGAGCACCGTGCCGGCGACCGGCAGCAGCGCGGTCACGCCGGGAAACGGGGTCAATGGCCCATACCGGAAGATTGCAAAAAGGATCGCGGAGAGCCCCACCAGCGCAGCGGCCTCTCGCACTTTGCGACCGGCGCTCGGCACCCCCGGAAGGGCAAGGAGGCTCCCGGCCAAAAGCTCCCAGGCGCGATGCGGGGCGAGATAAAACGCCGCCATCGGCTCCGAACCGACGGCATGCTGCGCGAGCACGAGAGAGGCAATGAAACTCGCCACCAGAACGGCCATCAAAAGCCGCTTGCCGCCGCGCCAGACAACAGCGACCACCAACGGGAAGACGATATAGAATTGCTCTTCGACGCCGAGAGACCAGGTGTGCAGCAGCGGCTGAGTATCGGCGGCCGGCACAAAATAGTTTGTCGTCTGATAAAAAAGCACGTTGGCGCCGAAAAGGCAGGCATAGAGCGCGGAACGGCCAAGCCGTGCGAACTCGTCGGGCAGCAACAGAAAATTGCCGGCGATCAGAACCGCAGCCGTCACGACCGCGAATGCGGGAAGGATGCGCCGCGCGCGCCGTTCATAAAACCCGAGGATGTCGAAGCGGCCCGTGCGGCCGATCTCGTCGTAGATCATGCGCGAAATCAGGTAGCCCGAGATCACGAAGAACACGTCGACCCCGACAAATCCGCCCGAGAAGGGATGGATGTCGAGATGATGCAAAAGCACTGCAAGCACCGCGACGGCGCGCAAGCCGTCGATATGCTCCTGCCAGACGCGCGAACTGGACACCATACCCCCCCGGGTTCGAAATACGGTGTACACCCCGCAACGGTGTAGCTCAACCCCGCCTGGCTAAACGCAGAAATGCCCCCGCTAAGTCCACGAGCTAAGGGAGCCGACAGCTCGATCGTCGCGCGCCCTCGTGCCTGTCTGCCCACAGTGCAAGCGCACCACAGCCCTTTTATGGCGCATTTCCGAAGAGCATCTTCGTCCGTACGAAAAGAACTTTCGTTGGCTTTTGCGGGTTCTTGCAACACCCAGACCGTCTTTGAGCTGAAAACTCGCGATCATTCGCCGGGAGCCATAACATGAAGACCTTCAAAGCCCGCTTGGCCATCATGGCCGCTCTCTCCCTCGCCTCGACGGTGCTCCCGGCGAACGCCGAGCCGCTCAAGAACATCGTCCTGGTCCACGGCGCCTGGGTGGACGCGTCGGGCTGGAAGCCGGTCTATGAAATCCTCACCAAGGAAGGCTTCAACGTCACCATGGTGCAGGAGCCCGAAACCTCGTTCGCCGACGATGTCGCCGCAACGAAGCGCGTTCTCGACCTCCAGGACGGCCCCACGCTCCTCGTCGGCCACAGCTATGGCGGCTCGATCATCACCGAGGCCGGCGTTCATCCGAACGTCGTCGGCCTCGTCTATGTCGCCGCGCACGCGCCCGATGTCGGAGAAGACGAGAGCGCGCTCGGCAAGAAGACGCCGAGCATCCTGGCCAAGACCGACGGCGCGATCAAGAAGACGCCGGACGGGTTCACCTATCTCGACCCGGCGGAGTTTCCCAAGCTGTTCGCGCCCGATCTGCCGCGCGAGCGGGCGGAGTTCGTGGCGCGCTCGCAGGTGCTGGCCGCGGCCAAGGTTTTCAGCACGCCGCTGACCGCGGCCGCCTGGAAGACGAAGCCGAGCTGGGGAATCGTCGCCGGGAACGACCAGATCATCAACCCCGATCTCGAGCGCTGGTACTACGCGCGCGCCAAGAGCCACACGATCGAGATCAAGGGCGCCAGCCACTCCGTCTACGAATCTCATCCGAAAGAGGTCGCGGCCGTGATCGCTGAGGCCGCGCGGAACGTCGAGAAAGTCCCCGCCCAGAAGAGCGTCGAGAACTAGAGACCGAGAACGAGAGGCAATGAGCGCGGTCAATGATCGGCCGCGGATCTTGCGCGTATCCGCGTCACCGGCTCATTACGCGCGTTTCAGGTCCTTCGCTACGGCACCCTCGGTTCCCAGCCCAGCCCGCGCGGCGACGAGGAGCCCATACCAGATGAGCCCGCCGAACAGCAGCGATGAGACGACGAGCTTGGAATAGAACGCCGCCAGTACCGGGTCGGCGACCGGAATCATCACCACCGCCTGAGAGACGATGACGATCGCGATCCAGGCCAGCCGGCGCGGCCAGCCGGATGGCGCGATCGACGATCCCTGACGCAGGAAAAACGCGATCGGAACCAAAAGCCAGACATAGTAGTGCGACCACGACAGCGGGCTCATGATCACCGCCAGCGTCGCAACGAGGCAATATTCGAGAGACTTCCACTCCTCCGGCTGAGCGTCCCTGGAGGGGCGAACCATCGACGCCAGCACGGCGCCGAGCAGCATTGCCGCCGCCAGCGCCGATGCGATGAGCCTGTGCAGGGGCTCGGCCTGCTGCGGCGACCACTCCCGCAGAAACTCCGGTCCCCAGGTAAGCCGCGCGAGGAAGCCCGGGATCGACTGCACATTGAAAGCCGCGATCGGATGACTGCTGTACGGCAGGACGCAAACCTCGAGCCAGCGCTGGTTTACCTCCCACCCGAAGACCGCCACCGAGAGAAGCACAGCCGCGCCCACTGCCAATCCAAATCCGGCCGCGCTGGTCCAATGTCGTCGCAGCAGCAGATAGGGAGCGAAGATCAGGATCGGCAGCTTGATCAGCGCGCTGAGCCCCAGCAGGATTCCGGCGGCCATATGGCCTGTTGGTGCGCAACAGGAAATGAGCCGCGACCAGCGCCAGCAGCACCATGTGGCTGGTATTGCCTTCCTTGAGGCTGTTGAGCATCGGCCCGTTGGAGGCGAACAGGAACAACAGCAGCCACCGCTCGGATCCCTTGAGACCCGCTTCCCTGGCCAGGAGGAACCAACTCAGAAGGATAGCGGCGACACCCAGCACGAAATAGGCCTGAGCCGCAAACCTGACCGGGAGAAACCCGAAGGGCGCGAACAGGTAGGCCACGATGGGAAGATTGACGAAGCCGTGGACACCACGCTGAAACTCGAACAGCGGCTTCAATGCCGCATGCCCTTCCAGGGCAGCGCTGCCAGCCGGGTAATAGGCCTTGCGGAAATCGGTGAACAGAACGCGCGGCTCGATGAGCGGCTCTGAGATCCAGAAGAGATACACCACCATCACCGCCGAGATCGCGAGCACGCTGACCGGCGGCACGAGCGACGAAGAAGCGGATTGCGGCAGCCTTCGGATGTAGGCGAGACCAGCAACGAGCGCGAAAAGCTGGACCAGCAGCAGCGGGAGCGTTGCATCACCCATAATTAATCTCGAAACCCCGAGGCCAAATGGACTGTTCCAGGATCAATGCCCGGCGGCTGACTGTGAAGGCCGCACCCCATCGCGGCAAGTAGCTTCCCTCGACAAGGTATCCGCGCGGAAAACGGAAATTCCCATCGATGACGTTACGAGCACGAACGCCAAAAATGCGAACCGGTCGCTGAATGAGTGAATGACAAACAGAACCGCTCTGCGACCATTCATACTGCATTGGTCCAGGAAATCGACGTGGGCGCATCTTGCTTACGGTTAACAAGCGCCGGCCATGAACGAGAAAACGATCGCGCGCTACCAAACGACCTGAGCAATCGCGGAGCTTGGCAGCCATGGCGCACGAACAAACGGCCTCGACGCAGCGCTAGGCGCTCCGATCGTCGCGCCGCCTATCAGGCGCGAGTGAATGGCAGCTAGAAAGCAGACCGCTGTCAGTGCGTCCAGGCGCCGAGGCGGCCGAACTTGAAATTGTCGGCGTAGGACTTGGCGATCTGCCGGCGCGGCTTCGGCTCCGACAGCGTATAGGCGATGCCGTTGCGCTCGGCGTAGGCGATCGCCTCTTCCTTGGTGTCGAACTCGAGGTGCACCTGCGTGCGCGTGTCGGCCGAGCTGGTCCAGCCCATCAGCGGATCGACGACGCGCGGCACCGCCGACTCGTGCTCCAGCACCCACTCCTTGGTGCGAGCCTCGCCCGACTGCATGGCCGTTTTCGCTGGCTTGAAGATGCGCGCTGTCACGGGAGTCGCCTCGCTTGCCGCCGTTCGAGATTGCCCTTGTGTAGCTGCACCGCACAAGCGAGACAAGCACCATGCGGCAACACCTGTTCATCACCGCTTGAGAATGAGATCGTCGAGCGCCGCCCGCGGCTCCCAGCCATGCCGCTCGAGCTCCGGATCGAGATGGTCCTCGGCGGGCCGGCCGAGGCACAGATAGGCGACCAGCGTCCACGACGCCGGCACATCCAAAGCGCGCGTCACGACCTCGGGCTCCAGGATCGAAATCCAGCCGAGCCCCAGTCCTTGCGTGCGCGCCGCGAGCCACAACGTCTGGATGGCGCCGACGACGGAATAGCGCAGCATCTCCGGCATGGTCTGGCGCCCGAGTCCCGCGCCGCGCTCGGTCTTCTCGTCGGCGAACACCGCGATATGCACCGGCGCAATCTTGAGCCCTTCGAGCTTGAGCCGTGCGTACAGGGCATGCTTGTCGCCGCTGTAGCCCTTGAGCGCGTCGGCATTGGCGCGCTCGAACGAGGCTCGCACGGCATCCCGCCGCTCGGCGTCCTCCACCAGAACGAAACGCCATGGCTGGCAATTGCCGACCGACGGCGCGTGGCTCGCAAGCTCGATCAGGGACTGCACCAGCGCGGGATCGACGGCGTCGGGCCGGAAGCGCCGCACATCGCGGCGCCACAGCACCAGCTCGCGGAACGCGGCCGCGAACTCGGGTCCGAATACAGGAGGCACATCGGAAGCGCGATCTGCCATCACGCCGCCCCGTCGATCAGATGGAAGAACGTGCCGGTGACGGAGCCGCGCCGCGATCCGCCCTCCGCCATTGGCGTCCCAAGGGCATCCGTCGCCTCGACCAGCGGCTCGTCCGGGCTCGCAAGCACCGACGCATAATGAAACTCGTGCCCGAACACCTGCGCGCCGGCTTCTCCTAATCCCGAAGCGGCAAGCAGGCGGCCGCGGCGGTATCCGAGATGCAGTTTGCGCTTCTTGAACGAGGTCTCGAGCCCGAGAAGTCCCGTCATCGCATGACGATGACCCTCGGCGTCCTCGATGCCTGCCCCGAGCACCATGTAGCCGCCGCACTCGCCATGAATGGGAACATTGCGCGCCGCCAGCGCCGCCAGTCCCGCGCGAAAGCGGCTCGCGGCCGCAAGCGCCGCGCCATGCAGCTCCGGATAGCCGCCCGGCAGCCACACCGCGTCGGCCGCTGCGTCCGGCGCTTCGTCGGCGAGCGGCGAGAACGGCACGATTTCCGCCCCGGCCGCGCGCCATCCTTCGAGCATGTGCGGATACGTGAACGAGAAAGCCTGGTCCTGCGCCAGCGCGATGCGCTGACCGGGCGGCGAGATGGTAGGCACGCGCTCACCGCCGCCAAAGCGCGTCGGCGCGGCCAAAGCCATCACCTCGTCGAGACGCACATGCTCGGCAATGACGTCGGCCAGCGCATCGAGCCTCGGTTCGATGTCTCCTGTCTCGACGGCCTGCACGAGCCCCAGATGCCGCTCCTCGAACAGCACGTCCGGCCGCCGCGGGATGACGCCCAGCACGGCGAGGCCGAGCCTCTCCATCGCCGGCACGATCTGCGCCGCATGACGCTCGCTGCCGACACGGTTCAGGATCACGCCCTTGACAGCAACGTCATCTCGATACGCCTTGAGCCCGTAAGCCACGGCCGCCGCCGTCTCGCCCTGCCCCGAAACGTCGAGCACGAGCACCACCGGCCATCCGGTCAACGCCGCCAAGTCCGCCGTCGACCCGCGCCCGCTCTGCCCCGCTGCCACGACGCCGTCGAACAGCCCCATCAAGCCCTTCGGCAATGGCGATGTCCGCGTCCGCCGAATGCTGCGCCACGAGCCCCTCGATCAGCGCCGGCCGCATCGCCCAGGTGTCGAGGTTGAACGGCGTGCGCCGCGCCGCGATGCCATGGAACGCCGTGTCGATATAGTCGGGCCCGCATTTGAACGGCTGCACCGCAGTGCCGCGCCGGGTGAGCGCCCGCATGAGCCCCAGCGCCACGGTGGTCTTGCCCGAACCCGACCGCGGCCCGGCAATAATCAGACCTGGAGCGGGGCCCGGTTCAGGGTGAATGGCGGTCATGCCTTGAGCATACCCTTCGCGAGCACCGACCTTAAGCCCGCAATGGCGCCGACGACGATGATCGCCGGCGCGGCGATGCCCTGCTCCTTCGCATCCTGCGCCGCCCGTCCGAGCTCGGTGTCGAGCACGCGCTCTCCTTCTGACGAGATCGATGAGAGGATGGCCACGGGCGTCGTGGGAGAAAGTCCGCCGCGCAGGAACGCGGCCGCGATGTCGTCGAGGTGCGACATCGCCATGTAGAGGATGATCGGCTGGCCGGTTGCCGCCAGCTTCTCCCACTCGCGCCCCGCCTCGTCGTCCGCGGCGCGATGCCCCGTCGCCAGGATGATGGCGTGATTGGTCTCGCGCGTCGTCGCCGGAATGCCGGCCAGCGCTGCGCCCGCGAGCCCCGAGGTCAGCCCCGGCACGACATGGAACGGAATGCCCTCGCGCACCAGCGCCATGGCCTCCTCGCCGCCGCGCCCGAACACGAACGGATCGCCGCCCTTGAGGCGCACCACGCGCAGGCCCTTCTTGGCTTCGGCGATGATCAGCTCGTTGATGTCGCGCTGATGCGGCGAAGGCTTGCCGCCGCGCTTGCCGGCGTGATGGATCTTGGTCCCCTCACGCGCGAGCTTCAGCACCCGCGGGTTGACCAGCGCGTCATGAACGATCACATCGGCCGATTGCACGACGTGAACGGCCATCACGCTGAGCAGGCGCGGATCCCCCGGCCCGGCCCCCACGAGCCAGACATGCCCCGGCTGAAGCTCGGGAAAGGCGCCAAAAACGTCGTCTCGAAAATTCATGCTCGAAGCGTGATAAATGAGGGTTGAGATTCCGGAGCCGACCAGTGAGCGACAGCGACGACGCCAGCGACAGCGATACCAGCATGGCAGACGTGCCGGCCGGCCCCTTGCGGCGCGGCTGGACGACGGGCGCGTGTGCCACGGCTGCGGCCCGCGCTGCCTACGAAGCGCTGATCACCGGCGACTGTCCGGCTACGGTGGAGATTATACTCCCGAACGGCTCGCGTCCGTCCTTTGCTGTCGCGACTTTCGAACGCACGAGCCGGGGTCCCAAGGTCGGCGTCATCAAGGACGCGGGAGATGACCCCGACGTGACGCACGGCGCCCTGGTCGAAGCGACCGTCGCCCAAGCAAATCCGGGCTCCGGCATCACATTTCGCGCCGGCCCCGGCGTCGGCACCGTGACCAAGCCCGGCCTGCCGCTGCCCCCGGGCGAGCCCGCGATTAACCCTGTGCCGCGTCAGATGATAAGCGGCGCCATCGCCGAAGCCGTCCGCAGCGCTCCGCGCAATTCCGGACGTGACCGTCGAGATTTCCATTCCCAATGGCGAGGCCCTGGCCGCGAAAACCCTGAACGGCCGCCTCGGCATCGTCGGCGGCCTGTCGATCCTCGGCACCACCGGCATCGTCGTGCCCTACTCGTGCGCGGCCTGGATCCACTCCATCCATCGCGGCATCGACGTCGCCATCGCAACGGGCATCACGCACGTCGCCGGCTCCACCGGCCACACGTCCGAGACGGCGATCCAGAAGTTGTATGACATGCCCGAAGCGGCCCTGATCGACATGGGCGACTTCGTCGGCGGCATGCTGAAATACCTGCGCCGCCATCCCGTCGAGCGCGTCACCATCGCCGGCGGCTTCGCCAAGATGGTCAAGCTCGGCCAGGGCCTGCACGATCTGCATTCGAAGCGCGGTACGGTCGATCACGACTGGCTCGCGGCGACGCTCGAAGCCGCTCGCGCGCCCGCCGATCTGATCCGCATGGCGCAAACCGCCAACACCGCTCAGCAGGTGCTCGAAGAATCCCGCCGCGCCGCCGTGCCGCTCGGAAACCTCGTCGCCGAAGCCGCCTGGAAGACGGCCGCGTCCGTCATCGACGACACCGGCATCGAGCTCGACGTCGTCGTGTTCGATCGCAAGGGCGGGCTCGCCGGACGGTCCGAAGTGAGATCGGCTCACTCGTCCCTCCCGCGATAGCGGCGCTGGTAGTCGGGACTGTAGAGCGCGCTGTCGCGAAACTCCGTCTCGCCCAGCACGCGGCCGACGAGAATGAGCGCCGTGCGCTCCATCGGGCTCTCGGCGACCGCCGCGACGATGGTGCCGAGCGTCGCCCGAATGATGCGCTCATCCGGCCAGCTGGCGCGATACACCACCGCAACCGGGCATTCGGCGCCATAGAAGGAGATCAGCTCCGCGGCCGTCTCGGCCAGCGCATGGATCGAGAGATGGATCGGCGAGCGTCGCGCCCGTTGCGGCGAACGCCGCCAACGTCTCGCCTTCCGGCATCTTCGACGCGCGTCCCGGCGTGCGCGTCAGCACCAGCGATTGCCCCACTTCCGGCAACGTCAGTTCTTGCCCGAGCGCCGCCGCAGCGGCAGCGAATGACGGCACGCCCGGCGTGATGGTGTAGGGAATGTTCGCCGCGCGCAGCCGCCGCGTCTGTTCGCCGAGCGCGCTCCAGATCGAGACGTCACCCGAATGCAGCCGCGCCACGTCATGTCCGGCCGTCGTCGCCCATTCGCATTCGCTGATGATCTCGTCGAGCGACATCGGCGCCGTATCGACGATGCGCGCGCCCTCGGGGCAATAGTCGAGGATCTCCTTCGCAACGAGCGAGCCGGCATAGAGGCAGACCGGGCATTTCGCGATGATGTCGCGCCCGCGCACGGTGATGAGGTCGGCAGCGCCCGGACCGGCGCCGATGAAATGCACCGTCATGGCGCGGCCTCCTGAGGTCCCCTGCCCTCGGCGATGGCGCACGTAGCGTCATGAGTGGAAACCCTGGCCACGAGCAACCGCGCGCCTTTCCCCGCTCCCGTGAGGGCCGCCGATTCCGCCACCGACGGTACGCCTTTGAGCTCAACGACGCGTTCCGAGTGCGTCTCCACCTGATCGGTCACGCCCTCCATCTCGGCAGTCGTGAACGCAAGCAGCGGCAGTCCCCAGAGCACAGAAACCTGTTCGATCCCGGCCTCGCTGCGCTTCGACGCGTGCGTGGCCAGCGCCGCCAACCGCTCGCGCGTCACGCCACAGGTTTCGAGCGCCAGCATGATGACGGCCTCGATGGAGCCCCGGGCGCATCCTTCTTGCAACCGATGCCGGCGACGATCATGGCTTCACTCACCCGCCAGTGCGTGATCGGCATGGCCGTGTGCCAGCCGCTCAAAGAGCCGACCGGGCCGGCCCGCGCGATGGAGAGACGCACAAGCTCGCCGCCATGTTCGGCACGCAGGTCTGCAAGCCGCGCTTCGCCTTCGAGCGTCACGGCATTCGCGACGAGCCGCCCGCCGGGCTTCAGCGCGCGCCCACGCCGCCTCGAACACGCCGGCATCGCCGATGCCGCCGCCGATGAACACCGCATCGGGCGCGGCAAGCCCGGCCAGCGCCTCCGGCGCATGGCCTTGCACGATTCGAGATCCGGCGTGCCGAGGGCGAGCGCATTGCGCCACGCCCGCGCCGCGCGCTGTTCATTCTCTTCGATGCCGATGGCCTTGAGCGACGCATCGCGCAGCAGCCACTCGATGGCGATCGAGCCCGCGCCGAGCCCGATGTCCCACAGCAGCTCGCCATGACGCGGCGCCAGCGACGACAGCACCAGCGCGCGGACTTCGCGCTTGGTGAGCTGGCCGTCATGCTCGAACAGATCGTCGTCGAGACCTGCGCTCAGCGGAACGATGCGGGCACCCGCGTCCGCCACAACCTCGAGCGCAATCGTGTTCAACGCCGCCACATCGCCGCTCGGCACATCCGACGCCTTGAACGCGCCCACACGCTCGTTCGGCCCGCCGAGATTTTCCAGCACCGTCAGCTTCGAGTTGCCGAGCCCGCGCTCGGCGAGCAGCGCGCCGAGCTTGCGCGGCGTCGTCCCATCCCACGACAAGGCGAGAATGCGCCGCCCCGGCTGCAGATGCCGGATGATGCCCTCGAGCGCCCGCCCGTGCAGCGTCACCAGCGCCACATCCTGCAGAGCCCAGCCGAGCCGCGACGCCGCCAGGCTGAACGCCGACGGCTGCGGCAGGCACAAAATCTCGTCCGCCGGCACCAGCGCCGCGAGCTGCTTGCCGACGCCGTAGAGAAACGGATCGCCCGACGCCAGCACCACGACCGGCCCGCCCGCGCCGCGCCAGAATGGCCGGATACCCGCCATCGATCGGGCTCGGCCACGCCAGCGTCTCGCCTTTGATCAGCGCCCGCGCCAGCTCCAGATGCCGCCGCCCGCCGACCACCAGCTCCGCCTCGTTCACCAAGCGCCTCGCCGCGGCCGATAGCCCCTCGACGCCGTCTTCACCAATACCGACGATGGACAGCCAGCGCCTTGCCGCTATGTCTCTCTTTTCGGAAATGGTCATTGGCTCCGGCATGCGCATTCTGATCCTAGGCGGCACGAGCGAAGCGCGCGAGCTGGGCAAGCTCCTCGCCGCGGATGCGCGTTTCGAGCCGGTGCTGTCGCTCGCCGGCCGCACGCGCACGCCCGCCGCCGCAACCTATCGCCACCCGCATCGGCGGCTTCGGCGGCGCGGACGGCCTCGCCCGCTGGCTCGATCATGAGCGAATGGACGCCGTCGTCGATGCCACGCATCCCTACGCGGTTAACATTTCCGCCAATGCCGTCGCCGCCACGCGCGCGCTTGGCCTGCCGCTCGGCTCCATCGTCCGCGAGGCCTGGAAGCCGGTCGAAGGCGACGACTGGAAAGTCGTCGCCAATGCCGCGAGCGCCGCATCCGCTCTTGGAGAAAAGCCCCGCCGCGTGCTGCTCACTGTCGGCCGCCTGGAGCTCTCGCGCCTTCGCAGCGGCCCCGCAGCACGACTACATCGCCCGCACCATCGATCCGGCCGGCGACATCGCTCTGCCGCCCCGCATCACGTTCATCGCCGAGCGCCCGCCGTTCGAGCCTCGAAGCCGAGCACGCCCTCATGCAGCGCGAGCGCATCGACGTGCTCGTCTCCAAGAACTCCGGCAGCCCCGAAACCTACGCCAAGATCGCCGCCGCGCGAGCCCTCGGCATTCCCGTCGTCATGATCGACCGCCCGCATAAGCCCGCCGGCACGCCGCTCACCGACGCGACCGCCGCGCTGCACTGGCTCGAAGGCTTGCTCGCGCGCGCTCATGATCGCTCCGAGCGCGGCGTGTAGACCCAGGCCGGCCCGCTCGCGCGTTGCAACAATCGCGTCTGGCTCGAGCCGATGATCACCATGCGTGCGCATATCCACCTGCGAGAGATCCGCCGCGCCGAGCGTCGTCGTCGTGAGCTTCGATTGCGCCGTGCCCGCCGCGCGCACGAACAGCACCACAGTATCCGCACTCTTCACGCCGCGCAGAAATGTCGAACGCCTCGCCGAGCTGATGCGGCCGCGCCTTGGATTGCGGGTTGTAGAGCGCGATGACGAAATCGCCCTCCGCCGCCGCCTTCGAGCCGCTTCGTGATCGTCGCCCAGCTCTTCAGATTGTCCGACAGCGAAATGGCGCAGAAATCGCCGCCGAGCGGCGCACCCGCCTCGGCCGCCGCCGCCAGCATCGCCGTCACGCCCGGCTCCACGCGCACGTCGAGATCGCGCCACTTGGCTTCGCCCGCCTCGATGGCCTCGAACACCGCCGCCGCCATGGCGAACACGCCCGGATCGCCGCCCGACACCACGGCCACGTTCCGCCCTTCGGCCGCCAGCCGCAGCGCCGCCTCGGCCCGCTGCACTTCCACACGATTGTCGGACGCATGCCGCACTTGGCTCCCGAGCCGGCGGCACGCGATCGAGATACGGCCCATAGCCGACCAGATCCGTCGCTTCCGCCAGCACGCGCGACACGGCCGGCGTCACCAGATGCGCTTCGCCCGGCCCGACGCCGACGACGGTCAAACGCCCGCTCATATCTGCCTCCCGCGCCCGGGAACCAATATGATTGCGAAATAGGGTCCGATGCTCGTCGGTGCATTGCGCCAGCGGCAGGATGCGCTCGTCCGCCATGGTCGCGCGCTCCACATACAGCGCACGGTCCAGGCAGCCCGCGGCCTCGACGGCGCGGCGCACCTTGGCGAGGTTGCGTCCGACCTTCATGATCACCGCCGCATCGGTATCGCTGAGCCGCCGCGTCAGCGTCGCTTCGTCGAGCGTGCCCGCAAGCACAGTGAGTATGTCGTCGCCCCAGGTGATCGGCGTATTGGCCCGCGTCCACGAGCCCGACATGCCCGTGATGCCCGGCACCACTTCGACAGGGAACCGCGCTTCGAGCCGCCGCCACATGTGCATGAACGAGCCGAAGAAGAACGGATCGCCTTCGGAAAGCAGCCCGACCGAGCGCCCGGCATCCAGATGCTCCGCAATCTTCACGGCAGATGCGCGATAGAAATCCGCGATCTCGCTCCGATAGCGCTGATCCGCGACCGGCACCTCGTCCGTCAGCGGATACTCGAGCTTGAGCTCGGTCTTGCCGGCCGGCATCAGCGGCCCGACGATGCGCCGCGCATGTCCGTGCCCGCCGATCTTGGCGAAATAGGCGATCACGTCCGCGGACCGGATGATCCCCGCCGCGCGCAGCGTCAGATAGCGCACGTCGCCCGGCCCGACGCCCACGCCATAAAGCGTGCCGCGCGTGGCGCCGCCCGCAAGCTGCTCGAGCCCGAACTGTTCGACCCCAATCTGTGTGAGCGTGGTCATTCGCGTTCGCTCGCCAGCGCGTTGACCGCCGCCACCGCCATGGCGCTGCCGCCCTTGCGCCCCTTGACGATCAGGAACGGCACGCGCCCGTCAGCCGCCAGCGCGTCCTTCGATTCCGCTGCGCCGATGAAGCCGACCGGAATGCCGATGACGGCCGCAGGCTTCGGCGCGCCTGCATCCAGCATCTCGAGCAGCCGGAACAGCGATGTCGGCGCATTGCCGATGGCAACGACCGCGCCCGCCAGATGCGGCCGCCAATGCTCCATGGCCGCGGCCGAGCGCGTGTTGCCCATCTCGCGCGCCAGCTCCGGCACGCCGGGATCGTCGAGCGTGCAGATCACGGCGTTGTTGGCCGGCAGCCGGCTGCGCGTGATGCCCTGCGCCACCATCTTGGCGTCGCAAAGTATAGGGGCGCCCGCGAGCAGCGCCGCGCGACCCGCGTCGGCGAAGTCAGCCGACATGACGATGTCGCGCACGATCTCGACCATGCCGCAGGCATGAATGATGCGCACCGCCACCTTCTCGGCCATGCCGGAGAAGGCAGATAGATCAGCCTCGGCGCGGATGGTCGCGAACGACCGCTCATAGATCGCCGCCCCGTCGCGAATGTAGGAACGTTCAGGTGTCACGGCGCGGTGCTCGCTCCAGAAGTTCGGGAAGCCGCTCGATGTCGGCGGCGGAAATGAAAAATAGAGGCGCGCTGTCGGCGCGGCCGTTGCGGATGACGGCGAGCCGTTCACCTGCACCGACAACGACGAGCGCCCGCGCATCCGAGCAGGCGCAGCCCTTGGCGCAGCCCGAGACGTGCAAACCAACATCGCCAAGCCGCGGCATCAAGGATGCGATGCGCCGCGCAATGCTCCGCGTATCGCACGAGGCGGACCGGCAGGCCGGCGCACCGGGGCAGGCGGCGATGTGCGCCAGCGGATCGGCGTCGTCGGTGAGAAAACCGAGGCGCAATGCCTCGGCAATCGACTCACGCGCGCAGCTGGGAGCGGAAACAGGCACATAGAAACTGCGCCATGGGGACACGCGCAGCTCCTGCGCACCGACCTCGGCGGCCGAACGCGAAAGCGCAACGAGCATCCGCGCGGTTGCGCGCCCGAAAGGAGCCGCGAGTCCCACCGCGAAGGTCCACCCGCCGCGGGTCACAGCACCGAGCCTGCCACCGCTCGGCGACACGGAAGGGGCGAGATCCAATTTCTGCAGCAACGGCGCCACATCCTGCGCAATGGCTGCGGTGAGCGCCGGCGACAACTCACGCATCCGCAATCTGCTGCCCGCCGGGCGCAATGCGATAAAGGCCAGAGCAATACGAACCGCGATATCCACCGCATCGGCAACGCTTGCACAACCCAGCCAGCACACGCCATCAGCAGCATCGATGCCGACGGCGACATCATGGTTCGAGATCGCCTTCAGCCTGATATCCGCGCGCTCATGATCGAGCGAGAGCACGCCACCGCCGTCGACCACGAACCCGAACTTGACCGGCAAGCACCACAGCCGCCGATCCGCACGCCAAGCCGCGCTTCGAGATCGAGCGCCAGCGGCGTTACATTGATCAACTCCGTCGGATCGACACCTGCCAGCGGACTGACGACGATATTGCGCGTTGCCTCCGCACCCGCGGACGCATCGAGAAGTCCGAGCCCGTCGAGCGCCTGTTGCAGCGGCTCCAGAGTTTCCGGCGTCACGCCCCGAATTTGCAGATTGGCGCGCCGCGTCAGGTCGATCTCGCCGTTGCCGAAGCGCGCCGCGGCCTCGGCCAGCTTCGCCGCCACGTCGAGCGAGATCCGTCCCGCATGCGGGCGCACGCGCACGATGAGCCCATCACCGCTTTCCATGGGCCGCAAAGCCCCGGGGCATGATCCCCGAACAGGTGCGCGCGCAATCGTCCTCATTGCGCCGCCTCCACGAAAGTTGGTCCGGCATCGCCGCCCAAGGACGCGGGATGCCGCGCACGCCGCAGCTCGAAGCTCACTGCATTGCGCCGCGGAGTCCACAGGCCGGCCGAAATCGCATCCTCAAGCCGCCGCGCGATCGCATCCGCCGCATCGCGATTGACGCGCTGAAGCTCGCTTGCGACTTCGCCATCGCCGAGCAGAGCGTCATGCACTACGTCGAACAGATGGCTCGGCACGATGCGCGCCGACACGCCGAACGCATAGAGTGCGTCCACACCCTGAGCAATCTCGGACGCGCCGCGATAGCCATGCGCCAGCATGCCCGCGATCCAGCGCGGATTGGTGAGACGCCCGCGCACGACGCGCGTGATTTCCTCGGCCAGCGTCCGCGCCCTCGGCGCCTCCGTGCGGCTGGTGTCGAGATGATAGAGCGCCACGTTCTTGCCAACGAGCGCTGCCGCGGCCGCATATCCGCCGGAGAAGTCCGCCACGCCATCGCCGCTCAAGAGATCGCACTCGCGGTCGTCCTGCACATGCACATGCGCATCGGAGGCGAGAATGCGGCGGCGATACTGATCGGACGCCGGAGTTGCTGCATCGCCGCGCCCATACGCGAAGGTCGACGCATCGAGATAGGCCGCACCGATGGTATCCTGATCGCTTACCGCTCCATCGAGCGCGACCGACGCGGCACCCGCGCCATACACGCCCGGCGCAGCGCCGAACACGCGATCGAGGCTCTCACCACGCCGCCGTGCTGCTGCCAGCGGGTTCCACGCCTCGTCTTCATCCAAACTCGCCACCAGCCCGACAGCCATGTCGAACAGCGCGATCTGGCTCGCAAAGATATCGCGGAACAGCCCGGAAATTCTGAGCGTCACGTCGATGCGCGGCCGCTCGAGCTTCGGCGCCGGAATGACCTCGACGCCCGTCACGCGCTGCGAGCCCGCATCCCACGTCGGCCGCACGCCGAGATAGGCGAGCGCCTGCGCGAGATCATCACCGCCCGTGCGCAGCGACGCCGAGGCCCACAGGTCGAGCACGATCGCTTTCGGATAATCGCCGTGATCCTGCAGATAGCGCCGCACGATCTCGCTCGCCGCGCGCGCGCCGACAATGGCCGCCGTGCGCGTCGGGATGGCACGCGGATCCATGGTGGTGAGATTGCGCCCCGTCGGCAGCACGTCCGCGCGCCCGCGCGTCGGAGCACCGGCCGGACCCGGCGCCACGCGCCGCCCATCGAGCGCCGCCAGCAGCGCCGCGCGCTCGTTCTTCGCCGAAGCTTCGATCTGCGCCGCCAGGTGATGCTCGCTCTCCGCGCTCAAGCCGCCGGCCGCCGCGATGACCCGCGCCAGCTCCGCGCGGCTCGCATCGTCGGGCACGCAGCCGAACACATGCAGCTGTCGCGGATAGCCAGTTCCTTGATGTCGCAAAGCTGCGCGTCGAGCTTGGTGATGGCCGCACGCGGCGTGTCCGTTTCCAGAAGCCCGCAGTCCTTGGCCAGCCCCGAGCGCCACGCACGCTCGACGATCTCGGCTTCGAGCAGCACGGAGCGCCGCCGGTCCACGCCGTCGGCCTCGGCATATTCCTCGATCAGGCCTTCGAGCTCGGCCAGCGGCCCGTGCAGTCCGGCTTCCGAGAGCGGCGGCGTCAGATGCCCGATGGTGACGGCACTGATGCGCCGCTTGGCCTGCACGGCCTCGCCTGGGTTGTTGACGATGAACGGATAGACGACCGGCACGGGGCCCAGCAGCGCCTGCGGCGCGCAGGCGTCGGACAGCGCCAGCGCCTTGCCCGGCAGCCATTCGAGCGTGCCGTGCGTGCCGAGATGCACGAGCGCGTGGATGCCGAGCCCTTCGCGAAGGTACGCGTAGAACGCCACGTACGCATGACGCGGCGGGCTGGCGAGATCGTGATAGCCGGCTTTGTGTCCTGCGCCGAGCCGCGGTCCGGCTGCAATGCCACGAGCACATTGCCCGCCTGCAAGAACGGGAATGCGGAAGCATCCGTCGCTGAACGCCGGGTCGTCCTCCGGCGCGCCCCACGCCGCGTCGATGGCGTCGCGCGTCTCGGCTGGCAGCGCGTCCAGCCATGACCGATAGCTCGACAGTGCGAATGTCCAGCGTTGCACCGCCGCGATTGAGCAGCGGCGCGAAATCATCGCCTGCCCACGCCTTGCCGCCGGCGTCGTAGCCCGCATCCGAAAGGCATTCAAAATCTCGGCCGCGCTCGCCGCCGTGTCGAGACCGACGGCATAGCCCGCGCGTCCCGCGCGCGCCGGATAATCGGAAAGCACGAGCGCAAGCTTCCGCTCGGCCGCAGGCGTTGTCCCGAGCCGCACCCACGCCGCGGCGAGCTCGGCCACATGTGCGATGCCTTCGACATCCGGCTCGTGATGCACGCTGGCGTATTCGAGCTCGGCATCGGCTTCGAGCACCGACTTGAACGAGATCGCGCGCGTGACGATGCGTCCGTCCAGTTCCGGCAGCACCACGTTCATGGCGATGTCGGTCGGCGACAGACCGCGCGGCGATGCCGCCCACGCCTCGCGCGTCGAGCCAGCCAGCATCACCTGCAGCACCGGACATCCGCGGCATCGAGCACGGAGGTGCCGTCCTCGCGCAACGGGCGAGAACGCGGTCGCATTGAGAATGATCGACGGACGCCGCGCCGCGATCAGCGCTTCGAGCGCGCTGCCCTGCCTCGGGATCCTTGAGGCTCGTCACCGCGACGGCGCAGCGCCGCGAGACCCTGCGCCTCGAGCGCGCATCAGCGCCTGCATCGGCCGCGTATCGGCGGCCATGAGCTGGCGCGATAGAACACGACCAGCGCCACCGGCCGCGCGATCTTGCATCGACGCGACGATCGGAAAGCGCCGACGACACTTCCATCGGCGAGCATGCCCGATCGCGGCCCCAACCGCACTTCGGCTCGTCGTAAGCCGCCTCGCGCCCGACCAGCGACGCCGCGAACGCCAGCGCATTGCCGACGTTGTCCGGCCCGCCATGACGGAAATAATGGTCGAACTTCGCCACCGCCTCAGGCGACACCGTCGAAAGCGCCGTCAGCCGCGCATCGGGCCGGTCGTCGCCCGGCAGCGCGACGAACACGATGCCCTTCGCGCGCGCCACGTCGGCGATGCGCTCGAACCCGTAGCGCCAGTAGTCGAGCCCGCCGAGCGCGCGCACGATGACGGCGCGCGCCTTCCCGATCACGCTGTCAATGTAGAGATCGACCGACATCGGATGCCGCAGCCGCTTGAGGCTCGCGAGCCGCAAGCTCGGCAGCGCATCGCGCCGCCCTGCCACGCCGCCGCCAGCGCCGAAAGATCGCTGTCGCTGAACGACAGCACGACGATGTCGGCAGGCGTCTGCCCGAGGTCGACGGCGGCATCGATCTCATCCAGAGACAGCAGACTGCGTCGCGAGCAGATGCAT
This sequence comes from uncultured Alphaproteobacteria bacterium, assembly GCA_963831345.1. Taxonomy (GTDB): domain Bacteria; phylum Pseudomonadota; class Alphaproteobacteria; order Rhizobiales; family Hyphomicrobiaceae; genus Hyphomicrobium_C. The sequence continues at coordinate 28,708 of CAWHPZ010000009.1, forward strand.
GCGGGGATCTAACCTCCCGAGATCATGCGCGCGCGATAGCCGTCGCGATCGAGCCCCTTCTGCCGATGACGACGAGCTGCCCCTGCCGGCGCCTCGTCCGCGCGCCAGGCCGGTCGAAATGGATGCTGCAGGCGCTGGCCGACACCTTGGATCAGAAGCCGCATCGGCTTGCCCGTCACGTCGGCAAAACCCTTAATGCGCAGAATGTCGTGCACCTGCGCAATGTCGCGCGAGCCGATTGGCCAGCGCCTCGGCGGTTGGTGACTGCGGAATGTCGACGATGAAGCTCTCGAAGTCGTCGTGATCGTGCTCTCCTTCGGCGTCATGATGCGAGGGCCGCGCGGCGAGATCGCTTTCCGCCGCGCGCCGAGGCCGAGCAGCACCGACGGTGTCGATGCGCCCGCCTTCGGTCTCCACGACTTTGACCGCGCGCGGCACGGCGGCCTTGATCTCGCCCGGTCACGTCGCGACGCTCGGCCTCCGACATGAGCAGTCGGCCTTGTTGAGCACGATCAGGTCGGCGCACAGAAGCTGGTCCTCGTAGACCTCCTCCAGCGGATTGTCGTGATCGAGCGAGCTGTCCTCCGCCCTCTGCTTCGCCAGCGCCTCCGGGTCGTCGGCAAAGCGGCCCGGCCGCGACGGCGGCGCCATCGACGACGGCGATGACGCCGTCGACGGTGACGCGCGAGGCGATCGCCGGCCAGTTGAACGCCTGCACCAGCGGCTTCGGCAGCGCGAGTCCCGACGTCTCGATGATGATGTGCTCGGGCGGGTTGGCCAGGCCGAGCAGGCTCTCGAGCGCCGGCACGAAGTCATCGGCGACGGTGCAGCAGATGCAGCCGTTGGACAGCTCGACGATGCGATCCTCGGGGCAGGTCTCGACGCCGCAGCCCTTGAGGATCTCGCCGTCGATGCCGACGTCGCCGAACTCGTTGACGATGACGGCCAGCCGGCGCCCCTTGGCGTTCTGCAAGCACGTGGCGCACGAGCGTCGTCTTGCCGGCACCGAGAAAGCCCGGTGACGATGCTGCACGGAACCTTGGCGATATCGGGTCATGGCGTCTCCGGCTCTGGTTGCACGAACCCCAGCGGCGGGACGCGCGCGATGACGCCCTTGCGGAACGGCGGCGGCCGCTCGGTCCAGGGAACGATGCCGTTCTGGCGAGCGCTGGAAGGCGACGGCTGCGGCGACGACATCGTCGCTGTGCTCCAGCCGGTCGAGGTCGCCGATGAGGTAGGTCCATTTGTCGCGGGCCGAGCGCCAGCGTGCATGGGCGCTTGCATACGGCGAGGCAATCCACCGGCTCGACCGTCAGGCCCTCGATGCGTCGTGATGCAATGTGCGCTCTGGAGGGCGCCGGCAAGTCGCCTGCCCGGCCGGTCGGAGCCCTCGCGGCGTCATCGACTGGTCCGCCGGCACGAGACGCAAACAAAAATCGTCGCGCCGGTCGCGCTCATCATTGATCACGGGCCCTTTCGGACCGTCAAGCCCGGCTGTCCGCAGCGGGCACGCCGACGCGCGCCAGCGCGGCCACAGCAGGCCGACGCAAAACCGGTCGCGATCCACAGGATCGCATGCACGGCAAGAGACGTGGCCGCAAACCGCGCGGCAAGCTCGGCCGGAACGCGGCTCGCCTCGCCCTCGACGTGATGCGGCGCCCCGACAGGTGCGGGGCGAGAGCAAGCAGGATGGCAATCAGCTGCAGCAGAGACGTGTCGGTGCGCAGGAACAGCCATAGCGACGCCGCCGTGAGCGATGCCGTGAGCACCCACCAGCCCTGCCGGCAGGCGAGATCCGCGGCCGCCATGCCCGGCAGTTCGGGCGATAGGCCCACAGCGGGAGCGAGCCCGGTTACGACGAAGCCCGCCGCTGCCCAGGCCAGAGCCGTGCGCTCGTTGATGGTGTCGCCGGCGGCAGCATGCCTGCGATGAGGAGGAAGGCAAAGCCGATCGACGTCGCGATGGTCGCGGTGCTGGTGTAGAGGATGCGCTCGGCGCCGTCGGCCGGAGCCCATTCCTCCGCGCCGCCGTGCGCATGCTCGGCATCGCTGTGCACGAGGATGAAGTGCGGCATGTCGCTGGCAACCGTATGCACGATCATGTCGTCGTGCAGCGAAGCCTTCTTCTCGGGCGCGGCGCTCTCGAACACCTCGGCCTGGAGAATGAGCGGGGTCGTGGTGAAATTCTGCAGCATGGCGACAACCACGCCAGCAAGCAGCCCGGCCAGGAGCCCGACCGAGAGGACGCGCATCATCATGGGCTCACCTCAATGGCAGGGAAAGCTGAGAGCGTGCCGCGTGTCGTGGGCGGCGTTGTGGATCGTCGAAGGCGACGCAAAGCCGACCGTGAACACGAGCGCGACACCGAAGGCCATCGCGGCCAAGGCAGCGTTGCGGACTTCGGCGCGTTCCTGACAGTCGTCGTCGTGACCGGGCTGGTGGCTGGCGTCGTAGATTGGGTCGTCACTTTATTCCTCCTGAGCCACCCCACCGGCGGCCATTCGAGTTGCATCAACGCCGGCAGGTCTCCTGGCTCGCGGATTGGCAACCAAACCCGGCCTTCCCGGCTTGCGCCAGTGGCCATAGGGGGGATTGATCTCGCCGCTTACAGTTGCGGGGGCAGCTCCGGAATTGGGGGCAAGCCCCCGCACCGGTATTCCCAATTCAGCGCCAAACGGCGCACCGTCGTTCTTTGAGATAGCCTTGGCGGGCGAGCCCTGTCAAACAAAGCCTGATAAACACTGGCCCGAAACAATGACTTCTCCCCTTCCCCGCCTCACGCTGGTCCTCGGCGGCGCCCGTTCCGGCAAAAGCCGCTACGGCGAGCAGCTCATCACCAGCACGCCGTCGCCCTGGACCTACATCGCGACCGCCGAGGCCTGCGACGACGAAATGCGCGCGCGCATCGACGAGCCATCGCCCGCCGCGGAGCCGGCTGGACGACGAGCGAGGTGCCGCTGGACCTGGCCGAGGCCATCACCGGGTCCGGCCGGGGCCCCGTGCTGGTCGACTGCCTGACGCTGTGGCTGAGCAACGTCATGCTGGCCGGAGCTGAACGTCGACGAGGAACGCGCGTCACTTCGAGCGCACTCAAGCCGCGGCGGGCCCGATGGTCCTGATCTCCAACGAGGTCGGGCTCGGCATCGTGCCCGACACTCCGCTCGGGCGGGAGTTTCGCGATGCGCAAGGCTGCCTCAATGCCGAGGTAGCCGCCATCGCCGACCATGTCGTATTGCTGACCGCGGGGCTGCCGCTGGCCCTCAAGCCGAGATCAACGCCATGACCGACAATCCCGACGACGCCACGCCACAAAGCGAAAATGGCCAACCGCAAGGCCGCGCAGGACGCCGAAGTTGCCTGGAAGACCATCGAGAAGGGCCTGCTCATCGTCCACACCGGCAAGGGCAAGGGCAAATCGACGGCCGCGTTCGGCCTGCTGCTGCGCGCGCTCGGGCGCGGCTTCAGGGCCGGCGTCGTGCAGTTCGGCAAGGGTGCCTGGGATACCGGCGAGCGCACGCGCCATTCCAAGCTTCGGCGATCAGGTCGTCTGGTACACGCTCGGCGAAGGCTTCACCTGGGAAACGCAGGACCGCGAGCGCGACGTCGCCGCCGCCGAGCGCGCCTGGGAGAAGGCGGTCGAGCTCATGGCCGATCCCGCCATCCGCATGCTCATCCTCGATGAGCTCAACATCTCGCTGCGCTACGATCATCTCGACCTCGCCAAGGTCGTGGCCGACGCTTGCGGCCCGCCGCCCCGATCTGCACATCGTCGTCACCGGCCGCAACGCCAAGCCCGAGCTGATCGAGGCCGCCGACCTCGTCACCGAGATGGTGCCGCTGAAGCACCACTTCGACGCCGGCGTGCGCGCCCAGGAAGGCATCGAATACTGATGGCTATCCATCTGAAGCGAAACGATCCACCCCCTCACCCGCCGCCGTCATGGCGAAGCCACGCTTCGCATGGGACGGCGGCGACCTCTCCCCGCTGGGGAGAGGCTCGAGAAGGGAAGAAGGTACGACTTACGCCTCTTTCTGGCAGCCATCTCCCCATGTGGGGAGAGGTCGCGGTCCCGGCGCAGCCGGGACACGCGGGTGAGGGGGATAATCGTTTCTACCTACTCGGAAGAATTCAAATGACCGCGCGCGCGCTCATGCTGGCCGGCACCGGGTCCGACGTCGGCAAGTCGCTGCTCGTCGCCGGACTGTTGCGCGTCTTCAAACGCCGCGGCCTGCGCGTGCGCCCGTTCAAGCCGCAGAACATGTCGAACAATGCCGCCGTGACCGCCGATGGCGGCGAGATCGGCCGGGCCCAGGCGCTGCAGGCCCGCGCCGCCGGCGTGCCGCCGACCGTGCACATGAACCCGGTCCTGCTGAAACCCCAGAGCGACATCGGCGCGCAGGTCGTGGTGCAGGGCCGCGTCATGGGCACGGCCAAGGCGCGCGAGTTCCAGGACTGGAAGCCGAAGCTCATGGCGCCCGTGCTCGACAGCTTCGGCAGGCTCTGCGCCGAATCCGATCTCGTCCTCGTCGAGGGCGCGGGCTCGGCCTCCGAGGTCAACCTGCGCGCCGGCGACATCGCCAACCTCGGCTTCGCCCGCGCCGCCAACGTGCCGGTCGTCGCTCATCGGCGACATCGACCGCGGCGGCGTCATCGCCAGCCTCGTCGGCACCAAGGCCGTCATCGCGCCCGAGGACGCGGCTCACATCGCGGGCTTCATCGTCAACAAGTTCCGCGGCGACCCGACGCTGTTCGCCGACGGCATGCGCGCCATCGAGCAGGCCACCGGCTGGCCCGGCCTCGGCCTCGTGCCGTTCTTCAAGGATGCCGGCCGCCTACCCGCCGAGGACGCGCTCGCGCTCGACGGCCGCAAGAAAGGCGTCGACCGGCGGCAAGCCGCTCATCGCCGTGCTCGCCTATCCGCGCATCTCCAATTTCGACGACTTCGATCCGCTCGCCCTCGAGCCGGGCGTGGAGCTCGATCTTCCTCCGCCCCGGCGAGCCGCATCCCGGGCACGACCGGCCTCGTCATCCTGCCCGGCTCCAAGGCCACCATCGCCGATCTCGCCGCGCTGCGCGAAACCGGCTGGCACATCGACATCGAAGCTCATCGCCGGCGCGGCGGCCACGTGCTCGGCATCTGCGGCGGCTATCAGATGCTCGGGACGCCGCATCGCCGATCCGCAGGGCATCGAAGGCGCGCCCAGCGCCGTCGATGGCCTCGGCCTGCTCGACGTCGAAACCGTCATGACCGCCGACAAGACGCTCACCGCGGTCACCGGCACCGACGTCGCCACCGGCACATCCTTCTCGGGCTACGAGATGCACGTCGGCCGCACGACGGGGCCCGGCTGCGACACGCCTCTCGTTCGCTTCTCCGACGGCACGCTTCGACGGCGCCGTCGAGCCCCGACGGCCGCGTGTCCGGCGCCTACATCCACGGACTATTCTCTGACGATGCCCAGCGCGCCCGCTGGCTGGAACGCCTCAGCGCCGCGCCTTCTCAACTCGACTATGAGTCCGACGTCGAAGACACCCTCGACGCCCTCGCCGACCACCTCGAAGCCCACATCGACTGCGACCGCCTCCTCGCCCTGGCTCGAGCGCCGGCACAGTAACGCGAGCAGCGCGCCGACACCCAGAAAGCCTCGCTCCCAGTGTCATCCTCGGGCTTGTCCCGAGGACCCATCCCTCCTCTTGGGAGAAACCCTCCGCAAACACCGAAGCATTGAAAATGCCTGCACTGCGAGAGCTTGGATTCCACTTGGGCCATCTCCTTGTGTCGCCAGCCCGGGATGACGCTCGAGCGGCCAGATCTACCGGGCACAAGGGCGCGGGAAGATCACGAAAGCTATCGGCGGGCCGTCGCTTCCAAACCACCCACGCCACCAGCGCGACGGCCGCCACCAGCCCCGCCTGCAGCGCGCAGGCCACGCGATAGAGCTGCAGCGCGCGGCGGATATCGGCGGGCGTGGCGTTGGCGCGGCCGTTGCCCATCCAGTGATCGTCGACGGTCTTGCCGCCGTAGATGCGCGGCCCCGCGAGCTTCAAGCCCAGCGCGCCCGCCATGGCCGCCTCGGGCCAGCCGGCATTGGGCGAGCGATGCTTGCTCGCATCCCGCTTCACGGACTCGACCGCGCTCTCCCAGGACGCATCCGGAATGAGGTAAGCGGCCCCCACAAAGAACAACGCCGTCAGACGCGAAGCCGGCAAGTTGATCAGGTCATCCAGCCGTGCCGCCGCCCACCCGAAAGCGAGATGCCGGTCGGACTTGTGCCCGATCATGCTGTCCGCCGTGTTGACCGCCTTGTAGACCGCCGCTCCCGGCAGCCCGCCGACCACCATCCAGAACACCGGCGCCACGACGCCGTCGGAAAAATTCTCGGCCAGGCTTTCGATGGCCGCCCGCGCGACAGCGCTCGGGTCCAGCGTCTCCGGATCGCGACCGACGATCTTCGCCACCTCGACGCGCCCGGCGTCGATGCCATGCGCCTCGAGCGCATCCGCCACGGCCTTCACATGCACGTCGAGGCTACGCTGCGCCAGAAGCGTGCTGGCCAGAAACGCTGTGAGCAGAAGAGGCAAAATCCACGGCAACAGATCGAGCACCGCCACCAGCAGAACGGTGATCGACAGCGTCACCAGCAAAACCACCGCCAGCGCCAGCACGCCATTGAGGCGGCGGCGCTCGAACGGCAGGCTCGCGAGGTTCCAGGCCCGCTCGGCATGTGTTATGAGCGCCCCGATCCATTCCACCGGATGCCCGATCCGGCGCAGCAACGCGTCCGGGTAGCCGGCCACAGCCTCGATAATGAGGGCGAGAAGAGCGAGCGCGGCGTACATGGGCCTCCGTTCCGGCAACGAAGCGAACACGGGTGCTACCACGGCGGCAGCCGCAGCGGAACATGCCTCGCGCGGCGGCCATGACGACGGCTATCCGATTCATGGCGGCGATCTCGACGCCGCAAGGCGGCGCTTTCCGTCCGCACCCGAACCTTGGATCGACCTTTCGACCGGCATCAATCCTATTCCCTATCCGATCCCGGACATCGCGCCGCAGGCCTGGACGCGGCTTCCGCTGGCGAGCGACGAGCAGGCCCTGCTGAGTGCGGCGGCTGCGCGCTATGGCGCGGCCGGTCCCGAGAACGTCGTAGCTGCAGCGGGCTCGCAGGGCCTCATTCAGGTCATCCCGCGCCTGCTGGCGCCGACCCGCGTCGCGATCCTTTCGCCCACCTACAAGGAGCACCTGCACGCCTGGACCCGCTCCGGCCATGTCGTGGTCGAGACGACCTCCTTCGCCGAGCTGGCGGAGGCGCGCGCGGCCATTATCGTCAATCCGAACAACCCGACCGGCCGGCTTATTCCGCCGAGCGACCTTGTTTGGCTCGCAGGCGAGCTCGCGAACCGCGATGGCCTTCTGGTCGTGGACGAAGCCTTCCTCGATGTGCTCGATCCGTCTGCAAGCATCATTCCGCATCTCCCGGGAAGCACCATCGTGCTGCGCTCGTTCGGCAAGACCTACGGGCTCGCGGGCCTGCGCCTCGGCTTTGCCGTGAGCACCGCCGACATCTGCGCGCGCCTGCGCAGCCTTCTCGGACCCTGGGCGGTCTCCGGTCCCGCGCTCGAGGTTGGTCGTGCGGCTCTCTCCGACGACGCGTGGCTCGAAACCGCAAAACACAGGCTCGCAAGGATACAGCCCGCCTCGACACTCTGCTCACCGCCCGCGGCCTGGCTGTCGTCGGCGGCACGCCGCTGTTCCGGCTCGCGTCACATCCGAGCGCCGACCGCATCGCCGAGACCCTCGGCCGCCACGGCATCCTCGTCCGCGCCTTCGACTACGAGCCGACCTGGCTGCGCTTCGGCATCCCCGGCTCCCCCGACGCCTGGCAGCGCCTCGAAGCGGCGTTGGAATCCCCTCTCCCCGCCAAGCGGGGAGAGGGTTAGGGTGAGGGGCAGCAACACGGCGGGCGCTGTATACCGTCTCCCCACTGACGTCATCCCGGCATCGATGCGGAGCATCGCTTCGCGATGGCGGCCGGGACCCATGCAAGCTCCCGCAGTTTTCGACAACACCATGCTCAATTCCCTCTCCCCGTAAGAACGAAAAGAGGCAATCGCCTAACCCGCCGTCGCGACCAGCAGCGCCAGCAGCACGGTCTCCGTCACCTCGATGCTGGCGCCGTGGCAATCGCCCGTGATGCCGCCGAGACGCTTGCGCCAATAGAGCGCCAGAAGAAACGGCACCGCCACCGCGCCCACCAGCACCGGCGCGATCGACCAAGCTCCGAACTGCGAGCGCCAACGCCCATCCGCCGATCATGCGCACGTCGATCCCGGCCGCGAACTTTTGCGCAAATCCGGGTGCAAGCGGCGGCACGGCGCGCGCCAGCACCAGCGAGCCCCAGCGCGCCCACGCCGCAACGAGCACGAGCGTAACCGGCGGCACCATCTGCATCAGCGCGGCCAGCAGCACGAGCTTCGCTGCAATCTGCAACACGATCGCTGTCACCCCGAAGCTGCCGATGTGCGGATCGCGGATCACTTCGAGAAAGCGCTCCGGCGAGCCGTGCGCAGCCCCGAGCCCATCGGCCACATCGCCCAAGCCGTCGAGATGCAAAGCACCAGTCACGATCACCCACGCGAAGAGACCGAGCAGCGCACCGAACCACGGGCCCAGACCCCTGAGCCCGCAAACGCCGCGAGCCCGACCAACAGGCCGACCAGCGCGCCGACAAATGGAAACCACGGCGCCGCCTTGGCGAGATCCGTCGTGCCGGCGCCCAGCGCCTTCGGCACCGGCAGGCGCGTCAGAAACTGCAAGGCCGTGACCAATCCCGAAATGCTCATGGCTGCCGCACCTCCACGATCTCGCCCCAGAGACCATGCGCTTCATGCCGCCCGATGTTGAGGCGGACAAGTGTCCCGTATCCGATGCGCAGCGACCACAGCGCCGCCATGGGCACGTTGCAGGCAAGCGAAATCGCCGTTCGAATTGTGCCGGCATGCGCGACCACGAGCACCGGCCCCGGCCGCTCGACGAGACGCCCCAGCGCCGACGACACGCGCGCCTTCACCTGATCGAAGGTCTCGCCGTTGGGCGCCGCAAGCAACGTCGGATCGCGCATGATCTCGGCCAGGCGCTGCGCCGTCGCCGGATCACGCTTGAGCTCCGTCAGCACCTGTCCGTCCCAATCGCCGAGATCGATCTCCTGCCAGTCGGGATCGATATCGAGGGCAAAGCCCTGCGCAGTGCTGAGCCGCTCGGCCGCCTCGCGGGCGCGCTTCAGCGGCGAGGACACGACCGCCTCCCACGTGCCGCCGGCGGTCTGCCGTTCGAACTCGCCCCACCCCGCATCCGAAAGCGAAAGATCCGTCCGGCCCGCGAACACGTCCGGCCGCTCCGTCTCGCCATGGCGCAGGAGGTCGACGATGGTCATGCGGGACCGCGCTCCGACACCGCAGCCTCCGCGAACGTCGCCATGCCCGAATGCAGCGCGCAGGCCAGGCGGATGACGCTCAACGCCGTTGCAGCTCCCGAACCTTCGCCGAGCCGCAGACCGAGATCGAGAATGGGCCGCGCCTCGAGCGCCTCGAGCACGCGCGCATGCCCCTGCTCGGCCGAGCGATGCGCGAACAGCAGCCACGGCCGCACCGAGGCATTCAACCGAACAGCAGCAAGCGCGGCGACGGTAACGATGAACCCGTCGACGAGAACCGGCACGCCCGCTTGCGCCGCCGCCACGATGGCTCCGGCAAGCGCCGCGATCTCGAGCCCGCCCACGGCCAGAAGCGCTGCGCGCGCATCGGCCTTGCCGCTATCGAGCCCATGCAGCTTCAGCGCGTCGCGGATCACGCGCGACTTGCGCTCCACACCCGCCTCGTCGAGGCCCGTGCCGCGCCCGGCAAGCGCGCTTGGATCGATGCCGAGCAGCGCCGCCGCGACCGCAGCCGCCGACGTCGTATTGCCGATGCCCATCTCGCCGAACAGGATGAGATCCGCGCCGCCCGAAGCCGCGCGCTCGAACTGCCGCTGTCCCGCCGCGAGAGCGAAATCCAACTCGTCATCCGTCATCGCCTTCTCGACCGCGAAATCGCGCGTCCCGCGGCGCGGCTTGTCGGTGACGACGCCCGGAGAGCGCACCTTCGGCCAGCGTGCCCGCATCGACGACCGTCAGCGTTACGCCGAGCTGCCGCGCCAGCACCGCGATGGCCGCGCCGCCGGACGCAAAGTTCGCCAGCATCTGCACCGTCACCTCGGACGGATAAGCCGAGATGCCCTGCGCCGTGACACCGTGATCGCCGGCAAACAACACCACCGGCGCCTTGTCCGCTCGCGGCGCACTCCTGCGCTGCAGCGCCGCCAGCGTGATGGCGATGTCCTCCAGCGCGCCGAGCGAGCCCGCCGGCTTGGTCAATTGCGCCTGCCGCCCGCGCGCCTCCGCCTCATGCTCGGGCGACGGCAACGGGCAGGACTGATCGATCCAGGAAGATGGCCGGGGAGAGGACATGCTTGAAGAAACTCATGGGATGACGAACTGATGCGCTGGTGCATGGCACGTGGCCGGGCCCGGGGCAACTCTGCGCGTCACAAACTCGCGGGCGCGGTTACCACGACGCAACCGCCGCCGCGCCGCCGAACACCTCGGCAAGCCGCCGCCGCGTTGCGGGTTGCGTCGTCTCGGGCACGGCCTGCCAGTGGAAGAACCCCTGCTCGGCGATCTCGGCATTGGCGCGGAGGAATTGCAGGCTGCTCCCATGCCCTGACCACGAACAGCGCGACGTGATCGCCCGGAAAGATCTGAAAGTTGGCGTAAAGCCCCCGGAACTCGGCCGGGCCGGTGAGAATGACCCCGGTCTCCTCATGCAGCTCCCGCGCCAGCGCCATCTCGACCGTTTCCCCGACCTCCACGCCGCCGCCGGGAAAATGCCAGCCGGGCCGGTAGCCGTGGCGGATGAGCAGCACGCGGTCGCCTTCGCCGATCACGAGCCCCTGCGCCCCGAGCGTCACCAGATCGCGCCTGCGGCTCATCCCATCGATCAGCTTGAAACCCATGTCTTGGGCCTGTTTCCCGCTCGTCGCCAATCAGCTAATCACAGCAGACGAGCGGCCGGAACGCCAGTCGAGACTGAGTGCGAGGGCGTCATTGCAGCCGGAACCGGGTTCGATGCGGGCGACGGCGCCGCGGGGAGAGCAGCACGTGTGGTTCATGCGACGGGTCGCACTGGTCATTGTTGCAATCGGCCTGTTGCAGCTTGCGGCGGGTTTCCTGGGCGCGGCGCTGACCGAAAATCTCGGATGCAACTTCCTCGAAGGAGCCGGCCGATGCCTGCTGTGGGGCGGCGACATCACCTGGCTGGTGCAATTGCTCTGGATGTTCGGCTTCGGCGGATTCCTTTTCTACATGTTTCCCGCAGCGCTCGTGCTCGCGGGCTGGGCGGTGGCCGAAATCATCAATGCCCTGGCCTCTCCGTAGGCAAACCTCGGTGCCGCCGCCTCGTGCGGCTTGACTGTCCGCCCAAGAACCCTCAGAAAGCCGGGATTGCCGCGGTTCGGGGCGTAGCTCAGCCTGGTAGAGCACCTGCTTTGGGAGCAGGGGGTCGCAGTTTCGAATACTGTCGCCCCGACCAATAATTTCAAAGAGTTAGACCAGACACGCGTTCCGCGGGCAAGTGCGGCGGCGGAACGCTAGCGCAACTTACAAGCATTTCCATCCGAGGCGCTAATGGCGACCGAAAGGATGAGCCATCCGCGGCCCTGCTAACTTGCGCCGTTCCGCAATCTCAGCCAGTTCGTCAAGTCGCGCATTCAGGTCGTTGAGCTTGTCGAGCTCATAAGCTTATCAACTCTTCTTGGTTCGTTAGCGCGCACAGGATTTCTAGCATCCTCGCCAACACGCCACCTCTCGCGGCGAGGATCAGCTAGCTGTGACATTCAAAATCGATGGCATCGTAAGTGCGCTCCGCGGAACGCGCGGCGGGTTGAACCGTGTCGTCGGTTCCGACGGGCGCGTGCTCCCGCTCCCTTCGCCGCGCGAGGTTGCCGACGCCGTCAACGGCATCACCTCGGCATTGTTCCCGAGGCGTTACGGAGGGGCCAGAGCCGGCACCAACGACGCACTCGACTATTTCGTCGGCCATACGCTTGGCAAGTCGCTGGATGCCCTTCATGCCCAGGTCGTTCGAGAGCTGGCATTCACGGCGTCCCTTTCCTCGGAAGGCCTGGTGGATGCCGACCAGACAGCGCGCTCCATCGTGCAGGATTTTGCCGATGAGTTGCCGGCTGTTCTGGAAGTGCTCTATAGCGACGTGCGCGCGGCCTACGACGGCGATCCGTCGGCCAAGAGCCTCGACGAGGTGCTGCTCAGCTATCCTGGCATCAAGGCAGTTATTCATCATCGGCTTGCGCATGCGCTCTACAAGCTCGACGTACCGATCATCGCCCGCATCATTGCCGAAAGCTCTCATTCGAACACCGGCATCGACATCCACCCCGGCGCGGTAATTGGGAGCAGCTTCTTCATCGATCACGGAACCGGTGTCGTCATCGGCGAGACCGCCATCCTCGGCGAGCGTGTGCGCATCTACCAGGCGGTGACGCTCGGCGCGAAACGCTTCTCGGTCGACGAAAGCGGCGCGCTCGTGAAAGGCCTGCCGCGGCATCCGATCGTGGAAGATGACGTCGTCATCTATGCCGGCGCCACCATCCTCGGGCGCGTCACCATCGGTCGCGGCTCGGTCATCGGCGGCAACGTCTGGCTCACCCGCAGCGTACCGCCCGGCAGCAACATCGTGCAGGCGCAGGCCCGCAGCGACATCTTCGATGGCGGCGCGGGAATTTAAATCCGTTGACGCCTTAGCTGAGATATGGGAATGCATTTTCTCCCAATGAATTAGAATATAATTCTCCAATATAGCATCATAAGAGGATAATATGGCAGACGAGGTGCAGACGGCGCTAGGCGATGTCGCCGCAAGGCAATTGGCCAATGCGACCAAAACCGTTCCGCAAATGTCGAGCATCACCCCGCGGTGGCTCGTGCATTTCCTCAACTGGGTTCCCGTCGAAGCCGGCATCTATCGCGTCAACCGCGTCAAGGACGAGGACAGCGTCGAGGTGGCCTGCTCGGTTCGCGACGAGCGCGCGCTTCCCAGCACCTACGTCGACTACATCGACAACCCGCGCGAGTACATGCTCTCGGCTGTCAACACGGTGCTCGACATCCACACACGCGTCTCCGACCTCTACTCCGTTCCGCACAATCAGATCAAAGAGCAGCTCCGCCTCACCATCGAGATCATCAAGGAGCGCCAGGAGAGCGAGCTTATCAACAACAAGGAGTACGGCCTCCTCGCCAACGCCGCCTCCTCGCAGAAGATCAAGACGCGCACCGGCGCGCCGACGCCCGACGATCTCGACGAGATGATCGCACGCGTATGGAAGGAACCGGCGTTCTTCCTGGCTCATCCGCTCGCCATCGCAGCCTTCGGCCGCGAATGCACGCGCCGCGGCGTGCCTCCGCCGACCACGACGCTGTTCGGCTCGCCCTTCCTGACCTGGCGCGGCATTCCGCTCATTCCGTCCGACAAGCTCGAGATCAAGAGCGGCAAGACCAACATCCTGCTCATCCGCACGGGTGAATCGAAGCAGGGCGTGGTCGGCCTGTTCCAGCCGGGCCTTCCGGGAGAGCAGAGCAAGGGCCTGTCGGTGCGCTTCATGGGCATCAACGACAAGGCCATCGCCTCCTATCTCGTATCACTCTATTGCTCGCTTGCCGTCCTGACGGACGATGCGCTCGGCGTGCTCGAGGGCGTCGAGGTCGGCAAGTATCATGAGTACAAGTGATCCGATGGCTTACGCCACCGATCCGGGCGTGCCGGCATCGCCGTCGCTGGGAGGTATCGGGCTCGGTCCGCAAGGACTTGGGCTGCCGGACGCCTCGCTTCTGACGCGGCTCGCCAACGAGATCTTCTCTGCCGCTCCTGGGCGTGAGCCGGGCGCGTCGGAGAGCTTCTTCGGGGGCCCTCAAGCGCAAGCCTCGCCGCCCTGCTCCGCCTGAGCTGAGCGCACCCGATCCCGTGCTCGTCTCCGAGGCTCCGGGTTCGGTTCCGCATTCGGCCGGGACAACGGGTGCAGCGCCTGCTTCGCCGTTCGCCGTGGACTCTCCGTTCGGGGTGCCGCGGTCGGCTGGAACGGTTGCAGGCGCTTCGCCGGCAGCTGCTCCCGCATCCGTGCCTTCGGGCGTGCCGCATTCGGGGCCACGCGCTCGGCGGAGGCTCGTTCGTGCCTCTGCCGTTCGAAGCCGAGCTCAAGTCGCTGCTCGGATCGATCGCGGGCGAAACGCGTGGCCTCTCCGCAGGCCGACCAGGGTTCGTCCTTCTATTTCCTGAAGGACATCGGCACCCGCGGTTCCGGCAGGAATCGGCGTGCCTGGCGCGACGCCCCAGGCGCCCGCCGGAGCGTCGAGCTTCCAGTCGGCGCATCCGCCGTTCGACGTCAACGCCATCCGGCGGGATTTTCCGATCCTGTCGGAGACCGTGAACGGCCGGCCGCTGATCTGGTTCGACAACGCGGCCACGACGCAAAAGCCGAAAGCGGTCATCGATCGCTTGACGCATTTCTATGAGCACGAGAACTCCAACATCCACCGTGCGGCGCACGAGCTCGCTGCCCGATCGACCGATGCCTACGAGGGAGCCCGCAACAAGGTGGCGCGCTTCATCAATGCGCCGTCGGCGGAGGAGATCGTGTTCGTGCGCGGCGCCACCGAGGCGATCAACCTCGTGGCGAACACGTTCGGCCTGAAGCACGTGGGCGCGGGCGACGAGATCATCGTCACGCACCTCGAGCATCACGCCAACATCGTGCCGTGGCAGCAGCTTGCGCTCGCCAAGGGCGCGAAGCTTCGTGTTGTGCCGGTCGACGATAACGGCCAGGTGCTGCTGGAAGAGTACGGCAAGCTCCTCAACGGCAAGACCAAGCTCGTCGCCTTCACGCAGGTTTCCAACGCGCTCGGCACCGTCACACCGGCGAAGGCGATGGTGGAGATGGCGCATCGCGTCGGCGCCACCGTGCTGGTCGACGGCGCGCAGTCGGTCTCGCACATGAAGGTGGACGTGCAGGATCTCGGCGCGGACTTCTTCGTGTTCTCGGGACACAAGGTGTTCGCACCGACAGGCATCGGCGTGCTGTGGGGCAGGAAGGAACTGCTCGACAGCCTTCCGCCCTGGCAGGTCGGCGGCAACATGATCCGCGATGTGACGTTCGAGCGCTCGCTGTTCCACAACGCACCACAACGGTTCGAAGCCGGCACGGGCAACATCGCCGACGCGGTGGGTCTCGGAGCGGCCATCGATTACGTGGAGCGGATCGGCCTCGAGAACATCTCACACTACGAGCATGGGCTTCTCACCTATGCGACGAGACTTCTCCAGGACGTGCCGGGATTGACGCATCATCGGCAATGCACCCGAGAAAGCCGGCGTCATCTCGCTGGTGCTCAAAGGCGTGCCGAGCGAGGAAGTGGGAGCCCATCTCAACAAGTACGGTATCGCCGTGCGCTCGGGGCATCACTGCGCGCAGCCAATTCTGCGTCGGTTCGGCTACGAAACGACGGTGCGTCCATCGTTCGCGTTCTACAATACGTGCGGTGAAATCGACGCGCTGGTGTCGGCACTGCATCAGATCCAGAGCGATCGCGGCCTTTCACGGCTCTGAACGCGAGGGGCGCAGCCCAACATCTGCGCCCCACTTTGGCACTCCCCCACGGAGCAGTGATATCAGGCGAAAAGGTCGCTGGTGAAGTAGCGCTCGGCCGACGAGGGCGCGAAGGTGACGATGGTCTTGCCGGCATACTCGGGCCGCGCCGCGACTTTGAGAGCCGCGGAGAGATTGGCGCCGGTCGAGATGCCGCCCGGGATGCCTTCCACCTTGGCGAGATGCCGCGACGTCTCGAAAGCCTCGTCGTTCGACGCGGTAATGACCTCGTCGATGAGCTTGGTGTCGAGGATCGACGGCACGAAGCCGGCGCCGATGCCCTGGATCTTGTGAGGCCCCTTCTGGCCCTTGGACAGGATGGGGCTCGCCTCCGGCTCGACGGCGATGAGCTTCAGGTTCGGGTTGCGCGGCTTCAGAACGCGGCCAACGCCGGTCAGCGTGCCGCCGGTGCCGACGCCGACGACGATGGCATCGACGTTGCCGCCGGTGTCCTTCCAGATCTCCTCGGCCGTCGTGCGCTCATGCACCAGCGGATTGGCGGGGTTGTCGAACTGACCCGGGATGAGCGCGTTCGGCAGCGTCTTGGCAAGCTCGGCCGCGCGGGCGATGGCGCCGCCCATGCCGTTGGCGGCTGGTGTCAGCTCCAGCTCGGCGCCGAGGTGCGACAGGATCTTGCGGCGCTCGAGTGACATCGATTCCGGCATCACCAGGATGATGCGATAGCCCCGCGCTGCGGCGACGAAGGCGAGCGCGATGCCGGTGTTGCCGGATGTGGGCTCGATCAGCGTCGTTTTGCCGGGCTCGATCTTGCCCTGGGCTTCGAGGGTGTCGATCAGCGACACGCCGATGCGGTCCTTCACCGATGACAGCGGATTGAAGAACTCGAGCTTGAGCAGGATGTTTGCCTTGAGGCCCTTCTCGGCCTGCAACTTGTTCAGCGCGACGAGCGGCGTGTTGCCGATCGTCTCGGCGATGTTCTCGTACACGCGGCCCCGTCCCCAGGACGTCGTTGCGGCCAGCGTCTTGATGTTGACGATCTCGTTCATAGCAGCCCTCGTCGCTTGTCAGGCGCAGCACAGCCTGCGCGCGCAAACGCTACGCGTGCGGACGAGCCTGCGGAACGACGAAAAACCGATTTGCTTATGCGCGCGGGAGCACCGTTTCGCGCCTCCGCGCGCATGCCACGCTGCGGAATAAACAATTCGAAAATTGTTCGTTTACTGGCGCCGTGTCTCTGGCCCACATGTCTCGGTCCGGGCCCAACGTCAGCTACGGACATGAAAGGACTATCGTTATGAGGTTTTCGCGACGTTCGTTCGGTTTGCTCGCGCTTGGCGCAGCAAGCCTGGGTAGCCTCGTCTCGCCGGCACACGCCGAGGACAAGGTCATTCGCATCGGCTACCAGAAATACGGCAACGTCATTCTGCTCAAGGCCAAGGGCACGCTCGAAGCCAAGCTGGCGGAGATCGGTTACAAGGTGACCTGGGCGGAGTTCCCGTTCGGCCCGCCGCTGCTCGAAGCCATCAATGCCGGCGCGATCGACTTCGGTCACACCGGTGAAGCTCCGCCCGTGTTCGCGCAGGCCGGCGGCTCCTCGATCGTCTATGTCGGCCACGAGCCGCCAGCCCCGCCGGCGAAGCGATGCTCGTGCCGAAGGACAGCCCGATCAAGACGGTCGCCGAGCTCAAGGGCAAGAAGGTCGCCTACGCCAAGGGATCCAACTCGAATTACTTCGCGGTCAAGGCGCTGGAGAAATACGGCGTCAAGTACGGCGAGTTCGAGCCGGTGCATCTTGCACCTGCCGATGCTCGCGCCGCGTTCGAAAGCGGCAAGGTGGATGCCTGGTCGATCTGGGATCCCTATTTCGCTTCGGCCGAAGCAACAGCCGGTGCTCGCGTGCTGACGACCGGCGAAGGCATCGTCGCCAATCATCAGTTCTATCTCGCCGGCAAAACCTACGCCGAGAGCAACGGCAAGGCGATCGACGTCGTGCTCAACGAGCTCAAGGCGAGTCGACGACTGGGTCAAGGCCGATCCCAAGGCCGCGGCCGAGCAGCTCTCCCCGCCGATCGGCATTCCGGCGCCGATCCTCGAAGCGGCTTTGAAGCGTCAGGCGTTCGGCATCAAGCCGCTCGATGACGCCGTCATCGCCGAACAGCAGAAAATCGCAGACGCATTCCTTGCGCTCGGGCTGCTGCCCAAGGCGATCAAGGTGCAGGACATCGTATGGAGGGCAGGTTCATGAGCGAGAAGGCCGCCAACAAGGCCAATGTTCTCTGGTTTTTGCCGACGCACGGCGAAGGCAGATACCTCGGTACGTCCATTGGCGCGCGGGCGGCCGACTTCAACTATCTGCGGCAGGTGGCGCAAGCAGCGGACGGCCTCGGTTATTACGGGGTTCTGCTGCCCACCGGCCGCAGCTGTGAAGACTCCTGGGTGGTCGCCTCCGCCATCGCGCCTCATACCGAGAGCCTGAAATATCTGGTCGCGGCGCGGCCGGGCCTCACCTCCGTCACCGTCGCGGCCAGAATGGCCGCGACGCTCGACCGCGTCTCGAACGGCCGCCTGCTCATCAATGTCGTCACGGGCGGCGACCCGGTCGAGAACAAGGGCGACGGCCTCTTCCTCGATCACGCCGAGCGTTATGAAGTGACGCGGGAGTTCCTCGATATCTTCAAGAGGCTGATCGCGGGCGAGACGGTCAACTACTCCGGCAAGCACATCCCGTCGAGGACGCGCGCGTGTTGTTCCCGGCCGTCCAGCCGCGGCGGACTGCCGCTCTATTTCGGCGGATCGTCACCTGCCGGCATCGACGTCGCGACCAGCACGGTCGACAAATATCTGACCTGGGGCGAGCCGCCCGCCGAGGTTGCCAAGAAGGTCGAGCACGTGCGCGCGGCTGCGCCGCGCCAAGGGCCGCGACATCAGCTTCGGCATCAGGCTGCATGTCATCGTGCGCGAGACCGAACGAAGAGGCCTGGCGGGCCGCGAACAAGCTGATCTCGTACTCGAGCGATGACACCATCGCCGCGGCGCAGAAGATCTTCGCGCGCATGGATTCGGTCGGCCAGCAGCGCATGAGCGCGCTGCACGGCGGGCGACCGCAACAAGCTCGAGGTCAGCCCCAACCTTTGGGCCGGCGTCGGGCTGGTGCGCGGCGGCGCAGGAACGGCGCTGGTCGGCGATCCCGAGACGGTGGCGGCGCGCATCAAGGAATACATGCGATATCGGCATCGATACCTTCATCCTGTCGGGCTACCCGCACCTCGAAGAGGCTTATCGCTTCGCCGAGCTGGTGTTCCCGCTGCTTCCGCTCGCCATGGCAAAGCGGCGTACTCCGCGCAGGTCAATACCGGTCCGTTCGGCGAGACCATCGCCAACGACATCCTGCCGGCGGTGGCCAGAGGCAGGCGTCGCAGTCATGAGCGCGGCGCGGCGACGGGCTGCCAGGTCGAGCGGCCTGGCGCAATGGGCGTTGCCGCTACTGCTGGTCGTCGTGCTGGGAGATCGCGTCGCGCACGCGGCGCGATCTCGTCGCGCATGCTGCCGGCGCCGAGCGATGTCGTCGCTCGCGGGCTGGCGGCTCGCGCTCACGGGCGAGCTCTGCGTCAACATGGGGGTGAGCTTCCTGCGCGCCATCACCGGGCTCGCGATCGGCGGCTCGCATCGGCTTCGTGCTCGGGCTCACCAACGGCCTGTCGCGAACGTCGCGAGACGGTGATCGACACGCTGCTGCAGATGGTCCGCAACGTTCCGCACCTCGCGCTGATTCCGCTGGTCATCCTGTGGTTCGGCATCGAGGAGACGGCGAAGATCTTTCTCGTCGTGCTCGGCGTTTTCTTTCCGATCTACATCAACACGCTGCACGGCATCCGCACCGTCGATCCGCAGCTCATCGAGATGGGCCGCGTCTACGGCATGAACGGGCGCGAGCTGTTCTGGCGCGTGATCCTGCCCGGCGCGCTGCCGTCGATCTTCGTCGGCCTGCGCTATGCGCTGGGCATCATGTGGCTGACGCTGATCGTGGCCGAGACCATCGCGGCGTCATCCGGCATCGGCTACATGGCCATGCAGGCGCGCGAGTTCCTGCTCGTCGACGTGGTGGTGCTCAGCATTCTCATCTATGCGCTGCTCGGCAAGGTCGCCGACAGCACGGCGAAGCTTCTCGAACGCGCGTGCCTCTCCTGGCACCCGGCATTCCAAACGAAGTGAGGCATCGATGACGTCGAGCTCTGCGCTGCTCACGCCGTTCGACCCCGTACTGGCCCACTTCGCGCGACGATGCCAGCGCGCAGGGCACGGGGCTCCCGCTGACGATCCGCAACCTGTCGAAGTCGTTCAAGACGAACCAGGTTCTGCGAGAACATCAACCTGCACATTCCGGCCGGGCAGTTCGTCGCCATCGTCGGCAAGAGCGGATGCGGCAAGAGCACGTTGCTGAGGCTGCTTGTCGGCCTCGACAAGCCGACGGGCGGTGATTTCTGGTACGGCGCCGAACCTGGCGAGCAGCCTGAGAAGTCCGCCGTGCGGGTGATGTTCCAGGAGCCGCGACTGCTTCCGTGGGCGCGCGTGCTCTCGAACGTCGAGGTCGGTCTCGGCCGCGACCGCAGGCGGCGCGATGCCCGCGAGCGGGCGCTCGCGACATTGCTCGAAGTCGGCCTCGGCGAGAAGCGCGATGAATGGCCCGCCGTGCTGTCGGGCGGGCAGAAGCAGCGCGTGGCACTGGCGCGCGCGCTCGTTTCGCGCCCGCGCGTTCTCGCCTTCGACGAGCCGCTGGGCGCGCTCGATGCCCTGACGCGCATTTCCATGCAGAAGCTGCTGGAGCAGGTCTGGCGCGACCAGGGGTTCACGGCGATCCTGGTCACGCACGACGTCGCCGAGGCTGTGACGCTGGCCGACCGCGTGCTGCTGATCGAGGACGGCGACATCAAGCTGGATCTCAGGATCGACATTCCTCGGCCGCGCCGCCGCGGGTCGGCCGAGGTGGCCGAGCTCGAAGGGCGCATCCTCGAGCACCTGTTCCGCGACGCGCGCGCCGGCGAAGATGCCTGAGGCTGGCCGAGGTATCATGACACACTCCGATCAGCCGTCGCACTCGCTGGTGACGGAGAACGACCAGGCTGTGTTTCGCCGCGCCATGCGCCAGCTTCCGGGAGGCGCCAGCGTCATCACGCTCGGCCGTGGCGATGACATTTCCGGTTTGACGGTGACGTCGGTCTCGTCGCTTGCCGCCGAACCGCCGACGTCATCTTCTGCATCAATCGAAGCTCGTCGTCCTGGCCGGTTCTCGATCGCCATCGCGCGTTCGCCGTCAACGTGCTCGGGCCCCAGCATGTGGCGTCGCCGAACGCTTCAGCGGGCGCGACGGGACCAAGGGTGCGGCGCGTTTCGCGGATGCCAATTGGCTGACACTCGTCACAGGCACGCCCGTGCTCGAGCAGGCGCTCGCGGTTCTCGATTGCGAGGTCGAGGAGATCATCGAGCGGCATACGAGCGCCATCGTGGTCGGGCGCGTCGTTGCGGTGAAGGTCGAGGAAGAGGCGACGACGCCGGTGTCGCTCGCCTACTGGCGCGGCCGCTTCGGCGCTTTCAGCGGCGACGACGAGCTGGTGTGAGCGCGCGCTCATTTTCATATCAGCGTCGAGGTGTGGAGCTTTCCGTTTCTTCTTATTTCCCGACCGCATCGAGACCGCGTAATTTCCGCTCATGCACCTCCGGGCCCGGCGGTGACACAGGACACCGGCCGGTTCTCCCAACCACTGGCCGGTGTTTTTGTTTTCGAGGGTCGGGTGGTGAAGCCCTACTCGAACACGATCGGCATGTCGGTGCAGCTGGCTGAAAGCCAGTCGGGAACCGGCAGTCCTTTGGACTCGAGGAAAGCAGGGTTGAGCAGCTTCGATTGATACCGCGTTCCGTAATCGCACAGCATGGTCACGATAAGATGTCCGGGGCCGAGCTCGCGCGCGAGCCTGATGGCGCCCGCGATGTTGACACCGCTCGAGCCGCCGAGGCAAAGACCCTCGTCGAGGATGAGCCGATGAACGATGGGAATGGAGTCGGTATCGGGGATCTCGAACGAGAAATCCGGTGAGAAGCCTTCGAGGTTCTTGGTCACCCTGCCCTGGCCGATGCCTTCGGTGACCGACGATCCCTGCGCCTTCAGCACGCCGGTCGTGTAGTAGGAATAGAGCGCTGCTCCCGGCGGATCGGCGAGCGCGATTTTTACCGACTTGCTGCGCGCCCGCAGGCCAGCCGCGACGCCTGCCAGCGTTCCACCCGTGCCGACTGCCGAGACAAAGCCATCGACTTTGCCGTCCGTCTGCGCCCAGATTTCCTCTGCTGTCGTCCGCACGTGGCCGTCGCGATTGGCGACATTGTCGAATTGGTTGGCCCAGGCGGCACCATTGGGCTCTGTCTTCGCGAGCGCCTCGGCCAGTCGGCGGGAATAGTGCACGTAGTTGTTGGGGTTCGCATACGGCACGGCCGGGACTTCGACCAGCTCGGCGCCGAGCGCGCGAACGGCGTCCTTCTTTCGGCCGATTGCGTGTCGGGCATGACGATGACGGCGCGAATCCCAAAGGCGCGGCCGATGGCTGCGAGGCCAATGCCGGTATTGCCGGCAGTTCCTTCGACGATGACGCCGCCGGGTTTGAGCCGTTCCGCGCGCCAGCGCATCCTCAATGAGAAACAGCGCGGCGCGATCCTTGATCGATTGCGCGGGGTTCATGAACTCGGCCTTGCCGAGAATGGTGCAGCCGGTTTCCTCCGATGCCCGCGCGAGCCTGATCAGCGGCGTGTTGCCCACGGCATTCGCAATGCTTGCGGCATAGGTCACGTGCTGGATTCCTTCCGTGTGCCTTTGTTGCCGCGTATCGTTGCTGCGTCACCGCCGCAACGCGACACGAAGAAGCGACGAGCCGACTTACCAGTTGCGCTTCGCTTCTTCAGCATACGTGTTCTGTTCCAGATCACCTCGGCACATCCACGATAGGCATCGCACTAGCCAATATAGCGGATGCGGCTTCTGACGAATATGCAAAGCAGAACTTCTTAATTCGTTCTGAGCACAGCGTCATTTTAGTGTTGCTCCGCGCCAGAGGGCGGCGGCTCGGTGCACGACCGCCGCAAAACTTTCCAGCACAACACGGGGGCAATTCGCGTGAATTTGCAGCAGTTGAAAGTCTTTCGCGAAACCATCCGCTGCAAGTTCAACGTCACCGAGGCCGCAAATGCGGTGTTCGCGTCGCAGTCCGGCATCAGCAAGCAGATCCGCGATCTCGAAGAAGAGCTCGGCGTGGCGCTGTTCAACCGGCGCGGCAAGCGGCTGCTGGGGCTTACGGAGCCCGGCAAACAGGTCATCAAGATCGCCGACCGGATGCTGCTCGAAGCCGAGAACATCAAGCAGGTTGCATCCCAATTCGCGGAGGTGACGCTCCGGAACCCTACAGATCGCGACCACGCATACACAGGCGCGCTATGCACTGCCGTCCATCATTCTCAAGTTCAAGGACGCATTTCCGGACGTGCGTCTCGCCATTACGCAGGCGGGTCCGAAGGAGATCCTCAGTTTGTTAGTTGCGGGCGATGTCGATGTCGGCATTGCGACCGACACGCTGGAGGACTCGCCGGGCGTCGTCGCGTTTCCGTATTATTCGTGGCGGCATGTGGTGGTGGCGCCATTAAATCATCCACTGGTGGGCAAGGAGAAGGTCACGCTCGAAGACTTGGTGGCCTTTCCGATCGTGACCTACGATCAGGGTGTCACGGGACGGTCGCGTATCGACGCGGCGTTCGATGCGGCCGAGCTTTCGCCCGACATCGTCATGACCGCGCTCGATGCGGATGTGATCAAAGCCTATGTAGAGCTGGGATTGGGTATCGGCATCATCGCGCCGATGGCGTTCGATGCGGCGCGCGATGGCGGACTGCGCGCACTCAATGCGACGGATCTCTTCGCGCCTAGCACGACCAGCATCGCTGTGCGGCGTGGCCGGTTCCACCGCAACTACGTCTATAGCTTCATGGGATTGTGCTCGCCGGTCATCTCGAGGGATGCGGTTCTGGATGCGGAACTGCTGGCGGAACCTGTCGACGATTTCTGACTGGCCAATCCGCGCTGACATGCGTCTGCGCCAAATGAAGAAAACGCAATTCCATAGCGGAAGTTCGTATTGGCGGGCGCGCTGAGGCTCGATCAAGAGTTGCTTCCAGGCCGGTCGCCATCGCGACGCCATTCAACTGCCGGAGGTCCCTATGATCAGTCGCCGCCACTTCGCTCATGGAATTGCCGCTCTCGGCGTTCTGCTCGCTTCGCCGCTTTCGAGCGCCGTCGCGCAGGAGAAAAAGGTCCGCATCGGATATCAGAAGTCTTCGACGCTCATCACCGTGCTCAAGACGCAGGGATCGCTCGAGAAGAGCCTCGCTGAGCTCGGCTACAGCGTCAGCTGGTCGGAGTTCCCGAGCGGCCTGCCGCTGCTCGAGGCGCTCAATGTCGGCGCCATCGATCTTTCCGCGGACGTCGCCGACACTGTGCCGGTCTTTGCTCAGGCCGCCGGTGCCAATCTGACCTACGTGGCGCAGGAGGCGCCGTCGCCGTCGGCGCAGGCGCTCATCGTTCCCGCCAAGTCTCCCATCACGACGCTTGCTGATCTCAAGGGCAAGAAGATCGCCGTCACCAAGGCCGCCGGCAGCCACTATCTGCTGATCTCCGCACTGGCCAAGGCCGGCCTCAAGTTCAAGGATATCGAGCCCGCCTACCTCACGCCCGCCGACGGACGCGCCGCGTTCGAAAAGGGCGCAGTTGACGCGTGGGTGACATGGGATCCGTTCGTTGCAGCCGTGCAGAAGCAGTCGGACGTGCGCATCCTCGCCGACGGCACCGGCCTCGCGAGCTATCAGCGCTATTATCTCGCCTCGAAGCCGTTCGCGGCCGCCGAGCCCAAGGTACTGAAGATGGTGTTCGACCAGCTCAAGGGGGCTGGCGAGTGGATCAAGGCCAATCCGGCCGACGCCGCTAAGCTGCTCGGTCCGGTCTGGGGTCTCGATCCCGCCATCGTCGAGACAGCCAACAGCCGCCGCAGCTACCAGGTGCGCGAAGTGACCGCCGCCGCGCTCGACGAGCAGCAGAAGATTGCCGACACGTTCTTTGCCGAGGGTCTTCTGCCGAAACCGGTAAAGGCAACCGACGCGGAGATCTGGTCGCCACAGAAGCAGGCCTCTGCACAATAAGCACACCCTGCAGATGGAAGAAGCCACGCTCCGCCGCTCGGAGCGTGGCTTTTTTTTTGCTCAGGCGGACTGCTCGATGCTGCGGGTTGCGAGGATTTCGCTGATGGCCTCGGCAACGCGCAACGCATGCGCTGCGACCTCCGGAACGCCCATCAGCTCGCCGAACGTCGCGCGGGCAAGAGGCCCGGCAATAAAGAGCGTCGGCACCGGGCACGCCCTGATGATCGAGCGCACGGCTCACGCGGTCGCAGGCGATACCGAGTCGCAGAGGATCGGGCACTATCCAGCCTCGGCGCGAGAGATCGTCGAGGTACGGTAGCGATTGCAGGATGCGTCCATGAGCCGGCCCCGTGCAGACGATGGCGTGGTCGACAGTCAGGACCTCGATCCGCGCCGGTTTCCGGCGTGCGAGCTTGAATTGCAGGCCTTCAGGCGATGCGGTGGCGCTGCTGATGGATGCGGCGATGATGTCGAGCGTGCCGTCTTCCAAGCGGCGATCCAGGACCGCTTCGACCTGCGGCGCGATCCTGAATCGGTGCACATCCCAGAAGACGCGCAGGTGGCGAATGATGCGGCATTGCTCGGCGACGCTCAGGCTGGCCCAAAGCTGCGGTGCGTCGCGGCGCACGGCGTCAAGGACCGCGTGCCATGACACATGCAGCTTATATGCTGCACGAACGACGCGGCGGATGCGCTGCAGAAGCTGCGACGGCGTTTGGGGACCATCCGGCGCAAAGTTTCCATAGGGTTCGGACGCGATCTCCTGATGACCGCGTGAGCGCAGACCTCGGCGGGAAATTGCTGTGATGCGGCCGCGATGGCCCTGGCGGTCGAGGGAGGCAACAACGTCGGACATGGTGAGCCCGGTGCCGACGATGAGGACGCGCGCGTCGTTCGGGATGCGGTCGAGCGCTTTGGTGTCGAAGGGGTCTGTGACGAGGCGCGGATCTGACACAATGGCCGACAGCGCATCGGGCGGCTCCGGTTTCGGGTGCGTCGTGGCAAGCACGGTGATGTCGGCGCGATAGGTGCCGCTGGTGGCAATGACCCATGCGTCGCCCTCACGGGTCACTGCGGCGACGCGCTCCCGAACGTGGCGAATGCGGCCGGCGGCGATCAGTGGCGCGATATGCTCGGATACATAGCGCCAAACACGACACGGCGGGGATAGACCTGATCATGGCCCGCGTCGGAGTCCGGATCGCCGCTCACAGCGTCGTGTTCGGCCACCCAGCGCGCGAAGTGCGCCTCGTCGCCGGGATCAGGCTCATTTTCGCGGCCGGCACGTTGATGCGGTGCGACGGGTCCACGTCGTCGTAGGCAAGGCCACGGCCCAGCGAAGCGCGCGGCTCGAATACGAGGATCGAAGCGTGGGGCGCGAGACGCGCAACGTGAAAGGCCACGGCCGCGCCGGTGAAACCGCCGCCGATGATGGCGACGTTTGCGGCAAAGTCGGTCGCGGGCTTGTTCATGAAACAGGCTTCATGCAGCGGACGAATTCGGTTCCGCCGCCCGTCACTTCAGCAGGTAGGGAATGTTGACGGTCACGGCGCCGGTGGGGCAGTCCGCCGCGCACGGCATGCAGTACCAGCACTCGTCGTAGGCCATGTAGGCTTTCTGCGTGATGTCACTGATGCGCAATACGTCGAGCGGGCATACGTCGACGCAAACGGTGCAGCCCTTGTCGGCGATGCACTTGTCGTTGTCGACGACGACCGGAACCGTCGTGCGCGTCGTTGCCAGCGGCATACGTGTCCTCTCAAGCGATGATGAAATCCTGGATCTTCAGCCTGACGGCGAACTCCTGCAGCAGCGCCCAGGGATAGATGCCGCGATCATGTCCGTCGGAGAACGCGATGTTGATGGCGTAATTGCCGACCGCCGTCACCGCGACGATCCTTAGACTGCTATCCGCCTCGAGTTGAGGAGTGTTCCTGCGCCTCACCTTGCCCTGCGCCGACGGGCAATCGCGCCAGAGCTGACGAGCGTCAAGCACGTCACGGCGGCCCGATAGCCACTCGATGACGAGCGACCTTCCATTCTCTGTAATGTCGATGGATCGGGGCTGCATAGGGGGCAGATGTGCACCGGGCACGCACGCACGTAAACGAACAATTCCTGAATTGCTTATTCCGTCATGAGGAAGCGACGGCCGAGCGAATATCCTCATCACATCTTCTTTGTTAGCGGCAGCTCCCCTCTCTCCTAGTGTCCGCCTCGAGAGACATTCATTTGGGGAGACGACACATGGTGCTAGAGCGCCTCAAGCGCGGCCTATCCGCGCTCACGCTTGCAGCTTCGCTGCTTGTTCCGGCAACGGCCCTCGCAGCCGACAAGGTCACCGAGATCAAGATCGACTGGGCGACCTATAATCCGGTCTCGCTCGCGCTCAAGGAGAACGGCCTGCTCGAGAAGGAGTTCGAGAAGGACGGCATCAAGATCCAGTGGGTGCAGTCGCTCGGCTCCAACAAGGCGCTCGAGTTCCTCAATGCCAGCTCGCTCGATTTCGGCTCGACGGCCGGCGCCGCCGCGCTGATCGCCAAGGTCAACGGCAACCCGATCAAGTCGATCTACGTCTATTCGCGCCCCGAATGGACGGCGCTCGTCACGCGGCCCGAGACCGGCATCACCAAGGTCGCCGACCTGAAGGGCAAGCGCGTCGCCGCCACGCGCGGCACCGACCCGCACATCTTCCTCGTCCGCGCGCTGCAGGAAGCCGGCCTCACCGAGAAGGACGTCACGGTCGTCATCCTTCAGCACGGCGATGGCAAGCTGGCGCTGTTGCGCGGCGACGTCGACGCCTGGGCGGGCCTCGACCCGCTGATGGCATCGGCCGAGTCGAGAACGGCGCCAAGCTGTTCCACCGCAACAAGGAAGCCAACTACCTGGGGCGTGCTCAACGTCCGCGAGAGCTTCGCGGCCGAGAACCCCGAGATCGTCTCGCGCGTGCTTGCGACCTATGAGAAGGCGCGCCAGTGGTCGCTCGACAACCCGAAGGAGTTGCAGAAGCTTCTCGTCGCCGCCACCAAGCTGCCCGACGCCGTCATCGAAAAGCAGCTCGGCGAGCGCACGGAGCTCTCGCACTCCAAGATCGGCCAGCAGCAGAAGGACACCATCCTCGCGGCCGGTCTCGCCCTGCAGAAGGCCGAGGTCATCAAGGCCGATGTCGATGTGAAGGCCGTGGTCGATGCCCTCATCGAGGACAAGTTCATCAAGACCGCCGCCAAGTAAGCAACGTCAGGCGGATATGCCTTTGGATACAACGACCCTCGGGGGCCCTTCGGGCCCCGTGACTGGACCCGGTCGCCCGAAAGGGCGGGCGGGTTTTCCGGCCTATTGCTGGGCGCGCTCCTGCCCGTGGTGCTTGCGCTGGCGTGGGAGTTCGCCGTGCGCTACGGCCTCGCGAACGGCCGCCTCGTTCCGCCGCCATCGCGCATTTTCGAAACGCTGGCCGAGCTCGCCGGCACAGGCGAGCTCGCGGTCCATATCCAGGCGACGATGCTGCGCGTTGTCGCCGGCTTTGCGGCCGGTACAATTGCCGGAACCGCGCTCGGAGCCCTTGCCGGTTACTCGGCCTGGTCCGCCAGCTTTTCGATCCGACGCTGCAAGGGCTCAAGGCCGTGCCCTCCATCGCCTGGGTGCCGCTGTTCATTCTCTGGTTCGGCATCTTCGAAATGTCGAAGGTGACGCTCATCGCAGTCGGCGTGTTCTTCCCTATCTATCTCGGCGTACTCGGAGCCATCCTGTCGGTCGATCGCAAGATCGTCGAGGTCGGGCGCGCTTTCCGGCTGACGCCGTTCGCGCTCGTGCGCCGCATCCTGCTGCCCGCCATCCTGCCGGCCTATGTGCTTGCGCTGCGCGGCGGTCTCGGTCTCGGCTGGATGTTCGTCGTCGCCGCCGAGTTCATGGGGGCGTCCGAAGGGCTGGGCTACCTGCTGGTCGATGGCCAGCAGGTCGGCAAACCGGCACAAATTGTGGCCGTCATCCTCGTGTTCGCCCTGCTCGGCAAATTGACCGACTGGCTGCTTGTCGCGGCCGCGAGGCCATTGCTGCGTTGGGAGATTCCTTTGCAGCCCGTCATTGAGAGACGCCATGCTTGAGATCAGCGGCATCGGAAAGACCTACGCCAACGGCACCGTCGCGATCCGCGACGTGACGCTCTCTGTCGCCGAAGGCGAGATCGCCGTCGTGGTGGGCGGCTCGGGCTGCGGCAAGAGCACGTTGCTGCGCCTGCTGTCCGGCCTCGATCGGCCGACACAGGGCTTCGTGCAGGTCGATGGCACCGTCATCACCTCACCGCATCCGGCCGTCGGCATCGTGTTCCAGGAGCCGCGGCTGCTTCCGTGGCTCACGGTGGCGGACAACGTCGGCTTCGGCCTCGAAGGCGTGGCAAAGGCGGAGCACAAGATGCGCGTCGAAGCCGCGCTCTCTCGCGTCGGTCTCGCCGACTATGCGAAGCGCTGGCCGCGCGAGCTGTCGGGCGGCCAGGGCCAGCGCGTTGCGATCGCCCGCGCCCTCGTAGCGCGCCCCTCGGTACTCCTGCTCGATGAACCGTTTTCTGCCCTCGACGCTTTCACGCGGGCGGAGCTGCAGGATCATCTGTTGGAGCTGTGGGAGGACACAAAGCCGACGCTCGTGCTGGTCACACACGACATCGAGGAAGCCGTCGTGCTTGCCTCACGCATCGTCGTCATGAGCCCGCATCCTGGGCGCGTGGCCGCAGTA
Organism: uncultured Alphaproteobacteria bacterium; assembly: GCA_963831345.1. Classification (GTDB taxonomy): domain Bacteria; phylum Pseudomonadota; class Alphaproteobacteria; order Rhizobiales; family Hyphomicrobiaceae; genus Hyphomicrobium_C. Next base: position 58,373 of record CAWHPZ010000009.1, read on the forward strand.
CACGACGTGGCGTTGCCCCGGCCGCGCGATCGGCTGTCGCCGGATTTCGAAGAGGAAAAGCGCCGCGCACTCCTGGCGCTCGACGCCACTCTGTCGAGAAGGCCTCGACATCATGACACCACCGCGGCGCTTGTCGCCGCACAGTAACGCACCACAAAAGGAGAACCGCATGGATGCGGCAGACCTGCGCGCCCTTCAGGCGCCCTTGAAGGACAAATACAAATCCGAGCCCGGCGCGGCGCGCATCACGCTCCGCGCCAAAGGCTCGGTCGATGATCAGAGCATCGCCTGCAAGCTCGACACCGGCCGCGCGCTGGCCGTCGCCGGCCTGCATCCGGCCACGGGTGGCACGGGCCTGGAGCTGTGCTCGGGCGACCTGCTGCTCGAAGCGCTCGTCGCCTGCGCCGGAGTGACCCTCAAAGCCGTCGCCACCGCCATCGGCGTCACGCTCGATAAAGCCGAGGTGTTTGCCGAAGGCGATCTCGATTTCCGCGGCACGCTCGGCGTCGACAAGACGGCGCCCGTCGGCTTCGAGGCCATCCGCCTGCGCTTCGAGGTGACGAGCAGCGCCACGCAAGAGCAGCTCGACCAGCTTCTGAAGCTCACCGAGCGCTACTGCGTCGTCTTCCAGACCTTGGCCAAGAGCCCGGCGCTCTCGGCCGGTCTCGTCCGCACGCCCGATCACGAAGGAGCGGCAGCATGACAATGGATGCCATCGTCGACGGCCTTTCGGAAGTCACCTGCGACGTGCTCGTCATCGGCGGCGGCACGGCCGGGCCGATGGCGGCACTCAAGGCCAAGCGCCGCAATCCCAACGCCAAGGTCATCCTGCTGGAGAAGGCGAACGTCAAGCGGTCCGGCGCCATCTCGATGGGCATGGACGGGCTGAACAACGCCGTCATTCCGGGCCACGCGACGCCCGAGCAGTACACCAAGGAAATCACCATCGCCAACGACGGCATCGTCAATCAGAAGGCGGTGCTGAAATATGCCGAGCGCTGCTACTCGATCATCGAGGAGCTCGACAGCTTCGGCATCCGCTTCCAGAAGAACGAGAACGGCGACTTCGCGGTCAAGAAGGTGCACCACATCGGCACCTACGTGCTGCCGATGCCGAATGGCGAGACGGTCAAGAAGGCGCTCTACCGGCAGCTTCGCCGCGCGCAGCTGCTGATCTCGAACCGCTACATCGCCACGCGCCTGCTGACCGGCAAGGACGGGCGCGTCGCCGGGGCCATCGCCGTCAACACCCGCACCGCCGAGTTCCTGGTCATCAGGGCCAAGGCCGTGATCCTGTGCATGGGCGCGGCCGGGCGGCTCGGCCTTCCGGCCTCGGGCTATCTGTTCGGCACCTACGAGAACGCCACCAATTCCGGCGACGGCTATGCGATGGCCTATCACGCCGGCGCCGAGCTCGCGAACCTCGAGTGCTTCCAGATCAATCCGCTGATCAAGGATTACAACGGCCCGGCCTGCGCCTATGTCGCCGGTCCCTTCGGCGCCTACACCGCCAACAACGAAGGCTCGCGCTTCATCGAATGCGACTACTGGTCGGGCCAGATGATGCTCGAGTTCTACCACGAGCTGCAGTCGGGCAAGGGGCCGGTGTTCCTCAAGCTCAATCATCTGCACGAGAAACCATCGACGAAATCGAGACCATCCTGCACAAGGTCGAGCGGCCGACGCGCGGGCTGTTCCACGAGGGGCGCGGCACCGACTACCGCAGCGAGATGATCGAGATGCACATCTCCGAGATCGGCTTCTGCTCCGGCCATAGCGCGTCCGGCGTGTTCGTCGACGAGTTCGCGCGCACGACCGTGCCGGGCCTTTACGCCGCCGGCGACATGGCCAGCGTGCCGCACAACTACATGCTCGGCGCCTTCACCAACGGCTCGGTCGCCGGCGAGCACGCGATGGAGTTTGCGGAGGACGACGACTTCGCCGACTTCGACGCCGCCGACATCGCCAGCGAGCGCGACCGCGTGCTGGCGCCGACCAGGCGCGAAGACGGCATCCCGCCGAACCAGATCGAGTACAAGGCCCGTCGCCTCGTGAACGACTATCTGCAGCCGCCGAAGGTGACGCGCAAGTTCGAGCTCGGCGCAGCGCGCTTGGCGGAGGTGCGCGAGGATATGGAAACCGGCATGATGGCGCGCAACTCGCACGAGTTGCTGCGCGCGCTCGAAGCCCAGTCGATCCTGGACTGCGCCGACATGGCCGCCGCACGCCTCGCTGTTCCGCGCGGAGAGCCGCTGGGGGCTCTATCACCTGCGCACCGACTACCCGGAGCACGACGACGAGAACTGGTTCTGCCACACGCTGCTCAGCAAGAAGGACGGCAGCATGACCAGCGAGAAGCGCGCCGTGGATCCGTACGTCGTCCCGATCGCCGACGAGGAGAAGGACATCTATTACCGCCAGCGCGTCCGCGTCGGCGCCTGATGCAACTCGAAGCGTAAGGGAGATGCGCTCCATGAGTGATGTGTTCGAGAGCTTTGCCGATCTGGATGATCTCGCGCAGGAGCTGCGCTCGGACGATGCCGAGCGCCGCCGCGTGGCCGTGCTCGAGATCGAGGATTCCGGATCGCCCGCAGCCATTCCGCTGCTCGCATCGCTGGTCGACGATCCGGACAGCGGCGTCCGCCGCCAGGCGGCGATTGCGCTTGGCTCATTCGATGGCGCGATGCTGCCGCAGCTCTCGTCCGGGCGCTCATGGATGAAAGTCCTGAGGTTGCATCCGCCGCAGCCGAAAGCCTCGCCGGACTGAAGGACCCTGCCGCAGCCGGCCCCATACTCGGCGTCGTATCTCACGCCTCGGCATTCGTGCGCGAGGGCGCGTTTCGCGCCTTGAAGGAGTTGCGCAGCCGCGACGCGCTGGAACCGGCCCTGGCGGCCTCTCGCGATCCCGAGCCAGCCGTGCGCATCCAGGCCATCGGCGTGATCGGCTATCTCAAGCTCGAAGAGGCACTTCCGGCGTTGAAGCGAGCGGTAGCGGATACCGATGCCGACGTGCGCCGCGTCGCGGTCAACGCGTTGGTGTTCTCCCGCACCGAAGCTGCAGCGGAAACGATAGCATCGGCGCTCAGCGATGCGGATTGGCGCGTGCGTGAGGCTGCGGCCGAGTCGCTCGGCCAAAGCCCCTCGGCGGCGGCGCACTCGGATGCGTTGACCCAAGCCCTCGGTGACGAGTTCTGGCAGGTGCGCCTCAAGGCCATCCGCAGCCTGGGCAAGATAAAGGCGCGCGGTGCGGCTTTGTTGATTGCATCGTCCCTCAGCCATGCGCAGCCAAACGTGCGCAAGGAAGCGGCGGCGGCGCTTGGCGAGATCCGGGCTCCCGAGACCCGGCCCCACCTCGAGGCCGCAGCCGATGATCCCGATGCGGACGTGCGCAAGAATGTCCGATGGGCGCTGCAGCAGCTCGACCGGGCCATATCACAGTAGCCTCGACAAACTCTCTGTCCTCGCTGCCATCTTCCAGTTGCCCGGCCACTGATCCGGCTGATCGCGCGTTCGCGAACCCGCGTGCTGATCGCCTCCGTTTCGCGCGACACCAACTAAAACAGAAATTCACACCACAATAGCGGAGCTTCATTCAGCTTTTCTTCACGGCCTTTTTTGAACACTCGCCGCTTGCCTTCGCGTTTTCCGAAACTCATATTACCAGTCGTGGAATGCTTATATTCCATTTCGCAATACACTCGCGAAAAAACAAACTGGGAGACGGACAATGCAAGGGAGACTCGGCCTTCTTGGCGCCGCACTCGTCATGACCGCAGCCTCGATCTCAACCGCGCACGCGGGAGACAGAGGCCCCAAAGGACGCAACCCGGCACGGTGACCGCCTGCAGCACGAACGGTCATTTTACGTGCTATTCGGCACCTGTCCGCGCCGGCCGCTATGACAAGTGGATGCGTCTCAAAGCACGGCACATGGATCAGCTGCGGGAGCGACTGCCGCGAGACGCTGCGCAAGGAGACGGTCGACTTCTGGGACGACGCAGAGGCAAAACGGCAGCTGAAAGACTCCGAAAAAAAAGGCCGACCTCTTTTGCAAGAGGCCGGCCCCGCTGCTGATCGACGGGAGAAGGCCGTGGATCAGAACTTGATCTGGGCGCCACACGACGACGTAATCGAAGTCGTCGACTTCAACGTTGCCCACCGGACAGCCACCCGCAGTTACGACGTTAAAGTCGGCGCTGACGTGGTTGTAGAGAAGATAGAAGATCGAAGACCTCGCTGAAGTTCTGGTTCAGGCCGAGACCCCAGCCTTCGAGCTCGGACGTTCCGCCGACGACACCAGCACCAACGCCGGGGACGTTGGCTGCTTGCAGGGCCCCGCCAGAGAGGCGTCGAGGGCCGGTGCCACGATCGATGTTCCAATACTCGCCGAACAGGGTCGTCTTGCCGACGGGGAAGAACTTCCGCTCGATACCGGCCTGGATGAAGTAGAAGTCGGTCGTCGTTATCGAACGCCGCAGAGCAGTTGCTCGTCCTCGAGATGGCCGTAGGCGCCGGTCACGTAGAGGCCAAACTCGCTATGTGCAGTCGAGGCGCTGAGGCCGAACTCGTTGGTGTCGCCGATGCCGCGCTTAATATTATTCGCATTTCCGCCATTGACCTCCGAGTAGGCAATGCCGGCAGCGAGCTTGAAGCCGCTGAACTCGCCCTTATAGCGCAGGGCGATGTTCCAGAGGTCGTCCTCGCCCCAGGCGGTGGAGGCCACGAAGCCGGCCACCGTCGGGCGTCTCGTACTTGATCAGATTCTTCGCGATGGCCTTCGCCCGGGTTGTTGAGCGAGACCCGGCGGCGAGGCGAAGAGGCCCCACTTAATATTGCTCCGCTGACCGTTGCTGCAGCGAACGAAGAAGCCGTTGTTGCCGCTGTCGGCCAAGGTACTGCTTATTGGAGCTGAGCGAAGTGGTTGGTGTTGGCGAGGTTGATCTCGGTGATGCCGTCGGCAGCGTCCGAGGTCAGACCGGCCCACAGTTTGCCGTAGTCTCTTGCTGCTCAGCCACCAGGCGCTGTGGCGCGTGCTCACGCCATCTCTTCCGTCGGGGTTGCTGCCGTTCGGAGTGTCCTGATTGACCCTGTCCTCGCGCGAGCCGCGGATGCCGATCTCGATCAGGTAGCCGGCCTTCCAGCCCTTGGCGATATCGGCCTCGCCGATGAAGCGGAAGCGATCCGGCTGCTCACTCGTTGGTGACGACGTAGACGTTACGCTCGTCGCCGTCATCCCAGGCCAAGAGCGCCTCATTCACGACGCCCGAAACGGTCGAGATAAACCTTGCGGTTTCCTTTGCGCGCCGTCGTCGCCTCGAGCTCGGCGATGCGCTCCTCGAGATCCGCAGGCCCCCCCGCAACCAGATCGGCCGCATGTGCGGGCATCGCCGCTGCGAGTGCCGCTGCCGAAGCAGCGAACCCGAGCGCGATGCCCAACCGACGCTTCGTTCCCCCAAACATCTCAACACCTCCAAAAATCCAATTCCCTTGGCGGAGCATCGATTGCTGCCAATCCGGCGTTCGCCATTACCCAGTCTCGATCGTCGTGTTTCGATGAAACCGGCGCGTTTTTCCCGAGTTATTCCGCTTGCGGCGGAAACCGAGTGGGCCAACTAAAATCGGACTGGAAGGTTTTGGGGAAACGAGAAAAAACGCGATCCTTATGAGGATGCGGGCGAGTTTTCTTATGTGAATTTGGAATATCGGCCGGCGTTAACGCAGCAGCGGAATATCGATTGCCATTCTGGGCCGTTCGCTGCGACGAGATGGCATCTCGCATCCGGTATCGTGCACGGTCCGGACGCAGACATTAGGTGCTGACTGGAGGATCAATGCTTAGCTTAGCAGCGAGGCCGCAAAGCGCAGCACAGGCGGCGTCGACCAGCTTGATCTCGATGAGCGTGGCGTAGCGCTTATGTCTGGCGATTGAGACGCAAGCGTTGCAGCGAGGCAACGCGAATGCATGGGGCGATGACCATATGGGGGGCGTGGTCGCGTACGAGCGGTTCGGCCCGACTGCCCATCGCTGAGATCTGCTTCTCGGGGAAGCGAACATTGACGCTGGGCGACGACGTTATGGGTTATACGGCTGCTCATGCCCATCTTGAAACACCCGGATCTCTATCAGGAGTCGACGTGCCATGAGCGAAAACATCATGGGCGCCCGAGCTTCCAGATAAATCACTGCCACCCTCGTCGGTAGGCAAGGTCGCTAAGCTTCATGTGCGAGCGGGGCGCCGTTTCGCTCTGTTTCGAGCGCGCGGAAATGGTTGCGTTTGGCGAGCCACGTCATGAGGGCGAGCGCCGGTAGTGCGGCGAGCGCGGTGGCGACAAAGAAAGCCGGCCAGCCCCAGCGTTTGCGCTGCAAAGCCAGTTCCGGATGAGAAGAGTGTGCGTCCCGTGGAGGCGAACGCCGTCAGCAGGGCATACTGCGTCGCCGTATGCAGAGGATTGCGGCAGAGAGCCGACAGGTAGGCGACGAAAATAACCGTGCCGATCGCACCCGAGAAATTCTCGACCACGATCGCGATCGTCAAGGCCCAAGGGCTCGTCTCTTGCAATGCAAGCCACACGAAGACCAGATTGGAGAGCATCTGAATAATGGCGGCAATCCATAGAGCGTTGAGCAGAGGTAGGGCGCGAGCCACGGCGCCGCCGGCAAATCCACCGACCAATAGGGCGGCGAGCCCTACGCCCTTCACGATCGCCACATACTCGGCCTTCGTGTAGCCGATCGACAGAACGAAGGGCGCGGTCATGGCGCCGGCCAGAGCATCGCAAAGCTTGAAAAGCACGACGAAGACAAGGACGGCAAGGGCTGCGTCACGTTTGAAGAATTCGACGAAAGCTCCCGTTGCGGTGTTAACGAGGCGCTCGAGCGGCGCGGACCCAACGGCCGCCGTATCGTCCTCGGCACCCGCCGGCTCTCGCGCCAGCAAAGCGGCGGCCAGGCCGACAAGCACGAGCAAGGCGGCACAGGCATAGGCGATCGGCCAGATAGCCTCTTTGCTCAGGCCCTGCGACTCGAGCCACGCCGAAAGGCCGATCACGCCCGCGCCCGAGACCAGCATGCCCACGCGATACGCGGCAACGTAGCTTGCCATGCCGGCGGCCTGCTCGTCGGTAGGCAGGCTCTGCACGCGGAATGCGTCGACGACAATATCCTGAGTGGCGGAGGCGAAGGCGACTAGGAGCGCGGCAAATCCAACCATGAGCGGCGCGGACAGGGGGTCGCGCGTGCCGAGAAATGCGATGGTCCCCATGAGCAAAAGTTGAGAAGCAACCAGCCAGCCGCGGCGGCGCCCCAAGCGGCGCGAGAGATAAGGAACGTCCCATGCATCGACGACGGGCGCCCAGAGGAACTTCAGGGTGTAGGGCAGCCCAGCAAGCGTGAGCAGCCCGATGGTGCCAAGGTCGACGCCGCGGTCGGCCATCCACACGCGCAGCGTTTCGCCCGACAGGGCCAGCGGCAGTCCCGAGGAAAATCCCAACAGCAGGATGATCAGGACGCGGGGGCGCAGATAGACTGTCAGGGCGGTTAGCATCGCGGCGCGTGGGCTCGCGTCGGTCGGCGACGGCGCATTCATCGGATGGAGCTGTTCCGGGTTATGGGCAAAGGACTACGCGAATATGCACCGAACGATAGTTCTGCGGAACTCTTGCCAAGGCGTCAGGTCCGCCGGCCTCTCGGGATAGACTCGGTTCGAAAGGAAGACGACTGCCTTCTTTGCGGTGGCGTCGCCTACCATGAAGCACCCGGTATAGCCGCCTTTGGCAAGGATGGTCTTGCCGCCGGCGCCGTTGAGCGATTGATATGTCGGGCCGTCGCCCCATCCGAGCGCGCTGCGAAAGCTCTTTCCAGGATAGTAATCGAGCGTCATGAGCTCGATTGCGCGAGGACTGAGGAACTGGTGCCCATTCACGCGACCTCCGCCGAAAACCATCTCGATCCAGCTGAGGATATCCGGAACGGTAGAGAACAGTCCCGCCAACCCTGACTGCGTTCCGGATGCGTAAGCGACATGAGCCTTTTCGTCGTTCGGGATCCCCCAGAGAAGCGTCCCATCTGGGCGATACCCCGTCGGTACGATGCGACGCTTGTTTTCGCATGAGGGGATCAGCGTGCTGTCACGCATGCCCAGCGGCAAGAATATCCGCTGCTCCGCGAGGACATCCAAGTCAGCACCGGCGATGCGGCGGATGAGCTCGCCCAGCAGGATCGCCGTTGCGTCCGTGTAGAGATAGGTTTCGCCCGGCGGCGTCTTGAGCGGTGCGGCGTAGAAGAGCTTCAACAACTCCGGAAATGTCCAGAGCGCCGTGTCCCCTTTCCAATCGTCGACGTACGGCGTCGCGAGCTGCACCGTGTAGCTCATCAAGTGCTCGATCAGTACGCCGTCTTTGCCGTTCACGGCGAACTCGGGAATATACTTGCTCACTGGTTCCGTAAGCCCGCAGCGTCCCTCGTCGATCAGCAAGTGCATCAGCGTCGCGGTAACGACCGTCTTTGTGATGGAGGCGACGTCATAGATGCTCAGTTCGGAAAGGCCCGCGTCGCTCTCATATATTGCCTTCCCGAATGCGCGCACATCCTGACGACCGTTATCTATCAGACCCAATACGCATCCGGGAAAGATCCTGCTCTCGATCGCTCGGTGCGTTAGCGCCACTACCTGTTCGTCAACCATCAGCAGCAATAACCCATGTGACCTCTCCGAAGACTTCCTCTAGACTGGCGCGTCAGGCCCTCGCACGTCGCTCAGCATGCCTCGTTTAATACGTAAGCAATGCGACGTAGCTGTAATTTCCATCACCGCAATCGTACCTCGAACGGCAGCTGCGACGCCTTTAAGCTTCGGCGGCACCGAGATTATTCACGCCAACTTAAGTACCGACCAAACTTATGCACATTGCGCGAGACGGACTGCGCATATGGACTATAGTGAAGGCGTTAGGGGGGACCACTTAGTGACCAATGCAATTCACTGAGGAGTCCAAAAAATGAAGTCTATTACAATAACTGCGACCGCCGCGCTTCTGCTCGGTGCTGCCTCCCTCCCCGCAATTGCCCAGACGACCCAGCCCAAAGGTCCTCCCGCGACCATGGGCGATGAAGGCAAACTTCCCGCAACAGGAACCGTCAGCGGTAAAGTTCCGGAAATGGGTGCGACCGGGGCAGGCGCGGGAGAGTCGGGATCTTCCGTCACGCCCGACGGCCGGCTGAGAATGGGCGACGAACCGGGCAAGCTTCCGGCAACGGGCACCGTCAGCGGTGCCACTCCCAAGATGAACGCACCGCGCACCCGCAGGTTCTGGAGAGTAGCAACCTCCGGCGCGTCGATACTGACGACTAAAACTCAAGGCGAGATCCGAAGAAGCCCTCCGAATGAGGGGTTTCTTCGGAGCTGCAGCCATCGCGTGGCTGTCGATGAGGAACTGCAACGGATGGCACCATGCCGACCGCACGTCCCGGCGCTCACGACAAGCGCAGTGCAAATACGCGCCTGATCGATCTCGCCCTTCAGGGCGGCGGCTCCCATGGAGCCTTCACGTGGGGTGTATTGGACCGGCTCCTGGAAGAGCCAGGACTGAAGATCGATGCCATTTCCGGCACGTCGGCCGGCGCAATGAACGCCGCCGTACTTGCTGACGGTTGGACCGAAGGCGGGGCCGCAGGCGCGCGCGCCGCGCTCGATGCCTATTGGGAGCGGGTGGCCAAGGCCGCCGCGTTCAGCCCTTTGCAGCGTTCGCCGATCGACCGCATGCTCGGCCGCTGGACGCTCGATTATTCGCCGGTTTTCATCACGCTCGATCTCATGTCCCGGCTGTTCTCTCCCTACGATCTCAATCCCGCACGGCAACAATCCGCTGACCGCCATTCTCGATGAGAGCATCGATTTCGAGCGGCTGGCGCGGTCGCCGATCAAGCTGTTCATCACCGCAACCAACGTTCACACCGGCCGTGGCCGCATTTTCCGCAACGCGGAATTGACCCCCGACGTTCTCCTGGCCTCCGCGTGTCTGCCGACAATGTTTCAAGCGATCGAGATCGATGGCGAGCCCTATTGGGATGGCGGATTTTCCGGCAATCCGACCATTACGCCGCTGGTGCGCGAAAGCGATGCTCGCGGATACGATCCTCGTCCAGATCAATCCGACGCGAGCGGACCGGAACGCCGCGAACCGCATCCGAGATCCTCAATCGCCTGAACGAGGTGTCGTTCAACGCCACGCTGATGAAGGAGCTGCGGATGATTGCGTCTGATGCGTCAGGTGGCAGACCCCGGCACAGGAGAAGGCGCGCGATGGGCGGGAATGCGCACGCACCGAATCATGAGCGAAATGCTGGCCGACCTGGGCTCGTCCTCGAAGCTCAATGCCGAGAGGGAATTCCTGACAATGCTGCGGGATGAGGGCCGCCGCTGCGCGACCAGCAGTTCCTGCGAGGCGCACGCGGAACGACATCGGGCACCGCTCCACCGCCGATCTCGACGTTCTGCTGGCGGAATGCTGAGCCATGGGGCTCTTGGGCATATCTCGTCGCACTCGGACTGTTGATCTGGTTCGCCTATCGCGGCTGGAGCATTCTGCTGCTCGCGCCAGCCGCGGCGATCATTGCGGCTGCGTTTGCGCGCGAGCCGCTTGCTCGCCCATTGGACACAGACGTTCATGGGAAATGCCGCGCAGTTCCTCGCGCAGTTCTTTCCCCTGTTCCTGCTCGGCGCGCTTGTTCGGCAAGCTCATGGACGACAGCGGCTCCGTGAGAGCGATCTCACGCTTCATGACCGAGCGCCTGGGGCCGCGCCACGCCATGCTGGCGGTCGTTCTCGCGGGCGCGATGGTGACCTATGGCGGCGTCAGCCTCTTCGTCGCCTTCTTCGTGCTGGCGCCGATGGCGCAGGAGTTGTTTCGAGCCGCCGACATTCCGCGCCGATTGATGCCGGCAGCCATCGCTCTCGGGACCTCGACCTTCACGATGTCGGCGTTGCCGGGCACGCCCGCGATTCAGAACGCCATCCCGATGCCGTTCTTCGGCACGACACCCTTTGCCGCCCCGGGGCTCGGCATCATCGCTTCGGCCATCATGCTGGGGTTCGGCATGTGGTGGCTTCGTCGTGCCGAGGCCGTAGCTCAGCGCACGGGTGAGGGTTATGGCGGCGACGCGCTAAGCCCTCCCGATGCCGTCGCCGAAGACCAGCTCATTCGCGAGCGGGCCACGACCGCTCGCGAGTTCGATCCCGCCGAGCTCCAGCCACGGCCATTCCAGTGACAGCCTGCCTCCCATCGGACTGGCCGTGCTTCCGCTCGTGGTCGTCGTCGGCGTCAATCTGCTGATGGCGATCTTCGTGCTTCCGCGGCTCGACTTTGCGTTCTTGGCCGAAGAGCGTTGGGGCCCCACATCGCTTTCGGCCGTGGGCGGCGTCTGGTCCGTTGTTGTGGCGCTTGCGACAGCGACGCTCATTCTCGTGCTCACAAATCTCAGCCGTCTCCCTGCCTTGCGCGAAAGCATGGATGCGGGCGCGAACGCCTCCGTCCTCCCGGCCCTCAGCGTCGCAAGTCTCGTGGGCTTCGGCGCGGTGGTCGCGATGCTTCCGGCGTTCGAGGCCGTGCGCGATTGGGTGCTGTCGATCGGCGGTGGCCCGCTCGTCTCGCTCACAGTCGCCACCAACGTGCTGGCGGCCCTGACCGGCTCGGCTTCGGGTGGGCTGACGATCGCGCTCGATGCGCTCGGCTCAACCTACATGCGCCTGGCGGCGGAACAGGGCATCGATCCGGCGCTCTTGCATCGCGTGGCCGTCATCGGCGCCGGTACGCTCGATAGCCTGCCGCACAACGGCGCCGTGGTGACACTGCTCGCCGTATGCGGATCGACGCACCGGGAGAGCTATCTCGACATCGTCGTGGTTGCGATCGTGGGCGCGATGATCGCACTCGCGGCAGTGATCGTGCTGGGTTCGACATTCGGATCGTTCTGAGCACCGGCAGGGGAGCGTGCGCCATGAGCAACCGAGAGCCGGACGCCAGCATTTTCCGGGATGCTGCAGTCTCTCGCGGAATCCTATTCCTTCTCTTCTGGCTCGCCCTCTCCCGTGGCAATCCAGCCGACCTTCCGGCGGGCTTGGCTTGCGGCGGCGGCCGCGACCTGGACAAGCCTGCGCCTTCTTCCGCCGCGTCCGTCACACCCCTCCCTCGTCGCGCTGGCGACCTACGCAGTGCGCTTCCTGGGCCAATCGATTGTGGCCGGCGTCGATGTCGCGTGGCGCGCGCTCGATCCGCGACTGCCTCTCAACCCCGGTTTCGTCGCCTATCGGCCACGGCTGTCCGCCGGTTCCGGAAGGCGCGCATTCTGCACGGTGGCGAGCTTGCAGCCCGGCACATTACCGGTCGGATCGGACCAAGATGGAACGCTCCTCATCCATTGCCTGGACGTCGACCAGCCGGTGGTGAAGCAGCTCTCCGAGGACGAAGACTCTCTTCATGCGCGCTTTGGGAGAGGAGCGGGCTGATGGCTAGCTTCCTCACCGCAATCGGCATCTTCGTACTGGTGATGCTCGCTCTCGGTCTGGCCTCGGTTCTGCGCGGGCCAACGCCAGTGGATCGCATGATGTCGGCGCAGCTTCTCGGCACCAGCAGCATCGCGGCCTTGCTGCTTCTCTCGGCGGCGACCCGGAGCCCCGCCATCGTCGATGTCGCGTTGGCGCTCGCGCTGCTCGCCGCCTTTGCGTCAGTCGCATTCGTGACGACTTCGAACCTCTCTGGTCCGGCCAGCGGAGAGTCACGGGATGAGGCAACGGATGGAGATGAGCATGGCGCGTGACATCTTCACCATTCTGTTTGTCACCGCCGGCGCCGTCTTCTTCCTGGCCGGCACGGTGGGGCTCATGCGCTTCCCCGATACGCTGACGCGCCTGCACGCTCTGACCAAGGCCGACAATCTCGGCCTCGGCCTGATGGTGATCGGGCTGCTGCCGTGGGCCGATGGTCCGCTCGGAGCCCTCAAGCTGATTTGCATCTGGCTGCTGGTGCAGTTCGCCGGAGCAACCGTCGCCCAGCTCATCGCGCGCGCCGCGCGGCAGGGAGGACCGTGAGGCATGACGGTGCAATTGGTCCTCGATATTGGGTTGGCGGCGCTGATGCTGACGGTAGCCGGCTGGACAATCGCCGCACGCGAGACATTCGACGCCGTCATCGGCTTCGTCGCCTACGGGCTGCTGCTGGCGCTGGTCTGGGTGCGCCTCGCCGCGGTGGATATCGCGCTGACGGAGGCCGCGATCGGCAGCGGCGTGACCGGCGCCCTTCTGCTGCGCGCAGCCAAGCGAACCCGGGGCATCGAGACCGCACCGGAATGGCCCAGCACTGCTTTACGCCTGACCGCCGCCCTCCTCTGCGCGATTGTCTCGGCAGGGCTCGCCGCCCTCGTTCTTCTCCCGGCCGATCCCGCGCCGACGCTCGCTCCGGCGGCAGCGGCAAACCTGCCGGCAACCGGCCTCGGCAATCCAGTCACCGCCGTTCTTCTCGCCTTCCGCGCCATCGATACATTTCTCGAGAAGGTGGTGGTGCTGCTCGCCCTTGTGGGCGTCTGGTCCCTGGCGCCGGATCGATACTGGGGCGGCACGCCGATCCTCTGGCGGGCGCGGGACCCCGACGGCGTGCTGAGCTTCCTCGCGCAGGTGCTGCCACCCATCGGCATCGTGGTCGCCATCTTCATCCTGTGGAACGGAGCCGACCATCCGGGCGGGGCGTTCCAGGCCAGTGCGATGCTGGCGGCCATGTGGATGCTGACCGTCATCGCCGGGCTGACACCCATGCCGCGCGTCGACGACGCCCGCCTTCGGCTCACGCTCGTCGCAGGCGCCGTGGTTTTCCTCGTGGTCGGTCTCGCGGGCTTTGTAGTCGCCGGCGGCTTCCTCGCCTATCCCGCGGGATACGCGAAGGCGTTGATCATCGCCATCGAGGTGGTGATGACGGTCTCCGTCGCCGTCACGCTCGTGCTGCTCGTCGCCGGACCTCCGCAGGGGGGAACTTCGCGATGACCGCAGCAACACTGTTCGGGCTCGCCGGAGCCGCGCTTGTCGGGCTGGGGCTGTTCGGCCTCATCATTCATCCTGAACCGCTGCGAAAAATCCTCGCCTTCAATCTTCTCGGCGGCGGCGTGTTTCTCCTGTTCGGCGTCGTGGCCCGCAGGGGCGCGGCTGCAGGCTTCGACGGCGATCCGATACCGCAGGCGATGGTCATCACCGGGCTTGTCGTAGCCTTCTCCGCCACGGCGCTGGCCGTCGCGCTGGTATTGCGGCTTTCCGAGTCCGGCCCCAAAGGCACGCTCCGACGGAGCGCCGCCCGATGCCTGACGCTCTTGCCACCGCGGATGCGTCACACGCGCCGGGCTATCTCCTGGTGCTGGCGATCGTCTTGCCGGTGGCCGGCGTTCTGCTCTCAGTTCTTCTCGGCGGCCGCCATGCGGAACGCATCGCTTTGGTGCTCATGCCGATCGGGCTCGCTGTCGCCGTCGCGATCCTTGCCGACGTCATTCACGCCGGAGACGCGCTGACCTATGTCCTCGGCGGCTGGGAGCCGCCGCTCGGCGTGGCGCTGCGTGCCGACGGCATTTCAGCGGTGATGCTCGTCACCACCGCGCTCGTGATCGGCGCGACGGCGCTGTTCGCGCGCGCCGACTTCGCGACACCGCAGGGCGTGACCGAAGCCCGTGCGCCGCTCGTATTCTGGACGCTTCTGCTGGCTGTCTGGGCGGCGATGAATGCCGTCTTCCTCGGCCACGACCTGTTCAATCTCTATGTCGCGCTCGAGCTTCTGACCTTCGGCGCGGTGCCGCTCGTTTGCCTCGACGGTCGCGCCGAGACCATCTCCGCCGCGCTGCGCTACCTGCTGTTCGCGCTCGCGGGCTCAGTGCTCTATCTGCTCGGAACGGCGCTGCTCTACGGAGCCTATGGCACGCTGGACATCGCCTTGTTGTCAGAAAGAATCCGGCCCGAGCCCGTCGTCTGGATCGCAATCGCACTGATGACGGCGGGACTGCTGGCCAAGACCGCGCTGTTCCCGCTGCACCTGTGGCTGCCGCCCGCTCATGCCGGCGCGCCTGCCGCGGCCAGCGCGGTCCTCTCGGCGCTCGTGGTCAAGGGATCCTTTTTCCTGATCGTCCGCATCTGGTTCGACGTTGCGCCGGGCCTGCCCAGCGCCGCGGCGGCACAACTGCTCGGCACGCTCGGCGCGGGAGCTATCATATTCGGCAGCGTACTGGCGCTTCGTCAGGCCCGGCTGAAGCTCCTGATCGCCTACTCGACCGTGGCGCAGATCGGCTATCTGTTCCTGATGTTTCCGCTCATGATCGGCATCGACGCGAGCGAACCCTGGCGCAACGTCGCCTGGACCGGCGGCTGGCTTCAGCTCATCTCGCACGCCTTCGCCAAGGCCGCCATGTTCATGGCGGCGGGACTGATCGCCGAGACGCTCGGCCATGACCGCATCGCCGAGCTCGGCGGCATCGGACGGGCGCTTCCGATGACCGTCATCGCATTCGGCCTCGCTGGGCTGTCGCTGATGGGCGTGCCGCCGAGCGGCGGCTTCGTTGCGAAATGGCTGATGCTGTCCGCCTCCGCCATGGAAGGCCAATGGTGGTGGGCGCTGGTGATCCTGGTGGGTGGGCTGCTCGCGGGCGCCTATGTATTCCGGGTTCTGGCGCGGGCGATGAGCGACGCGAGCGGATCGTTGACGCTTCGCGCAACAGTGCCGCGCACCCGCGAAGTGGTGCCGCTGGCGCTCGCGATCTCGGCGCTGCTGCTCGGCCTGCTGCCGCTGCAGCCGTTGGGCCTCTTGCAGATCGGCCGCCCCGAGGTGTTGGGAGGCCTTTCGCCATGACCGACGCAGGCCCGCTCCCCGCTGCGGCTGTCATTGCCGCCGCTTTGGCGCTGCCGCTCGTCCTGCTTGCTGGCTTGCCTCTCGCGGCGCATGAGGTCGCGGATGCCGTCATTGCTGTTGGCGTTGGCGCCGGTGCCTGCGCTGGCGGCCGCAGTGCTGGCGGCCGGCCAACCGCCGCTCATGCTTCCTGGTGTTCGGCGCCACGCTCGCCCTCGATGTGCCCGGCGCGATGCTGCTCGGCGTCGCCGCGGTGCTCTGGATCGCCGCCGGGATCTATGCCGCGACGTATCTGCGCGCCGATCCGAACGCCGGTCGCTTCGCCACGTGGTGGCTGCTCGCGCTCACCGGCAACGTCGGCGTGTTCATGGCGGCCGACATCGCGAGCTTCTATCTGTTTTTCGCCATGGGCAGCCTCTCGGCCTACGGCCTCATCACGCACCATGGCAGCGCGCGCGGTGATCGAGCCGGCGCCGTGTACGTGGCCTTTGCCTTGCTGGGAGAGGCGTGCGTGCTGATGGGCCTGGTGTTGCTGGCCGCAGCCGCCCCCGACAACAGCCTGTTGATCCGCGACGCCGTGGCGGCGCTCCCGTCTTCGCCATGGCGAGACCCGGCAGTAGCGCTTCTGATCGCAGGCTTCGGGCTGAAGATCGGACTTGTGCCGCTGCACGTGTGGATGCCGCTGGCCTATTCGGCGGCACCCATTCCCGCCGCCGCCGTGTTGAGCGGCGCGGCGGTCAAGGCCGGCGTCATCGGTTTCATCCGTTTCATGCCTTTCGACGCCGCGATGGCAGGCTGGGGCGAGGCGCTGGCCGCCGTCGGCCTGTTCTCGGCATTCTACGGCGTTGCGATCGGCGATCACTCAATCCAATCCGAAGACGGTGCTCGCCTACTCCAGCGTAAGCCAGATGGGATTGATCGCGCGCGGTCATCGGCATGGGGCTCGCCGCCGGAGACGGCAGCACGGCCTTGGCGGCAGGCTTCATCGCCGCCCATCACGTCGCTGGTCAAAGGCGCGCTGTTCCTCGCCATAGGCGTGGCGGCTGCAACGGGCACGAGCCGCCTGTGGCTGGTGCTTGTTCCGGCAGCGGTGATCGCGCTCAGTCTCGCGGGACTGCCATTGACCGGCGGCGCATTGGCGAAGGCGGTATCGAAGGCTCCGTTGGGAGATGGCGTGGCAGGCAGTCTCGCTGCATTGGCAGCCGCCGGAACGACTGCTGTTGATGCTCCACTTCTCTGAAATGTCTCGCCGCAATGCCCCGGCCGAACAATGACGCGCGCCGCCGCCCGGCCTGACCCTGCCCTGGCTGGCGATTGCACCTGCTGCGGTCGCGATACCCTGGGCGCTGTTTCCATCGGCGATGCCCGGCGGCTTTGACGAGGTATTCTCCATCGCCGGACTATGGGCTGCGCTGTGGCCCATAGTGATCGGCGCATTGCTCGCAATCTGGCTATGGCGCCGGCCACATAAATTGCCTGAGATTCCGGAGGGTGACTTCGGTGGTCTCGTGCTGAACCGCGGGCTGCGCGCCGCGGCCGCTTGCGGCGCAGCGTTCGAACGATCAGACGTGAGTGTTACGGCAATGGCCGGTTGCGGGCGTTTCGCTTCTCGCGCTGACAGTCGCATTCGGCGCGGCACTCGTAATCGGACATTAGTGCTGGACGACCTTTTGAGACTGATGAGGGCCGGTAAAGGTGCTATTCGTACGTTCACGTTCTGACTTTCACGGAGGGGCCGTTGCACTTGGACTGAGGTAGGGGGGACATCGTCATTGTTCAGGCCTGGAAGGCGTGAAGCATGTTGTCCCAATGGTTTGCTCGCAGCACCGCGGAACCACGCACGCCGCGCGCTGTACTACCCGTCATGATTTTGGCTCTGGCACTGGGTGCGTGCCAGGAAGAGCCGGTTGCCGACACGCCCGAAGTCCGGCCCGTTCGCACCGTCGCCGTCGAAAAACGCGAGGCCGGAACTCCCATCGTTCTGACGGGACGCATCGAGTCCGCGGATGAGGCCGCCCTCGGCTTTCGCATCTCCGGCCGGATGGTCGAAAGAGCGGTGAACGTCGGAGACCGCGTCACCGCGGGGCAGCTCATAGCCCGGCTCGAACCGCAAAACGAGACCAACGCGTTGCGAACGGCGCAGGCCAACCTTGCCGCGGCCCAAGCCGCATGGACCGAAGCCCGCAATCGTTTCGAACGCCAGGAAACTCTGCTGGGCCAGGGCTGGACGACGCGCGCGCTCTACGATCAGGCGGAGAAAGCGCGCGTGACCGCCGAAGCGCAGGTCGATGCCGCGGAAGCGCAGTTGAAAACTGCGCATGACCTCGTCGAGCTTCACCGAGCTCGAAGCCGACGCGCCGGGCATCGTAACCGCCACGGGAGCGGAGCCGCATGAGGTCGTCCAGGCCGGCCAGATGATCGTCCGGCTGGCGCGCAAGGATGGACGCGACGCGGTCTTCGACGTGCCGGCTCAAGTCATGCGGTCGGTCCCGGGCGATCAGGAGATCAGCGTCCATCTCACCGATGATCCGTCCATCACGGCTTCTGGTCGGGTGCGCGAGGTGTCACCGCAGGCCGATCCGGTCACCCGGACGTTCGCAGTCCGCGTCGGGCTCACCGACGCCCCCGAGACCATGCGGCTCGGCGCAACGGTCACCGGCAACGTGCAGATGGAGGCCGAGCGCATCATCGAGATCCCGGCCAGCGCGCTGACGAAAATCAATCTGCAGCCGGCGGTCTGGATCGTCGATCCGTCCACCACGACCGTCTCGCTGAGAAATGTCGAAGTGGCGCGGTTTGGACCGGCGACGGTGGCGATTTCCCAGGGTCTCGACATCGGCGAGGTCATCGTCACGGCCGGCGTGCAGGCGCTCCATCCGGGACAGAAAGTTCGCTTTCTGGGATCGGGGCCGTGATGCGCTTCAATCTGTCAGAATGGGCGCTGAAACATCGCTCGCTCGTCGCCTATTTCATGATCGTCGCGGTTGTCGCCGGCGTGATGTCGTATTTCCGCCTCGGCCGTAACGAGGATCCCTCCTTCATCATCAAGACCATGGTGGTGCAGGCGGCATGGCCCGGCGCGACGATCGAAGACACGCTGAAGCAGGTGACCGAGCGGCTCGAGCGCACGCTGCAGGAGACGCCCGGGCTCGATTTCCTGCGCAGCTTCACGAGCGCCGGCGTCACGACGATCTTCGTCAACCTCAAGGGCAGCACGACGGCGCGAGAGGTGCCGGATATCTGGTACCACGTTCGCAAAAGCATCGGCGATATGCGCCATACCCTGCCGGCGGGCATCGTAGGGCCGGGCTTCAACGACGAGTTCGGCGATACGTTCGGCATCATCTACGGCTTCACGGCGCAACGGCTTCAGCCATCGCGAGCTTCGCGACTATGTCGAGGACGTGCGCTCGAAGCTGCTGCACGTCCCCGATGTGTCCAAGATCGAAATCCTCGGCGCCCAGGACGAGACGCATCTTCGTCGAGTTCTCCATGAAGGAGCTCGCGAACCTCGGCGTCGACCGCTCGGCTCTGATCCGCGCCTTGCAGTCGCAGAATGTCGTCCGCCCGGGCGGCACGATCCAAACCGGCGACGAGACGCTGTCGCTGCGCGTTTCCGGCGCGTTCCGGTCGGAGCAGGATCATGCAGAACGTCAACTTTGCCGTCGGCGGCCGCATGCTGCGCCTCAGCGACATCGCGCAGATCCGCCGCGCCTTTGCCGATCCGCCTCAGCCTATGTTCCGCGTCAACGGCAAGCCGGCGATCGGCCTCGCGATCGCGATGCGCGACGGCGGCGACATTCTCGCCCTGGGCAAGAACATCA
This sequence comes from uncultured Alphaproteobacteria bacterium, assembly GCA_963831345.1. Classification (GTDB taxonomy): domain Bacteria; phylum Pseudomonadota; class Alphaproteobacteria; order Rhizobiales; family Hyphomicrobiaceae; genus Hyphomicrobium_C. Next base: position 78,064 of record CAWHPZ010000009.1, read on the forward strand.
CGCAGGCGATGGCGACAGCGACGGCGGATTTGCCGATCGGAATCGAGCCGAAGCTGGTCGCGGATCAGGCGGTGACCGTCGAGAGCGCCATTGACGAGTTCATGACATCGCTGTGGCAGGCCGTCGCCATCATACTGGCCGTGAGCTTCATCAGCCTCGGCGTGCGCCCGGGCCTGGTGATCGCTCTCTCCATCCCCCTGACGCTCGCCATCGTGTTCTCGGTCATGGATCTGGTCGGCATCGACATGCAGCGCATTTCACTGGGCGCGCTCATCATTGCGCTCGCGCTGCTGGTCGACGATGCGATGACCACGACCGACGCGACGCTCAATCGCCTGGCTGCGGGTGACGACAAGGTGGCGGCCGCGACATTCGCGTTCCGAACCTACGCCTTCTCCATGCTCGCGGGCACGCTCGTCACCATCGCCGGGTTCGTTCCGGTCGGCTTTGCCGCGAGCTCGGCCGGCGAATACACGTTCTCGCTCTTTGCCGTCGTCAGCATCGCGCTCATCGTCTCGTGGTTCGTCGCCGTCGTGTTTGCGCCGCTTCTCGGCGTCGCGATCCTGAAGCCGCCCAAGGCTGCGGAAGGCGGCGGCGCCAGCAAGATCCTGGACTTGTATCGCGGACTCCTGACCCGAGCCGTGCAACGCGAAGTGGGTCACGATTGCGCTGACGCTGGCGCTGTTCGCCGTGTCTATGCTTGCCCTCCCCCTGATCCCGAACCAGTTCTTCCCGTCCTCGGACCGGCCCGAGCTGCTCGTCGATCTGCGGCTTCCGCAGAACGCATCGATCTACGCCAGCGAGGACGTGGCCGAGCGCCTCGACAAAGTTCTCGATGGCGACACCGATGTCGCCCGCTGGAGCACCTATGTCGGGCGGGGCGCCATCCGCTTCTATCTGCCGCTCGACGTCCAGCTTCCCAACGATTTCTTCGCCCAGGCCGTGATCGTCGCCAAGGACGTCGCGGCCCGCGAACGGCTGCGCACGAAATTGGAGAAAGTTCTGGCCAATGATTTCCCGAACCTCGTCGGCCGCATCTCTCCGCTCGAGCTGGGACCGCCCGTCGGCTGGCCGATACAATATCGAGTGAGCGGTCCCGATATCGCTCAGGTCCGCGAGATTGCCTTCAAGCTGGCCGCAGGTGGTCGCATCGAGCCCCGGAACGGAGAAAGTCAATTTCGATTGGATCGAGCCCGCGCGCGAGATCCGCATCGCCATCAATCAGGATGAGGCACGCCTCCTCGGCCTGAGCTCGGAGACCTTGGCGAGCGTGCTGAACACGGCCATATCCGGCAGCGCGGTGACGCAAGTTCGCGACGACATCTATCTGATCGATGTCGTTGCGCGGGCGACCGACGAGCAGCGCGTCTCGCTGACGACGCTGCGCAACATCCAGGTTCCGCTCCCGAACGGGCGCACCGCTCCGCTCAGCCAGTTCGCGACCTTCGAATATGCGCAAGCCTATCCGGTGGTGTGGCGGCGCGACCGCGTTCCCACCCTGACGGTGCAGGCCAATGTCAAGACAGGCGAGTTGCCGGAGACGGTGGTCAACGGGCTTGCTCCGAGACATCGAAACCTTGCGCAAAAGCCTGCCGCAGGCCTACGCCATCACCGTCGGCGGAACCGTGGAGGAAAGCGCGAAATCGCAGGCCTCCGTCGTCGCCGTCGTTCCGCTGATGCTGTTCATCATGCTCACGGTCCTGATGTTCGAGCTGCAAAGCTTTCAACGCCTGCTGCTGGTGCTGAGCGTGGCCCCGCTCGGTCTGATCGGCGTCGTCGCGGCGCTGCTTGTATCCGGCCGGCCGCTGGGGTTCGTTGCCATCCTGGGCATCCTGGCGCTGCTCGGAATGATCACCAAGAATGCCGTGATCCTGATCGGGCAGATCGAAAGCGAGCGCGCCCAAGGGAAAGATGTCGTGCAGGCCGCCATCGACGCCAGCAGCGCCCGCTTCCGGCCCATCATGCTGACGGCGGTATCGACGGTTCTCGGCATGATCCCGATCGCGCCGACCGTGTTCTGGGGGCCGATGGCCTTTGCGATCATGGGCGGGCTGCTGGTCGCGACTATACTCACGCTCGTCTTCCTGCCGACGATCTACGTCGCCTGGTTCGGGGGCAGAGAACCTGCCCCGGGCCCTTCCGCGGGAGCAAGCGCATGAGGCCCATCGTCGATCCCCGGCAAGGCGACGTCGAGGACGATGCGTCCAGCACCAAGCGCCACTCGATGCTCACGCTGGCCGGCAGCCTCCTGGTCGAGATCAGCATTCCGAAACTCATCGCGGCCTGGGTCTTTCTATTGGTCATTCCGGGCCTCCTTCTCGGGCTCGCGCCACTGGCCGCGACCGCGTGGCTTGCGGCGGTGACGCGAAAGATCGCGTCCCCGATCGTCGAAATCCTGCCGCTGCTGATCTTCATCGCCGTGCTGGCCCTCGGCTGGTTTTTCGGACGCAGGCTGTTCCGGCTGGCCGAGAGCAGCTTCTGGTCCCTGAACGCGCTCGCGATCGAGCCCGGCTATGCGATGTGCCGCGAAGCGTTGCGCCATCTTGCGGAAGGGCGCCTGCTGGAGAACTCCAGACCGGAGGAACGCGAGCGGCTGCGCACCATTGCGGCCGTGGTTTCGGGCGTCCTCATCACCGGTGTAGCCCTGCTGGCGATCATGCTGGCGTGGCCGCACACGCGCTGGATCGGCGACGTCTCCGATCTTGCTCGACCCTCGGCACCTCATCTGGGTCGCCCTGGCCAACACGGTCGTGCTCGTCGGCGCCTATTTCGCCGTGGCGGCGCTCATCTGGGCGTTCGCGGATGCGACCATGCCTCACCCCAGGGACGTGAAAACATTTCCGCCCCGCACGCCGGGGACGCGCGCCTGGCGCGTCGCTCACCTGTCCGACCTGCACGTGGTCGGCGAGCGCTACGGGTTCAGGATCGAGAGCGGCAGATCAGGCCCGCAGCGGCAACGCCCGGCTGCATCGGACTTTGGCGCTGCTCGAAGAGCTCGACGCATCGGACCCGCTCGACATCGTCCTGATCTCCGGCGATGCCACCGATGCCGGCCGCGCCGCCGAATGGGCCGAATTTCTCGAGGCCATGGCCGCCCACCCCCGGTTCGCCGATCGCGTGCTCATCATTCCCGGCAATCACGACGTCAACATCGTCGATCGGGCCAATCCCGCGCGGCTCGACCTCAACATCGGCCCGAATGCCAGGCTTCGGAAGATCCGCACGTTGTCGGCCATCAACACGCTTCAGGGCTCGCGCGTCCATGTCGTTGATCGCGCCAAAGCGCGCGTGGGTGAGACGCTGAGCGATGCGCTCAAGCCGCGCGAGGTCGAAATGGCGACGTTTGCAGAGGAAGCCCGTCCGTTCTTCTCGACGGTCGTGAACGACGTGTGGAGCAATGTCTTTCCCATGGTCGTTCCGCCGGACCGCGACGACGGCCTCGGCGTCATTCTCCTGAACTCGAACTCCGATTCCCACTTCTCCTTCACCAACGCGCTCGGCGTCATTCCCGTCGAGCAACTTCGCGGCATCGAGATCATAACCGCTCAATTTCCGCGGGCCTGCTGGCTCATCGCCCTGCACCACCACGTCGTCGAGTATCCCCGTGCCGCGAAGGTGCTGTCGGAGCGCATCGGAACGGCGCTCGTCAACAGCAACGTCTTCGTTCGCTTCCTGCAGCCGATCGCAGAGCGCGTGGTTCTGATGCACGGCCACCGGCACATCGACTGGATCGGCGAGTGCGGCGGCATCACGATCGTGTCGGCGCCATCCCCTGTCATGGAGTCGACCAACGATCACGACACCTATTTCTACATCCACACGCTGGAGGCAGGCAGCGACGGGCGCATCAGGCTTCTGCCGCCGGAGCGCATCACCGTGCGAGGCGAGGCTGCAACCGCGGATCGGTCCGCCAACTCTGCTGAGCATGAGCCCCCTCCCGAGAAACGAGACGTGCACTAGGCGCTCACCGTCTGGTGGAAACGAGTTGTGTTGGAAAAGAGCACCGCTCAGCCGTTGCGACGTAAGGTGGCGTCGTTCGCTCTAGGATCACTGCGGCTCATCGGATAAGATGAAGCAGCACATTCTTATAATCAGACAGGTGATTACGCTCGTAAGGAAGCCTGCGCGAAGTGCCCGTGTGATGGCTCGGTAGTTGCGGAACTTTGATGGCGGACACTCCTGCTCTTGGCCTTGATCATTTCGGCAATACCTCGAGCATCGCGAGCGATCGGACCGTTTTGCTGGCCCGACTCGAGGAAGCCGCGCGCACACAGAGCAAGGTTCGCTGCGTTTACTTCGGCAGCTCGAAGGTCGGTGCCGAGCGCGAGATCATTCCCATCAAGATCGATCCGCCCGACGTCTGGGCTCAAGACGTCGCCAGCGGCCGACGCAAGCGTTTCAGGCTCGGCCTCATCTACATCCTCGCGCCCGGTGAGGATCCCCGCTGGGCGAGGCCGCTGGAGGACAGGGAAGACCCGGTCACGCTGCTGAAGGGGATCGGCGCGGCGGACATCCAGTCGCTGAGCCAGTTGATACCCGACTATGGAGAAGCCCTCGACGCGCTTGGCTGGCGCATAACGTTGTCGGGGCAGGCGATTACGCTGCACCGGATTACGGACGAGGCCGGCGGGGTCGTGGTGGCTCTGCGACAGCGCAACAATGGCCATTGGGTTGTCGAGAGCCTGGACAAGGGCACCACCAAGCGACGTCGTCTCGGCGCGGCCGCCAAAATCTTTTTGACTGCCGCGGAGCGAAACGCGCGGCGGCCCGCACAAGCCAAGCGGACGCGGCGTTCGAAAGTCTGGGCAATTCTGAGTTTCCTGAGTGCGGCCGTGATCGCGCTCTTGCTCGGCCTCACCATCGGCATGCTGCTGCCGCACTAGCCCTTGCACAAAAAAGCCGAGGCAGTGTCCTGCCCCGGCTTCCTGTGCGATCGCGCTATCGCGCATTTTGAGTCGGCCTGCGTGAAGCTCAGAAGTTGAGCTTGGCGCCGGTGATGACCATGTCGAAGTCGTCGAGGTCGGTCGTCGTGCCGCCGTTGGTGAACTCGCCTTCGAAGTGGCGGTACTGGGCGTAGAGCGTCAGGTCGGAGGCTTCGATGTTCTGGATGAGGCCCGCGGCCCAGAAATTGAACTCGGAGCTGTCCGAGGCCGAGCCCCTGAAGCCGACGTTGTCGTGGCGGTATTCGGCGAAGATGTTGGTCTTGCCGAGCGGGATCCACTTGCGCTCGATGCCGGCCTGGATGAACCACGTGTCGCTGTTGTCGTCTTGTCCAGCGTCGGCGGGCTCGAGATCGATCTTGTTGTCGCCGTAGGCACCGTAGACGAAGAGGCCGGTCGGCGTATGCATCACGACGGCGGAGCCGCCCCAGTACTGGCAGTCGCCGGTTCCGACCGAGGCAGCGCACTGGCCGCGGTTGATGGTCGGATCGGTGCTTTCACCGTAGCCGATGCGGCCCGAGACCTTGAAGTCGCCGATCTCGTTCTTGTAGTCGAGAGCCATTTCCCACTGGTCGTCCTCGCCCCAGGAGGCCGTGCCGGTGAAGCCGGCGATGGCGGGCGTATCGTAGCGGACGACGTTGCGCAGACCGGACTGGCCGGGCGTGCCGTTGTTGAAGCCGCCCATGAGGTCCGACCACTTGGTGCCCTGCAGCACGCCGTTGACCCGGATCTGGAACGAGGAGATGTAGACGCCGGCAGCCTCGGCATCCGAGACGTTGCGGGTCAGCGTGAAGTCGGTGTTGTCGAGCAGGTGGTACGAGGCGGGAGCATCCTTGCCGACCGTGACCTTGCCGAGCTCCTTGCTCTTCAGGAACCAGCTGGCACGGCGGTCGACGGCGTTGTTGCCGGTACCCGGCAAGTCCTGGCTGAAGGTCTTCGAGCCGGCGCCGTTGACGCCGATCTCGAGCGTGTAGCCGGCGGTCCAGCCCGAAGCGATCTTGGCTTCGCCGACGAAGCGGAAGCGGTTCTGCTCAAGCTCGTTGGTGCCGACGTAGGCATTGCTCTCGACGCCGTCATCCCAGAAGAACACGGCCTCGTTGACCCAGCCCGAAACTGTGAGGCTGACCTTGCGGTTGCCCTTGCGCGCCGTCGTCGCCTCGAGTTCGGCAACCCGCTCCTCGAGATCCGCGCAGCAATCGCCCCCCAAATCCGCAGCGTAGGCGGGCGCAGTCAGTAAGCAGGCAGCGCCAGTCATGAGTGCGAGGCTTAGGCCCCCCAGTTTCCGATCCCAGAACATGTTTTTGTCCCACCCGATGAGCTTCGATTCCCCAGCGGGCCGATATTGGTATCTTGCATACCAAGTGGCAAGGCGGACTTACCGCCCTGGGTGAGCAGCGCGCCACTTCCCGATCCCACCGTTGCCGAAGTCCCACAAAATACACGGGGCGCGGCCGGCCGAATTGCGCCGGCGTGCCCGTCTCTATTCTCTCTATTCTTATGCGAGCGATGCCATCCCCAGCATGGGCGTCGAGGGCGAAGCCATGTCGCGCGGCTGCATGGGCTGGGCGAGGTAAGCCAAACGCCCGGCGCCGACCGCCGCGGCAAAGGCTGCGGCCATCGCGGCCGGATCACCGGCCTTGGCCACGGCCGTATTGAGGAGAATGGCGTCGAAGCCGATCTCCATCGCTGCCGCTGCATGCGAGGGCAGGCCGATGCCCGCATCGACGACCAGCGGAATGTCCGGAAAGCGGCTGCGCATGGCCCTGAGGCCAAACGGGTTGTTCAAGCCCCGCCCCGAGCCGATCGGCGCGGCGAGAGGCATCAGCACCCGGCATCCGGCCTCGACCAGACGCTCGGCGACCGTCAGGTCGTCGGTGGTGTAAGGAAACACCTCGAAGCCATCCTTCGACAGGATGCGCGCCGCCTCGACGAGGCCGAACACATCGGGCTGCAGCGTATCCGTATCGCCGATGACCTCGAGCTTGATCCAGCTCGTGCCGAACACCTCGCGCGCCATCTGCGCCGTCGTCACGGCTTCCTTCACCGAATGACAGCCGGCCGTATTCGGCAGCACGCGCACGCCGAGCTCACGGATCAGCGACCAGAACCCCTGCCCCGCCCCATGGCCGGCTTGCCCGCGCGCGGATTCCCGCCTGAGCGACACCGTCACCACCTCCGTGCGCGAGGCCCGCACGGCTTCGGCAAGGATCGCGGGCGAGGGATACTGCGCCGTCCCGAGCAGAAGCCGCGACGACAGCTCGACGCCATAGAAGTCACCATGCGCTCATGCACCTCCCTGCCTCGGCGCCACGACCTCGATCGCGTCGCCCGCTCTCAGTGGGGTGGAGGCGCGGCTGCCCACCGTGACGAAGTCGCCGTTGACCGCGGTCGCCACGCACGCCGAGCCATAGCCGAGCTCGACCAGCGCATCCGCAAGCACGCTCGCACTCACTTCGCGCTCCTCGCCGTTCAAGATGATCGTCATGACGCTCACTCCGCCGCCGGCACATAGAGCGCGCCGCCCTGGTCGAGAAACTCCCTCGACTTCGCTTCCATGCCGGCGATGGCCTCCGCCTCCTTGCGCAGATCCTGCGTGATCTTCATCGAGCAGAATTTCGGGCCGCACATGGAGCAGAAGTGCGCCACCTTGTGCGCCTCCTTCGGCATCGTCTCGTCGTGGTAGGCCCGCGCCGTATCGGGGTCGAGCGACAGGTTGAACTGGTCCTGCCAGCGGAAATCGAAGCGCGCCCGCGACACGGCGTCGTCGCGAATCCTCGCCGCCGGATGCCCCTTGGCAAGGTCCGCCGCATGCGCCGCGATGCGATACGTGATGACGCCGGTCTTCACGTCCTCGCGGTTCGGAAGCCCCAGGTGCTCCTTCGGCGTCACGTAGCAGAGCATGGCCGTGCCGAACCAGCCGATCATGGCCGCGCCGATGCCGCTGGTGATGTGGTCGTAACCCGGCGCGATATCGGTCGTCAGCGGCCCGAGCGTATAGAACGGCGCTTCCCCGCATTCGCGCAGCTGCTTCTCGACGTTGACCTTGATCTTGTGCATGGGCACATGGCCCGGGCCTTCGATCATCACCTGGCAGCCCTTGGCCCAGGCGATCTTGGTCAGCTCGCCCAGCGTCTCGAGCTCGGCGAACTGCGCCGCATCGTTGGCGTCGGCAATCGAGCCAGGCCGCAGCCCGTCGCCGAGCGAGAACGACACGTCATAGCGGCGCATGATGTCGCAAATGTCGCCGAAGCGCTCGTAGAGGAAGCTCTCCTTGTGATGCGCGAGGCACCAGCGCGCCATGATCGAGCCGCCGCGCGAGACGATGCCGGTCACGCGCCGCGCCGTCAGCGGCACATGCGCGAGGCGGACGCCCGCATGGATGGTGAAATAGTCGACGCCCTGCTCGGCCTGCTCGATCAGCGTGTCCTTGAACACCTCCCAGTCGAGCTTGATCGGATCGCCGTCGACTTTCTCCAGCGCCTGATAGATCGGCACCGTGCCGATCGGCACCGGCGAATTGCGGATGATCCACGAGCGGATGTTGTGGATGTTGCGGCCCGTCGAGAGATCCATGACCGTGTCCGCGCCCCAGCGGATGGCCCACACCATCTTCTCCACTTCCTCGGCGGCGCCGGACGTCACCGCGGAGTTGCCGATGTTGGCGTTGACCTTGACCAGGAAGTTGCGGCCGATCGCCATCGGCTCGACTTCCACATGATTGATGTTGGCCGGGATGATGGCGCGGCCGCGCGCCACCTCATCGCGCACGAACTCCGGCGTCACGAACTCGGGGATGTCCGCACCGAAGCTGTCGCCGTCGCTCATGCGCTCGCGCGCTTCTTCGAGCGCCGCTTCACGAGCCAAGTTCTCGCGATGCGCCACGAACACCATCTCTTCGGTGATCAGGCCGGCGCGGGCATATTCGAGTTGTGTCACCAGCTGGCCCGGCGTACCGGAGCGCAGCGTGCGGCGTGCGGGACAAGACGGCACGAGCCGGTCAGCCGACACATTGCCGTTGTCCTCTGGCTCTAACGTCCCGGCCCGCGATCGACGCGAAGCCGCGCTTCGCGATCCACTCCTCGCGCACGAGCGGCAGCCCCGCCGCGAGATCGATGCGGGCATCGGAAGCCGTGTAAGGCCCCGAGGGATCATAGACGCGTACGGCGGGCTCGCTCGGATCGGAAAGCGCGATCTCGCGGAACGGCACCCGGATCTCGGGATGCGAGCGCGGCGAAGCGTAAACCTTGCGCGATCCCGAGATCGGTCCCGTCGTCACGCTGCCGGGCGCGGCGTGCGCATGTTTCTCGTTCGAACGTTGGTCCATGGATCTCCTCCTCGTTGACTGTTGAGCGAGATCCGGGACGACGATGTCAGGGTGGATGTCCATTGCGGCATCCAGGTTCCCGTCCCTTCGCCGGCATGACCCGGATCAGGTTCGAAGGGTTCGGCCAAAGCCTTTTCAGGCCCATGTGCCATCTCAGCCCCGCTGTGACGGGACACCCCTCGGAACATTTCAGGCGACCACCGCTTGCGGCGCTGGCCAGACAATTCTCAAAGGGGCGGCGGAGGCCAGGGGAAAGAGGCCACCGCCGCCAGGCCGCGCGAATAGGGTCGGCTATTCGGCAGCGACGACGGCCAGGGTGTCGCCGAGGGCACCGCTGGCTTTGATTTCACGAACGCGCGCTTCGTTGAACCTCAGCACGTCGCGCAGAATTTCCTCCGTGTGCTCGCCGAGAAGCGGCGAGCGCTCCACTTCCGTCGGGCTGTCGGAGAGCTTGATCGGATTGCCGACCGACAGGTACCTGCCGCGCACCGGGTGATCGACCTCGACGACGGTGCCGGTCGCGCGCAGCGACGGCTCCTCGGCGATCTCCTTCATCGACAGAATCGGTCCGCACGGAATGTGGAATTCGTTGAGGATCGCCATGACCTCGAACTTCGTCTTGGTCATGGTCCACTCCTCGATGGTGTCGAAGATGGACTTGAGGCGCGGCAGCCGCGCCGCGGGCGTCGCGTAATCCGGATCTGTGATCCAGTCGTCCTTGCCGATCACCCTGCAGATCTCGGCCCACACCGGCGCCTGCGTGATGAAATAGATGTAGGCGTTGGGATCGGTCTCCCAGCCTTTGCATTTCAGGATCGAGCCCGGCTGGCCGCCTCCGGACGCATTGCCCGCGCGCGGCACCGCGTCGCCGAAGCTGCCGTTCGGATACTGCGGATATTCCATCATGGGTCCGCGCCCGATGCGCTGCTGGTCGCGCAGCTTGACGCGGCAGAGGTTCAACACGCCGTCCTGCATGGCGGCGTCGACGCGCTGGCCGCGTCCCGTCGCCGTGCGCTGATAGAGCGCCGCGAGAATGCCGATGGCGAGATTGAGCCCCGTGCCGGAGTTGCCGATCTGCGCGCCCGTGACCAGCGGCGGCCCATCGTCGAAGCCCGTCGTCGAGGCGGAGCCGCCGACGCACTGGGCGACGTTCTCATAGACCTTGCAGTCCTGGTACGGGCCCGGCCCGAAACCCTTGATGGACGCGACGATCATCTGCGGATTGAGCTCCTGGATGCGCGTCCAGGAAAAGCCCATCCGGTCGAGCACGCCGGGCGCGAAGTTTTCCACCAGCACGTCGCAGCTCTTCACCAGCTCTTCCAGCACGGCCTTGCCGGTCGGGTTCTTGGTGTCGAGCGTGATCGACCGCTTGTTGTGGTTCAGCATCGTGAAGTAGAGGCTGTCGGCGTTGGGGATGTCGCGCAGCTGCGTGCGCGTGACGTCGCCGATCCCGGGCTTTTCCACCTTGATCACGTCGGCTCCGAACCAGGCCAGAAGCTGCGTGCAGGTCGGACCCGATTGGACATGCGTGAAATCCAGAATGCGCACCCCTTCGAGCGCCTTGCCCATTTGCCCTTCCTCCTGCTCGATGAGTTTTTGGTCTTGGTGGAGCAAGCGGCTTTGCCGCCCACAGCCGCTCATCTGCGGCCTGCGACAAGTTGTGGCATGCCAGATACCAGTTGTCAAATGGACGTCATTAGAGCCGCCTGTTTTGCGGGCGTTCTGGGGGAGGTATGCATATTCTGCATTGCTGCAATGCGGAAAGCCGGATTGCCGGTAACCTCCAGCGTGTTAGATATCTGGCATACCAGATGCGATACACCAAACACCAACGAGGAAAACCATGACCGCTACTACTCTCCGCCGCCCCGCTTACCAGCCGCAGCTTCTCCGAGCGCGCTTGGAATGCCGTGACGTCGTTCTTCACGACCGTCGGCGATATCTATAACCGCAACGACGCTGCCAAGCGCTCGCGGTTGTCGTGGCAGTACTTCGCCGCCTGAGCGACTGACGACAGGCATCCCCGGGAGCGCCTCGGGGATGCGTCTTGCCCATGCCGATTTCGATGTTACACGCCCAGACACCCAAAGAGACTGAAAGAAGCAACGTTTTCAGAACAGCTCCACGCCTGATCCCGCAATGACGGCACGCGCCCGCGCCTTTTCCGGCAACCCATGTGCCGCCCATGCGCGTGCCTCGTTAACAAATTTTTAAAAAAAATTTTGCGGCGTGCACGCGCGCCAGAGCGCGAGACGAATAATCGTTATATCTGAGATCCCTGCGCGGTCTTGCCCGGCAGCAATTCGCTTGCCTCGCAGGCCGTTCTCATGCCCATTTTGACCTGTTGCGGTCGACCACCTGCGGCATTCTGACTTGCCATCTGGTATTCAATATACCAGAATGAGCGCCGCTGGGTTGGTATGGCACATAACGGGCGGGCCCTGGGGGAATCGTCACCTCCTTCCGGAAACAGCGCTCGAAGGAGGTTACGAACAATGTCGGACAGCACACGAGGATCTGCGGCGGTGGGGGACAAAGCTCTCGACCAATCGCTGGCTTCAACTTGTTATTGGCATCGCCTGTATGGTCGCCGCCTCGAACGTCCAGTATTCCTGGACACTCTTCGTCCCCGCAATCCAGCAGGATCACGGCTGGACCCGCGCGGCGATCCAGACCGCATTCACGATCTTCGTGATCGTCCAGACCTGGGGCACGCCGATCGTCGGACACTTCATCGACCAGCATGGTCCGCGCGTCGATGGTTCTCGTTCGGCGGCTTCTTCCTCGGCCTCGCCTGGGTCGTCAATTCCTACGCGGAATCGCTCACCGGCTTTTATGTCGGCGCCGTAGTGGGCGGCCTCGGCGTCGGCGCGGTGTACGCGACCTGCATCAACAACGCGCTGAAGTGGTTCCCGGACCGCCGCGGCCTGGCGGTCGGTCTCACGGCTGGCGGATACGGCTCGGGCACGATCCTCACGATCATTCCGATCGCGAACACGATCGCGGCCGACGGCTACCGGCAGGCATTCTTTGAATTCGGCCTGATCCAGGGCGCGGTGATTGTTCTCATCGCCGGCTTCCTCACGGGCGCCGCAAGGCAGGCGAGACCACCTTCTCCGACAGCGTCGTCGCAGTCGCGTCGCGACTACACGCTCGGGCGAAGCCCTTCGCACGCCGGTGTTCTGGGTGATGCTGGCCATGTTCACCGGCACGGTGACCGGCGGCCTGATGGCCGTCGCCCAGCTCGGCGTCATCGCCCAGGACCTCGGCGTGAGGGATACTTCCGGTCAACGCCTACTTCTTCGCCATGGCCGCGCTGCCGTTGGCGCTCATGATGGACCGCGTCATGAACGGCGTCTCGCGGCCGCTGTTCGGTTGGGTCTCGGACCATATCGGCCGCGAAAAGACGATGTTCGTCGCCTTCATCGATCGAGGGCCTGGGCATTCTCGCGTTGGGCACCTTCGGCCATCACCCGGTGCTGTTCGTGCTCCTGTCGGGCGTCGTCTTCCTCGCCTGGGGTGAGGTCTACAGCCTCTTCAGCGCCACGGCCGGCGATACCTTCGGCACCAAGCACATCGGCAAGATCTACGGCGTTCTCTACTGCGCCAAAGGTATCGCCGCTCTGCTCGTGCCCTTCGGCAATCTCCTCATGGAATACACGGGGACCTGGTCGACGGTGCTCTACGCGATGGGCGCGATGGACATCACGGCGGCCCTGCTGGCGATCTTCGTCCTGAAACCGCTCATCCGCCGTCACCATGCTCAGAACGGCGTCATCCTCGACAGCCGCGGAAAGAATGTCCTGCAAGGCCGCGCTCTGGCCTGATCCGTTGTGAGACCTTAGACGGCGGCCCTTCGCGGTCGCCGTCCCTTCGTCCAAGCACCGCAGCCCGCCAAGACATCATCTTCCGGCCTGCTCCGTCATGCGGCGAGATCGGGGCGGCGCCACCTAGCGAGCCGGAGCGTTTTCACCCAGTCACGCTCCGGCCCGCTCCGGCATCGAGCCGCGCCCAATCCTTCCGGCGCGGCTCGATGCCTCCCATCCAGGCTTCGCCGCCAAATCGAAAAATTGATGGCCGGAAAGTCGAATAGCAGGTGCAACCTGCCCTGCCGGAGCCTATCCCCCTGTCAACCTTCCTCAAATGTCGCGGACCTACGATTTAGGGTAGATTAGAAAAGCGTCCCTGCATGGTCTATTCTCCAGAGAATATGAGACAGGCTCGCCTGCAGCTTTTGGAGATAGATAATCGTGGCTGAGAAAGCCCAAGTCCGTTTGCCCATCGCCGAAAAGACAACGCCGGAGCTTGTGCTCAAGCGCTTTGCGCCTGAGGAAACCTACAAGACCAAGGTCTACAACGCGCTGAAGCGCGCCATCATCGACATGGACATCTACAGCTCCCGCGAGCCGTCCTGGATCGACGAGAGGCAACTCTCTGAAAGTCTCGGCGTCAGCCGAACGCCGATCCGCGAGGCGGTGGCCATGCTGGAGCAGCAGGGCTTCGTCAAATCCATGCCCCGCCGCGGCATCATGGTGTTGAAGAAGACCAAGCGTGAAGTCGTCGAGATGATCCAGGTCTGGGCCGCCCTCGAAGGCATGGCGGCGCGGCTCGTGACACAGCACGCCAGCGACGCCGACATCGCGCGCTTGCGATCGCTGTTCAAGGAATTCAACGACGGTCACAAGCCGGCCGACTATCTGAGCGAGTACTCGACCGCCAATATCCGCTTCCATCAGACCATCATCGAGCTGACGGGATCGGCGGTTCTCGCCGAGATGACCCAGAACCTGCTGCTGCACGTGCGCGGAATCCGGCAGATGACGATCGGGCGCGGCGACCGGGCGACCCGCTCGATCCAGGATCACCTCGCCATCATAGAAGCCATCGAAAAGCGCGATACCGAGCTCGCCGAAAAACTCGCGCGCGATCACACGCTGGGACTGGCGGCCTACGTCGAGGAGCACGGCGAGGAGATATTCGAGTAGCGCCTTCCAGACTGTATTGAAGCAGCCGCATCACTCTCGCTTTGAGTTCCGCAACCCCTCACCACCGCTCGCAAGCCGACCTCTCCCTACATGGGGAGAGGTGAAGGGATGGCGCTCCGCACTTTACCTCTCCCCGTCCATGCGGAGCATGGCTTCGCCATGACGGGGAGAGGTCGCGGTCCCGGCAAAGCCGGGACACGCGGGTGAGGGGGAAAATCGCTTCGTTGTCAGCACAGCCGTCTCCCAAGCTCGCTACGCCACAGCGGCCATGACATCCTGCCAATCAGGATGCTTCTTGAACTGGGCCGCCACGTAGGGACAGAGCGGGATGATCTTGAACCCTGAACTCGCGTGCGTCGGCGATCATGGCCTCGACTAGCGCCAGTCCCATGCCGGTGCCGCGCATGCTGTCCGGCACGCCAGTGTGATCGGCGCTGATGACCGCCGGCCCACGAATCGTGAACGTGAGCTCGGCTTCGCCCTCGACGCCGTCGATGCGGCCCGCGTAGCGCCCTTCGGATTCGTCTGCCTGCTTCTCGATCCGCTTTTCATGTCCCATCGATCACCTCCGCTGATCCCGGCATAACCCGCGCTTTTGCGGGCCTCACCAGATTTTTTATCGAAACAATTTCATAAACTTATGTAGTCGAATTGGGTTTCCTACCAGCGAGAGCTGCGTGGGGCGCTTGCCAGATCCGCGTCTCTGGCATACCATATACCAATTGGTATACAGTATGCCAGAACGTTTACAGGGCTTCTGCGCCTCATGTCCGACCACCGCTTCAACATCGATCCGTGCGGCACGGCTGTGAGCCTCAAGGCGCAAGCCTACGACGCCTTGAAGGCGGCCATCGTCGGCATGGATATCTATGCGCCCGACGCGGAGCTGAGATTCGACGAGCGTGAATTGTCGGCCCGCTTCGGCGTCTCTCGCACGCCGCTGCGCGAGGCGCTGGCGCTGCTCGACAAGGAGCGTCTGGTCAAGATCGTCGCCCGGCGCGGCATCTTCATCGTCAGAAAGACCAAGGCCGAGATCCTCGACATGATCGCCGTATGGGCGGCGCGTCGAGAGCATGGCCGCGCGCCTTGCGGCCGCTGTTGCGAGCGACGCCGACATCCACGCTTTGCATCAGCTCGTCGACCCCTACGCCGAGGACGACACGCTGGAGGACACGAGCGCCTACTCCGACGCCAATATCCGCTTCCATCAGGCCATCATCGAGGCGAGCGGCAATCCCGTCATTGGCGATATCGCCAACGGGCTCTTCTTTCATGTCCGCGCCATCCGCCACCGCACCATCGGTGATCACGACCGCGCGCGCCGCTCCGTCGATGACCATGCCGAAATCGTGGCCGCTCTCGAGAGCCGTGACGGCGAGCGCGCCGAGCGCCTCGTGCGCGAGCACACGCTCATGCTGCGCGAGCACGTCGCCCAACACGTCGATCTCAACTAGCACAAACGCACACAAAAAATGGGAGGAGTACCGTGAACATTTTCGCCAAGAAGGTTGCGCCGAAGCCCGAGGCAATCGCTGAGCAGCCTGTGCCCAGTCCTGCTCCTGCCGCAGCGCCCGTTGCCGCAGCTGCCGCGCCCACGGCAAAGCACGCGCCCGCCTTCGTGCCCGCCGCCTACCCGCTCGGCATCACCAAGTCCCCGTCGGGCAAGGCACCGGCGTTCGTCCCAGCGGCTTACCCGCTCGGCATTGCACCGAAGCCCGGCGCGGCGAGCAAACCGGCCGCGACCGAGCAGCAGGAACGCTGACGGATGGTTTCCATCTCGTCATCGACGCCCTCAAGCTCAACGGCATCGACACGATCTACGGCGTGCCCGGCATTCCGATCACGGATCTCGGCCGTCTCGCGCAGGCCGATGGCATTCGCGTCATCTCCTTCCGCCACGAGCAGAACGCCGGCAATGCCGCCGCGATCGCCGGCTACCTGACCAAGAAGCCCGGCATCTGCCTCACGGTGTCGGCGCCCGGCTTCCTCAACGGCCTCACCGCGCTCGCTAACGCCACCACCAATTGCTTCCCGATGATCCTCATCTCGGGCTCCTCCGAGCGCGAGATCGTCGACCTGCAGCAGGGCGACTATGAGGAGATGGACCAGCTCGCCATCGCCAAGCCGCTGTGCAAGGCCGCCTTCCGCGTGCTGCATGCCGCCGACATCGGCATCGGCGTGGCGCGCGCCATCCGCGCCGCCGTCTCCGGCCGTCCCGGCGGCGTCTATCTCGATCTGCCGGCCAAGCTGTTCTCCCAGGTGATGGATGCCGATGCCGGCGCCAAGTCGCTGGTCAAGGTCATCGACGCAGCGCCCGCGCAAATTCCCGGCAAGGACGCCGTCAAGCGCGCGCTCGATGTGCTGGACGGCGCCAAGCGTCCGCTGATCATCCTCGGCAAGGGCGCCGCCTACGCGCAGGCCGATAGCGAGATCCGCACGCTCATCGAGAAGAGCGGCATTCCGTTCCTGCCCATGAGCATGGCCAAGGGCCTCCTGCCCGACACGCATCCGCAGTGCGCGGGCGCGGCGCGCTCGACGGTGCTGAAGGACAGCGATGTCGTCATGCTGATCGGCGCCCGCCTCAACTGGCTGCTGTCGCACGGCAAGGGCAAGACCTGGGGCGACGCACCGAAGAAGTTCATCCAGGTCGACATCGAGCCCAAGGAGATGGACTCGAACATCGAGATCGCCGCTCCGCTCGTGGGCGACATCGGCTCCGTCGTCACGGCTCTGCTCGAGGGCATGGGCGGCAACTGGCAGGCGCCGCCGACCGAGTGGACCAGCGCCATCAAGACGAAGAAGGACGACAACATCGCCAAGATGGCGCCGAAGCTGATGAAGAACACGTCGCCGATGGACTTCCACTCAGCCCTCGGCGCGCTCCGCACCGTCATCAAGGAACGGCCCGACGCCATCCTCGTCAACGAAGGCGCCAACACGCTCGATCTCGCCCGCGGCGTCATCGACATGTATCAGCCGAGGAAGCGCCTCGACGTCGGCACCTGGGGCGTCATGGGCATCGGCATGGGCTTCGCCGTCGCCGCGGCCGTCGAGACCGGCAAGCCGGTGCTTGCGCTCGAAGGCGACAGCGCCTTCGGCTTCTGCGGCATGGAGGTCGAGACCATCTGCCGTTACGACCTGCCGGTCTGCATCGTCATCTTCAACAACAACGGCATCTATCGCGGCACCGACACCGATCCGACGGGCCGCGATCCCGGCACCACCGTCTTCGTCAAGGGCTCCCGCTACGACAAGATGATGGAGGCCTTCGGCGGCATCGGCGTC
This sequence comes from uncultured Alphaproteobacteria bacterium, assembly GCA_963831345.1. Taxonomy (GTDB): domain Bacteria; phylum Pseudomonadota; class Alphaproteobacteria; order Rhizobiales; family Hyphomicrobiaceae; genus Hyphomicrobium_C. Next base: position 95,598 of record CAWHPZ010000009.1, read on the forward strand.
AACGCCACCACGCCCGACGAGCTGAAGCGCGCCGTCGATGCCGCCATGGACAGCGGCAAGCCGACCCTCATCAACGCCGTCATCGATCCGTCGGCCGGCACCGAGAGCGGCCGCATCGGCAACCTCAATCCGCAAAGCGTCGTGCAGCGCAAGAAATCTCACTGACGCCGCCAAGAACAACAAGCAATCCCATCAATCGCATAGGAACGACAAGGAGACTTCAATGTCCAAGGCACTCGAAGGCATCAAGATCATCGACTTCACGCACGTGCAGGCGGGCCCCGCATGCACGCAGCTTCTCGCCTGGTTCGGCGCCGACGTCATCAAGGTCGAGCGTCCGGGCTCGGGCGACGTCACCCGCGCCCAGCTCCGCGACATCCCCGATGCCGACGCGCTCTACTTCACCATGCTGAACTCCAACAAGCGCTCGCTCACCCTCGACACCAAGACGCAAGAGGGCAAGGAGGTGCTGGAGAAGCTGATCCAGGTCTCCGACGTCATGGTCGAGAACTTCGGCCCCGGCGCGCTCGACCGCATGGGCTTTTCCTGGAAGCGCATCCTCGAGCTCAACCCGAAGATGATCCTGGCGTCCGTGAAGGGCTTCTCCGACGGCCACCACTACGACGACCTCAAGGTCTACGAGAACGTCGCCCAGTGCGCCGGCGGTGCCGCTTCGACGACCGGCTTCTGGGACGGCCCGCCGACCATCAGCGCCGCCGCTCTCGGCGACAGCAACACCGGCATGCATCTCGCCATCGGCATCCTCACCGCGCTCCGTCAGCGCGACAAGACCGGCAAGGGCCAGAAGGTTGCAGCCTCCATGCAGGACAGCGTGCTCAACCTCTGCCGCGTCAAGCTGCGCGACCAGCAGCGCCTCGACCGCGTCGGCTATCTCGAGGAATACCCGCAGTATCCGCACGGCTCGTTCACCGACGTCGTGCCGCGCGGCGGCAATGCCGGCGGCGGCGGCCAGCCGGGCTGGGTCCTGAAGTGCAAGGGCTGGGAGACCGATCCCAACGCCTACATCTACTTCACCATCCAGGGCCATGCCTGGGCGCCGATCTGCGACGCCATCGGCAAGCCCGAGTGGAAGACCGACCCGGCCTACATGACCGCGCAGGCCCGCCAGCCGCATATCGTCGAGATCTTCCAGACCATCGAGGAATGGCTCTCCACCAAGACCAAGTTCGAGGCCGTCGACATCCTGCGCAAGTTCGACATCCCCTGCGCGCCGGTGCTGTCGATGAAGGAGATCGCCAACGATCCGTCGCTGCGTGAGAGCGGCACGATTGCCGAGGTCGATCACAAGGTCCGCGGCAAGTACCTGACCGTCGGCAGCCCGATCAAGTTCTCGGACATGAAGATCGAGATCACGGGGTCGCCGCTGCTCGGCGAGCACACCGACGAAGTGCTGTCCGAGCTCGGCTACACCAAGGACAGCATCAGGCACCTGCACGAGGCGAAAGCCGTCTAGACCAACCCTACACTTCTCCCATTCCTCCGGCGCGCAACCTGGCGACGCTCGAAAGGGCGTCGCCTCTTTTCTCTGCCGGTCCGTGGCAATCGAGGAGAACAACAATGAAAACGTCGGTTGATCTCAACGAGCTCGTCTCTGCCGTCGGCGACGCGGTCGTCGTCAGCGATGCCAGCGGCGCCATCACCTTGTGGAACAAGGCCGCGGAACGGCTGTTCGGCTACACCGAGGCCGAGGCGCTCGGCCAATCGCTCGACCTCATGATCCCGGAGCGCATGCGCGCAGCGCCACTGGGACGGCTACCAGAAGACCATGGAGACCGGGACGACCCGCTACGGCACCGAGGTGCTGCAGGTTCCCGCCATCGATAAAGCCGGCCGCTCGTTCTCGATCGCATTCACGGTCGCGCTCCTCTATTCGGCCGACAACAAGGTGTCCGGCATCGCGGCCGTCATCCGCGACGACACGCGCCGCTTCGAAAAGGACCGCGCCCAGCGCAAGCGCATCTCCGAGCTCGAGGGCATGGTCCTGGGAGCGGCGGCATCGACGGTGAACGCTTTGTCAGGCGCAGCATCGGCTGCTTCAGCTGGCTGCCCTGTCCAAGGGACCAAATGATATGTCGGAAACCGAGGCGCCGGAACGCGAGCGCGTCGCGCAGTTCAACTGCTGGCTCAAAGCCCGGCCATGGCAAGCGGCGGCATTGGCGGGCGGCGGAGGCTTTCTGACCGTCGGCCTTCTGGCCGCGACGAACAGCACCGGTTCGCTGCCGTTGCTGATGGCACCCTTCGGCGCGAGCTGCGTGCTCGTCTTCGGCGCGCCGGCGAGCCCGCTGGCTCAACCGCGCCATGTCATCGGCGGACATGTGTTGGCGGCCGTCATCGGGCTCATGGCAGCCTGGGCGCTCGGTTATGGCCCGCTCGGCACCGCGATCGGCGTGGGCGCCGCAATTGCAGCCATGATGCTGACCGACACGCTGCATCCGCCGGCCGGCGCGAACCCCATCATCGTTTCTCTCATTCATGCGGACTGGTCGTTTCTCGCCACGCCCGTCCTCGCCGGCGCCACCGTCATCGTGGCCATGGGGGTCGCCTACCACCGGATCATTTCCTTGGCGAAGTATCCGCACAGCTGAGGGCTGCCAGAGAGCGCGCCGAACGGCTCAACCGGACACGGCGAGTTCGTAGATGTCCTCTTCCTGCGCGTTGTGCAGGCGCACCAGGGCTTCGATCGACTCCACGACGTGCTGTGCGTCGCGGATGAGATAGCGATCGACATCCTCAACCTTGAGCCCGTCCGACAAACGCGCCAGCAGCCGCGCGAGGTGCAGGATCTCACGGTGTGCCCGGCTCATGGCGGCAAGGCCATGCCCGCCATCGAGGAACTTGCTGAGGCGCGGATAGACGATGCTCTCGTCGCGGCGCTCATGCTTGACGATTGTCCTCTCGACGATCCTGTTTGCTTCTCCAATTAAACTGACTGCCTCCTCGGAACGGGCATTGTCCAGTTCATCGGCAATCTCGCGCAGCCGATCGAGGACAGCCTCGAGACCCTGATGATCTTCATGCAGGGCGACCGCGGCCGCAGGTTGCATCCGCTCGCGCCCGAACCTCCAGCCCGGCTTGAGAGCGCGCAACGCATTGAGGATCACCGCGACATCGATGGCCTCCTGCGTCAGAGCACCGGCGACCGGCGTGAGCCAGCCGAAGGCAGCCGCGAGCATGGCAATCCCTGAGAGCCCCATGCCGACCCCGATGCTCTGCATGGCGATGCCGCGCGTGCGTCGCGCGATGGAGACGGCATCCGAAACCCTGTCGAGGCGATCGACCAGAATGACGACATCAGCGGCTTCGGAGGACGCGCTGGCGCCGCGCGCGCCCATGGCGATGCCGACGTCGGCCGCTGCCAGAGCGGGCGCATCGTTGATGCCGTCACCCACCATGATCGTCGGATTGAGCTTCTGTTCGACGGCGACCGCATCGACCTTGTCGGATGGCACGCGGTTCGCCAGCACGGCATCGAGGTCGAGCGCGGCGCCGATCGTCTCTGCCGCCTCTGCGCGATCACCGGTGATCATCACGATGCGCGCCACACCGGCGCCCCGCAGGGCCTGCACGGCTCGCGGCGTCTCGCGCCTCAATTCATCGGCCAGCAGAATCGCGCCTATCGCCCGGCCATCGACGGAGACAAAAATGCTCAGTGCCGAGCGCCAGGACGCGCGCCTCAGCGCACGCGCCGCCCACGTGTCCGGACGTCCCTGCCCGCAGACAAGCTCGTGAGAACCAGCCTTGACCAGCTTGCCTTCGATGCGGCCTTCGAGACCGGACCCCATCGTCTCGCGGACCTTTTCCGGAGGAGCGAGCTTGAGGTCTCTGGTCCGTGCGGCGGAAACGATCGCAGCGGCCAGCACATGGTGAGACGCCTGCTCCAGTGAAGCCGCGAGACGCAACACTTCGTCCGCACTCTCGCCGGGCGCCGTCTCCACTGCGACGAGCCGGGCTCCGCCCACGGTCAGCGTTCCCGTCTTGTCGAACATGACGGTGTGGGTTCTTGCGAGAGCTTCGAGCGGCCCTCCGCCCTTGATCAGGATGCCGAGACGCGCCGCCCGGGAAACGCCCGCGATGAAGGCCACCGGCGCCGCGAGGATCAGCGGGCACGGAGTCGCCGTAACAAGCACGGCGAGCCCGCGTATCGGGTCACCCGAGAACAGCCAGGCCGCCGCGGCGAGAGCCAGTGTTACCGGCAGCAGCAGTAATGCGAAGCGATCCGCCAGTCGGATGAAGGGCGCTTTCGCGGTCTGCGCCGCGGTGACCATGCGCACGATTCCCGCGTAGGTGCTCTCTCCGGCCGTCGCGGTCGCACGCAGCGCAAACGTCTCTCCGGCATTGATCGTCCCGCTGTGGACCCGATCGCCCTGATTGCGTGTCACCGGAATGGGCTCGCCCGTAAGAGCGGCCTCGTCGAGCGTCGCGGTCCTGTCCGTGATGACGCCATCCACCGGCACGACTTCGCCCGCACGCACGATGATGGTGTCACCGACGGCCACCTGCTCGATCGCCACATCGTCGACTGAAGCTCCCGTCAGGCGGTGGGCCACGCGCGGGGCGCGATCGACCAGGGATTTGAGGTCGCGCTCGGCGCGCGCCACGGCAAAGTCCTCGAGCACGTTGCCGCCGGCGTACATGACCGCAACGACTGCAGCAGCGAGGTTTTCTCCAAGGAGAAGCGCAGCCGACATGGAAACGAACGCGACCGCGTCGACGCCAACCCGGCCCGCCATGAGATCCCGGACCATCGAGACAGCGAGGCCAATGACGACAGGGACCGTGCCGGCAGCCCAGATCCAGCCGGCCAGCGTATCGCGCCCTGCGGCCCAGGCCAGAATGCCGAGACTTAGGCCCGCCAGGGCGATCACGATCAGCGCCCGGCGGAGGAAGCGATCGGTCATCAGCTCCACCATGCGAAGCGGCCTTTGCTAGACGACGGTCCCGAAGAGGGCACCGATTCCGGCCGTGAGTCCCATCGCCAGGGCGCCCCAGAAGGTGACGCGAGCTGTCGCTCTCAACACATCCGCACCGCCCGCTTTCGCTCCAGTCGCACCCAGCACGGCAAGAAAACCCAAGGATGCGAAAGAAACGATCGGCACAAGGAGCGCCGCGGGCGAGATGAGAACCATGAGCAGCGGCATCGAAGCGCCGAATGCAAAAGTTGCGGCGGAAGTGAGCGCGGCTTGTACAGGCCGTGCCGTACTGATCTCGGATATTCCTAGCTCGTCACGCGCGTGCGCGCCAAGCGCGTCCTTGGCCATGAGCTGATCCGCGACCTTCCGCGCCAGCTCATGATCGACACCGCGCGCGACGTAGATCTGGGCCAGCTCTTCGTGCTCGAACTCGACATTCTCGCTGAGTTCCCTGCGCTCGCGAGCAAGATCAGCCTGCTCGGTATCTGATTGCGAGCTGACCGACACATATTCGCCCGCCGCCATCGACATGGCGCCGGCGACAAGCCCCGCGACGCCCGCGATGACGATATCGCTGGGTTTAGCCGATGCCGAGGCGACACCAACGATCAGGCTCGCCGTTGAGACGATGCCATCGTTTGCTCCCAGCACTGCAGCGCGCAACCACCCTATGCGCTCGACGAGGTGGCTCTCCGGATGTGTGTGAAGCCTGCTCATAACGTCCCACCTGGAGCAATTACACCAGCGAAGCTGCGGTTAGCGGTGAGCGTAACAGGAATACCGCACGCTCGTGAACGACTATGCGACCTCGCATATTATCGATCTAGGCGGCGCGCCGTTTGACCTTACGCAACTTCGATGGCCGGCGGTTCCGTCCGGCGATCTGCAAGATGCTCGCCTAAAGCTCGCGCGGTCAGCGGGTGGGAGAGGAGATATCCCTGCAGGTGATCGCAGCCTATCAACGTCAAGAGTTCTCGCTGTTCGTTCGTCTCCACGCCTTCGGCCGTCACCGCAACGCCAACGGCCCTCGCCATCGTGACGATGGCCTGGATGATTGAAAGGGAGCTCTGGGATTCTCCAAGGCGGTAAACGAAAGACTTGTCGATCTTGATGCGATCGACATCGAGATTGAGCAGGTAGCTGAGCGACGAGTATCCTGTTCCGAAATCGTCGAGCGCCACTTTCACCCCGGCCTCTCTGAGGATCTTGAGCCCGGCCTCCGCCATGTGGCTCCGGTCCAGGAGCGTGCTCTCGGTGATCTCGATCTCGAGCCGTGACGGAGGCAGATGGGTCTCCGCCAGAACCGCGAGCACGCGTTTGGCAAAATCGGGCTGATTGAATTGTATCGGCGACACGTTGACCGCGACAGTGCCGATATCCCATGCGCTCGCAGCTCGGCATGCCGTTCTGAGGACCCAGTCGCCGAGGGCGCCAATCAGGCCGCATTCCTCGGCCAAAGGAACGAATGTGAGCGGTGCTATGGGACCGAATGTCGGATGTTGCCAGCGCGCAAGGGCCTCGACACCGGATATCGTAAGGTCGGAAGCCGAATAGACAGGCTGATAGAGCACGTCCAGGCCGGCGCCTGTCTCGAGCGCAAGACGCAGGTCGCTTTCGAGGCGCTGGCGTTTGCTCAGTCTCTCTCCGAGTTCCTCGCTGAAGAGCTGGAAGCGGCTCCGTCCGGTATTCTTCGCCTCGTAGAGCGCAATGTCGGCCTTGCGAGCGAGCTCACTGCGGTCCGTGCCCGCCGACGGAGCAACGGCGATGCCGATACTCACACCGATGTAGTTCTGAACCCCGAGCACTTCGAATGGCTTCGAAACCTCGGCCATGATCTCTTGGCAAAGGGCCTCGATGTCCCGCTTGCCGGCCACGATGTGACTGATGATGGCGAATTCGTCGCCGCCCATTCGAGCGATCATGTCACTCGGCTTGACTGTCCGAGCAAGACGCGACGCGAACTCCCGGATCAGTTGATCGCCGGCGGCATGCCCCAACGTGTCGTTGACGTGCTTGAAGCGGTCCAGATCGAGGAACATGAGGGCGATCTGGCCCTGCCCCCGCTGCACGCCAAGCAACGCATGTTCGAGGTGTCTGTTGAAGGCGGCCCGGTTCGGCAGCCCCGTCAACTCGTCATGATAGGCCGTGTGGCTGAGCGCGCGGTACGACTTACGCAGGTTCAGGAGCAGAAGAGCGACCGCGATGCCGATTGCGACGATCCCGGCGGCCATGACCGGAAGCACCTGGGACAGCATCGCCCGGCCCGGCAAATTCGGAGACCAATTCAGGTAGCCGATCGTGTGGCCTGACAGATCCGCGACCGGATACGTTTGCTCGCCGTCATTGGCAACGGGAGATGAGGCGAAACGAACATTCTTGAGAAGGTTGCTCTCGGCCAGGTCGTGCAGGAAGCTCTTGTCGAGATAGCGCACGCTGACGATGAGGCTTTCGGAGCCACGCTCTTGCGTCACTGAGTCCGTGTCCGGCACCAGCGGCATGACGCTAATGATCGCGGGCCTTTGCTCATGAATGCCAAGATCCACGGCTCGCGGGATTCTAATCTTGCCGCTCTCGTAATCATCCAGCGCGCCTGCGGAAATATTCTGCCTCAGCTTCCAGATGAGCGAAGCCACCGGACCGCTCGGCAGCGAGCCGTTCGCCGGCGCCTGTTTGCCGTCCACCATGGTATAGAGCGTGCGGTCTTTGGCATCGAGGATGTAGACGCGATCGTGCTTGAAGTAATCGTACATCCAGACGCCGAGGTTCACGTCGACCCAGGCCGGATTGAACGAGTTCCTCACGTTGACGACGAAATCATCCCATATGGCGACGCTCTCTTGATCATACGAAATCTTCTCGACGCTCTTGCCGAGGGCAAAGGCGACGATCCGTTGGTGTCGATTCTTGGCGACGGCGTCGATCCAGGCTGCAGAGCCTAGTGCTACGCCAGTGACCAGCACGGCGCATGACACGAAGACCAGGATGCTCGCAGCCGTCAGCCTCCAAAGCGTCCGATCGTTGCGATGATCGCGCTCTGCTGATTGGGATTGTGCTGATGAAGGCGTCGGCCGAATAAAATTCACGTGGCTTCCCGGGCTATATAATTGCTCAAGATTGCGCACGAGGGTTAAGGAAGCGGTGAAAGTGCGGAACTCAATTTCTCAATGCCGGCGGATAAACGGCGTTCACAGCACGATTGAGAACCTCGGCCGGCGCGCCGGCCGCCGAAACCCGCCTCCAGCTGACCTCCCCGAGGTCCCATTCGAGCTGCCGCCTCACGACCTCGGCCGTCGCGTCCGAGGCATCGCCGCGGCGCCGCTCCACGCGTTCGATCATGATCTCCGCCGGTGCTTCGAGCCAAAGACCGTCGAAGCGCGCCCCGCACTCACCGGCCACCCGCTCCACGTCCTCGCGCTCGTCGGCCCGGGCGAACACGGCGTCCACGATCACCGAGTGCCCGGCAAGCAGCGCGAGCTTCGCCGTGTCGAGCACCGCCGCATAGACCTTCGCCGAGGTCTCGGGCGTATACGTCTCCGCGCCGAGCCGGTCCGTCTCGCCGACACCGAACAACGCCTTGCGCACGACGTCCGTGCGCAGATGCAAAGCCCCCGGCGCGGCTCCCAGCGCAGGGGCCAGCCCGGCCGCGACGGTGGACTTGCCCGTGCCGGAAAGACCGCCGACGGCGACGAGGCGGGCAGGCGGCGGCGCAACATAAGCGGCAGCTTCGCTCAGATACTTCGCGGCCTCCCGCCGCCCCTGCTGAGCATCAGCCTCGGCAGCCTGACTGGCGCGCTGCGCCGACACCATCGCCCTTACGCCGGCGCGCAGAGCGAGAAACACGGGCAACGCCACGAGCCCCTGGATATCGAGCCGCGAGGACGAGCGCGCCATGTAGCGATTGAGTACGCGGTTGGCTGCGATCCGCTGATCACTGTGATCGAGGTCCATCAGCAGGAACGCGAGATCATAAAGCGTATCGACGGTCGCCATCGCCTCGTCGAATTCGAGCGCATCGAACAACAGCGGCCGCCCCTGCCACAGCACGATATTGCCGAGATGCAGATCGCCATGGCAGCGCCGCACCGAGCCCGATGCCGCCCGTTGATCGAGCACCGCTCCGGCCTGCGCGATGCGCCGCGCCGCCCCGCCCACGAACGCCTCGAGATCCGGCGAGCCGGCCAGATCGCCATGCTCGGACAGCGCTTCCTCGAGCTCAGCCGCGATGGACCTCAGGTTCGCAGGCGTGTCCTGTCCCGACGCCGCCACCGCCCTGTCATGAAACGCCAGCACCGCATCGGCCAGGTCACGGCAGAGACCGGCGGCAAGCGGCCCCTCCGCCGCCACCGCGCTCAAAAGGTTCTGCTGCGGAAAGCGGCGCATGTGCACCACCCATTCCACCACCTCCCCTGCCCCGTCCCACGCGAGCTTCCCATCCGGACCGCGCGTCACACTCAAAAGGCCGAGATAAATCTCGGGCGCTCCCGGCTGGTTGATCTCGATCTCCCGCGCGCAAGCCGCCCGCCGCCGTTCGAGCGTGGAGAAGTCCATGTAGGAGAATTTCACCGCACGCTTGATCTTGAAGACTTCGTCTCCGGCCAGAAACACCAGCGCGCCATGGGTCTCGATGCGGTCCACGGATGATGGCCGCCGCGCATAGGATGCCGGATCGGACAGGAAGCCGATGACGTCAGCTTGATCTTGGCAGGCAGGCAAGCGGCACCTTCGCGGATCTCTCAGCCGATATCATCATACTCGGAGTTTCATGCAGCACGCGTGACCTCCATCAAACTCCTTGAGCGACGTGTCCCGCTGCCCCACAACTTGGATGTGAACGTGCAGATTTGCGATCTTTCAACGTCACAGTGTCGTAGGGCGAGCGGACCAGCGTGAAACCACGGTTACGGTTTGCAATCGTATAGCCTGATGCTCTATCGAAGCTGTAATATCGTCGAAGCCGCTCTGGCTCCGACAGAATTTCCGCTCTTGCTCTGCCAAAATATCGGGATCGATGCAGATGATGCGTGCACGCCGCCTGAGGCCCACAGGGGATGGGTCTGAACGAGGAGACGCGAGAATGACTGTGCCCACGCAGCAGCATCACCGGACGGGTCGCGGAGGAAACCGGCAGAGTTCGGCCGCACGAGTGACAGCCGCATGCGTCGCGCTCTTCTCACTTGGGACAAGCGCGTTCGCCCAACCGGCCGGCGGCCCGGCGGCGCCGCCTCCGAGCGTCATCGTCGAAACGGTCAAGATGGCCGACATCACGGATCAGACCACCTACACCGGCCGCATTCAGGCCATCGACAAAGTCGCGATTCGCGCCCGCATCGACGGCTTCCTCGCCAACCGCGGCTTCGACGAGGGCAGCGAGGTCAAGAAGGACCAGATCCTGTTCACGCTCGAAAAGGATTCTTACCAGGCAGCCCTCGCGCTTGCGGAAGCCAATCTCGCCAGCGCGCAGGCGGCCGAGCAACTCGCCCAGGCCACATACGACCGAACAAAACCTCTCGCCGAGCGAGGCACATCCACACAGGCGGCTCTCGACGACGCCACGGCCAAGCTCGCGCAGGCCAAGGCAGATGTTCAGGCTCGGCAAGCCAACGTCGAGACGGCAAAGCTCAACCTCAGCTACACAGAGATCCGCGCGCCCATGGATGGCCGCACCGGCAGAGCCACCTATTCCGTCGGCGAGTACGTGAGCCCGAGCAGCGACCCGCTGGTCACGGTCGTGCATCAGGATCCCATGTACGTCGCCTTTCCCGTGCCTCAGCGCGTCCTGATGGAGGTCCGGGAACAGGGCGTGACGCGAGAGAGCGTCGTCGTGAAGCTCAAGATGCCGGACGGGTCCACCTACGACCAGGACGGAACCATCAAGTTCGCCGAGGTGGTCGGCAACGCCGGCACCGATACGGTGACCGTGCGCGCCGAGATCGCCAATCCCAAGCGCATCCTCGTCGACCAGCAACTCGTCGGCGTCGTCGTCATCGCGAAGGAGCCTGAGCGCAAGCTCGTGGTTTCACAGTCAGCCATCATGCTGAGCGCGCAAGGTGCGTCCGTACTTGCGGTGACGCCGGACAACAAGGTCGAAACCCGGAAGGTCGTGGTCGGCGAGCAGCGCGGCGCCGATATCGTCATCACCAGTGGCCTGGCCGAGGGCGACCGCGTCATCGTCAATGGACAACAGAAAGTTCGCCCCGGCATCGTGGTCGAGCCAAGCGAAGCAAAAGACGACCTGAGCTCGGCCAGCAAATAGGGGCGGCGCCATGATTTTCGACGTCTTCATCCGCCGTCCGCGCCTGGCCATGGTCATTTCCATCGTCATCACGCTGGCGGGCATTATCGCCATGCAGGTGCTTCCGGTGGCGCAGTATCCCGAAATCGCCCCTCCCACGGTCAGCGTGACCGCCGCCTACTCCGGCGCCGACGCCAAAACCGTCGAGGAAAGCATCGCCCAGCCGCTCGAGAACGCCATCAACGGCGTCGACGGCATGCGCTACATGAAGTCTACGTCGGCAAACGACGGCTCTTACTCGTTGACGGTTTCGTTCCTGCTCGGCACCGATCCCGATATCGACACCGTCAACGTGCAGAACCGCGCCAATCTCGTGACGGCGAAGCTGCCCGAGGAAGTGCGCCGCACCGGTCTCACCATTGCCAAGGTCTCGACCGACCTTTTGCAGGTCTTCCTGTTCTATTCTCCCGACAAGACCCGCGACGAGCTCTTCCTGTCCAACTTCGTCACCATCAACGTTCTCGACGAATTGAAACGCGTGCCGGGCGTCGGCAATGCCTCTATCTTCGGCGCACGCGACTACTCGATGCGCATCTGGATCGACCCGGAGAAGCTCGCCAACTTCAACCTGTCCGCCCAGGACGTCATCGCCGCTATTCAATCCCAGAACCTGCAGGCCGCAGCCGGCCGTATCGGCGCAGCCCCACTGTCTGCGGACCAGCGTCTGCAGCTCACCATCACCACCAAGGGACGCCTCGTCAGTGCCGAGGAGTTCGGCGCCATCATCGTCCGCGCAGCCGGCGACGGTGCGTTCGTGCGCGTCCGCGATGTCGGCAGGGTCGAGATCGAGGGTGAATCCTTCGACAGCACATCGTCCTACAATGGCGAACCCGCCTCCCCCATCGGCATCTACCTGTCACCCGGCGCCAATGCCGTGAGCGTGGCGGAGGCAGTGTCGAAGCGCCTCGAAGAGCTCAAGCCCCGCTTCCCGCCAGGCGTCGCCTTTGCCTATGTCTACAACACGGCCGATTTCGTCTCGGCCATGATCGAGAAGGTCATCCACACGCTGATCGAGGCGTTCGCCCTCGTGGCCATCGTGGTGTTCGTATTCCTCGGCCGCTTCCGCCCGACGCTCATTCCGCTCATTGCCGTGCCCGTCGCCATCATCGGCGCGCTCGCGGTGCTGCTGGCCTTGGGCTACTCCGCCAATACCATCTCTCTGCTCGCCCTCGTTCTCGCCATCGGCATCGTCGTCGATGACGCCATCATCGTCGTCGAGAACGTCGAGCGCGTCATGCACAATGAACCGCATCTGACGCCGGCCGAAGCCACGCGCAAGGCCATGTCCGAGATCGCCGGCCCCGTGATCGCCATCACGCTCGTGCTGCTGTCGGTGTTCGTGCCGGTGGCGTTCCTGCCCGGTTCGTCAGGCGTTCTGTTCCGCCAGTTCGCGGTCACCATCTCGGCCGCCATGGTCATCTCGGCCATCAATGCCCTGACGCTATCGCCCGCGCTGTGCTCGGTGCTGCTGAAGCCTGGCCATCCGGTCGGCATCATGCAGCGCGTGACCAAGGGCATCGATTCCATCGCCGACGGCTACGCCGCGATCGTCAAGCGGCTCGTCGCCGTGGCCAGCTTGAGCCTCGTCGCCCTCGTCATCGTCGGAGCCGGCATCTTCTTCGTATTCAAGCACACGCCTTCGGGCTTTCTGCCCGACGAGGACAAGGGCTTCCTGATCACGGTGCTCAACCTCCCCGCCGGCGCCTCGTTGAACCGGACCGAGGAGGCCGCACGCAAGGCGGAAGCCATCATCCGCAAGGATCCTGCCGTCGAATCCGTCACGAGCATTCTCGGTCTCGACTTCCTCGGCGGTGGCTCCGCCTCCAACGGCGGCGTCATCTTCGTACGTCTGAAGCCATACGACGAACGCACGACGGCCGACCTGCACTCGGTGGCGACCGCACGCAGGTTGACGGGCAACCTCATGTCCATTCCCGACGCCGCTATGTTCGCCCTCAATCCACCGTCGATCTCGGGCTTGGGCCAAGTCGGCGGCTTCGAGTACATCCTCGAGGCGCTTCAGGGCCAGCCTCCGGCCGAAATGGCGGCCGTCATGCGCGGCCTCACCGTGGCCGCCAACCAGAACCCCGCGCTGTCGGGCGTGTTCTCGTCCTTCGAAGCCGAAACTCCGCAGATCCGCCTCGACATCGACCGTGACAAGACACGGACGCTGAACATCTCCCTGGCGGACGTTTTCGCGGCGCTGCAGGCAACGCTCGGCGGCTACTACGTCAACGACTTCAACTTGTATGGCCGCACCTGGACCGTGCAGATGCTGGCCGAGGACAAGTACCGCAGCTCCATCAGCGACGTCTCCGCCATCTACATCAAGAACAGCGCCGGCGAGATGACCCCGCTGTCGGCCATCGCCGATGTCCACCTCGAGGTCGGCCCGCGCATGCTGACGCGCTATAACAATTACCGCGCCATCTCCATCAACGGCGGACCTGGGCCGGGACGCGGACCGGGTGAAGCCATCGCCGCCATGGAGGAGGTCTCCACCAAGACCCTCCCCGCGGGCTATGCCTACGAATGGACGGGACAGGCGCTGGAGCAGATCAAGTCCGCCGGGCAGACCACCATCGTTCTCGCCCTCGCGCTCGTGTTCGCCTACCTGTTCCTGGTGGGCCTCTACGAGAGCTGGACCATCCCCATTCCGGTTCTGCTGTCCGTGTCCGTCTCGGTGCTCGCCGCCATGGGTACGCTGTGGATCATGGGGCTCAACTTCACGCTCTATGCCCAGATCGGCCTCGTCGTCCTCATCGCCCTCGCGGCCAAGAACGCCATTCTCATCGTGGCCTTCTCGATCGAGCGGCGCGCGGCCGGCGATACGCTGCTTCAGTCCGCGGTCGACGGCGCCCATCTGCGCTTCCGTCCCGTCATGATGACGAGCTTCGCTTTCATCATGGGCCTGATCCCCCTCGTCATCGCCGAGGGGCCCGGCGCCGACAGCATGTTCGCGGTCGGCCTGCCCGTGCTCGCCGGCATGATCGGTGCCGCGGTCCTCGGCATCTTCATCATCCCGATGCTGTATGTGGTGTTCCAGCGCCTCGTCGAGGGACGCGAAAAGAAGCCCGAGGAGCCCCCGGTACCGGCCGAAAGTCACTAGACCGCGATCGCTTCGGGCCCTACCAGCCCGAAGCGTGAATCGCTGGTCTGATCAAAAACCGCGACGGACGCCGACATAGGGCAAACTGAGCACATTCGCCTTAAATGAGCATCTAAGCCGGATGTTTGAGGCGCGCCGTGCCGCGACTTTGCGCGAGCCGCAGGACTAGGCGTCGGTCGATAGCTTCATCAGGACAAGCCCGCTCACGATGAGTATGGCGGCCGCGGCACGCATGACGCTGATCTGCTCGCCCAGAACGGTTATGCCGACCAGGAACGCCCCAATAGCGCCGATGCCGGTCCAGACCGTGTAGGCGGTCCCTAACGGAAGCGTCTTCATCGACACCGACAGCAGGCCGAAGCTCGCAATCATCATGAGAATGGTGATGACGGTGGGTAGCACCCGGGTGAAGCCATAGGACTGCTTCATCGTGAAGGCCCAGACGACCTCCAGCACACCCGCAATAATCAATAGAATCCAGGCCATACCGGCTCTCCTTTAAGGAGCCGGGTCGTCCCGACAGTTGCTGCCCAGATTGGGGGAGGACGTGGCCTCGCAGGCGTAATTTAGGTCATCGGCCGGACGGGTCAAGGCGATGCATCGCCGCCTCTTCCCGCCGTCAAACCTCTTCGCTAGGGCGCAGCGAAGTACGGATGACGAACCTTGTCGCCCGGCTTGAGCCCGAGCTTCTCCGCGGTCCCGCCAGCGATCTCGAGCACGGCCGCGACGGGCCCCTGCGAGGCGATCACGCGCTCCGACAACGGCTCCGTCCGCTTCTCGATGCGGTGCACCGTTCCATCGGCGCGGATGAACACCATGTCGAGCGGGATGTACGTATTGCGCATCCACATGGTGACCTCGCGCGGCGCCTCATGCGGAAAAAGCATGCCCTTGGTTTCGGGCAGCGTGGTGCGGAACATCAGGCCGAGCGCCTGCTTCTCCGGCGTCGTCGCGATCTCGACGTCGAACACATGCACACCGCTGGCAGTCACAAGCTCCAAGTGCCCCTCGTCGGCAGCTGCCTGGATGGGCTCGGGTCGCGCCACCGACAGTCGGTCATACCCGACATAAGCGACTACGGCCGCGAGCGAAGCAAAAAGGGCCACCAGTATGGCAGCCCTCTTCGGAATTCCTAGTATGCGCATCGGCCTCACAATTGCGTTCGGAGGCTGATCAGTGCGGAGATGTGATCCCCGCCGTTGAGCCCTCCGGCTTGAGCTCGGCGGCCATGCAGCCCTTCGAGCCATTGCCCCACCGGACCTGAACGATCTGGCCGGGACGAAGCTCAGTAAAGCCGAACCTGCGCAATGTTTCCATATGCACGAAGATGTCGGGCGTGCCCTCGCCCTGCGTCAAAAAGCCGAAGCCGCGTACCCTATTGAACCATTTGACATAAACGCGGATCCAGTCGCTTTCAGGCGTCACCTGGACATGCGTCCGCTGAGGCAACAGCGATGGATGGATCGCCGTCGATTCGTCCATGGAGAGGATACGGAAGGCCTGCATGCCCTTCGGCCGCTGCAGGACCTGACAGTGCACGCGGGCCCCTTCGTAAGCGGTCTGATAACCGCCAGCTCGGAGACATGTTACGTGCAGAAGTACGTCGGTCAGTCCGTTGTCAGGAACGATAAACCCATAGCCTTTTGCAACATCGAACCACTTTATGGTTCCAGCGACCTCGAATACTTCGAGACCAGCTTCTTCCAGGCGTTCCGCTTCGCCCTGAGATAACGCTCCGCCGCCCGGAAACTCCGGAGGTAGCTTGGAATCCCCCATAATTTTACCCCGCCGTTACTTGGCCTACGTTGAACATTTTTGCGCCTCGTGCGGTCCTTCCAGCCTATGCCCTCAACATCGGCTGACGTCCCGTCCGTGACAGCGCGGAGAATACCATCGGAATGCGCCTCGCCTAGCCCCCCTTAACCCTGATGAATGCTTTGCAACACCGTGCAAACCATATGTCCACATGAGATGGGCCGAGTAACAGCTTGATCCCGTTAACCGTTTTTTAGCACGTCAATCTTCCCCAAAATTTCTCGCTTGATTTCACCGAACCGCGTTCTGGTTGCACTGCGGGGGTCGAATATTGGCAAAATGCCGAATTGAGGCCGTCAGGTGATTTGCTTTTGCGAGGCTTCCTCGAGCCCGTTTTTGTCGTCACGGACATCGGTATTTAGCGCGCTTCGGCGATCATGCAGCTGAGCCAGCTGCGGTCGATCAGCCCGACCTGACCGAAAAAGTTATTAGATCAGGCGCAATATCAATACGTTAGCTAAAAACGCTCAGCATGTACGCGGAACGTTCCGTGACTGCATTGCGTCAAACCGAAGGCCAGCCTCGACGCCCTGCCAATCCAAAGGTGCATTCTTGCCACGCTCGCCCGTGGAGCCCGGTCTCCCGGTCCGCACCGCCCGCCACCGCCGTCAGATCGGCAAACTATTCCGCCGCCCTCCCGGCCGGTACAAAATTTCTCCATTTGGGCCCTCGAAGAACGTGATCCTATTCTTATTTAGCTGCACCCCTTTATATTAGAACATTATTCCAATACATTGGCTTCCATACGGAGGATTTCCGATGACCGAGAGCCATGCCCCGGCACGCGGCGAGCAAAAACCGCGCGGACCGGCCACCGGCGCATCAGCGCCTTTCACTGAGGCGCCCCTGAGCGGCCCGCAGAAGGCGGCCGCGCTTGACCAGAAGTTGCGTAGCCTGACGACGCTCAAGGACCGGTTGCGCGCCATCGCCGCCGAAGTCCCTGGCCGCGTCACGTTCTCATCCAGCCTCGGCATCGAGGATCAGGCGGTCCTGCACGGCATCGCCAAGACAGGCGTGCCCATCGACGTCTTCACGCTCGACACCGGCCGCCACTTCCCCGAGACGCTCGAGACGCTGGAAGCGAGCCAGCAGACCTATGGCCTCGATATCCGCGTCATGTTTCCGGATGCCCGCGACGTCGAGGAGCTCGTCTCCCGCGACGGCATCATGGGCTTCCGCCAGTCCATCGAGGCCCGCAAGGCCTGCTGCTACGTCCGTAAGGTGCTGCCCCTGAACAGGGCGCTCGCCGGAGCTGCCGGCTGGGTCACGGGCCTGCGCCGCGATCAGTCGTCCGAGCGCGCCGAGGTGCCGTTCGCCGTCATGGGACGCCGAGCATAACCTCATCAAGATCAACCCGATCGCCGATTGGTCCCTCGAGCATCTCGAGGGCTACATCGAAAAGAACGCCGTCCCCATCAATCCGCTGCACGCGCAAGGGCTTCCCGTCCATCGGCTGCCAGCCGTGCACGCGCGCCATCAAGCCCGGCGAGGACATCCGCGCCGGCCGCTGGTGGTGGGAGAACGAGGACGGCAAGGAATGCGGGCTGCATAACCGCCCAGCCAGCAAACAAGCAAACAAAGGCGCTGCCGCATGACGCCAGGCAATCTCGCATCTCGACCTCCTGGAGGCCGAGAGCATCCACATCTTCCGCGAGGCGGCGGCCCAGTTCCGCAAGCCCGTGCTGATGTACTCCATCGGCAAGGACTCGACGGTCCTGCTGCATCTCGCCCGCAAGGCGTTCTGGCCGGGCACGCGTGCCGTTCCCGCTGCTGCACATCGACACGACGTGGAAGTTCCGCGACATGATCGCCTTCCGCGACAAGACCGTCGCGCGACTTCGATCTCGACCTCATCGTGCACACGAACGAGGACGGCATCGCCAAGGGCATCAACCCGATCGACTACTCTCCTTCCGTCTATACGGACGTGATGAAGACCGTGCCGCTGAAGCAGGCGCTCGACAAATACGGCTTCGATGCCGCCTTCGGAGGCGCGCGCCGCGACGAGGAAGCGAGCCGCGCCAAGGAGCGCGTGTTCTCGTTCCGCGCCGAAGGCCATCGCTGGGACCCGCGCCGGCAACGCCCCGAGATGTGGCGGCTCTTGAATGGCCGCCTCGGCGCCGGCGAAACGGTGCGCGTGTTCCCGCTCTCCAATTGGACCGAGCGCGACATCTGGCGCTACATCCTGCGCGAGAAGCTCGACGTCGTGCCGCTCTACTTCGCCGCCGAGCGCCCCACCGTCGTGCGCAACGGCCAGCTGCTGGTCGTCGACGACAACCGCCTGCCCATTCGTGACGGGCGAGGACGTCAAGCAGCGGCGCGTCCGCTTCCGCACGCTGGGCTGCTATCCGCTCACCGCCGCCGTCGAATCCGATGCCGCCGACATCGAAAGCGTCGTCGCGGAGACGCTGGGCGCGCGCACCTCCGAACGCGTGGGCCGCCTGATCGACCACGATCAGGTCGGCGCCATGGAAAAGAAAAAGCAGGAAGGGTACTTCTGATGAGTGCGCAGCGGGCCGAGGCCCTTAAAGTCGCGACCGTGACTCCGTTGCATGCAGAACTGAAGGCTGAGACGAAGTCCGTGCCCAAAACATCAACGAAACCCAGGGCCGCCGCTTCGAAGCTCGCGCCTGCACTGGACGGCGTCAGCGTCGACGCCATCGCTCCCGAGCTGTCGGGCATGCTGCGCGTCCTGACCTGCGGCTCGGTCGACGACGGCAAATCCACGCTCATCGGCCGTCTGCTTGTGGGACGCGACTGATCTCTTCGACGATCAGCGCGCCACCATCGAGCGCGGCAAGCGCGTCGACGGCGGCAATCCGGATTTCAGCCTGCTCATGGACGGCCTCGTCGCCGAGCGCGAGCAGGGCATCACCATCGACATCGCCTGGCGCTATTTCGACACCGCACACCGCCGCTTCGTCGTCATCGACAGCCCCGGCCATGAGCAGTACACGCGCAACATGGCCTCCGGCGCTTCGCACGCCGACGTCGCCATCATGCTGATCGACGCCCGCCACGGCATCAAGACGCAGACGCGCCGCCACGCCGCCATCCTCGATCTCGTCGGCGTGAAGCGCGTCATTCTCGCCGTCAACAAGATGGATCTCGTCGGCTGGTCCGAGGAGACGTTCAAGCAGATCGAAGCTGACTTCCGCGCGCTCTCCATGAGCTTCGGCTTCTGGGAGGCTGTCGCCATTCCGGTTGCAGCCGTCTCCGGCGACAACGTCGCCAGCCGCTCCCCGCACATGCCTTGGTACAAGGGGCCGAGCCTTCTCGAGCATCTCGAGGAGCTGCCGAGCCGCGGCACCGAGGCGACGGGTCCATTCCGCTTCCCCGTGCAGACGGTGCTGCGCGATACCCGCAACGATTTCCGCGGCCTCGCCGGCACGGTCAGCGCCGGCAGCGTCCGCGTCGGCGAGACGGTTGTCGACGCACTGTCGCGCAAGAGCGCCCGCATCCAGCGCATCGCCACCATGGACGGCGATCAGGACGAGGCCTTCCAGGGCCAGGCCGTCGTCATTCAGCTCGACACCGACATCGACGTCGCGCGCGGCGCCGTGCTGTCCAGGGCCGACACCAAGCCCGTCGTCGCGCGCAGCCTCGAGACGCGCCTCGTCTGGCTCAACGAGACCGCCTACGATCCGCGCGGCTCATATCTGCTGCGCACGGCGACCGACCTCACTCCTGTCTCGAGTCTCGAGATCCGGGCGCTGCTCGATCTCGCAACGCTGGAGACGCACCCCTCGTCGGTCTGCGCCGTCAACGATATCGCCATCGCTCACGTCGCCCTCGCGCGCGGAGCCGCCGTCGATACATTCAAGGACGCCCCCGAAACCGGCAACTTCATGCTGGTCGACGCCATATCCGGCGCCTCGATCGCGGCCGGCGTCGTCACGGCCGTCAGCCCCGAAGCGGCCGAAGCCAACGCCGATACGTTCGTGCTGACACGCGCCATCCTCGAGCGTGGGCTCTGCGCCGACATCAAGGACCAGCCCCAGTTCGAGGCCGAGTTCCGCCGCCGCGCCAACGAGGTCGCTCTCATCCTGAGAGCCGCCGGCATCAGCGTCGAGATCGAAAGCCCTCCGGACTATTCGATCTGAGACAGTCAAAGCCGAGGCGCCCGACACGGCCTCGGCACCCGCCCTCTAAGGACTTGATGAATTGAGCTTTCTGCTCCATGCATAGGCCCGCATGGTTCCGGCCACGCTTAGTCTTACGCGTCTGCAACCCGCAATCGCGCTTCCCGATCAACTAGAGAGACGGTTTCCGCAGTCGCATGCTTGACCCGGCAATCCTACAAGCGTGGACGCTGATCATCGCGGGCGGTTTCGTCGTCGGCTTTCTGGTCGGCATGACGGGTGTCGGCGCGGGCTCACTGATGACACCCTTCCTCATCACGCAGATCGGCATTCAACCGGCGGTAGCTGTCGGCACCGACCTTCTATTCGCCTCCATCACCAAGGCATCCGCCACGGCACCTCATCACACGTTCGGTAACGTGAACTGGCATATCGTCCGCTGGCTTGCCGTTGGCAGCGTGCCGGGATCGCTCGGCATGCTCGGCCTGTTGAAATGGCTCGATCCCGATGTCGAAGCCATGGCGCACGTCATCAAGCTCGCGCTCGTCGTAGCCCTGATCGCAAGCTCGCTCGCGATCTTGGTCTACCCCATGGTCACACGCGGCAAATGGGTCAAAGATCCCGCATCGGAAAGCGTTCAGCTGCGCCCCGTGACAACCGTGCTTCTGGGCTTGACGCTGGGCTCGATCGTGACGCTGACATCGGTAGGCGCCGGCGCCATCGGCGTCGTCGTGTTGACGCTGCTCTATCCGGCGCTGCTGACGCGCCAACTCGTCGGAACTGACATCGTCCACGCCGTGCCGCTGACGCTCATCTCCGGCCTCGGCCATTTGAGCATGGGCAACACCAACTTCACGCTGCTCGGAATGCTGCTCGCAGGATCACTGCCGGGCATCGCGCTCGGCTCACGCCTGACGGGGAAGTTGCCGGACTGGTTCCTGCGCTTCGCGCTGGCGGTCATCCTCGCCTTCGCCGCCTCGCAGCTCTACGCGAAGGCTTAGCCGCCGCTACGTCTTATAAGAAGAACGAGAGAGAGTTGCGCTGGTCAGGAAACCAGCGCCAGGTCGTCGTGGAAAGTGTTGCCGGCCGTCGTCGGCTTGATGACGCCGATGCGGATGACGAAATCGCCGAACCGCTCACCCTCGTTGCGCTCTTTCGAATAACGCAGCAGCAATGGCTCCAGCAGCGCCACGATACGGTCCTTGCCGATATCCTGCGCATAGAGCTTGTTGAGCCGCGTCCCGTCGAACGCCGCGCCGAGATAAAGGTTGTAAAGCCCCGGCGCACGGCCAACGAAACCGATCTCCGCCATGTACGGCCGGCCGCACCCGTTCGGGCAACCCGTCATGCGAATGACGATGTCGTCGTCCCTGAGGCCCGCCTTGTCGAGCGAACCTTCGAGCGCGGTGATCAGCTCCGGCAGGAAGCGCTCGCTCTCGGCCAATGCGAGACCGCACGTCGGAAGCGCCACGCAGGAAATCGAATTGCGACGCAGGCCCGACGAAGTGGCGATGGCGATGCCATGCGACTTCAGGATCGCCTCGATCTTCGTCTTCTGCTTCGCGCCGACGTTGCAGATGATGATGTTCTGGTTGCCGGTGACGGCGAAGGTGACTCCGCCCGCATTCGCGATTTCGCGAATGGCGGTGCGAATCTTCTTATCAGGCGTATCCTTGATGCGGCCGTTCTCGATGAACAGACCGAGGTGCCACTTCTTGTCCGGCCCTTGCTTCCAGCCGATGGGATCGCCCATGGAGGTGAACTTGAAGGGCCGCGCTTCGCCGAGCTTGTAACCGAGCCGGTTCTCGACTTCTTCACGGAACTTGGCGAGCCCGAAGCGCTCGATCGTGTACTTCAAGCGCGCGTTCTTGCGCACCTCGCGGTTGCCCCAGTCGCGCTGCACGAGTCATCACCTTCTCGGCGACATCGATGGCCTGCTCCGGCGTGCAGAAGCCCATCACATCGGCCGTGCGTGGAAACGTGTCCGTCTCGCCGTGCGTCATGCCCATGCCGCCGCCGACAGAGACGTTCCAGCCGACGAGCTCGCCCTTGGCATCGGTGATGGCGATGAAGCCGAGGTCGTGCGCGAACACGTCGCCGTCATTCGTCGGCGGAACGGCGATGACGATCTTGAACTTGCGCGGCAGATAATGGACGCCGTAGAGCGGTTCGGTATCGACGACCGCCGGGCGCGACATGTCCGCGACCTTCTCGCCTTCGAGCCAGATCTCATGATAGGCGCTCGTCTTCGGCAGCAGGTGGTCGCTGACCTTGCGCGCGAAATCGCCCGCTGCGGCATGCACCGGCGAGAAGAACGGATTTGCCGCGCACATGACGTTGCGGTTGACGTCGCCGCACGCCGCGATGGTGTCGAGGCAGGCCGCGTTGATCGCCTGCATGGTGCGGCGCAGGTTCGATTTGATGACGCCGTGATATTGGAACGTGGCGCGCGTGGTGAGACGCAGCGAGCCGTTGGCGTAGGTCGTCGCGATGTCGTCGAGCTGCTGCCATTGGGCTGGCGAAACGAGTCCGCCCGGCAGGCGCAGGCGGATCATGAACGAGAACGCTTTCTCGAGCTTCTTCTTCGCACGCTCGCCGCGCACGTCACGGTCGTCCTGCATGTAGGAGCCGTGAAACTTGATGAGCTGCGTATCGTCCTCGGCGATGGCGCCGGTTTCAACATGCGACAGCCCATCGAGGATCGTGCCGCGCAGATAGTGGCTGTCTTCCTTGAGGAACTCGTTCTTGGAGCGCTTGTCGGTCATTGGATTACCTGAAGTGCGGCAATCGGCATTAGGCATTCGGCAATCGAGATGTTGCGACGGAGGCGCCCCGATTGCCTATTGCCGAGTGCCGAGTGCCTAATAAACATCGCGCTGATAACGGCCCGCCTTGGTCAGCTCTTTGAGCTTGGCGCGCCCTTCATCTTCGCTCTTTTCGCCGGCGAGGATCTTCACCAGCGTGGCATCGACGTCTTTCGCCATGCCCTTTTCGTCGCCGCACACATAGATGTGCGCGCCTTCCTCGAGCCAGCTCAGAATCTCCGCCCGCCGCTCCCAGAGCCGCGTCTGCACGTAGATCTTCTCCGGCTGATCGCGCGAGAAGGCTACGTCGATGCGCGACAGCGCGCCCGAGGCCAGATGATCCTGCCATTCGAGCTGGTAGAGGAAATCGAACGAGAAGTTGCGCTCGCCGAAAAACAGCCAGCTCTTGCCGGTGGCGTTGGTTTCGGCGCGCTCCTCGATGAAGCCGCGATAGGGCGCGACGCCCGTGCCGGCGCCGATCATGATGATCGGGCGGCTGCCATCGGCTGGAAGGCCGAAATGCCGGTTGGGCCGGATGTAGATCTTGCGCGCGGTCGCCGGCACGGCGACGATCGGCGAGGAACGTGGATGTCACGCCCTTGCGCGACTTGCCATGCGACGACCAGCGCACGGCGCCGACCAGAAGGTGCGCTTCGCCCTGATGCGCCTTGAGGCTCGAAGCGACGGAATAGAGCCGGCCCGGCAACGGACGCAGCAGCTTCGTCAGCTGATCGCCGGTGAGCTTCTCGGGATAGGTCTCGAACAGATCGACGAGCTGACGATCCTCGGTGAAGCGCGCGAACGCGCCATCCGCCGTCAGCAGCTCCGCCACATCCTTGCGGCCCGTGAGCTTCGCATAGCCATCGACGAGCGGACGCGACAGCGTGGTGATGTCGAAGCGCTGCACGAGCTTGGACGCGAGTGCGGCATCGCCCTCGAGACCGACGGCGGCAAGCACCTGCTGCGCGAGGTCCGGATCGTTCTCGGGCAGAAGGCCGATCGCATCACCGGGCTTGTAGATGAACCCGGGTGCGTCGACGGCAAACTCCGCATGCCAGGTCTCGCGCGTCGAGCCCGTGCCGTTGAGATTGATGAGGGCAGAAATCTCGGCCTCGGCCGGATTGTCCGCGGTGAACAGCGGCTCGTCAGAAAGGTCCTCGCTCGGAACCGGTCCCTTGAAATCCACATGCACGACCGTCGCCGTGGATGGCGCGTCGGCCGGCGCGATCACTTCGAGCGTCTTGTCGGTCCAGGCTGCGGCCTGCTTGGCGAAGTCGAGGTCGAGATCGACGCGATCGGCGACGCGCGTGGCGCCCAGCGCCTCGAGGCGCGCATCGATCTGCTTGCCAGTCTGGCAGAAGTTGACATAGGCGGTGTCGCCGAGCGCGAGCACGGCGAAACGGAGGCCGTCCAAACGCGGCGCGTCCTCGGACATCAGAACCTTATGGAAATCCACGGCGCGCTGCGGCGGATCTCCTTCGCCCCACGTCGAGATATAGACGATGAGGTTCTTCACCTTCGCGAGCTGCGCCGGCTCGGCATCGGCCATATCGACGACGCGCACGTCGTAATTCAGCTTGGCGGCAAGCTTCTTGGCCTTGAGGGCCAGCGTCTCGGTGTTTCCGGACTCGCTGCCATAAAGAATAGTGAGAGGCACGCGCGGGCGCTGCGCCGGAACGGGCTGAGCCGCCGCCACCTGGGGCACGCCGCCTTGAGCCGCATCGAGACCGGCCAGAAAGCCGGACAACCAAGAGCGCTGCAGCGGCGTCGACCGCTGCACGAGCTGGTTCAGGAAATCGATGTCTTCTGCCGCGAACGGCGCAGTCTTTGGCAGAAACGGAACCGAGACCACTCGTCCCTCCGTGTTTGAACCTCGTGCCGGATCCTCGAACCTTGGTCAGGCTCGAAGCTCATCCCGTCCGGCGAACCTCGCGTTGCATGCCCCACCCTCGCCGCGCACGCAATGCCAGGGACACGCCACTTTAGAGTGATACCAGCAAATGGATAACAGCAGCTCAGCCGACACATCTTTTGTCGCCGCTGGCAGCAACCCCATGACGATATACACGAATGAGGTAATATTTTCTATGCTCAAGGGCATATCAAAGCAGAAAAGCAACCCAATGCTATTATTATGCCGCAAGTTAGGATCGAATGCCCACGGCGCGCCCGCCACCTACAGAGCGTTCGCCTACCACGGGATCACCCGGGCAAACCACCTTGAGTATCGAGATCTGACCCATGCCGGGCGCTCCCCTCGCACGTCGCGAAAGCGCTGAAATACACACCGTTCCCATCGGGTATATGCAGCGTGCTGAGCAAGCGATAAGCTGAGCTTCAAGCCCCGCAAATATCGGCTTATTTCGCTCACGCGTCACACGAACTCGTGACCGAGTGTTTACTTCCCCGGTGCGACCGAATGTGGTCTCTAGCGTTCATGGCGATCGGGCTTGACAAGCCAGACCCGATCCGCAGACTGGGGCGGTCAAAAACAAAGACTGGCTTCCTCAGTGGGGGACCCTCGGCGGGGTGCTCCTTTAGGTAAAGCAGCTTGCCGATAAATGGAGGAATATCATGAAGACCTGGACGAAACCCGCAGTTCGCGAGCAGGAAGTTGGCCTCGAGGTCACGAGCTACCTGCCGGCCGAGATCGACATCATCTAACGTCGATCCGCTCGCAGCTGATGTGAGCAGTTCTGGCGCGGCGGTCGAGAACCTCGGCCGCCGTCGTCGTTTCCAGTGGCCCCTCGGCGGGGACCGGCCACTGTGCTCTAGAGAATATGAAAAATGATCATCAGGATCCTGGGGGCGGCTGCTGGCGGCGGCTTTCCTCAGTGGAACTGTAATGGCCGCAATAGCGCGAGCGTAAGAGCCGGAAAATCTGGCTTTACGCGCTCGAACCCAGTCCTCCCTCGCGGTTTCGGCCGATGGGAAGCGTTGGGTGTTGCTCAATGCGTCACCGGACCTTCGCCAACAAATTGCAGCTGCGCCAGACCTTTGGCCGGACGCGAACGGCCCGCTGCGCAATTCGCCGATCAAGTCCGCCGTCGTCACCAACGCCGACGTGGACCACATCATCGGCCTCATCAACCTACGGGAAGCGCAGCCTTTTTCCATTTACGCCTCGTCGCGCGTCATGGAGACGATTAAGGCGAATTCCGTATTCAACGTCTTGAACGAAGCCATCGTGCCCCGCCGCGAGCTGCCCCTCGACACCACGACCGAGATCGAGGGCGCCGGCGAGGATTTAGGCTTGTCTGTCAGAGCCTTCGCCGTCCCTGGCAAGATCGCGCTCTTCCTCGAGGATGCCTCCGACAAGAAGGGCTTCGGCAGCCGCGACGGCGACACGATCGGCCTCGAGGTCACGGAAAAAGCCACCGGTAAGGCGTTTTTCTACATTCCGGGCTGCGCCGAGGTCGATCCGCCTCTGGCCGACACGATCCGCGGCGCCGCGCTCCTCTTTTTCGACGGAACGCTGTTCACCGACGACGAGATGATCACCCAGGGCCTCCTGAACAAGACCGGCCAGCGCATGGGACACATCAGCATGTCGGGCCCCGCAGGCTCCATCGCGGCCTTCAAGCCGCTTGGCGTCAAACGCAAGGTCTACGTCCACATCAACAACTCGAACCCCGTGCTCGACGAAAACTCGGCCGAGCGCAAGGAAGCCGAAGCGGCCGGTTGGGAAATCGGCTACGATGGAATGGAGCTTCACCTATGAGCGAGCGGCGCATGGGCACGACGGCCACCTCTCAGGCGGCCACCACCGAGTTGTGGAGCCCCGACGAGTTCGAGGCGGCCATCCAGGCCGTCGGCGCGGAGCGTTATCACGACAAGCACCCCTTCCATAAGCTCCTGCACGGCGGCAAGCTGACCAAGGGCCAGGTCGCCGCCTGGGCGCTCAATCGCTATTGCTACCAGTCCGCCGTGCCGCGCAAGGACGCGGCCCTCGTGAGCCGCGTGTTCGACCGGCAGCTGCGCCGCGACTGGATCCACCGCGTGCTCGAGCATGACGGTTCGGCCGACGACCCCGGCGGCATCGAGCGCTGGCTGGTTCTGACCGACGGCCTCGGCCTCGACCGCGACTATGTGCAAAGCATGCAGGGCGCGCTGCCCGCGACGCGCTTCGCCGTCGAAGCCTACGTTCGCTTCGTCCAGGATCAGCCGCTGACCGTCGCCGTCGCCTCCTCGCTGACCGAGCTGTTCGCGCCCAAGATCCACAAGGAGCGCATCTCGGGCATGCTCGAGAACTACGACTTCATCGACGACAAGGTCATGGCCTACTTCAAGAAGCGCCTCGTGCAGGCCCCCTTCGATGCCGACTACGCGCTCAACTACATCAAGACGCACGCCAAGACGCGCGATGAGCAGGAAGCCTGCGTCGACGCCGTCCGCTTCAAATGCAACGTGCTGTGGGCGCAGCTCGACGCGCTGCACCATGCCTACGTAACTCCCGCGTGGGTTCCGCCGGGTGCCTTCCAGGTGGAGACGCTGAATGTCTGACGTTAAGCCGACCCCGACGCGCCTCATCATCCAGGAGGACACGCGCGTCGTCATGCCGAAACACGTCAAAATGCGTCACGACGCCGGCCGCGGACGAAATGGATCATCCTCGCGCCTGAACGCGTGTTCAATCCCGACGAAACGGCGGTCGCCGTGCTGCGCCTTTGCGACGGACAACGTTCCGTGAAGGCCATCGCGGAGACCTTGTCCGCCGAATACCAGGCCCCAATTGAAGTCATAACAAATGACATTATCGCCATGCTGCAGGACCTTTCCGACAAAGGCGTTGTGGTGAAGGCATAGGGAGGAAGCCCGAGCTATGAACGAGACGGTCCCTACTCATATGACTGAGACGGTGATGCCGGACGTGACGCACGGTCCCGGCCCTGCCGAGTGCGATGTGAAGCAGACGGAGCCAGCGCTGTGCGCGCGTGCGCCCATCGGCATGCTGTGCGAGCTGACGCATCGCTGCCCGCTGCAGTGCCCCTATTGCTCGAACCCGACCGAGCTCGAACGCGTCAACACCGAGTTGACGACGGCCGAGTGGCAGGACGTCATGCGCCAGGCCGCCGAGCTCGGCGTGCTGCAGATCCATTTGTCCGGCGGCGAGCCGACGGCGCGCAAGGATCTCGAGGACATCGTCAAGGTTGCGGCCGAGGTCGGTCTTTATACCAACCTCATCACCGCCGGCGTCACCCTCACCCGCGACCGTCTGGCGAAACTCGCCGAGCTTGGCCTGGACCACGTTCAGCTTTCCATTCAGGACATCGATCCCGAGAACGCCGATCGCATCGCGGCCTACAAGGGCGGCATGGCGAAGAAGATCCAGGTCGCGACCTGGGTTCGTGAGCTAGGCATGCCGCTCACGATCAATGCGCCGATCCACCGCCAGAACATCAACAGCGTCCCGCGCATGATCGACTTCGCCGTCGAGATGGGCGCCGGCCGCATCGAGATCGCACACGTTCAATATTATGCCTGGGCGCTGCTCAACCGCTCGGCGCTGATGCCGACGCGCGAAGCCTTCATGACCGCGGCGCATCAGGTCGAGGAGGCGCGCGAGCGTTACAAAGGCGTCATCGTCATCGACGCCATCGTGCCCGACTATTACGCCAAGTTCCCGAAGCCCTGCATGGGCGGCTGGGCCCGCGGCATCGTTAACATCACGCCCTCGGGCCGCGTGCTGCCCTGCCATGCCGCCGAAAGCATCAAGCATCTCGAGTTCGACAACATCAAAGACAAGCGCCTGGCCGATATCTGGCTCCAGGGCTCGGCATTCCAGAAGTATCGCGGCACCGAATGGATGAAGGAGCCATGCCGCTCCTGCCCGCGCAAGGAGATCGACTTCGGCGGCTGCCGCTGCCAGGCGTTCGCATTGACGGGAGACGCGGCCAACACCGATCCGGCCTGCTCGCTGTCGCCCCTGCACGCCGAATGGCAGAAGGTGGCGGAGGTCGAAAGCCATTCGCCACCCACGGAGTTCACCTACCGACGCGTCGGTGGCGCGGCCAAGAAAACACCCGCGCCTGCGGATGCGACTTGAGCGGAACGTCCCTCTCGGATAAGCAGTTTCTTGAGAGCCCGGTGCGGCATCTTGTTCACACCGGGTTCAGAAGAAACTTGCCAATATGCGCTCCTAGCCTGAAAGGGCTGGACGATACGAAATCCGGGAGGACTTAAATGCTTAAGTGGTTTTTGGGAGCTAGCCTCGCGCTGGCTCTCCCAGCGGTCGCACTCGGCGCAAGATGCCGAAGAAGGCGCCAAGATCTTCAAGAAGTGCGACGCCTGCCATCAAGATCGGACCCGACGCGAAGAACGGCCTCGGCCCTGAGCTGACCTGCGTCATCGGCCGCCCTGTCGGCTCGGTCGAGGGCTTCAACTACTCCGAGAAGCTCAAGGCTGCGGGCTTCACCTGGGACGACGAGCACTTCCTGAAGTGGGCCGAGGCCGACGACAAGCTCGTCCCCGGCAACAAGATGATCTTCCCGGCTGGCGTCAAGGACGAGACCGATCGCGCCAACCTGCTGGCTTACGTCAAGTCGCAGTGCCCGGCGAAGTAAGTCGTCCGCGGATATCGACGTGACGAATTCCGTGCCGCAGGTCTTCCAGGTCTGCGGCACATTTCATTTGTGCGAAGCTACTCGAACGGCACCACGTCGGAGTGGTCCACGTGCGCCAGACCGTCCGAGATCGTTCGCCCGCCGATGATCAGGCCCGGCGCGATTTCTGCCAGCGGCACCAGCACGAAACCCCGATCCATGATGCGCGGATGCGGCAGCGTCAGGTGCGGGTCCATCGAAACTTCATCGCGATAGACGAGCACGTCGACATCGATGACGCGCGGCCCCCAGCGCTGGATGCGCACCCGCTTCATCATTTGCTCCACGCCGAGGCAGCGATCGAGCAAGGCCTGGGATGAAAGCTCGGTCCTGACCGCAATACAGGAATTGGCGAACCAGTCCTGTTCGAGTTCTCCCCAGGGCGCCGTACGATAGATCCTCGAGGCACGCACGAGACGGATATCGCCCGGCTCCGTCAGAAGCTCGATGGCGTGCGCGATGTTCTTGGCTTTCTCGCCGACGTTCGAGCCGAGGCCGATGACGGCGTCGAAGTCCTCGCGCCAAGGCTTGCGGTCGGTCATGGGCCGGCGCCGCGTTAATCATACTTGATGTAGGCAAAGCGCGGGTCGTGCGGCGTGCCTTCGAACACGCCTTCTTTCGCCGGCTCCCAGTGGATGACGTCCTCGATCTTCTTGGCCAGGACCAGATCCTTCTGAGTGATGCCCTTTGCCGTATGCGTCTGCAGCCGAACCTCGACCCACGCATAGGACGCGGTGATATCAGGATGGTGCCAGGCGGCTTCGGCGAGATGGCCGACCGTATTGATGACCATCAGCGTGCCTTTCCACCCGGCCGTCTTGTATGTGCGGCGGATCCAGCCATCTTCAAGCCGCCATTTCGGCAGCTCCTTGGACAGCCATTCCGTCACTTCAGCGTCTGAAAGGGCTTTGTCACGCGGTGCAGTCATATTGCTCTCTCCTCACCTTTCGTAGACAAATGCGTCTCGAAGCCGGACCCTAAGTCTGATGCCCGTCTGAAGGCAATCGCCGCGACCGGCCCGCCAAGGAATGCTCAACTCGATGCAAGACAAGAACTCTCCTGTGAGTTTGAGCGTGTCGGCGCCCGCACGCCTGCATCTCGGCTTTCTCGACTTGAACGGCAGCCTGGGGCGCCGGTACGGCTCGGTGGGGCTCGCGGTCGACGCGCCGTCGACCGAGATCACCGCCTCTCTCGCGGATGACTTCGAGGCCGTAGGGCCCGAGCAGCAGCGCGTGCTGCAGCTGCTGAAACGTTGCTCCGAAGCGCTGGGTCTCACCGGCCGCTACCGAATTGAGGTTAACAGCGCCATTCCGGCTCATGCCGGCCTCGGCTCCGGCACGCAGCTCGCGCTCGCCATCGGTACGGCTCTGATGAGGCTCGAAGGCCTGACCATCACGCCGCAGCAGATCGGCGATCTCGCCGGCCGCGGCGCGCGCTCGGCGATCGGCATCGCCGCGTTCGAGGGCGGCGGCTTCATCGTCGACGGCGGCCGCGGCAAGGCGGATCGACCCCGCCGCCGGTCCTCGTGCAGATGCCGTTTCCGGCCGATTGGCGCGTCATCCTCGTTCTCGACCGCAAGGCCCAGGGCGCCCACGGCGACCGGGAAACCCAGGCTTTCGCCGCGCTCCCCGCTTTTCCCGATGCGAAGGCCCAGGAGCTCTGCCGCTTGGTGCTGATGCAGCTCTTGCCGGGCCTTAAGGAAACCGACATCGCCGCCTTCGGCGCGGCATTGACGCGCGATCCAGGAAATCGTCGGCGGCCATTTCGCTGCTGCGCAAGGCGGCAGCCCGTGGACCAGTCCCCGCTGTCGGCAAGCTTGCTCAAGCGCCTGGCCGAAGGGGGCGCGACGGGCATCGGCCAGACCTCTTGGGGGCCGACCGGCTTCGCGTTTCGTGCCGTCCGAGACTGCGGCGGCGAGCCTCTATCATTCTTTAGTCGGAGAGGCTAAAGCGATGGGCCTCGAAATGACCGATGGTCCGGGGCCGGAACACGGGCGCACGGTCATTGAACGGCACTGACCCTGATTGCGCGGACTAAGAACGGGCGGCGGCCATTACACGAACGGGAGACGATTTAGATGAGTGACGCCACGCCCGATTCTGCACATGCTTTCGCCGCAGAAGCACATGAGCCCGTTCGACGTGAACATGGCCGCGGACGCCGGCTACAAGGTCATCGTCCCCTACATCAACGTGACGCTCGAAGAAGTCGATGCCGCTGGTGCAGGACGCCATCTTCTCGCGTCCGCCGGACTACGGCGTGCGCACGGGCTTCTTCATCGGCGGCAAGGACGCGATCGTTGCGCTCGATTTCATGGAAGCGGCGAAGAAGGCTCTGGTGCCGCCGTTCCAGCTCTCGGTATTCGCCGATCCCGCCGGCTCGTTCACGACGGCCGCCGCGATGGTCGCCTGCGTCGAGCGCGTTCTGAAGTTCAAGTTCGGCCGCGGCTGGAAGGGCACCAAGGTCGCCGTGTTCGGCGCCACCGGCGTCGTCGGCTTCGCCTCCTCGATCATCACCGCGCTCGAAGGCGCTGACGTGCAGCTCGTCGCCCATCGCGGCGTCGATCGCGTCATCAAGTCGGCCGCGGTCTCGAAGGAGCGCTTCGGCGTCAATCTCACGGCTGTCGCTGGCGAGACCGACGCGCAGAAGCGCGAGATCATCGAGAATGCCGAGGTCATCTTCGCCGCTGCTGCTGCCGGCGTGCAGGTCATCTCGAAGGAGCACAAGGAGTACGCCAAGAAGCTGCTCGTCGTCGCCGACGTCAACGCCGTGCCGCCTCCGGGCGTCGAAGGCATGGAGCTGTTCATGGACGGCGCGCCGCTTCCGGGCTGCGGCGCTCTCGGCGTCGGTCCGCTCGCCATCGGCGACATCAAGTACAAGACCGAGTCCGGCCTCTTCAAGCAGATGATCGACTCGAAAGAGCCGCTGGCGCTCGATTTCCGTCACGCCTTCGCGCTGGCCCGCCAGCTGACGGCTTGAGCGGCGAAACCGTCCTCATCGCTGCCTTTTCCGCGCGGGCGCTTGCAGCGTCCGCGCGGCGGGCCGGCTTCTTGCCGCTGGTCGTCGATTGCTTCGGCGACCTCGATACGGACGAGTTCGCGCGACGCTTCGCGCTGCCTTCCCGCACGCGTGCAGATCGGCTTCACCTACCGGCCGCTGCTTGAGGCGCTCGAAAGTCTCTCGTCGCCGAAGCGCCGACGCCGCCCATCGGGCTCGTGCTCGGCTCGGGCTTCGAGTGCAACCCGCGTCTTGTCGCCAAGCTCGCGGACGAGTTCCGCCTGATCGGCAACAGCCCCGACGTCATCCGCAACACCAAGCACCCGGAAACGTTCTTCGGCACGCTGGATCGCCTCGGCATCGTGCACCCCGAGACGAGCCTCACGGCACCTCCGGAAACCGACGGCTGGCTGATGAAGCGCATCGGCGGCAGCGGCGGTCTGCACATCCATGATTGCCCGAAATCGCCGCGACCCGATTCTCGCCGCTACTTCCAGCGCAAGGTCGCGGGTGAACCGATTTCACTCCTGGGCATCATCTCGAGCCAGAGCAGCGCTTTCGCCGTCAGCCGGCAGTGGACATCGCCGGTCGGCAAACGCCCTTATCGTTACGGCGGCGCAGCAGGCTCGCTGATGATCGACGAGGATCTCGAGGCGCGCCTCATCGGCATCGGCCTCGAGCTGTCTGAGGCGCTCGGCCTTACCGGCTTGGTCTCGTTCGATTTCATGGTCGAGGACGGCATGCCGTCGCTGCTCGAGGTCAACCCCCGGCCCGGCGCGTCCATTGACGTCTTCGACGACGCGTCGGGCACGCTGTTCACGACCCATGTCGAAGCCTGCCTCGGCGGCGATGCTGCAGCGCACCTTGCGTCTCATTGGCATCCGCCCATAGCGCGCGCCGCCGCTTTCCTCTATGCGGACCGTGGAACACTGAGCGTCCCGGCCGTGGATTGGCCCGCCTGGACCGCCGATCGTCCGCGCCCCGGCAGCACCATGGAGCGCGGCCAGCCTGTCGCGACCGTCATCGCCGAGGGCGACGATCTGGCTAGCGTGGAGGAGACCTGCCGCGAACGCATGGGACTTCTCGAAAAGTTGCTGTATGAAGGCGAAAATCAAAATGGAGCGCCACGATGACCACTACGTACGGCCCCTCTCCGAGCGTTAACGCCCGGGCTGGGAAACTTGTCGATGAACTCGCCGCCAGCGCCGTTGCTCTGAGGTGCGGCGTCTCGACGGGCGAAGCCGGCGAGCGGCGCATCGATCTCGGTTCCCTCGCCACCGGCGGTCTCGAAGCCGGCCGCAGGCTCGGCGAAATCTGCATGGGCGGTCTCGGCACCGTGACCCTCACCTCGAACTCCGGTCTCGAGCGCTGGCCGCTGGGCGTCATGGTCCATTCCGCCAACCCGGTCATCGCCTGCCTCGCCAGCCAGTATGCCGGCTGGACCATCACCGACAGCGAGAGCGGCTTCTTCGCGCTCGGCTCCGGCCCCGCGCGCGCGCTCTCGCGCGTCGAGGAGCTCTATAAGGAGCTCGGCTACACCGATCATCACAACAAGGCCGCGCTCGTCATCGAGGGCGACAAGGCCCCGCCCGCTGCCGTCGCGCGCAACGTGGCTGCTGCCTGCGGCGTCCAGACGTCCGACCTCACCATTCTCTACGCGCCGACCGGCAGCCTCGCCGGCACCGTGCAGATCGCAGCCCGCGTGCTCGAGGTCGCGCTGCACAAGGCGCATTCGCTGCACTTCCCGCTCGAGAACATCATCGATGGCTACGGCGTCGCGCCCATCGCCCCGCCGATCCCCGACTTCGTCAAGGCCATGGGCCGCACCAACGACGCCATCATCTACGGCGGCCGCATTCAGCTGTTCGTGCGCGGCACCGACAACGACGCCAAGAAGCTTGCCGAGCAGCTGCCGTCGAACACCTGCTCGATCTACGGCAAGCCGTTCGCCGAGATCTTCGCCTCCGTCGGCGGCGACTTCTACAAGATCGACGCCTCGCTGTTCAGCCCGGCTGTCGTGACCATCTCGAACCTCGACACGGGCTCGTCATTCCAGTCCGGCAAGCTCGCGCCCGAGATCGTCGACGCGAGCTTCCGCTAACGACTATTCCCTCTCCCCGTTCTACGGGGAGAGGGTTAGGGTGAGGGGCAGTTCATAGCGCTGCGGCCAGTTTCTGCCCCTCACCCAGCCCTCTCCCCATCGAAGTGAAGGCAATGGGGAGAGGGAGAGACGCCATGAACAAGCCGGTTCAAACGAGCGAACTCGACGGCGCGGCCTCCAAGGGTCCGCGCCTCGTGCTGTTCGTCGAGGACGGCGGCGGCGATTGGCATGCGCGGCGTCTGCGCAAGGCACTCGAAGCGCGCGGCGCGACCGTCGTCACCACGACGCTCGCAGCTTGCGCCTTCGATACGCCGCATGCCGTGCGGTCTCGATATTCCGGGCTTCGCCGGCACGCTTCCTGACGGCGCCTTCGTGCGCTCGGTCTCGACCGGCACGCTCGAGCAGATCACGTTGCGCCTCGGCATCCTGCACGCATTGCGCGAAAGCGGCGTGCGCGTATGGAACGATGCCCGCGCCATCGAACGCTGCGTCGACAAATCGACGGCAACGTTCCTATTCCAGAAGGCCGGATTGCCGACGCCGACGACGCGCGTGGCCGAGGGATTTGAACCAGCCCTCGCCTATGCCACGGCGCTGAACGCGCCTCTTCGTTCTGAAACCCCTGTTCGGCAGCCAGGGCAACGGCATCCGCCGCGCCACGTCTCCGAGCGAGCTGCCGTCTCCCGACGAAGTCGGCAACGTCTACTACATGCAGAACTACCTGCGCTCCCCCGACGCCACCGAGTTCGAGGACTGGCGCGTGTTCGTCTCACGCGGCCGTATCCTTGCGGCAATGGTGCGCCGCGGCAAAACCTGGATCACCAACGTCCATCAAGGCGCAGCGCCAGCTCCGCACGAACCCTGCGATGAGATGGAGGACTTGGCCCTGCGCGCGGTCGTCGCCATCGGCGCCGACTATGCCGGCGTCGATCTGATCCGCTCGTCGGAAGGGCAGCTCATGGTGCTCGAGATCAATTCCAATCCGGCATGGAAGGGATTGCAGAGCGTAACCAGCGTCGACATCGCCGATACGCTGGCCGCTGATTTCATCGAAGCGTTACAAACGTCTCAGCCAAAATGACGTTTCCGATCGCATCCCGAAGCGTCGAGGCAGCATTTCTCGCCGCCTGCCGGGATGAGCTCAGGGCTTTGAAGCCCGGCAACGTCCACATCTTCGCCGCCGGCCATGGCATGCAGACGAAGCACTTCGACGATGCTGCCGAAGGCCGCGGCACCCTGGGTCGCGCGCGACGGCGGCTCACTGGGCAAGCGCATTCTCGAAGCCGTGGAAGCCAGCTTCGCAGTTGCGAACTGCAATACCAATCTCGGCATTCTGCTGCTCTGCGTTCCCCTTGCCGTCGCGGCAGAGCAGAGAAACGGATCTCAAGACCTGAGGCAGCGTCTTGCTGCCGTGCTGCGCGATCTCGACCGCAACGATGCGAGCGACGTGTTCCGCGCCATCGTTAAAGCCAATCCGGCAGGCCTCGGAGAAGTCGATAGCGGCGATGTCGCGAGCCGCGCCCGGTATGACGTTGCGCGAAGCGATGCATTTGGCCGCAGACCGCGATCGTATAGCGCGCGCCTATGTCACGGACTTTGCGGACATCTTTGAATTTGGCCTGCCCAAGCTTCAGGCAGCCCGCGGCGAAACGCCCTCGAGCGACATCGCGATTACTGCACTGCACATGGAGTTTCTGTCGTACGTTTACAGACAGTCACATTGTGCGCAAATTCGGAACGGACACAGCCGAATATGTCCGTTCAGAGGCTCAAAAATATGCCCCTTTCTGGCGCAACCATGACCTCTCCGAATTGCTCGCATTCGATCGTTCGCTCAAAGAGCGAGGGCTCAACCCGGGCACCACCGCGGACTTCGTTGTAGCCACTCTCTATGCAGATAAGCTAATTGCTCTAAGTGCGACCGAGAGCCCCTCTTAGCCCCTTGTCGAAGCCGCAATCATGGCGCTAAAAGGGGGCGGCGCTAAAGGCGCCGCTATCTGGCCAACCGGTTCGGTGACGTCTGTCACCGATCGCCGCAACTGGGATAGTCGAACAGACTGCAGCCGGCCCACACACCCCGGGCAAACGCTCCAGGCGATCGCTAGAAGCGCACGCCCGCGCGTTGTTTTTGTTAAATGAGGAAGGAAACTCCGTAATGGCCAAGATCAATCGCGTAATGGTGGGCGAGTTGCTCGTCGGTGACGGCAACGAAGTCGCGCACATCGACCTCGTCATCGGACCGCGCGGCAGCGCCGCCGAGACGGCATTCGTCAACGCTCTTGCAAACAACAAGGACGGCTTCACGACGCTTCTCGCCGTGATCGCGCCGAACCTGGCATGCAAGCCGAACACCATCATGTTCAACAAGGTCACCATCAAGGACGCCCGCCAGGCCGTTCAGATGTTCGGACCCGCCCAGTACGGCGTCGCCAAGGCCGTTCAGGACTCGGTTGCTGAAGGCGTGATCCCCGCCAACGAAGCTGACGACGTCTACGTTCTCGTCGGCGTGTTCATTCACTGGGAAGCTTCTGACGACGCCAAGATCCAGGACTTCAACTATCGCGCCGTCAAGGAAGCCATCGCTCGCGCCGTTGCTGGCAAGCCGACGGCTGCCGAAGCCACCGCTCAGCGCAACTCGGTTTCGCATCCCTTCGGTGCGAAGACTTGAAGCGGAAACCGTCCACAGCAGGAAAATGATGCCCCTCCATTGAAGGGGGGTCTGCTGCAGCGATTGGGAAGACTACTCTCTGGCCGTTGGAACGGCTGACACGAGCAGGTGGACCTTCACGATCCACTCGCAAGTGGACTACAAACTTTCACCGGC
Source organism: uncultured Alphaproteobacteria bacterium (assembly GCA_963831345.1). Classification (GTDB taxonomy): domain Bacteria; phylum Pseudomonadota; class Alphaproteobacteria; order Rhizobiales; family Hyphomicrobiaceae; genus Hyphomicrobium_C. Next base: position 133,155 of record CAWHPZ010000009.1, read on the forward strand.
GATCTCCTCGAGGTCGCCGGTTTTTATTTTGCCGTCGTGCAAGCGCGCTGGCGATGAGCACGCCTGCAGCTCCCGCATCGCGTAGAGCGACAAGATCATCACGGCCGCGCACGCCACCTGCCGCAAAGACCTGCCGCTGTCCGGCACGCGCGATGATTGATTTGAGCAGCGCATAGTCCGGCCCCTCGTTCGCGCCGACACGAGCCAGCGTCATGACGATGACGCGATCGGGCCACGCCGCTGCGTCGTCCAGAATTTGTCTGGGGCCTTGGAATTCATCGCCGCGAAAATCGAGCGACAGGATCCAGTCGCGCGATGATCGCGCCTCTGCAGGAATGCCGTTCGCAAGCGATTCCGATCCGAGCACCTGGCGAACTGTACGGCGAGACAGCATCGGAATGCGATGCGGCGCCGTTATCGACCCAAACTTCCTCAATGCCCGCGGCTTCACGCAGATGCTGCGGCAAACCGCTATTTTCGCCCCGGCCCTCGATGCCGTCGAGATCAGCGATATAAAGCGCCTTGAACGGAAACAGCCGCATGTAGCCGCGGACAACGTCGACGGGGTCCGCACTAGCTGAGAGCGGCGTTACGATCGGCCGATAGTTCGACCGGTCGCCGCGCACGGCGCGCACGGCCAGCCCATGACGCACATCGATGACGGGAATGATCTGCATGCTCTTCCCTAACATGGGCAGCTGGTGTATGACACTGCCACCATGATCGCGAGAACGAGCCTGACTACATGACAATAACTGCGGGACTGGACGTCGGCGGCGCACACCTCAAGGTGGCGCTGGTCGAAGCTGGCCGCACCATCGCGGTGAGCCAGTTCCTGTGTCCGCTTTGGCAGGGCATCGACAAGCTCGACGCGGCCCTGAGCGCGGCGCAACCGCTGCTGTCTCGCGCCGAGCGCTTCGGCGTCACGATGACAGGCGAATTGTCCGACCTGTTCTCCGAACCGCAAGAGCGGAGTCGAGACGCTCGTCGGCCGCATCGATCGCGAGCTTGGGTCACGCGCGCGCTTCTGGATGGGTCTGCGTGGATTCGGCACCGCCGACGAGGCGCGCCGCCATCACGCCGACGTCGGATCGACGAACTTCCTCGCCACCGCCGCGTTCGTCGCCACGCATGTCGCCGATGCGCTGCTGATCGACTTCGGCTCGACCACCGCCGACATCGTGCCCATCGTCGCGGCGGAGCCGCGCCCACGCGGACTGACGGATGCCGAACGCCAGACCAACGGCGAGCTGGTCTACACCGGCCTGACGCGCACCGCCGTCATGGGCATCACGACGCGCGCGCCGTTCAAGGGCCGCATGCAGGGGCTGGCGCGCGAGTATCTCGCCACCATGGCCGACGTGCACCGCATCCTGGGAGACCTGCCGGACGGTGTCGATCAGCATGCAACCGCCGACGGCCGCGGGAAATCGCTCGACGAAAGCATCGCGCGCTTTGCGCGCATGTTCGGCCGCGACGCGCACGAAGGCAGCCTCGACGATTGGCGCGCATCCGCTGAGTTCGTGCGTATCGCTCAACTGACCTCGATCGAGGAAGGGATCAGCGCGGTACTCGCCGAAACGGCCGTCGCGGCGAATGCGCCTCTGGTGGCCGCCGGTATCGGCGCGAGCGAGGTCGCAAGCCATCGCCGAACGCCTCGGCCGCCCGCACGTCGAGTTCGGCGATCTCGCCAACGCCGCCGAGGACTGCCGGACCTGGGCCACGGCCTGCGCCCCCGCCGTCTCCGTCGCGCACCTGCTGTCACGGTGAACGCTGAGTTAACGAAAGCGATTAGGGCTCATTGCGAGCACTTCTGGACCAGCCCGAAATCGGCCGTATACATTCGCGCAACAGATACGGAAAAATTGCTAAGTCCTTAATGGATATCCTCAGATTCCTGCGACCTTCTGAAGCGGACCTCAAATTCTATCTGCTAGGTTGGGAGGATAGAAACAAGTAGCTCCCCGGGAGGGAGTGCTCCGATGAAGACCGCGCTCACAGTCATCACCGCCATCATCATGCCGGGCGGATTTATCGTTCTCGCCGTCGCCATCGTCGCCGTGATGATGGCGCGCAAGCGCATGAAGCCCGTCGAGGCGGCAGCGACCGCCGCCTAGCGTTCGCCCGCTATGACTTTCGCGCCGCGCTTGTGTCGCCGCGCCTGAAGGCCTCGACCTTCTCCATCAGCCAGCCCCACGCCTCCTGCTCACGCGGACCCGCGGTCTTCGAGATCGCGATCATGAGATACGCGAGCTCGGCGTCGATCTTTTCGGGCGGCAGCATCGAGAGCCGCGTCGAGAGCACCGCAAGCTCCAGCACCGCCGCTTGTGCGCGATTGTAGCCGCCCCAGGGCGCATGGCTTGCTTCGTGAATGACGCGGCAGTGAAAGCGGGGCCGCTGCTCGTCCTCGGTAACGCGCGCGACTTCCAGCTCCCAATGTGAGATCGCGCCCGCGAGCCGCACGCCCATTACACGATCGGCCGCGACAGTCGGCCAATCGCGCCGCCCGGTGACGCAGCCCGCAATCACGCGCACGTCGTCGGTGTGGCTTGCGACCGCGAACGGATTGCTGATCAGGTTGTCATGCGTACGCGACGGCTTGAACGGCGCGATGATCCAGCCATCGCCATCCTCGATCAGACCGAGCGGCGCGATATGCACCGCGCCCGTTCCGTCAACCGTCGTTACGATCGTCTCGACGATCTTCGGCATCGGTCCTCTCCTTCGCCGACTTGGCTTTACTCTCTTTGGCCGATTTGAGCGTCGCGCCTTCGGGCGCGTGCCGCGTCAGGTCCTCGTTCTTCTTCGGCGCGGCCACGCCCCAGTCGAGCGGATTGTCCTGCGCGTAGCGCTTGCCGAGCGAGCGCGCGATCTCGGCCTTCGCCAACTCGTAGCCGAGATAGAACGCGTGCGCGCCATCGGCTTCGACGCCGAGCTTGTCGAAAAGCTGGAACGGATCTTCCGCCACGTGGTGTCCGTCACGGTTGTAGATGTGAAGGCCGTCTTCCGCGGCCTGGATGCGGTAATTGCCGTCGCGAACGGAGGCCGCAGCTTCCGCGATCTCCGCGAGGCTCATGGGATAGGGCTTCAGCTCGTGCAGCGAGAGCAGCGCGTTGCTGAGGCCCTTCGGCAGCGTGCCGTCCTCCTGCGCGCGGAACATGAGACGGCGAGCCGCGTCGTGCTCCTCCACCGTGCGGCGCGTATGCGGCGACACCTGCACGATGAGCACGTTGCGGATTTTGAGTTCCGAGCAGATGCCGGCCAGCACCGCCGTCACGCCGCCGCTGTCGGCGTCGGTCAGCTCGGTGAGATTGCCCGTGCCCATCAGGATCTCGACGTCCGGATCTCTGCGGCGAAGTTCAGCGTAACGTTCGAGCGAGGTCATGAAACCGAACTGGATCGGATCGAGCACCGGATCGGCGATATGCTCGATGCCCATGGCGCGGGCCTTGGCGATGGCGCGCTGCAGCGAGTCGAGATCGCCATGCGGCTTCGGCACCAGGATCGGCACGCACGCCGTGCCCGCGACCGCATCGAGCGAATCCTCGTCGAGCGACAAGCACATAGTCGGCGCCAGCTTGGGCGGCGCGGCGCAGCTCGTCCACGTTGCCGGAGTTGACACTGACTTTGAGCCCCGCGCCCTTGAGGGCCCGCACGGCCTCTTCGAGGTTCGGATACGGCACGTCGGGCTGGCAGCCGATATCGATGACGTCGGCGCCGGCCTCCTTGTGCTCGAGCCCGCGCGCCAGAAGCGCTTCGACAGAAAGCGTCGGCGCTTCCACGATCTCGGCGAAGATGCGCAGGTCGTGCTTGGAGAGATCCGGCGGCCGGCCGCCGTGGCCGAGGTACTGCGGCAGGTCGACGATCTCGTCCGGCCCGCGCTCGAACGGCACGCCAAAGTGCTCCCCGAGATGGTCGAGGTTCATGCGCGAGCGCCCCGGCACGATGACGCGCGTCGCGTCCAGCGGCCCCTTGAGCCGGTGCTTGACGAGCGCTTCCGTCATCAGCGCCGCGACCTTGATGCCGATGTTGGCGACGCGCCACGACCCGTCCGCGAGACCGAGCCCGCCGATGGTCGCAGCAAGGCGCGGCTCGGCCAGATGGCCGGTTATGAAGAGGAGCTTTTCGGCCGAATCTGCCATGGGCAGGCGCGCTTCCCGATCATCTTGGAGACTTTTCTTGCGGCCTAGCATGGTGGGGGCGTCGCGTCGACCGCCATGGAGCGTGTTTGTTAGCGGAGCCCTTTTTGAGGCCGTTATCCTGGATGCCCAGAAGCTCCGCCAGCACGCTCTCTTCGCCCGGCCCCACGATCTGCCATGAGAGCCCGGCGCGCGCGACGATACCGGCAAAGGCGGCATCCACGACCCCTGCCCGCCCCAGCGCAGCCGCCGTAGCGGACGGGGCGACGGTGCACGATTTGACCAACACCACATGCGACCCACCGAGGCGCTCCGCCAGCCGCGCCGCAAGCCCATCCGAGGTGATCGACCAGTCTCGCGGAATGGCGCGGTCGCCCGAGCAGAGCTTCGCCGGCAGCCACACCGCGATGCGGCCCTCTTTCCCAGCCTTCCGAATAGCCGTCAGCGTCTCCGCCGCCACCAGCCGTTCATCCAAGGAAATCATGGCCAGCCCCATCTGGTTCATGGCCAGGATGGCCATGTCGTGGGCCGCCTCGTCCGAAAACCCGAGCGCGCGCTGAGAGTCTCGCACCGCATCGGCATAGGGCCCGCCGCCGGGCACGATGACAACCGGCCGCCCGGCCTTGGAGACAAGCGAAAGGATGCTCTTGAGCCGGCCCGTCTCTGCCAGGCTTCCGCCCAGCTTGACGACAACCGGCTTCACGGCGCTGCCGGGCGCGTGCGGTAAATCTCGACGCCACGCACCGGACCGCGCTCGAGCTTCTCGATGCGCACCCGCATCGCAACGAGGCGCGTATCGGCGAGACACCGCTCGGCTATGCGCTCAGCGAAGGTCTCGAGCAGATTGATGTGTCCCGCCGACGTGATGGCATCAACCGCATCGATGATGTCCGTGTACGACGGCACATCGGCCATGTCGTCGCCGGAGTTCGCACGCACATGCGGATCGCAGGTAGGCGTCAACATAGAGGCGCACTTTCTGCGTCACGCCCTTCTCTTCGGCGTAGACACCGATGTTGCAGTCGACCACCCAATCCTTGACGAAGATGCAGTCGCGGCCGAGCGACGGCGCATGATCGGTCGCAAACGCAATGCGCTCGCCTTCGGAGGACGTACTCATAGGGAGGATTCCAGTTCCTGCTTCGCGGTCGACACACCGCGACTTGTCATGTCTGGGATTGCGCTACGCACCGCACGAACCGCGTCCGCGTCCATGGTGCTCTCCCGCTGGTGGGCCGCACACAGCGCACCGCGAAAGCCGAGAATATCCGCATCGAGCTCGAGCAGAGCGGGAATGTCATTCACGCGGAGCGATCCGGCGAGGCCGGCCAGGAGTCCTGCCGAGCGGGCCTGCTGCACGAATGCAGTCAACGCCTCGGCGCTCATGTGATCGCGAAGGGTGCGCCCATCCTTCCCCGCCGTATCGAGCATGACAGCGAGAAAGCCTGCGCGTTGCATGTCGCCGATGAGTGTGAAATCAGGTTCGCGGTCGGCAAGCATCACGGCGACGAGCCTCACCCGGCCGAGCGGAAATCTTTGCAGCCGCTTTATGGTCGCCCGCGCATCTCCACCCGGGAAGAAGCCGATCTTGACGATAATCAGCGCCCGTAGCCGCCATCGCACCGACGGCCGCGGCAACTGGCTCCGGATCGGCGGCAAGATCGCCGATGGTGGCGCTGACCGGGATATGGGCGGGGACCGCTCGGCGCACGGCGCGCACGACATGGGTGGGCAGCGCGCCCAGCGCGCCCTCCGACGGATTCTTGCAATCGATGATGTCGGCGCCGCCCGCGGCCGCAAGGCCTGCTTCGCTCTCGTTGGTCACGCTGGCAAGGAAGCGGACATGCCGGCGTTGCATGGACATCGGGCTAAGGGCTCACGTATCGCGAAATATTCGTTTCTGCTCGGCCAGGACCTTCTCGGGGTCGGTTCGCTCGCCGGGGGTGAGCCGCACGGTCTCATCCTGGACGATTGTCGCACCTGGGCCAGCAAGACGCAAGATACGCGTCCCCAGCATGACCGCCTCGCTCCGGTCATGGGTCACGAAAAGAACGGTGGTCGGCCGGCGGTTCCAGAGCTCGATCAGCACCTCGCGCAGCCCCCGCGCCGTAGGATCGTCGAGCGAAACGAAGGGCTCGTCCATCAGCAGGATATCGGGCTCGGTGATGAAGCCGCGCGCCAGCGCCGCGCGCCGCTGCATGCCGAGCGAGATGCGTTCAGGATACTGTGACGCAGCGGCCTCGAGCCCGACCTGCCGAAGCATCTCGGGGATGAGTGCAAGCTTCGGATCGCCCTCCGGAAGGGCAAGCGCGATGTTCTGCTCGACCGTCCTCCAGGGCAGCAGGCGCGGCGATTGGAAAATATAGCCGACGACGGAGGCGGGATCGCTGAACGTGACCTCGCCCTGATAGTCGTCATCAAGACCAGCCACGATGTTGAGCAGCGTGGATTTGCCGCCGCCCGACGGCCCCGTGATGACGACGAACGACCGCGGCTCGATGTCGATACGGATGTTCTGCAGCACCGTCTGCGGCTCGCTATCGGCCACAGCGGGAAACGTCTTGCGGTCGACGCGGATGGAAAGCGCGCCGGCACCTTGCTTCGGGATCGTGCGAGCCTCCGTCACCGGCGCCATCTGTTCACCCTCTGAGCGATGGGCTGAAGCACGCCGAACTCGATGATCTGCACCACGATGATGAAGGCCAGCGCATAGGCCAGGATCATCGACACGTCGAACATCTGGAAATAGGTGCCGAGCTGGAAGCCCACGCCGTCGGACCGGCCCGAGCAGCTCGACCACGAGCACGATCTTCCACACCAGCGACAGCCCCGTGCGCGCCGACGCGAGGAAGAACGGCGCCAGCTGCGGCAGCGTCACGTGGCGCAGCGTCTTGAGCCAGCCGAACCTGTACATCGCCGCCATTTCCGCGAGATCGCGCGACAGGCTGCGCGTCGCCCTCGCGGATGGTCACGGTGACGTTCGGAATTTTGTTGATGGCAACCGCGGTGATGGCCGCGACCTCCGTGCGGCCGAACCAGACGTAGCAAAGGATGATGATGACAAGCGCCGGCAGGTTGAGAAACAGGATCACCCAGCTGTCGAAGAACTGGTCGGCGCGCTCGAAGCGGCCGAGCAGCGATGCCGATGGCCGAGCCGATCGACATGGCAATGACGAACGCCGCCGCGACGCGCAAGAGCGTGATGCCGACATGGAAGCCGAGCTGGCCGTTGATCAGCTCGCGCATCATGGCGGCTGAACGACGACGATCGGTGCCGGGCAGGTGGCGATCTGGATGATGAGCGCCATCAGCTCCCAGAAGGCGAGGAAGCCGAGCGAGAGAGACGAGCGGTCCAGCCGAGGCGGCCGCTCCAGCCACCGCCGTCCGTGCTCCGAAGACGTGCCGGCGGGTTAGCTCGCTGCATTGTGGAACAACTTCGCGTCGAAATGCGTGCCCTTGCCCATCAGCTCGGCATCGCCGGCTTCCACCAGCACCTGCATCAGCTTGCGCGGCGGACTGCGATTTCGCCCGCGCCCCAGTCGGCTTCGGGAATGCCGGCTGCGGTAGGAGGCAATGAGCGCCTTGAACTCGCCGTCGGAGCCCGGCTTGACGATCGGGCGCAGGCGCTCCCAGCGCTCGTCGTTGGTCAGCAGCAACGCGTTGGCTTCGCGCACGGCCGAGAGGAACGCCGCGATCTGGGCGCCGTCGCGTCTCTTCGAAGCTTCCTTCCAGATGAAGCCGACGAGAGCCGGCACCGGATCGATGCCGAGGTCCTTCATGACACTTCGATGATCAGAGAGCTCCGAGCGGAAGCCGCAGCCGGTGAGGCGCGCCGCATGGGTCCAGAAATTGAGAACGGCGTCGATGCGGCCGGAGCGGATCTCCTCGGTAGAGAAGCGGCGCGGCGCCGAACGGAGGGCGTAGCGATATTGGCCATGTCGCGGCCGATGGTCTTGCTGTGCGAATAGGCGCGCAGCAGCAGCCAGCTCTTGTCGATGGCCGAGCCTGCAACGCCGAGCGATTTGCCTTCGAGACCGCCGAGATCCGTAATGGCGCTGTCCTGCGGAACCACGAGTGCGCCGAGCGCCGACGAATAGGGCGAGAACTTCAGCTTCTCGCCGAGCGAGCGCTGACGCATGGCCCAGGTCCAGTCGGACACGATGACGTCGGCGCCGTCGGAAAGCAGCGCGACCGGACCGGCCTGGTTGGAAGCGACTTCGACGACGTCGAGATCTCGAGTCCGGCTTTTTTGTCGAGCCCCTCGGCGCGGATGGTCTCGATGACCCAGGACAGCGAGCCGAATTTCACCGAAGCCAGGCGCAGCGGTGCCGACGCCGCCGCGACCGATGCGCGGCAAGGCGGCCGCGCAAGCTGTCAGCGCAGTCCCCCAGAGAAGCCGGCGTCGGTCGATCATTTCGGTTTTGCCTCGGCGAACAGGCGGTTCTTCGGCAGCCACTTGACGCCGTGCAGCCAGGACTCGTCCGTGTTGCCCTGAATGAGCACGCTCGAATTGCTGACGAGCTGTGCTCTTGGCCACGTCGACGATGCCGACGGTCAGGCTGAGATGGGTTTCCGAGATCTTCTCGACGACGCTCGTCATGACGAGATCGGCCTTGGCCTTGTTGGCGATATCGATCTCGCAGCCGTTGCATTCGTAGAACGGGCGGGCCGCCGCGATGTCGTCCTTGAACCGGCGCCAGATCGACGATCTCGTAGCGACCGCTGTCGGTTAGGCGCTTAGCCAGTTCGTTGTAGGCAGTTTCGAGCCGCGCTGCTCGTCCGGGCTTGGCCCGCGCACTCCCCGGAAAAAATCCTCCTCGCTGGTCGGAAACGACATGTCGATCGGGAAAATTGCCATCTTCTGCGCCGCTGTCGCGAGGGTCGGCAGGCCGACTTGCATCAGCGCAACGACTGCCAAATCCTACCGCCACACTGCCATCGTCCCATGTCGGTCAACTACCTCAGTCTCACGGTACAAGTGCCTACAGCTATAACGTGCGTTTGGCCTATACGGATTTGCAAGTGCTATGTCTCGGACCTTCTGCTCACGCGCTGTAACAACTCCGAGAGCACGACCGGGGTCGAACTTGACAATTGGCAATTCGATGCGATGTTCCCGTGGTAAGATGTTACAATATACCCGGCAAATCGGCATTGCCGGAAGGTCCGCCGGGAGGACAGATGATGAGCGTTTCAACTGGGTCTGGGCTTCGGTCCGCCCGGTCCGTATATTTCGCCTCGACGCTTTGTACTGAGGGACTTCCCCTCCTTGGGCTGTTGTACATACTTCGCTTGCTGCGCTCGCCCTGGCGGCCATGCATCGCTGGCGCATGCGCCCCCCGGCAGCAGCGCCCACGACTCGCGGCAGCCCTCCGCAGCACCGCCGGCGCCGGCGGCGACTCGCCGCAGCCGACGCCCGCCGAAGCCAAGCATCGCCGCTGATCCGAACGCCCTGAAAATCCGATCTGCTGATGGCGCGCGAGATCCGCGAGGATCGCCTGCCGCCGCTGTCGCTGCTCGATATTCCGCCGCCCGACGATGGCGTGGCGGGCGCCAAGCTGGCGATCTCGGACAACAACACGACCGGCCGATTCCTGAAGCAGGAGTTCTTCCTCGACGTCGTCGCAGAGCGCGACGCCGGACGCGCTCGTAGCGGAAGTCGCAGAAGCGCGTCGACGAAGGCATCGGCTTCGTCGTGGCCGACGCATCCGCCCGATACGCTGCTGAAGCATCGCCGACGCGATCAAGGACAAGGACGCGATCATTTTCAACGCCGCCGCGCCCGACGAGGATGCTGCGCGAGGAGCAGTGCCGCGTCAACGTCAAGCACACGCTGCCGTCACGCTCGATGCTGGCCGACGCGCTCGGCCAGTACATGGCCTGGAAGCAGTGGCGCAAATGGGTCCTGATCATCGGACCCGTCGCCGGAGGACAAGGCGCTTACGCCGATGCCATGCGGCGCACGGCCAAGCGCTTCGGGCACAAGATCGTCGAGGAGCGCGACGTTCAACTACGACCCCGGCAGCCGCCGCTCGGATGGCGGATTCGAGCAGATTCAGCAGCAAATTCCGGGCTTCATGCAGGGCGCTGCCCGAGCATGACGTGGTCGTCGTCGCCGACGAAGGCGAACTGTTCGGCGACTATTTCCCCTATCGCACCTGGACTGCGCGTCCCGTGATCGGCACGGCGGGACTGTTCGCGACGTCGTGGCATCCGGCCATCGAGCTGTGGGGCGGGACGCAGTTCCAGAACCGCTTCAAGCGCCTCGCCGGCCGCACCATGCGCCCGCTCGACTACAACGTCTGGATGGCCGTGCGCTCGGTCGGCGAAGCCGCGACGCGCAAGAAGAGCGGCCGATCCGAAAGACGCTCATCGCCTACATGCGCTCGCCGGAATTCGAGCTCGCCGCGTTCAAGGGCCAGAAGCTGACCTACCGCGTCCTGGAACGGCCAGCTGCGCCAGCCGATCGCTGCTGGCGACGGCCAAGATCCGCGTGACGGTCTCGCCGCAGCCGGGCTTCCTGCACCAGTTCACCGAACTCGACACCCTCGGCGTCGACAAGCCGGAAACGAAGTGCACCGCTTTCGAAATAATGAGCCAGCACAATAAGCCGGCTGCACACCCAAGGAGCTGCCTCGTGACAAGACAGACGTGAACTAAGCGCCTCGCTCTCGCACTCGCCGGATCCGTGCTGGCGTTCGGCGCGGCTCGACGCGCTGTGCCTATAAGGTGTTCGTTTCGAACGAAAAAGAGAACACGATCTCGGTCATCGACAGCGAGAACGCTCGAGGTCGTGCACACGATCAAGACCGGCAACCGCCCGCGCGGCATCATCCTGGCCAACGAAGGCAAGTGGGTGATCGTCTGCGCCAGCGACGACCACAAGATGCAGGTGTTCGACACCAAGACCTTCGAATACGTGAAGGATCTGCCGTCGGGACCCGATCCGGAGCTGCCCATCCTGCACACCTCGGGCAATCCGCTCTACGTCTCGAACGAGGACGACAACCTCGTCACCGTCGTCGACATCTTCAAAGGCACGATCATCACCGACGTGCCGGTCGGCGTCGAGCCGGAAGGCATGGGCATGAGCCCGGACGGCAAGGTGCTGGTCAACACGTCCGAGACGACCAACATGGCGCATTTCATCGACGCGAAGACGTACAAGAGCATCGACAACGTGCTGGTCGACAACCGCCCGCGCGTGGCCGAGTTCAACGCCCGACGGCACGCAGGTGTGGGTCAGCGCCGAGATCGGCGGCACCGTCACCGTCATCGACGCCGCGACGCGCAAGGTGCTCGGCAAGGTCACGTTCGAGATCCAGGGCATCACCAAGGACGCCATCCAGCCGGTCGGCGTGCGCATCACCAAGGACGGCAAGAAGGCCTTCGTCGCCCTCGGGCCGGCCAACCGCGTCGCCGTGGTCGATACCGCGACGCTCAAAGTCGAGAAATACCTGCTCGTCGGCCAGCGGGTCTGGAACCTCGGCTTCACGCCCGATGAGAAACTGCTGTTCACGACCAACGGCACCTCGAACGACGTCTCCGTCATCGACGTTGCCAGCCTCAAGGTGACCAAGTCGATCAAGGTCGGCCGCTATCCCTGGGGCGTCGTCGTCGGCCCCGTACTGAGCGGGCTGTCGAAGGCGTGATCGGCAAGCCGGCGGTGAAATCGGGCTATTTGCCTGCGTCGCGAGTCGGCCCCGCGAGGTATACGTGGCCGGGTTCGGAGCAACGGCGACGTCATCGGAAAGAAGATCGACAAGTGAGCGAAGCCAATTCGACCCAGATCCAGGCGGCTCTCCGACGCGCTCGTCGTCTCCGGCGTGAGCCATAGCTTCGGCGACAACCTCGTGCTCGACAACGTGTCGGTGACGGTGCCGCGCGGAACGTTCGCCGTGCTGCTCGGCCTCAACGGCGCCGGCAAGTCGACGCTGTTTTCGCTCATCACCCGCCTCTACGACAACGTCACCGGCGAGATCCGCATTCTGGGCCACGACGTGCGCCGCAAGCCCGGGCGCGGCGCTGCAGCGCCTCGGCGTCGTCTTCCAGTCGAAGACCCTCGATTCCGATCTCTCGCTGCGCAGAACCTCTTGTACCACGCCGCGCTGCACGGCATCGGCCGCCGCGAGGCCAAGGTCCGCGCGCGCGAAGCATTGACGATCGTCGGCCTCGCTGACCGTGGCCAACGAGAAGGTGCGCAATCTGTCCGGCGGCCAAGCCCGGCGCGTCGAGATCGCCCGCTCGATGCTGCATCGCCCCGGCCTGCTGCTGCTCGACGAGCCGACCGTCGGTCTCGACATCGGCTCGCGCGAAAGCGTCATCTCCATCGTTCGCGGGCTGGTGAAATCCGAAGGCCTCGGCGTCCTCTGGGCCACGCATCTCATCGACGAGATCTCAGATACCGACCACATCATCGTCCTGCACAAGGGACGCGTATTGTTCACCGGCACGCTGCCCGGCTTCCTTGCTAGCAACAGGAGCCGCCAATGCGAGCGATGCCTTCCGCGCCATGACTGGAACCACACACGCGGAGGCCGCATGAACGTCGATGTAGTACGCGCGCCCGCGACCTCGGCGCGCACGAGAATATCGAAGGAACCGAGCCGCCTCGGACCGCTGGGCTATCTTGCCTGCTTCCGTGGCATCGTCTGGCGCGAGGTTCTGCGCTTTCTGCATCAGCGCGAGCGGTTCTTCTCCGCGCTCGTCAGGCCGCTCGTCTGGCTTTTCATTTTCGCCGCCGGCTTCCGCCAGGTTCTCGGCGTCTCGATCATTCCGCCGTACGAAACCTACATCCTCTATGAGGTCTACGTCGTACCCGGCCTCGTCGGCATGATCCTGCTTGTTCAATGCCATGCAGTCGTCGCTGTCGATGGTCTACGACCGCGAGACCGGAGCCATGCGCACGCTGCTCGTCAGCCCTTTTCCGCGCTCGTTCCTGTTGCTGTCTAAACTCCTCGGAGGTGTCGCGGTTGCCGCCATCCAGGCTTACGTGTTTCTCGGCATCTTCTATTTCTGGGAAGCCGATATCCCCTACGAGGCTCACCTGCTTCTGCTTGCGGCACCAGCGCTGCTATGCGCCCTGCTGATCCTCAACGCCGCGACCGGGGTCCTCTCGGAGACAGTCATCCAAAGATTGATAGCGGTCACGGCTGTGGTCGAAATCGGCGTCTTGATCGCAGCCATCTACTACTGGCAGCTTTCGCCACCCTCGATGAATTACATCGCCGTTTTCCCGGCGCTGCTGCTCGCGGGCCTCATGCTCGGCTCCCTGGCCCTCTTCATCTCGTCTGTGATCAAGCAGCTCGAGAATTTCGCCGGCGTCATGAACTTCGTCATCTTCCCGATGTTCTTCGCCTCGTCCGCTCTCTACCCGCTATGGCAAATCAGAGAGAGCAGCCCGCATCCTCTTCGAGATCTGCCGCATTAATCCTTTCACCTATGCGGTGGAGCTCATCCGCTTCGCTCTTTACGGACAGATCGGACCGCGGCTCGAGGACGGCACGCTCGACCTCACTAACCTTTATGTCGTCGTCGGCTACACGATCCTGTTCCTAGGCGCGGCCATTTACGCCTATAACCCCTCCAAGGGTCTCATTGCTCGGCGCGGTGGCCCCGGAGCGGGCGCGTAAGCGCCATGAGGGAGTGGAGGCGCGTGAGCGCCATAAGCAAAAAAAGACGAGACCCAAGGATGACCAAAACAGCTTTGCTGAGACTGACACGCGCCGCGCTCGTTTCTGCAACCTGCCTCTGCGCCGCGAGCGCGTCCTTCGCGCAGCAGCAGCCCGGCATGCCGTCTGACGCCGCACCGGCGGAAGAAGCGGCCCCGCCCATCGATCTCAAGGCCGACTGGCCCTGCGTCCAGGGCAAGGTGGAGAGCATCAGCGTCCTGCAGCTGTGGGACGGGCCCTCAACGGAAGGCAAAAAGGGCTGGGGCCAGGATAAGCAGCTGTCCACGCTCATAACCATTCTGGCAAGCCGCAGAATTCCTGAAGCGGACGCAGAAGCAGCGCTGAAGAAATATGCGGACTCCGTGCCCGAGGCCGAACGCGACGACAAGCTCACGCTATTGTTCGCAGGCCTGTTCGACAAAGTGAACATGGAGCGCAAATCCGTCATCTCAGGCATCGAGAAATATCAGAGGGCCCAGCGCGCGCGCGCGGAGGAGCTCGAGCGGCAGACGACCGAGATCGCCAAGCTTGAAAGAGAAGCGCCGTCGAACGAAAGCGCCGCCAACGAGCTCGCTCAGGCCAACGAAAAGTTCGCCTGGGCTCAGCGCATCTTCCAGGAGCGTCAGCAGAGCATCCCGCTGGCCTGCGAGCTGCCGACCATGATGGAAGAGCGCTTGGGCGCCATGAGCCGCGCCATCCGCGCGCTGATGAAGGCGTGAGCGCCGCGCGGAAGCTCGCCACGAGAATAGCGGTACGGTTCAGGGAACGGGTTCGACTCGCACGAGATCGAACCCGTTTTCTTGCCACGCGTCCGTTCCCTGCGGGAACCATAACACGGCCTTGTAGCCCCACGCGAGCGCGCGTTTGGCCGCGTTCCAGGACATCCAGCAATCCTTGAGGCAGTAGAAGAGCACCGGCTTGGCGAGGTCGTTGCCGGTGAGTTGCGCCAGCCGCGTCTTGAAGTAGGTCTCGAACTCGGGCGTCGAGCACGCCGTAGCCAACGTTGGGGAGCCAATGTCCCCCTTCGATGCTTTGGTGCGTGGGATCGCGCCACACAGTCCCGGCGGGCAGATTGGGCGGCTTTGGAGCCCGTGGAAAGACGTCGATGAAGACGGCGGCCTTCTTGCGCCAGAGATCCTCGACCTCGTCTGTCGAGACCACGCGGGCGCCCGCGAGCGTCTTGGGTACGGGGGAGCGATAGTCGTTCGTGCGATAATCACCAGGTTCAGGAACGCCACCCTCGGGCTCCGCCGGAGCCGCGCCAGTGAGAGTGACGACGCACAAAAAAAACGCAGCGCTCAAGGCTAGTGTCCTGATCGCGAAATTCGTTTTCATGGGTGGCTGGCGTTGAACGAATTTCGCGATCTGAAGGACACTAGCTTAATCAATCAACTCGTGTGATTCAGATCGAGAAGTCCGCTTCTCAACCTCGCTGCGGGCGCGACTGGCGGACTTCTCGATCATCACACGAGCCTGAGGAACGCTGCGTTCATGTCTTTTCGAACCTCAGTCGGCGAGACGATCAATACTAGATGGCCGAGCTCAGTTCGTGCCACGGCGCGGCGCCGTGATCGGCTTGTTGTCTTCGCCGATCAGCGGCACGCCATACTCGAGCAAGCACCGCATCGATATCGCCCTGGCGTTTCGCGATGACGTCGTTGATCTGATGCTTCCAGGTCGTCTCACCTGCGCGCATGCCCATGGTGATGCGGTACATGAGCTTCTCGAGGTGAGGGACCTCCTCGAGCAATGGCACGACCACGAGCTTCTCGCCGCCCTGTGAGGCGTACCAGCCAGCGAGCGGGCCCCACAGCACGGCACCATCGGTCTCGCCCTTGCGCACGTCCTCCACCATGTCCTTCGGCGGATTGTCGTAACGCGTATCGACGATGAAACGATAGGAACGCGCGTCCTGCATCAGGCCGGCCTTCGCGATGTGATCCGCGACAGGCGCGCCGGCCTGAACGCCGATCTTCTTGCCCTTGAGAGCAGGGTCGAACACGGACTTGATGTTCTCAAGTCCGCTGCCCGGCTTCACGACAAGTGCGTAGGTGGTGCGATAATAGGCGTTGGTGTTGAGAGTGAACTCATCGGCCTGGATGGTTCCCATGATCAGATCGCAACGCTTTTCCGACAGGGTCTTGCGCACGAAGCCAGGACCCTGTGGGAACCACGTGTATTCGACCGACGGGCAGCTTGAGCTCCTGAGCCACGATCTGCGCGATCTTGTTCTCGAACCCTTCTCCCTTCTCATCGGAGAACGGGAGATTGGCGGGCGTCGCGCAGACGCGCAGAACCTTGCGGTTCACCGCGTCCGCGAGATTGCCGTCAGCCTGGGCGCCGCTTGACGCGGCGACAAGACTGCCAAGCAGAAGTGCAAGTACGGCGGGCGTTCTCATAGCTGTTTCTCACTCTTTTTTAAGAAGCAGCCGCCGAACTGCCGGCTTTCATCAGCCTCCGATGCAGGCCTTCTCGGCCTCGATCGCCTCTTTCGGCTTCTCGGCGCGCTGGTCGGCGCTCAGACGACCGCCCTGAAGAGCGTCGGTCGAACGAGCACGCAAATATACGTAAAGATCGTCGATGTAGCACATAACGTTCGGGTTATCGCCGAGCGCCGGCATGATGTACTTCGTACCGGCGACGTCGCGCTCCTGACCGCTCGAGACGACCTGCAGGAACTTCTCGTAGGTCATGGTCTTGAGCGACTCTTTGAGAGCCGGCGCGAACGATGAGCCTTCAGCGTTCGGACCATGGCAGACGTGGCACTCGGCGTGATAGCGGCGCCAGCCGGAGTACGTGTTCCAGTCAACCTGGATGACTTGGTCGGTATTGTCGGGGTTGCGCTTGACGTCGTAGGTCGGCGTGCCATCGGGAAGGACCCACTTGCCGTCCTCGAACTTCTTGCCTTCCTGGAACGGCTTCTCGAATGCCGGATCCGGAACCGGGGACTTTTCGTCGTCAGCGGCCAAAGCCGTACCAGCGGAAAGTGCAGCGAAGCTCAAACTCGCAGCAGCGATCAATCCAAAACCAAACCTATTCACGCGATTCCCCTATTCCTGCATACTCGATGGATGTCATGGCACGCATGACCGAAGTCAACGGCCGATTGATGAATTCGGATCAATGTTCGCCGCGCCGACCGCTGCAGTAACGCCATGCGCATCGATAATCAACTTACCAATGCAATAGCCGAACGTCCGAGAATTAAAGAAGTTTCTCTCACGCAAGAGACCGGCGCGGGTTTCCCCACGCCGGTCCTTATTTTGAACGCGCCGGATTAGGGCAGCGAGTAGACCGTCAGCGTGCCACCGAGATCGGTGTACGACTTCAGGCCAGCGTAGTTACCGACTGCGCCGAGGCCGTCAGTCGGCTTGTCGAGGCCAGCGGCGAGACCGATGCCGGCCCAGCCACCAACGCCCGAGTACAGGCCAACATACTGCTTGCCCTTATGAGCGTACGTGAACACGTTGCCGATCGAGCCGGAAGGCAGACGATGCTTGAACAGCTCCGCGCCATCCTTCTGATCGCGGCACTTGAAGTAGCCTTCAAGCGTGCCGTGGCAAGCGATGCCGCCAGCCGTCGTCAGGACGCCCGACCAAACCGAGAACGGCTCGTCGATTGCCTTAACGATCTTGCCTTCTGCGGCATCATAGATCGTGAACTTGCCGGTGTTCGTCTGACCCTCAGGCGGGAACATCGACAGCGTCGCGCCAACGTACGGCTGGCCAGGCGTGTACGAAACCTTGAAGGGCTCGTAGTCCATGCAGACGTTGTTGGTCGGGACGTAGAAGAGGCCCGTGAGCGGCGAGTAGGCAGCCGGCTGCTGATCCTTGAAGCCGAGAGCGGCGGGGCAGACGTTCTTCGTGTTGACGTCAGCGCCGTTCAGGAACGTGGACTTCGAAGCGACAACCGTCGGACGGCCGTAGTTCTTGCTGCCCTTGTCGAGGTCAACGCCCGTCGACCAGTTCAGAGCTGAGTTGTAGGGCTGGGCAACCAGCGGCTCGCCGGTGAGGCGATCAACTGTGTAGCCGAAGCCGTTACGGTCGAAGTGGACGAGAACCTTGCGGTCCGCACCCTTGACCTTCATGTCGACGAGGATCAACTCGTTGACGCCGTCATAGTCCCACTCGTCGAACGGGGTCATCTGGTAGGCCCACGCCGCCACGCCGGTGTCGGGATTGCGAGCGAACAGCGTCATCGACCACTTCTGGTCGATCTGCTTGCCATCAGGTCCAGCGCGCTGAGCCGGGTTCCAGGTCGAGGGGTTGCCCGTGCCGTAATAGAGAGAGGTTGGCTTCCGGATCGTAAGAGGCATAGCCCCAAGTCGAACCGCCACCGATCTTCCACTGGTCGCCCGTCCAGGTCTTGAGCGAGCTAGTCCTTGCCGACCGGCTTGCCGAGCGACATGGTCTTCTCCGGATCGACCAGGATGTCAGAATCCGGGCCCATGGAGTAGGCACGCCAAGCGCGCTTGCCGTCCTTGAGGTTGTAAGCGGTCACGTGGCAGCGAACGCCGAACTCGGCGCCCGAGGTGCCCATGATCACCTTGTCGTTGATGATGATGACGAAGCCCGTGTGGGTCTCGCCCTTCTTGGGATCGCCGTTCACGGCTTTCCACTTCTCTTTGCCGGTCGTGGCATCGAGAGCTACGAGCGTCGTGTCAGCCTGGCCGAGAATCGACGGTGTCGCCAGCAACCTGCACGCCACGGTTGACCGTGTCGCAGCACATTACGGGAATGACCGACGGATCCTGCTTCGGAGAATACTTCCAGAGGATCTTGTTCTCGTCGTCGAGGTTCGAGAGCGAACACGTTGTTCGGGAATGCCGAATGGACGTACATCCGGTTGCCGACAACGATCGGCGAGCCTTCGTGACCACGAAGAACGCCCGTCGAGAACTGCCAAGCGACCTTGATGTCCTTGACGTTGTCCGTGTTGATCTGGTCGAGCTTCGAGTAACGCCAGCCGGCATAATCACCCTGCTGCATCGCCCAGTTATTCGGATCTGCAGTCGCCTTCGTGACGTCGGGGTTCGCCAGAACTGGCGAACTCAGAGCGGCAGTAGCGAGCAGACCGCATGCGAGTGCACTTCTGCGCATCGCGCTTCCTCCTTAAAGTTCTTGCCACGCTTGCAAGCGGCAGCAAACGACAACGTGTCACAGCCAAGCCAGCGGCTTTACTGGGGGTTTTTCCCCTCTTTTTCCGCCAACTTCCTGTTGGGTGAGACCGCACTGGGACGCACCCTGAAGTCCTTACTGCCGTGGTAACTTGTAGACACTTTCTCGTGAGGTCCGCAAGACAAACCGTCACGGGAATTTTTATGCAACACTGATAGGACATGCGTTCTGACCCAATTTTTGCTCGCCTTTACGGGCGCTTGTGCGATGCAACATGATTTGCTGCATCGCACGTCTAATTAATTGCGACCGCCAGTGGCGAAAACTACTATTGACGCGCAATCCCAAATATGAAAAATATTTGCCCCTGCAAATGCGAAGTCGCGGCACTTTAAAGCGCTCCACGCGAGGGTTTTTGGTGTTTTTTTCCCAGTTTTATGGGACAAATGGGCGCGCGGCAGAACCGCGTGCGGCGTCGTGGCGCGAAAACGCCGAATTCGCATCAAACTGACCATCGGTCAGGCACGTAGTGAGACTAAAGTTCCCGGCGGCCACAGTGCGCCACTTGGACAAATCACCCGGATAGATGGGCCAAACGGCCTACGCGGAGGAGGGCACGATGAGACGCCACTCGACGTCACTGAATAGAGCCGCTGCAGCGATGTTGGCGACGCTCGCGACTCTCGCGGTGGTTGTTGCCGCTCCTGCTCGCGCGGCCGAGGAAGCCGATATCTGGCCCGCCCTTCAGGCCGACATCTTCGGCGCCCGCACGGCCACTGAGGCGAGCGACAAGGTCCAGCTGGAGGCCCCCTACAGGGCCGAGGACGCTTCCCTCGTTCCCATCACCATGAGGGTGCCGGCAGATGTGGCGGCCACCGCGAAGAAGCTGACGCTCATCATCGACAAGAACCCCGCACCCGTCGTAGCCGAGTTCACGTTCGGTCCCGGAGCCGGCGACGGCGAACGCATGATTTCGACCCGCGTGCGGGTGGATATGTATTCGAATGTCCGCGCCGTCCTCGAGACCAACGACGGCAAGCTCTACATGGCGACGAAATTCGTCAAAGCGGCCGGAGGGTGCTCGGCGCCGGCGCTGAAGGACACGGACGCCGCATTGGCTGAGGCCGGCAAAATGCAGATCAAGACCTTCGAGACCGCCGCCGCTTCGCCCGCGCGCGAAGGCCAGCTCATGATCCGCCATCCGCAGTATTCGGGCCTGCAGCTCAATCAGGCGACCGGGTATTACATCCCTGCGAAATTCATCCGCGCCGTCGACGTCATGCGCGGCAGCGATCTCGTGTTCCACTTGGAGGGCGGCATCTCGCTATCCGAGAATCCGAACATCCGCTTCAGCTATGGACCCGCGAAAGACGAAACCATCGAAGTCACGGCTCAGGATACCGACGGCCGCACCTTCAAGGGTCGCTCGCCAGGACCCAAGGGATCGTAATTACGCCGTCATGGACCAAACAAAAAGGGCGCCGATCGGCGCCCTTTTTTCATGTCAAGAATAGCCTTTGAAACCGCCATTAGACCATGATCGCTTCGGGCCGTATCAGCCCGAAGCGTGAATCATAGGTCTCGTCAAAAGCAGCGCAACTCGCCTTCGACCTGTGCGCGCTTGAGGTTATGGACCTTCTCGCGCATCGCAGGCGCACGCAGGTAAGCGACGTTCTCGCCGCCGCGCTGCACGACCGCCATGATGGTCTCGGCTTCTTCGTACTTATCGTAGGGCAGCACGGTCGCGATCACGTCGATCGAGCATGCGCATTTGTCCAGAACCTCGCGGTTCATGCCGTTGACGAGCATGCAGCCGTAGATGTAGTCGCCGCGCGTATTGGTCGGATAGTCGTTGTGGATGGCGGCCATGGCTGCCAGGTCGTGCTTCTCGACACAGTCCTCGGCGATGGCGACAGCAGCGCCCGTCACGACGAAGCCGAGAGCAACCAGAGCTGAAACTTTGGTTTTGAAGCCTATCATTTCTTGTCTCCCGCCAAACCGACCAGCGAAATCCGCTCCTCGAGCTTCGGGGCAGCCGCAGCCGTGCTTTCGAACGTAGATTGCAGATCGACGAAATAGCCGGGCGCATCCTTGCTGAGGACGATCGTGAAATTGGATTTCTCGTAGCCCTGCATTTTCGTAGCGTTTTTGTCATCGGCAAAAGGCGCGACGGTGATCTTGTAGCCGTCGATGCTCTTGCCGTTCAGGTCGATCTTGGTCGGTTCGATCTTCGCCTTGTCACCCAGCGCCGAACGGAACTTCGCCTTGATGTACATCTGGTTGCCGCCGGCAAGATTGTTGAAATTCGAGACGGCGCGCTCGAGGTACCAGATGAAAAGCGGATTGATGGTCAGGTCCGGCCAGTTCGACGGCTCGCGAGCTTGCTCGCCGGTGAAAGCCTTGAACTCGACTTCGCGCTCGCCTTTTTCGCCGACATTCTTCACGCCGAGCTTGATGTCGTCGGCATAAGCCTTGCCGAGCAGCTTCTCGTCCGAGACCTTGCGCTCGAAGCGATAGGCAACCTCGCCGCCCTTATCGATGAGATCGAGCTGGCGCGTCTCGAACAGCGTGTGAACCGGGGTTGGATCGGTTGCAGCAGCGGGTGCCGCGGCCGGAGCGGCTGCGGGGGTCTCGTCGGCCGCCTGCACTGCCGCCGACAGAAAACAAAGCGAAATAAGGCCTATAAGTGCATGAGTGGTGCGGAACATAGGGACTGCTTCCTCCTCGTGGGGCGCCATTGTTGGCGCCTTCTTGGGAATTCTTCTAACGCTCTCTGTCACTTCGCGGCAATCGTTAGATCGTGAAAATTCCGCAAGGTTGGTCACCCCGGAAATTCTTAAGGTTGTTTCCAGCAGGATCGGGAAAGGTAAAAAGAGGCAGGCGTTTCAACGCAGAAACTGCCCGAAGGCGCGCGGACCGCTGCCCACCGCAGCCCGCCCGGTGACTTCGAGCGTCGTCGTATCGATGCGCTCGAGCGTATCGGCATCCCAGCACGCCACATAAACCGTCCGGCCGGCGGGATCGGCCTCGATCCCTTCGGGATAGCCGCCGACTTCGATGGTTTTGACGATCTTGAGGGTCGTGACGTCGAACACGCTGACGGTCCCGGCGTGCTGATTGGTAACGAAGGCCAG
Source organism: uncultured Alphaproteobacteria bacterium (assembly GCA_963831345.1). Classification (GTDB taxonomy): domain Bacteria; phylum Pseudomonadota; class Alphaproteobacteria; order Rhizobiales; family Hyphomicrobiaceae; genus Hyphomicrobium_C. The sequence continues at coordinate 155,216 of CAWHPZ010000009.1, forward strand.
GTTTCCTGCCAGCGCCACGGCATAGGGCGTGTGCTCGACCTTCACCGTGCCGACGACTTTGCGCGAAGCGAGATCGATGATGCTGACGTCGTCGCTTTTGACGTTGGCCGTATAGGCCCGCTTGCCCTCGCGATCGATGGTCACGCCGAACGGCCGCTCGCCGACTGCGATTTGCCCGACGCGCGCGAACGTCTTCGCATCGATGAGCGAGACCTCGTTGCTGTCGCGGTCGGCGGTGACGATGAGCTGTCCGTCGGGCGTGACGGCGACTCCCGACGGCGACTGACCTACGTCAACTTCGCCGACGACTTTCACCGCAACCGGATCGACCGCGAACAGCTTGTGCACATACCAATCGGCGACGAACACCCGCTGCCCGTCGGGCGCGACCGCAATTCCGAGCGGTCCGGTGCCGACGACGAGATCGCGAAGCAATAGAGCGCGTCTCGGCATCGACGATGACGAGCTCTTTGCTTTCCGGCGATGTCACGTAAGCCCGCGTGCCGTCGGGCGAGAGCGCAACGCCTGCAGGCTTGCCGCCGATCTTGATCTCGGCAACAGCTTTGAATGTCGCGAGATCGACGACCGACAGCGAATCGCCGGTCTGATTGGTGACCAGCGCTTCGCGTGCGTCGCCTGCTGAGACCACGTCCGCTCCGAGGAGGAGCAGAGCGCAGGCAAGGAGCGGCGCGGAGAGGCGCGGCCTTGCCGAGCTCGGCCGGCGCCTCGCCGAAGCCAGCGGCATCAGCCGCCCTCGAGCTTCTTCTTCAGGTTGGCGAGACCGTCCTTGTAGATGCCGGTGATGGCAGTTGACGGCCGCTTCGTCGGAAAGCTCCGGCGGCGGGTCGTTGTTCACGTAACCGCGGTAGAACGCGCCCTTCCACTCGACGGTCGACTTGTCGCCCGAGCCGGTCACGGTGATGGTCGCCGAATAGTTCGTCACCGGCACCACCTTGACGTCGACGTCGGTGATCTCGTAGCTGAGCGACTTGCCCTCGGCGTTGTACTTCGTCAGCTTCTCACTGATCTTGCCGCCGGTACCGGTCGTAAGCACGCGCGTGGCGCCAGCCTCGTTGCCGGTTGCCTCGGTCTTCGCCATCGCCGGGTGCCAGCTCATGTCGCCGAAATTTCCGACCACGGCCCAGACCTTGTCGGCCGGTGCATTGATCTCGATCGATTCCACGACCTTCTGACGCGAAGGGCCGTGCGCTGAAGCGACCCCTGTCATAAGGGCGAGGAGCGCAATAAGTGAAGTGAGAACTCTGACCATGAACGATCTCCGAATTGGTCGACAACGCGCTGTTCTACCGTCGTCCCCCGCCCTTTTGGAAGACTTTTCAGCGTGGCGCATGCTGCCCTCGTTTTCAATGCCCGCGGTCAGCGGCTCTTAAGGATGTTGTTTTAGGAGATGCGTCCATGCTTTGGTTCCGCGCCGATCAAACCACGAGACTTCTGACATGACGAATAGGACTGAAGCCAAGGGCGCGGGCGAAACCCCGAAGTCCAACGCGATCACGGACGTCGCCTGCCCGTTCTGCGGCCTCGTGTGCGACGACCTGGAAATCGCGCCCGAGGCGGGCGGGCGGCTGAAGGTCATAAAGAACGGCTGCGACAGGGCCGTGGCCGGCTTCGAGCGTTCAGTAGATGGCGCCAAGCCGCAGGTCGCAGGCAAGGACGTCGACCTCGCCACCGCCATCAAGGCCGCGACCGACCTGATCAAGGGCGCCAAGCTTCCGCTGTACGGCGGCCTTGGCACGGACGTGGACGGGATTCGCGCCGTCATGGCGCTGGCCGACAAGTCGGGCGGCGTCGTCGACCACATGCTGAGCGAAGGTCAGTATCGCAACTTCCGCGTTCTGCAGACCACCGGCTGGTTCATGTCGACTTTGACAGAAACCCGCAATCGCGCCGACCTCATCATCGTCGTTGCCAGCGACATACAGAAGTTGCATCCGCGCTTCTTCGAACGCATCGTCAACGTCGAAGCCTCGACGATCTCCGATTCACCGCCGAAGCGGACCGTCGTGTTCCTGGGCAAAGGGCTCGATACCTCAGGGGTCAAGGGCCCGCGCATCGGCGAGGTCGTCACCATTCCCTGCGACGGCGAGCGCGTCATCGAGGTCATCTCCGCCCTCAAGGCCGAGATCAAAGGCACGCCGCTCAAGCTGGACGAAGTGGCGGGCGTGAAGCTCTCCGAGATCAAGGCCCTCGCCGAGCGCTGCCGCAACGCCTCCTACGGCATCTTCACCTGGGCTCCTCCGAGCCTCGCCTTCCCCAACGCCGACCTCACCGTGCAGACGGTCTCGGAGCTGGTAAAGGAGCTGAACGTCAAGGGACGCTTCGCCTGTCTCGCACTCGGCGGCAACGATGGCGCGGTGTCAGCCGGCGCGGTTTCCTCGTGGCAGAGCGGCTATCCGCTGCGTGTCGGCTTCGCCAGCGGCAAGCCCGACTACGACATCCTTCGCTACTTCATTCCGCGCATGCTCGCTGAGGGCGAAGGTGACGTGCTGCTCTGGCTGTCGTCGTTCACGCCCGACCTCGGACCGCCGGCGACCAAAATTCCGACGATCGTGCTCGGCACGCCGGGCCTGAAACTTCAGGGTACGCCGGCCGTGTTCATTCCCATCGGCACGCCGGGCGTCGATCACAGCGGACGTATCGTCCGCGTCGACAACGTCGTGTCGCTGCCGCTGAGGAACCTGCGTCGCTCAACGCTTCCCAAGGCCGCCGACATCCTCGCGGCCATCGAACTCGCCATTTAAGCGCCGCGGAGACACCGGCACATGCTCATCAAGTTTACCGGCGGAAAAGTCTATGACCCGATGAACGGGGTCAACGGCGAGATCCGCGATATTTACGCCAAGGACGGCCGCATCGTCGCGGCGCCGCCTCCCGGCACGCGCATCGATCAGGAGTATTCGCTCGGCGGCCGGGTCGTCATGGCCGGCGCCATCGATCCGCACAGCCACATCGGCGGCGGCAAGGTCACCATCGGCCGCATGCTGCTGCCCGAGGACCACCAGGGCCACGAAGTCGAGCGCACCGATCTGACGCGCTCGGGCTGCGGCCACGCCGTGCCGTCGACGATGACCACCGGCTACCGCTACGCCGAGATGGGCTACACGGCGGCCTTCGAGCCCGCCATGCTGCCGGCCAACGCCCGCCAGGCGCACCTCGAGATGGGCGACACGCCCATGATCGACAAGGGCGCGTTCGTCATGCTCGGCAATGACGATTTCTTCCTGCGCACGATGGTCGAGAAGAAGGACTTCTCCTTCATCAAGGACTACATCGCCTTCACCATGCACGCCGCTCAGGCGCTGGCGGTGAAGATCGTGAACCCGGGCGGCATCAACGCCTTCAAGTTCAATCAGCGCGCCGCTCGACCTCGACGAGAAGCACGTGCACTACGGCTTGACCCCGCGCGACATCATCCTGACGCTCGCGCGCGGCATGAAGGAGCTGGGCGTCCCGCATCCGATCCACATCCACGGCTGCAATCTCGGCGTCCCGGGCAGCATGCATTCGACGCTTGGCGACCATCCGCGCCGCCGAAGGCCTGCCGATGCATCTGACGCACATCCAGTTCCACAGCTACGGCACCGAGGGAGACATGAAGTTCTCCTCCGGCGCGCCGCGAGATCGCGGAGCTCCTCAATCAGCACAAGAACGTCTCGATCGACATCGGCCAGATCATGTTCGGCCAGACGTGCACGGCCTCCGGCGACAGCATGCGCCAGTACGGCAATACCAAGTCCGCCAACCCGAAGAAGTGGGTGGTGATGGACATCGAGTGCGACAACGGCTGCGGCGTCGTGCCGATGAAGTATCGCGACCAGAGCTACGTCAACGCGCTGCAGTGGGCGATCGGCCTCGAGCTGTTCCTGCTCATCGAGGATCCGTGGCGCATCTTCATGACCACGGACCATCCGAACGGCGCGCCGTTCTACTTCTATCCGCACCTGATCCGTCTTCTGATGGACCGCACCTTCCGCAACGAGAAGCTCGAGACGCTGCATCCGGGCGCGCAGAAGGCCACGATCCTGAAGACGCTCGACCGCGAATATTCGCTCTACGATATCGCCATCATGACGCGCGCGGGCCCGGCCAAGAGCCTCGGCCTCCGCGACCGCGGCCACGTCGGCGCCGGCGCCTCTGCCGACATCACCGTCTACGAGGACATTCCGCACGACCGCGAGGCCATGTTCAAGACGCCGCTGTTCGTGTTCAAGAACGGCGAGCTCATCGTCAGGAACGGCAAGGTGGTGAAGGTCGTCGCCGGTGCCACGCACGTCGCGCGGCCCGAGTACGACCGCGGCATCGAGAAGCCGCTGCGCGAGTACTTCGACCGCTATCACACCGTGAAGCTCGACAACTTCCGTCTCTCCGATCAGGAGATCGTCGAAAGCAACTGCGGCCACACGGGTGGTGAATGCGGCTGCGTCATCGTTCAGCCGTGCGGACCGAGAGTATCCTGACCATGAGCGGCAATGAAGATAAACGGCGTCACCATCGACGACACGTTCGCCGAGGCCTTCGGCATGAGCGGCGCTCGGGCCTCGTCATCACCGCCGACTGCGCCGAAGTGGGCGCACGATCTGCGCGACCGGTCATGACCGGGCTTCGGCACCTCCGTCATCGGCTGCCGGCGCCGAATGCGGCATCGACCGCGAGCTCTCGCCCGACGAGACGCCCGACGGGCGGCCCGGCGTGCGCGTGCTGATGTTCGGCTTCTCGCCGGACGCGCTCGTGCCGCAGCTCAGGAACCGCGTCGGCCAGTGCGTGCTGACGAGCCCCGGCTCGGCCTGCTACAACGGCCTCGACAGCCCGACGAAGATCGGCCTCGCGCAGGCGCCGCGCTTCTTCGGCGACGGCTGGCAGACGGCCAAGAAGCTCGGCAAGCGCCGCTTCTGGCGCGTCCCCGTCATGGACGGCGAGTTCGTCATCGAGGACAAGTGCGGCTTCACCACCGACGGCGTCGGCGGCGGCAACCTGCTGATGCTCGGCCGTGACCGCGCCGGCCTGCTCGAAGCGACGGAAGCAGCCGTCGAAGCCATCGCCAAGGTGCCGGACGTGATCACGCCGTTCCCCGGCGGCATCGTGCGCTCGGGCTCGAAGGTCGGCTCGAAGTACAAGGGCGCCGTCGCCTCCACCAACGACGCGTTCTGCCCGACGCTGAAGGGCGCCGTGAAATCCGAGCTCGATGCCGACACCATCGCCGTGCTCGAGATCGTCATCGACGGCCTGACGTCCAAGTCCGTGGCCGACGCCATGCGCGCCGGCCTCAAGGCCGTCATCGACGATCGGCGCCGCCAAGGGCGTGACGCGCGTCTCGGCCGGCAACTACGGCGGCAAGCTCGGCCAGCATCACTATCACCTGAAGGATCTGCTGCCATGAGCACGCTGAGCTTCACGCTGCGGCAAGCGCCCCATCAGGCCGTGAACCTCTCGGCTCTGCAGCCGTCGAAACTGGCTGGCCTTTCCGCTGGCGATATCGAGCGCATCGAGCTCGGCAGCGGGCACACGGCCGTGCGCGTCGGCGACCTGTTCTCCGTCTCGGGAACGCCGGGCGACACGATCACCATCTCCGGCAGCTCGAACGAGCTCGATCACATCGGCTCCGGCCTCGACGCCGGCACCATCATCGTCGAGGGCAACATCGGCAACTATGCCGGCACGCGAGATGAAGGGCGGGCGGCTCGACATCCGCGGCAACGCCGGCGGCTATGTCGCCTCCGCCATGAAGGGCGGCATCATCACTGTCTCGGGCTCGGTCGGCGATTACGTCGGCGGCACCCGCCCCGGCGATCGCTTCGGCATGCTGGGCGGCACGGTCGTCATCGAAGGCAGCACGGGAACGCGCGCCGGCGAGCGCATGCGCCGCGGCGTCATCGTCGTGCGCGGCAAGTTCGGCTCGGCAGCCGGCTCGCGCATGGTCGGCGGCACGCTCTGGACCGAGACCGGCTTCGGCATCGATCCCGGCCCGCTGCTGCGCCGCGGCACGCTGATTGGTCCGGCGGTCGAGCGCCTGCTGCCGACGTTCAGCGACTGCGGCTACAACGACCTCACCATCCTGCGCATCATGTCGCGCTACATGACCGAGACGCTGGGCGCGCTCGCTCCGAAGCCCCTGCCCGCCAAGGTGCGCCGCCTCGCCGGCGATCTGGCAACGCTCGGAAAAGGCGAGATTTTGCTGACCGTCTGACAGACTTCAGCAGCCTCTTTTAATGATATTCGGCCCAGCGCCCCACGAGGGACGTTGGGCCGTTTACGTTTCCGAAGGCAAAAAAGGCGGCCCTGCGCAAATCCTGGCGCCCCTCTCGTGCGTATCTATGTATCGGAGCCGCGCCTTACTCCGTCATGGCGCGGGAGGTAACTGCATCAGAGCCGGATCCCACCGGCCGCCAGGAGACGAACCCCATGATGACCATCGTGCTGTCCGCCTGCCTCATCGCCAATCCGGCTCAGTGCAAGGATTTCCGCGTACCCATCGAAGCGGACATGGATCCGGGCCGATGCACCATGGTTGCGCCGCCCTACTTCGCTCAATGGGTCGACGAGCATCCTGCCTGGCGCGTCATGCGCTGGAAGTGCCTCCCCGGCAACCAGAACGATATTTGATAGTCACAGGCTCACCGTGCCGACACGATGGAAGACGGCGCGCTGCCATCACCTGCCCGCGCCGTTTCCCGCTTTCGTCAGAGCCGGAAGGGCATCCGGCGTGGTGCCGCTGATCTCGATGACGAACTTCTGCCGGATGGCGCGGCCGAAATCGCCATAGCCGTTGGCCGGTAGCACGAACGACCCGGGCCCCGCCTTGACGTTCTCCTCGTACCAGCCCTTGAGCGTCGGGCCTTCGTCGCCTTCGAGGATCGGCAATCCGTTGATGGTCACGCCCGAGGCCGCGAGCTCGTTGCGCACCACATCCAGCGGCTCTTCCGGATTGCAGTTCTCCTGCCCGTCGCCCGAAACATCGACGATGATGCGGAACGGCTTGCCCGGAATCTGCGGCACCACCTTGTCGGCCACACTGCGCAGCATCTTCGACAGGCACGTGAACTCCCCGTCCAGACGCGGAAGCGCGCGCACGATTTTGGCGACTGCGGCAGCCTCGGCAGCGCTCGAGATCTTGGTCCATGGAACGGCGACACGCGGTCGATCGGCCCAGGTCACCATCGAGAACAGGATACCGCCCTGTGGCCCGTTAAGGATGGCGCGCAGGACCTCGGGATCTTCGAGCGCCTTCGCGATGCCCTCCATCTGCAGTTTGTAGCGGTGCGCATCCACCGAATTGGAGACGTCGACGGAGACGACGAGCGCGGTATCGACCTCCGGCTGCGGCGCTCCGGCACTGGCGATCGGCGCGAAAAGGCTCATGAGCGCCGCGGCTGCGAGATGAAGCCAAGTGGCACCCGGCAAACGAAGCTGCTGCATCCAGTGGGCTCTTTCCGGTTGAGGCGCGATCTAGGTGCATCATAGGCATGACGGCGGCGGCCCCGCCAGGGGCGGCGTGACAAGCCCAATACCGACAGGCAAATATCCCAATGTTGCACCGATGCCTCAGTCCCTGCATTGCAAGTTCGCAAAGTTTGAGGCAGACATGCAAACGGGGAACGTGGATCCGCGCAAGCGGAGCGTTAGGGATTGGCGATGCGTCGCTGGCTGAGCCTTCTTCTGCTTGTTGTCTTCGCGGCACGCTGTCTCGTGCCCGCGGGCTTCATGCTTGAGGCCTCGAACTCCGGCGACGGCACCATGACCATGGTCATCTGTACGGGCCAAGGCACGCAGATGATCTCCGTCGATGCCGACGGCAAGCCCGTTCCGCCGAAGCCGGCACACGCCGACAGCAGCCTCTGCCCCTACTCCGCGTCCGGCACGGCCGCACTCGCCGCCATCGAGCCGCTCACGCTCGAAGCGCAAGTCTATGAAGCCGCCGTCGCCTACCGGCTGACGGCGCAGATCTTCCGGGACACGCCAAAACCCGGCGCTACGTCCGCACGTGGCCCTCCCACCAAGCTCGTCTGATCGGTTGCCGTCGTAACCCGAGCGTTCGTTGCGAGTATCGCCCAGTGGGCTGATGTCGCGTCACGCCGCCGTTTCAGTTCTAGCTTTGGTACATCCACCATGTCGAACCTCATGGGGCGCCCAGCGCCCACCGTGCACGTGTCAGCACCCACCTGCCCCTTTGCCTTTTCTTCTGTCGTCGCCTTGTTGGCCGCAACAACGATGCTGACGGCGCCGGGCGCCGCTCACGCGCAAGAGTCCAAGTCCGCGGTGACCGAGCTGCCCACCGTTACGGTGACGACGACGGCCAAGCCCAAAGCCGCAAAGCCGAAGAAGACCGCGCCCGTCGCCGCCACCACGCAGCCGACGCCCGCAAACGCCCGCTGTCGCCGAGTTCGGATGCAATGGGCGCTGTCGCGCCGGGCACTCGTTCCGGCAGCCTCGGCGTGCCGACGACGGCCGAGGCCCGAGCCGAATCAATCTCACGCCCGGGCGGCGTCGAGGTCGTTCCCGACAAGGCCTACAAAACCTCACGCCCGCCGTCACCATCAAGGACGTGCTCGACTACGTGCCCGGCGTCTTCGTGCAGCCGAAATGGGGCGAGGACACCCGCCTCTCGATCCGCGGCTCCGGCCTGTCGCGCAACTTCCACCTGCGCAGCATCCAGCTCTACATGGACGGCATCCCGATCAACACCGCCGACGGCTACGGCGACTTCCAGGAGATCGACCCCACCGCCTATCGCTACGTCGAGGTCTACAAGGGCGCCAATGCGCTGCGCTTCGGCGCCAATTCGCTGGGCGGCGCCATCAACTTCGTCACGCCGACCGGGCTGCGACGCCAGCCTGTTCGGCGCCAGCGTCGACGTCGGCAGCTTCGGCTTCCACGCCTGCAGTCGAGCTCCGGCGGCGTCTCAGGGCCGTTCGACTACTTCGTCACCGGCTCGTGGCAGGAGCCGGACGGCTTCCGCGACCACAGCTGGGGCGAAACGTCCGCGGCGCCAGCGCCAACTTCGGCTACCGGCTCTCGCCGAACGTCGAGACGCGCTTCTACTTCAACGCCAACGACATCGATGCAGCGCATTCCCGGGCAGCGTGACCAAGCAGCGTCGCGCTGACGTCGCCGAAGACGGCCGCGGCCAATCAACGTCGCCAACGACTGGCAGCGCAACATCGACACCGTGCGCATCGCCAACAAGACCGTCGTGCGGCTGTCGCCCGGCACGATGCTCGAGGTCGGCGGCTTCATCGTCGACCGCCACCTGATGCACCCGATCTTCCAGTGGCTCGACTACCAGTACGACGACTACGGCGGCTTCGCGCGCATCACCGACGAGCGCTGGATCGGCGGCTTCAAGAACCGCCTGATCGTCGGCGCCAACCTGCACAACGGCGAGATCGACACGCAAGCAGTACGTGAACAACGGCCGGATGCGAGAAGGGCGCGCTGCTGTCGACGCTCGCTCGACAAGTCGAAGAACTCTCAGCGCCTACATCGAGAACTCGTTCTACTTCCTGCCCGACGTGGCGCTGGTGGCGGGCACGCAGTTCCTGCATGCGACGCGCGACCGCGACGGACTGTTCCTGGCCGACGGCAACGAGCGGAGCAGACGCGAGTTCAACATCTGGAGCCCGAAGGTCGGCTTGCTGTGGGACGTCGATCCGCACCTGGCAGGTGTTCGCCAACGTCTCGCGCAGCGCCGAGGTGCCGAGCTTCGGCGAGAGCGTCATTCGGACGGCTCCATCCCCTTCTACGACATCAAGGCGCAGACGCGCGACCACCTACGAGATCGGCACGCGCGGCCGGCGGCCCGACTACACTGGGACCTCGCCGTCTACCGGGCCGAGATCACGAACGAGCTGCAGTGCTCTACAGCGCGTTCGGCAACTGCAACGTCGTCAATGCCGACCGGACCGTGCACCAGGGCATCGAGATCGGCTTCGGCGCTGCGATCCTGAAGTCGATCTTCGTCGACGGCGCATCGCCCGACAAGCTGTGGCTCAACGTCGCCTACACGTTCAACGACTTCCGCTTCGACGACGATGCCGAAGTTCGGCGACAACGAGCTGCCCGGCGCGCCGCGGCACTTCCTGCGCGCCGAGCTGCTCTACAAGCATCCGAGCGGCGTCTTCTTCGGCCCCAACGTCGAATGGGTGCCGGAGGCCTACTACGTCGACAGCGCCAACACGCTCAAGACCGAGGCCTACGCCATCTGGGGCGTCAAGCTCGGCTTCGACAACGGCGGGCCGTTCTCGGCCTACATCGAAGGCCGCAACCTCTCCGACGAGGCCTACATCGCCAGCGCCAGCATCATCGACCAGGCGCGACGCGAGCTCGGCCCTGTTCGAGCCGGGCACCGGCCGCGCGGTCTACGGCGGCGTGCAGTACAAATGGTGAGAAGCATGCGTGCCTTACGCCAATTCATGCGCACAGCTTTGATCGGGGTGGCGCTTTCGGGCGCCACTCCCCTCGCCCATGCGGACACTGCTAACGATAAAGCCGCAATCGCCTCGCTCATCGGCACCACGTGGGATAAGCCCGACGCGAAGGTTCAAGTGGACCCTGTCGTGATCGTAGGCGCCCATGCCATCGCCGGCTGGACGCAAGGCGAGCGTGGAGGCCGCGCTCTGTTGAAGCGGAAGGACGACAAGTGGTCCGTCGTCCTTTGCAGCGGCGACCCCATCAAGGAAGCTTCGTCTCTTGTCGAGGCGGGCATGAAGCAGAACGAGGCAAGAAAGCTCTCGGCCGAACTTTCCCAAGCCGAGGCAACAATCGACCCAAAACGCCGAGCGCAATTCTCGCTCTTTGGCGGGACGGTCACTATGGAAGACGACAGCGCGACCGCACACGACGCACGTCACAAACATTAGAGCAGCTCAAGGTACCCGTGATGACAGCCCCCTCAATCAGATCATGCTTCTTTATCGTCGCTTCGCTCGCCCTGCTCACGTCTCCCTCTGCGGCCCACGTCTCGCTTGAAAAGGGCGAGACCGAAATCGGCAAGGGCTACAAGGCCGTGATCAAGGTCCCCCACGGCTGCGAAGGCCAGCCGACAATCGAAGTTAGAGCCGAGATCCCGGAAGGTTACATCGGCGTGAAGCCCATGCCGAAGGCAGGCTGGAAGATCGAGACCACCCGAGGTGCCTATGCGACAAGCTATGGCTACTATCACGGGCCACTCTCAGAGGGCGTGAAGACGCGTCACCTGGTCGGGCGGCGAGCTGCCCGATGACTACTATGACGAATTCGTCGTCTCTGGTTTCATCGCGCGTGAGCTGAAGCCGGGCCCGCTCTATTTCAAAGTGGCGCAGAAGTGCCCGAAGGGCGAATTGAGCTGGAGCGAGATCCCGGCCGAGGGCGTCGACCCGCACAGTCTGAAGTCGCCCGCGGCAGGCCTCACCCTCGTCGCAGCGGCAACCGGGGGCCACGAGCATCATGGCTCCGCAGCGGGAAAGAGCGCGACCATTGGAAACCTGGCAATCGAAGCGCCCTGGGCTCGCGCGACACCCGCTGGCGCCAAGGTCGGCGCGGGCTATCTCACCATCCGCAACACCGGAACCGAGGCCGATGCGCTGGTCGCCGTTGAAACGGATTTCGCCGGACGCAGCGAGATTCACGACATGACCATGACCGACGGTGTCATGCGCATGCGCGAGGTGACTGACGGCCTCCCCATCCCGGCCGGCGGATCGGTCGAACTGAAGCCCGGCGGCCTGCATGTCATGTTCCTCGACCTCAAATCGGGTTTGAAGGCCGGCGAAACAGTGAAGGCGAAGCTGAAATTCAAGAGCGGCGCCGAGGGCGAGGCCGAGTTTCTGGTCGCTCCGATCGGCGCGGCTGGACCCGAGCACAAGCACAACTAGGTTCAAGCAACGACGCCCGGAAACGAAGCCTGGAAATGCCGAGGGCCCGTGGAACTTCTTTCCTCGGGCCCTCGATGCGTTTGAAAGATATTTCCGACTAGGGTGCCGACGCAGCGCGTCGACTAGTCAACGCTATGCTCCTCGCGGACATGGAAGTCGTCGACGCCGCGCCAGCGGTTCACGGCCTGCCGGCGCCGTTCCAGTTCCTTCGTCCAGACCTTGCGGCCGGGCTCGAAGAAGACCGAGGCAGCGAGAGAGTTGGGGGTCTTTGCCTGCTCTCTTGTGATTGAGGCGGTGATTGATGCCTTGCGAGCAGGGCGAGCGGCTGAGTTTCTCATGAGGCGAACCCTCCGTTGCGCTTCAAATTCTCAGGGGCCGAACCACAAAACGTCGAGCGGTCTCGAGAGTTCCCTTGAGTGATTGCTGACTTAATAAATCAAGAACAAAAAACAAGTGCTCGATGAATGAAAAGCGATCAGCGAATTTAGTACCCGTTTCACATGTCAGTCATGTGGCACGCACCATCACGATTACGCCACATGCGGGGCAACTGAAACCCACGAGCCGTGCGACGCACCATACAAAAGAGTAAGGGCCCGCAAACACGGGCCCTCACGCTATTGCAGTGCCGAAGTCAGCACAGAATGTAACGGGCGATTTACAATGTAACGCGCCGTTACGCTGTCCGCTCCGACAGCGGATGCGTCCTGAGACGCATCGGATCGTAGAACGGCATGCGCACGACGACTGCCGGGAACTTCTTCCCACCATCATCGATCTCGAGTTCGGTGCCGAGCGCGGTGAAAGCGGGCTCGATCTGCGCCATCGCCAGCGACTTCATCAGGTGCTTGCTGTAGACGGTGCTCGTGACGATGCCGACTTCCTTGCCCTTCGAGTAAATCTTGGCGAGCGGCGTGATCGCTTCGGAATGCCACACCTCGAGTCCGGTGATGAACGAGCGTTCCTTGCCCTTCTTCTCCTTGAGCGCGGCCTTGCCGATGAAGTCGCCCGGCTTGTCGAGATCCACCGACCAGTCTGCGCGCACTTCCCACGGCGTCGTATCGGGATGCGGCATGTCGAACGGGAAGAACAGCAGCGAGCCCTCGACGCGCACGGTGTCGAGACACGTCCAGGAGGCGTGCATCACACCCTTCTCCTTGCCGGCTGCGAGGATGGAATCCCACAGAAACACGGCGTCGGCGCGTTTGCAGAAAACCTCGTAGCCGAGCTCGGCCGAATAGCCGCCGCGCGCGAGCGTCACCGGCTTGCCGAACAGCGTCGTTGGCGCATGCTGGAAATAGGAGAGCTTCGCCAGGTTGAACGGCGTATGCGGGGCCAGCACCTCGAGCGACAGCGGCCCTTGCAGCGACAGCACATGCGTATCATCGTCGCGCTCGACCTTCACATCGAACTTCTTCGCCACTTCGAGCAGCGCCGGCTCGAGCTGTCCGCTGCCGTGCGATACGCGGAAATCGTTCGGCGCGTTGCAGTAGAGAAGCACGTCATCGATGATGCCGCCGTTCTCATTGACGATATTGCTGATGTGCGACGTGCCGGGCTTCACTTTCGTGATGTCGGTCGTCAGCAGGTAATCGAGGCACGCGGTGGCCTGCGGGCCAGTAACGTTCATAAGTTGCAGAGCCGTCACTTCGATCATGGCGGCGCGGCAACGCTTGGCTTCAGTCTCGGCATAAGGATCGGTCGCATAGAATTGCGCGATCGGCATGTCGTTCCAGGTTTGCGTCAGATCCGAGCCCAGCGCCTTGTGGCGTTCGTTGAGGGCCGATTGACGAAGTGGTGCGCTCATCTTGGAGTCCTCTTGCTTTTGAGTTGTTGCAGTGGAAGGGCGGCCTTTGAGTAGCCGCGCACAGAAGTCGATGACGTTGTGGCCGAACCCCGCGCTTGAGGGTCGCGGGCTCTCGACGCTCATGATCGCACCCTCGTCTTTTCCGGGTCGTAGAACGGGAACCGCACGACCGTGGCCGAGAGCCGCTTCTGATGACCGTCGAGCTTGCCGACGGAAATCGCCGTGCCGATCTCGGCATGCGCCACGTCGACACGCGCAAGCGCGATGGTTTTCTTGAGCAGCGGTGACCGCATCGCGCTGGTGATGACGCCGATCTCGGCCCGGCCGACGAACAGCGGATCGCCGTGCGACGGCTTTTCGTTGCCGTCGACCTCGAGGCCCACGAGCTTGCGCGCGGGCGTAGCCCGGCGCCGCTCGATGGCGGCCTTGCCGATGTAGTCCTCTTCCTTCTTGGTCGGGATGGTGAAGCCGATGCCGGCTTCGAGCGGATCCGTGTTCGAGCAGAAGTCGTGCCCGCCGAACACGAGGCCCGCTTCGATGCGCACCATGTCGAGCGCGTCGAAACCGAACGGCTTGATCTTGTGCGGCTTGCCGGCCTTCATGATGGCGTCCCACACGGCCGGCCCATCGCTCGGATGGCAGAACACCTCGTAGCCGAGCTCGCCCGTGTAACCCGTACGCGAGACAATGACCGGAATGCCGTCGTAGCCGCCGATACGGCGCGACCGTGAAGCGGAACACGCCGAGCTCGTCGAGCGTCGGGCGCCCCGGCGGCGTCCACAGGATCTCGCGCAGCGTGTCGCGCGACTTCGGCCCCTGCACGGCGACGTTATGAACTTCGTCGCTCGCCGTCTTGAGCAGCACTTTGTAGTCGGTCTTGGCCAGCTGCTCCTTGATCCAGATGAGGCTGCGCGTCGTCGCCGCCGACCCAGCGGAAGTTGTTCTCGGCGAGGCGGAACAGCGTGCCGTCGTCGATCATGCCGCCGTGCTCGTAGCAGATGGGCGTGTAGTAGATCTGCCCGACGGCGAGCTTGCGCACGTCGCGCGGGAACAGCCCCTGCAGGAACTGCTCCGCGTCCGGGCCCAGCACCTCGAGCTTCCGGAGCGGCGACAGGTCCATGATCACCACGCCCTCGCGGCAGGCCCAGTATTCGTCGATGGCTCCGCCCTTGGAGAAGCAGGTCGGCACCCAGAAGCCTTTGTACTCGGTGAACGAGCGCGTGAGCTTCGACGTCTTCGGATGGAAGCCCGACTCTTTGGTGAGCTGCACCGGCTGTTCTGGTGTCATGCGGTATCCGATTGCGCGCTTGAAGGGAGTATCTTTGGGGTAGACGCGGACTTGTATCTCGGAGAGGCGCCAGCCGTTGGAGGGATCGATGTCGGCCGGGACATGAGGACGTCCCGCACACGAGATCGGTCAGCGCCCGCATCAGCACGTAATCGCCGGGCCGCGACCATGGCTCGTCCGACCAGATGTTGTTGTGCGCGTCGACGTTGGTGTTGAAGAAGAAATTGATGGCCGGCCAGCCGCGATAGCTTCCAACCTCATACGGCGCCAATGCTTCGTTGAAGTTGTCGGAGCAGTTCTTGTGCCCGAAGTAGCCCATGTCCTCGTAGTAGCGCGCCGTGCACGCCAGATTGAACGTGTCGTGCCGGCCGACCGTGTCCTGCACCACCTCGACCAGCGCATTGCGGTCACGGTCGAAGAACTTCGAGAACAGGCCGGGCTTCGGATAGGCGAGCCCCGTCATGGAGCGGGTCGTCGTCGAGTTGAGGCCGAGCACGTTGCCCTTGTCGAGCGCGCGGCGATTGAAGGCCAGGAAGTCCGAGCACTGCCGACCGGCAATGTCGATGATCTGGATGTATTCGCCTTCCTTGACCTCGAAGCTTTGCGCGCTCGCGACATTGATGCGGATGTCGAGACGCGGCTCGGCCAGCGGCTCGGGCAATCTGGGTTCTCCCGGAGGCGCAGGATGCGCGCGGCGCACGAACACCAGCACATCGGACGGCGGCGTCTGATCCCACACCACCATGGGCTCGCTCGGCGCTGCGATGACCAGCGTCACCGGTCGCGCGGCCACGGCCACGATCATCTCGCCGGCCGGCGCATCCGGACCGAACAGCAGCGCACTTTCGATGCGGCCGATGTCGAGACCACGGCGGAACAGGCCGAAGCGGACGCGCACCGCGTCCTCGCTATCGCCCGCCAGGATCTTCTGCAGCCCGACGGGCTTGCCGTGTTTCTTCAAGCCCAGCGCCGGCAGGTCGCCGCGCTTGTTGCGGCCGAATGCGACCACCTCGACAGGCTGCCCGCCTTCGAGCAGAGCAATCTCGATCGCATCGCCGGCCTCGATTTCGAGCACGGCAGAGCCGCCACCCTTGACCACATAGCGCTCGACACCGGCGTCGAGCGCGGCTTGGCCGGGAACGACGAGGCGGGGCCGGATCGGAGATACGACTACGGAACCAGTCATAACGTCACTCCTCTTGCCGCAACTTGCGCAACACGCCTGGACAATTGGACCGTTCGAAGTGTGAGCTTCGGTGGACCTCACCCAAACCAATGGCTCAGGTGAGGCCGGTTTGCGCGAGTGCCTATTCGGCTGCCGCCTGCTTGCTCGGCTGATTGAGGAAGGCCTCCATCGAGTCGTCGAGTGCCTTCATCCATGGCGTGTGATGCACGGGCGCAAGCGTGCCCGTGAGCGTCGACTTGAAGGCATGGTCGCGGTACGTGAGGATGTTCTCGACCTTGTGGTGCTCCCACTCCTTGAACATGCGCGCCACCTCGTCGACGTCGAGACGCGGATAGTCGGTCGGCGCAAGAAGATCGCGCGTGTATTCCGTCTGGAAGTCGATGGCCTGGTAGGGATCCTCGAGGGCTTCTTCCAACTTGATCCACTTTTGGATGTCGGCAGCCATCTCGTCGTAGGGCGGCAGCTTGATGCGGCCGAGGACCGCGTCGCGCGCGTACCAAGCCTGCGCGTCGAACATGTTGAAGGTGTAGTACTGATCCTGCATGCCGATATACATCAGCTTGGGATTGCCCCACCAGAAGATGCCCTTGTACATGCTCGGCGGATAAAGCCGGTTGCGCGACTTCAGGCGCAGCGTGTCTTCCATGAACGGGAAGTGATTGAGATAGCCCGTGCACAGGATGATGGCATCCATGTCCTTCTTGGTGCCGTCCTTGAAGAAGCAGGTCTTGCCTTCGACCTTCTGGAGAAGGGGCACCTCGGACATCGTCTCGGGCCACTTGAAGCCCATCGGCCGCGTGCGATGCGAGAACGTCACGGACTTGGCGCCATACTTGTAGCACTGGATGCCGATGTCCTCGGACGAGTAGGAGGAGCCGATGCACAGCACGTCCTTGCCGGCGAACTCGTCGGCCGAGCGGAAGTCGTGCGAGTGCAGCGTGCGGCCCTGGAACATCGTCAGGCCGGGGAATTCAGGGATGTTCGGCACCGAGAAGTGTCCGCAGGCGACGAACACGTAGTCGAACTGCTCCGACGTGGTCGTGTCCTGCGCGAGATCCAAGACGCTGACGATGAACTTGCCGGTCTTCTCTTTGTATTCGACCCACTTCACCGAATGATTGAGCTTGATGTAGTGCGTGATGCCGCTCTTCTCGATGCGCCCCTTGATGTAGTCGTGCAGGACAGCGCGCGGCGGATAGGACGGAATGGGGCGGCCGAAATGCTCCTCGAAGCCATAGTCGGCGAACTCGAGGCACTCCTTCGGACCGTTCGACCACAGATAGCGGTACATGCTGCCATGAACGGGCTCGCCGTACTGATCCGTGCCGGTGCGCCATGTGTAGTTCCACAGGCCGCCGTAGTCGGCCTGGCGCTCGTAGCAGACAAGCTCCGGGATGTCCGCGCCCTTCTTGCGGGCACTTTCGAAGGCGCGAAGTACTGCGAGCCCGCTGGGTCCGGCGCCGATGATCGCAATTCTCTGAGACATGCTCGTATTCCTGTCCTCTAGGCTTTTTGACTGATCTCTAAGGGTAGGATGAAAAATTGGCTCAATCCGGGAAGAAACCCGGCGACGTCGGCGTGCCGTCGTCGTATTTCGACAGCCAGTCGATCGTCATATCCTGGTAGCGCGTGAGGCCCTTGTAGGCGGCAATCTCAGGCGGCAGCGACTTCAGTACGCGAGGCATACGCCGGCCCCATTTCGGCACGGTGACGAGCTCGCGCATCTTGAGGAGATAGCCGCGGATCGAGAACACGATCGCGTTCGAGCGCGGCAGGCGCCACAGGCCCTGCAGCTCGACGCGCAAGTGCACCTTGTCGCCCACGTTCTCAGGCGTCACCGTGGTGCGGTCCGGACCCCACTTGTGGTAGTTCTCAGGGCTCGTATCGAGCCGCGGATTGATAGTCATGGTCCAGTTGAGGCGGCGTACCGGCCGGCCCAGCTGCAAGTTGAGCAGGAACTTGAGCGCGCGGTCGAACACGCCGATCTCGTGCGCCAGCGGCACGGGCGCATGCCACTCCTTGAAGCTCATGCCGACATCGAAATCGAGAGACCAGTCGGCCTGCGACGTGACGATGCCGGAGTCCATCCACAGGTCACCGTCACGCTGATCGAGCAGGCAGAAGTCGCCCTGACACTGGCGCGTGATGTATTCCATGGGCCGGTACGGCAGCGTCGACACATCGCCGAATGTGAACTTCTGGTCGATGCCCATAGGGCGGTTGATCCAGTGCCAGGCATCACCGTCGCGCGTCAGCGAAAAGTGATCGGGATAGCTGTCCGCCATGGACGTCATGAGAAGCTCGACGAGATCCCACTCGGCCGCAAGCATGTGCGGCAGCGATTGGCACCGGAGCGGGTCTTCCTTCAGAACCAGCGCGCGGTCGCGCATATCCGAAAGGTAATGCTCGTCGATATCGATCGGGAATTCGTACACCGATCCCTTCGGCCCGGGCACGTGCGGCTCGATGTTGACCGCGTACATGTATTTGTCTTCGTGGAACGGGAACGGAAAACGCCGGACGGCTTCCGGAGTATTGAAGAACGTAAAGTCGTCCCGGTACGTCTCGTCCTTGAACATCAAACCCATGTCAGTAATCCCATGTGTCAGTCTCCGTGTGTGAGCGCTGCGTAGCGCGCCCGAAGCCGCGTCATAGATCCAGAACCGCTGCAGCGCCGGCGCCTTCGATGCGCGACACGCAGATCATGATTTTCTTTCCCGACGCCTTGTCGCTGTCGGAGAGGTAGTGGTCGTTGTGAACCAGCGATCCGCTGCACGAGAGCACGGCTGTCTCGCACTGGCCGCAAGCACCCCCACGGCACAGATACGGAGGATCGAGGCCGGCCCCTTCGAGGGCTTCGAGCAGACTCTCATGTGCCCGAACCGAAACCGTCTTGTTCGACTTTGCCAGCTGCACCGTGAAGGGATTGCCCGGAGGGGGAGCAGAGAAGCGCTCGAAGTGCACATTCTCGTCCGGCCATCCGGCCGAGCGCGCCGCTTGCAGCACCCAGTCGATCATGCCCGTGGGTCCGCACACATAGAGATGCGTGCCCAGCGGCTGGCTCTCCAGCAACCGGTCGAGCGGCAGGACCTGCTGCTCGGCATCCGAGTAAGTGTGGACGCGATGTCCGTAGAGTGCGCGCAGCGCTGGCCAATAGGCCCCGTGCTGTGTCGATCGCATCGCATAATGCAGCTCGAAGGGGGCTTCCTCTCTTGCAAGCTGCGCCATCATGGCGATGAACGGCGTGATGCCGATCCCGCCCGCTATGAGCAGATGGCGCCGCGCCCTGCGATCGATAGGGAACAGGTTGACGGGCGGACTGATGTAGAGCTCGCTCCCGACCTCGACCTTGTCATGAATGAATGTCGAGCCGCCGCGCGAGTCCGTCGTCCTCAGCACGCTGATCTGATAGCTCGAGCTGTCGCCCGGTATACCCATCAGCGAATACGGATTGCGGCGCTGCCTATCACCGTCCTGCATGACGACGACGGTGTGGGCGCCACCTGAGAAATCCGGCAGCATCTTGCCGTTGGCCGCAACGAGTTTCAGACGCTTGATGCCATCCGCAACTTTCTCGGCCTCGACGACCCGTACGAGAATGTCAGTGGATGCTGTCATTTATAGATCTCTTCTACCGCTGGAGCTTCGCCCGGAACTTCGGCATCGATGCACACGCCCTGGAACGCACCGAGCCGGCGCGAATAGTGGTCGCGCACGAGCAGGTTCAGTCCGCAATGCGCGCAATGCACCGGATTGGTGGTGACGTCCTCGGTGAAGCCCTTGCAGTGCACGCACTGCACGCGTCGCTTGGCCGAGCCGCGATGCTCGGTGATGATCGATTTGAAATCGATGCCGACCGCCAATCCTTCCTGG
The DNA here is from genome assembly GCA_963831345.1 of uncultured Alphaproteobacteria bacterium. Taxonomy (GTDB): domain Bacteria; phylum Pseudomonadota; class Alphaproteobacteria; order Rhizobiales; family Hyphomicrobiaceae; genus Hyphomicrobium_C. Next base: position 175,237 of record CAWHPZ010000009.1, read on the forward strand.
ATGACGCTGCCGATGAAGGGTTCCGTGCCCGTCGCATAGAGCCGCATTCCCATGTTCGCGGTCGCGAGCGTGCCTTTGAGCCGGAACATGGTCGTTGCCAGCGTCGGGAACACCCAGAGCGCCGATGGCGAAAGCGCGTTGAGCTTTGCTTCGTAGTCCTTGCCCGCCGACCCGGTCGGACAATAAAGGATTGTCGAATGAGCGAAGAAGCCGGGCGGCGCGTTGACGGCCATGTCGAGCACGGCCGCCGCTCCTTCGCCTTCCGCCACGATGAGGTTGTGCTTGGCGAATGGATCGGCCGTAAGGCCGGGATAGACGGGTCTGCTTAGCATTCCAGGAGCCAGCATCAGTCCTTAGATCTCCCTATCCTCGAACGAATGTTGAAGCGGGGCGCGAGTGCCCCGCTTCACTTGCTTGATCAGATCCTCACCCCGGAAGCTGGAAGAACCAGTTCGAGAGGAGAACAACGGCGACACCGGCAACGAGCGTGAGATAGGGCAGGTAACCCGCCTTCCTCACGGCAAGATCGCCGGGCTTGAGATTGAGGTCCTCGAGCATGTGGTCGGGGAAGACGCCCTTGTCCTGCACGTAGTGCCGGAACAGGAACACCGGGATGATGAGAGCCGCAGCGATGAAGCCTGCCCACAGAGCCATCGGATTCCACACCTTCGCGCCTGCGCCCATGAACACGGCATTTACAAACGCAAAACCCGTGCCAAGAGCGAGAAGCCACGTCGGAGCACGCCACGGACGCTCGACGTGCGCATTGTCGATGCGATGGATCCAGCCGGCGTTGAGGTTGAGGAAGTTGAAGATGATGTAGCCGACGTTCGACACGGCGAGGATGAAGAAGAAGCTCGTCGCATCGGCGCAGGCGATCGCCAGCACCACCAGGTTCACGCAGAGATCGGTCCACATGGCGCGCGTCGGAGCACCATGCTCGTTGACGTGGCTCAAGTAGCGCGGCAGCCAGCCGTCGATCGAGCCCTGATAGAGCGTGCGCGAGGAACCCGCCATCGCCGTCATGATCGACAGCAGCAGAGCGAGGATCATCATCATCACGAGAATGCTGGTGACGAAGCCGGAGCCGCCGACCATCGTCCCCATGGCCTCCGCCACACCCGAGCCATCGACGATGGGCGTCGCCAGCATGCCTTCAAGGCCAAGCACGCCCTGGAACGTGAACGGTACCAGCGTGTAGAGCAGCAGGCACAACAGGCCCGAATAGAAGATGGCCTTGAACGTGTCCGTCTTCGGGTTCCGGAACTCGCTCGTGTAGCAGATGGCAGTCTCGAAGCCGTAAGTCGACCAGGCGGCGATGAACATGCCGCCGAGGATCAAGGTCCATCCGCCGATGTCCCAGGCGCCCGGTGCCGGCGAATAAGCCGCCGCGAGCGGAACGATGGGCGAATAGTTGGACCAGTTGATTTGCCCTGTGATGATCGGGACGATGCCGACGATGAGCATCGGAATAATCACGAGCAGGCCGATGTACTTCTGCACGTTCGCCGTGCCGAGGATGCCGCGATGCTGGATCGCGAACACGACCAGCATCAGCACCGCGCCAATGACGAACGCCGTATTGATGGAGAACGAGACCGGTCCAAGTGAATGCGAAAAAAGCGTCCAGGTGCGCGCAAATGGCGTGAAGGCCGCTATGGCGTCCTGGGACATGAGCGCGTCGACGGCGTCTTGCGCGGTCTTGCCGGCGTTGGCGGCAAGCCATTCGGCGACGCGCGGAGAATCCGAGGCGATGGCTCCTGCATGCGTCTTGATCCATTCCAATACTTGCGGCGCGTCGGCAGCAGGGATCGGCGCCAGGGCATTCAAGATGTAGGCCGCCGCAATGGAGCAGCCGAGCGACAGCACCGGCGTCCAGGCGACCCAGTTGCACCACACCGACAGCGGCGCGATGATTTTCGAGTAACGCACCCAGGCAGCCGCGCCATAGACGGACGCGCCACCCGATTTATTCGGGAACAGCCCCGCAATCTCTGCGTAGGTGAAGGATTGAATGAACCCCATGATCATGGATGCAATCCAGATCAGGAATGCGACCTTGCCGGCCGTGCCGGCGATGCCGCCGATAGAAAACAGTACAAGGGCAGGCACGCCGCTTGCGACCCAGAACGCACCCCGCCAATCAATTGCTCTTATGAGTTCCCTGCTGGGCGATCGACCGGCCGCCCCCTCCACTAGCGTGTCTGTTCCCATCGTCGTCTCTCCCGGTTTCGCTATCGGTTTTTTTGCGGAACGCGGATGACGCTGTGCAGACAGCCCAATCCCCCGATCCACTCCCGAGGCGAGCTCCGACTGCCTCCCTCGAGCCACCCCATAAAACCAATTTGGATATATCGTAACCAATCCAAACCAATTGAGCAGAGGCAAAACCACTCTAGATCAAAAAGGCAGGCCCGCAAGATGAAAAGTTTCCTGGTCAGAAACTTTTTTAACAAGAAACACCCGCACTTGTGGGAGTTCCGGCGCGCACATCGCGGCGCGATGGCGTGGCAATCTGTCACTGACTCTCAAGGGAAAAAGCACAAACTGGTTGTCATTGGTTTATATTGGTGCAATTCTGCCGTCGCATTGAGCAGCCGTTGCTGATCTTAGGCAGAGTCAGATCGAATGAGCGGCGATCAGCGATGTCTGACTGTCGCCATTAAGGATCGGAGGATGATGACTAGCGCCATTGACGATACGTCACTCGAAATTTGGGAGAGGCATACCTCTGCCGGGTTTCGCGCGCTGTCATGCCGACGGTGGCGAGAGGCCGCCGACGAATGGCTCAAATCGCATGACGACGTGCGGACAGCGGAGACGTGGGACGCAAGACAGGCGGCAGCGATGAGCAATATGGGCGTCGCGTGCCTGCTCGAGGCGAGGTGGGCCGCTGCCGAGCGTTATTTCGACATGGCTCGCGAGGCTTGGGCTCAAGCTCGAGCCCGCATTCCGCAACTCGAGATTCCCGTCACCGGCCGAAGCTCAGTCTTTCATTTCCGCCTGGCAACCCGCCATCACGAAGCGTTTGCCGACAGCCGAAGACGGCGTTGCGCTGCGCTCTGTACGGCTGCGTCGGCAATTACAGATTTCAATGCCGGACTTACCCGGCACGCTGCGGGGCGCTCCTCGCCCTCCTCCGAGGCAACGAGCGCGATCGTCCGCGCCCTCGTCGACGCGTTCGGTCCGCGCTGCCCTGAACTTAAACTCATAGGGGAGAGCGATAACTCCGTCGCCGGAGCGGCTGAGATCACGCCGGCTGACGCCGCCCAGACCGATGCGATCTATGCAGAGAAGGCGCTACGCGCGCACGAGCTTCAGGCGAGATCGATGGCGGCTGCGTTTTCGGCCGACTACCGCCGTTTGGAGATGGCCACGAATCTCACGGCTCTGTTGAGCCCTCGCCTGCTTGGCGCGAGCACGACCAACCCGTCTCAACTCGATGGACCCGGACAATGAACGAAATCGAAGCCGCACTCAGGCCGCCGTGGGATGTTGACGCGACAGAGCATCCGCTCGTCAAGCTGCAGGTCAAGACCATCGCCAACGAGATTTTTTTGCGGATTGTCTCCGGCGAGTACGCGTTCGGAACACGAATTCCCCCCGAGCGGGAGCTCGCCACGGAATTCGGCGCGTCCCGCGGCACAATCCGGCAGGCGTTGGATTTTCTCGAAAGCTACGGAGCAGTTGCCCGGCGTGCCGGCAGCGGCACGTTCATCACGTATCACAAGCGAGTCCCCAGACTCTAAGAGCACCGAGGTTGAGATTCCCGGATACCTCAACATCCGTGCCATCGTAGAAACGGCATCTCCCTTCGAGATGAACGTGGCCGTACACATCCTCGAGCCCGAGATGGTGCGGCTCGCGACGATCTACATGTCGACGCGCGACCTGCAGAAACTAAGCTCGATTACGAGCAAGCTCGAGGCCATCGTCACCGAGGCCGACGAGTTCACCGCTCTCGAAACCGAGTTCATGTTGACGGTCGCCGAGGGCACGCACAATCTGCTGATCCTCGCGATGTATCGCATCCTGCACGAGGTCCGCCGGCAACCCGAATGGTCTGCGGCCAAGAAGCAGGGCCTCACACCGGCGCGAATTCGCGACAGCCAGCGGCGGCTTCGCTCCCTCTGCGATGCGCTCGAGCGCCGTAAGGTCGATAGCGCCGTCGAGTTCATGAGGCTGCACGTCGCCGCCACCCAGGATGACATGATCTATACGTCTTGAGATCGCTATCAGCGGGCTTCAGGACGACGCGGCTTGGGCATGCTCACGCTGATCCCACATCAGGTTCATGGCCCGCATGTGCTTGATGAGCGTCGCGCGATGTTTCACCCACCAGCCGGTGATGGAGCTGAATTCCTGAATGCGCGCTCGTCCACCCTCGATCATGACCACAGGCCACCGGCCGACGAGCGCATTGTCGATACCGAACAGCTCTCGCCCCCACCACGTCGCCTCGCCGAAGGCATGGTTGCCCAAGCCTCCGACCTTCATCATCGCAAGCACGGAGTTGGGTTCGAACGAGCGAGCTGACTGAACGGCGGATTTCCACAGCTCCAGCGTGGACGCATATTCCCAGGACACCGCGCTCCACGTCCCAGGGAAGCGCTTGCAAAACTCGGCATAGAATTCATTCGGCTGCTCGAAGTTCACGAGCGGATCGTTGAGCAGAGGATCGTCGAAGTCCGGAAACTGGAAGACGAACCCTTCCATGAACTCAGGGCTCGTATGCTCGATGAGCTCCGCATAGTTGTCGCACGTGCACGATAGCAGGCGCCCTTTGAACCCCCTCTTGAACGCCTCGATCGTCAGCGCATGCACGAACGGCTCATAGGCCGTGTCCCAACACAGGATATCGGGGTCCCGCGCCATCAGCCTCTCGACGATGGGTCCAAAATCGGTGGTCTCGACTGGAAACACGCATTCCGCCACGAGATCGATTCCCGCCGCCTCGAAAGCAGCGCGATACGTGGCAATTGACGGCAGCCCGTGCAGATCATCCTGTCCGCACAAGGCGACGGTCCGCAATTCGGGATGGCGGCGCTTGAGCCAGTCGACCGCCGTCACGTTGTAAATGGGATGAACTTCGCTCGGCGCGACCAGTGTCGGCGCATCGGGAGAAAGATCGCTCGGAAGCAAGGTCGAAACCAGCATGCGGTGCTGATTGACGAAGTCGCGAACCTGCTCGGTGAAATCGTTTCCTCCGAGCATGAGGATGAATTTCACCTGATCCTCGCCGATCAGCTTCTTCACGCCTCTGAGCGCCAGATCGGGCTGGTATCTCGTGTCGAACGGCACCAGCTCGACCATGTAGCGCCGATTGCCGACCTTCACCCCGCCGGCAGCATTCACGCGATCCCTCCAAAGGACGCAGCCGTTCCAGCCAGGCTCCGCCCACGAGCGCACTTTGCCGGTCAACGGCGCGAGAAAACCAACCTTGAGCACAGTCTGTGAACTCGAGGCCGGAATCCGGAACCGCCACCGACAGTGCAGACGTGAGCGCGTTTCTTGGGCGGGCCACCATGGACTATGTTCTTCTATTTACAGGGGGCCGCGACAAATCTGGGGACCTGAGCCTTCGCCAAGGCTTCGCATCATAGCGCGGATAGCGCGCGCGCAAGGAAAACCGTACTGGTTCCTACGTCTGCTTCGCTGACCTTCGCCATTCTCATCTCGGCTCACCCGGAACACGTAAGGGTTATGGGGGCAATGTGAAAGAGAGCGTAAGGCCTCTCGCGCGCGAGGAAAGCCCCGAAACCCGCTTTCCGTCACAGGGTACCTGGAATTGCAGCGATTGTGGATGGATGAGAAAGGTCGAACCTAGACAACTCGTTGACGCACGTTCTCAGTCGGAAGACGTGCTCGTGGAACCGAGTTGAATTTGCGGTGCTGACAGGCGCACGGGGCGGAGAGGGAGCCACCGCCGTTACCGCACGCCTGCCAACCTCACGGCATTCTAAGGTCTAGTCACGAGGGGATCGCTGGGCCGATGACCGGCCCGGCGGTCTTCGTCTTATCTTCCAGTTCCGCCGGCCAGTGTTCGCTTGCCGGCCGGCGGAACTGAGAAGCACGCTTACAGAACTATTCGGCAGGGCTTGCGGTGAAGTTGCCGATGATCGCCTTGTGATGCTTGGCCTCCATGACGAGCTGCCAAGCCAGGAACAACACGAAGAAGCCGAGGATGCCGATGGAGAACGGCACTTCCATTCCGTGCGAACGGATAGACAGCCGTCAGCTCGGGAAGCTTCGCAAGGGACGTGACGCCGGTGTTCATGTTCAAACTCCTTTGAGTTGAGGAACGTCGACTAGATCTTGGCCCGGCCTTCCTTGAGCTGAAGCTTTTCGAAGGCAGCTTCAGCGCCCGAGAGGTTGGGATAGGTCGTGGCCGACATGCTCGCCATCGAGGCCCGTCAGCTCGACCTTGGCATCGACGCGCAGCAGACCGAACATCTTGAGGATGAGGCTCAGGACGTAGCCCGGGATGAAGCCGAAGCCGATCGCGAAGATGAGCGAGCAGATGGCGTTGCCCATGGGCGTGACGATCGGCAGGCCCTCGGCGTTGACTCCGAACCAGCCGGCGCCTTCCGAGAGCGAGACGAGAGCACCCGCGCTCGGATAGATGGCGGGATAGCCCCAGAGCGCGAAGCCCGCGACGATGCCACCGAAGAGGCCGCAGTAGCCGTGAACCGCGACGGCACCCACTGCGTCGTCGAGCTTGAACTTCTTCTCCACCCAGTTGTGCAGGTAGTAGGCCATCGCGGTGCCGACGACGGCGATCGCGAAGGCAAGGACGGGATGGTAGAGGTCGTTGCCGGCGCTGGCGCTGATCAGGCCTGTGAGGCCGCCCGAGAAGGTCCAGAAGGCGTTGCCGCCCGAGACCAGGTAGGCCGTCATCATGCCCGCGAACGAGAGCGAGCAGGAAGTTCATGGTGACGCCCGAGAGCGTGATCGGGAAGCCGTAGATGTTGGTCGCCGTCCAATAGGCCGGCTGGCCTTCGGCTGCGATGTTGGCCATCGGGATGTGGCAGGCGGCGTAGAAGCCGAAGAAGCCCACATAGATCATGAAGAGACCGATGGTGACCATCCACGGATTGTGCGCCGGGATCTCACGAGGCGTCGCCGTCGGGACCGAACTTGCCGATGCGCGGCCCGAGGTTGATCAGGATGCCGAGAGTGGCGAAGCCCGCGACGCTGTGCAGAACCGCCGAGCAGTACTGATCGTGGAAGCCCAGATACTGCGTCATCCAGCCGTTACCGGCCCAGCCCCATGCTGCGGGGAACACCCACGCGATGGCGCCGACATAAACGGCGATGATGAGGAAGCCGATGGTCTTGGCGCGCTCGATGATCGAGCCCGACACGATCGAGGCCGCCGTCATGCCGAACAGTGCGAAGGCACCCCAGAACACGCCGGAGATACGATCGGACAGGTTCGGAGCGAGTTTTTCGGACCAGGGCTCGAAGCCAGTCGAGAAGCTGACCGCTGTTGTCGCTACAGGCCAACCCTGAAGGCCGATGTAGATCCACATGCCGAAGAGGAAGAATGCCAGGCCGACCACCGGGATCGCCATCGCGTTCTTGAGCAGCGTGTGCTGAACGTTCTTGGTTCTCGCCACGCCGACTTCGTACATGCAGAAGCCGATGTGAATGAAGAACATCAGAACGATCGTGAGAAAGAAGTAGAACTCCGTGAACAGCGTTACCATCGCTGTTGCTTGATCAGCCATCGATCATCTCCCCTATACCCTCTCCAGCAAAACTGGACTGAACCCGCAGCCCACGGGCTGAGTTGCCCACGAGGCGACCCAGTTTCCCTTTAGGCAAACCCCATGCCAGAAATGACTAAACTGTTACTTCTGGCCCGGACAAGCGCCCAACATACTGATCTTTCACATTTTATTGAGCGACATCGTCCGATGGCGCCGTAATAATTCTTCCTCTCTCATCGAAACGGGTGCCCAATCCGCTTCGCCTGCTTGCTCAAGAATTAGGCACATCGGCTCGCCTCCCAGGCAGCAAACCACGCCCTGTGGAATTACAAAAAGCGAATGCCACAAAGGCGGACAGCTAGCCCTGCCGCCACTGGTGCGCATGCGATGCATCGTCCGGAGTTACCCCACATCGGCCCGCGTCCGGTCGCAAAAGCGGCCCAACTCACGCGCTCTACTCGTCATCGCTTTCGCTGACACGACGCAAGGCTCGGGGAGCTTGCGTCACTCTGCGGATCGTTGGGGGAGACTGTGACGAGGGAGTAATCGCCATGAAGGGTGCATCCGCAAGATCGATCGCGGCATCAGTGTTGGGCCTCGCAGCGCTTCCGGGCGGCGCGGCATTTTCCGAGACCACTGCTCCGAGCCCCGTTCTCGCCCTCGCCGGTCGCTGGGCCGGCCTCGCCACCATGACGCCCGCCTCCGGACCGGCCGAGCCATTCAAATGTGTGATGACTTACGTTCCCAATAGCGACGGCACTCAGGTAAAGCAGAATTTGCGTTGTAAAGGCGAACAATCAAAAATCGACGCTGCAACACAACTCTTGATCGACGATGGCAAAGTCACTGGGAAATGGCAGGACAACATCTATGCGCTCGACGGCACGGTGAGCGGCACGTTTAGTGCGACGGGGTTCGATCTCAAGCTCGAAGGTGACTACTTCCAGGCCAGCATGATCATCACCAATTCGGCCTGCGAGCAGCAGTTGAAGCTCGTCCCCAGAGACACGAGCGACATGAAGGAAATGGCCGCCCTGTTGAAACGGTGCTGATGCACTGAGCCTGGCGGAAAGGCATTCCGTCGAGGTTCGACGGCCTAATGACCTCCGCGAAATCTTGAGAAGGCCGGGGCTATCCCGGCCATTCATTCTTCTTATATTGGTCGCCGCAAAACAGCGCGCATAAGCATTCTATGCTGCGCCCAAAACTGTGATCGTTAAAAATTCATTTAAACTGCCTGCGGCGAAACGTGGACTTAAGACTTATCAGGTTTAATCCGCACTGGCGAAATGCGTCGGAGATCGGCGCGTCGCCCAAAGAGCGGATAAAAAGACTTGATCAATATAGAGAGAGGATACGTCCGGGCATTGCGCCGGATTGGCCCAGCGCTGGCCGTCGGCGGAGCCGTGCCCGTATTCCATCTCGCGGCCTGCACCGCGCTGAACCAGGAAAAGCTGAACCTTTCGCTCACCGCCGCGGGTCTCCTGCTATGCTGCAATCGTAGGCGCGGCAACCGGGCTTTTCGGCATGGCCATGCTGGAGCTGTTTCGTCCCAAACTACGCCGCAGAATTGGCTGGCTGCGAACCTGCCAGGGAGCTGGACTGCTTGCCTTGGGCACGACCATCGGACAGGCCCTGACCAGTCCTGCCATGAAGCCCGAAGCGCTACTGAACATCCAGATTGTCGATACCGGGCTGCAGGCACTTTTTTCCGGCTTGCTGATGATGTGGCTGCAGGGATTGGCGCGCCAGCGCCCCGCGATCCATGATCAGGGTATCAATCACACGCTCCCGATCCAGATCCGCGCCGGCATCGCCATCTTCTGCACAGCGATGCTCCTCGCATTGATTGCGCCGCTCGGGAGCCTGACCGATGGCCTGGCTTCGCATCATGGTCATAACTCTGCAGCCGTCCTCGATATCGCGCGCAATCAGCGCCATCTCGCCACGAAGCTCGCCAAGACGGCCAACCATGCCAACGCCGCCCAAAACGAGCCAGCGGTCGCGGATCACGTTCGCGGCGCCACCGAAGCCGCCTATAAACAGACCGGCCTGTTACGCGAGTTGCTCGGCGCCACGAGCTCGGTACGCGTCCTTTTCGCCGATGAGCTGACGGCAGCGTACGGGCGGGCTTCGGCGGCGGCTAACGCCCTGCTTGTGGCGGCGAGCAAACTCGACGCGGGTCCTATGACCCCTGAGATTCAGCACGATCTGCAGCAGGCCGGAGCGACCCACCTCGACGCCGTCGACCAAGCGCTTGCGATACTGGCGCGAGAGCATCAGGCCGAAACCGAGATCGCCGTGTCGAACCAGACCATAAGAGGTCTCGCGGTTCCGGCCGCCGCGCTGTTCCTGATCCTCGTCGTCGCCGCGCCCATTGTTCGCACCACCCAGCGCCAGCGCGCCATCGCCGTTCACGCTTGGCGCGACGCGCGCAAGTCAGAGACGCGCATGGCGGCACTGCGCGAAACACTCGACAAGCATTTCGCCATCACCATCACCGGCCTCGATGGTCGCATGCGCGAGGCGAATGCCAGGTTCTCCGAGCTTTCCGGGTATTCCCGCGAAGAGCTCCTCGGCAATTCGTATGAGCTTTTGAACTCGAGCGAATTCCCCACCGAGCGCCTTGAGCAGATGTGGGCCGCGGTCCTCGCCGGCCAGACCTGGAGGGGCGAATTCTGCGACCGCTCCAAGGACGGCTCGCTCGTCTGGGTCGAATCCATCGTCGCTCCGCTTCGCGACGACAAAGGCGTCATCGATAGCTGCATCACCATCAGCACCGACGTCACCGCGATCCGGCGCCAGGCCCTGACGTTACAGGCCATGATCGACAACTTCCCAGGCGGCATCGTCCTGGTCGACAAGGACCATCGCGTCGTCGGCAGCAACGCATGCTATCGCCGCCTGCTCGATCTGCCCGACAACTTGTTCTCCAACGGCGAGACGCCTTATGCCGACGTCGTGCGGCTGAGAGCACTGCGCGGCGATTACGGCGACGGCAACATTTACGAACAGATCCAGCTGCGTCTTGATCGCATGCGTAACACCACGCCGCACGATTATGAGCGCAAGGATGACAAGGGCCGCACTCTGGAAGTGCGCAGCGTACCCATCACAGGTGGCGGACGTCTCACGACCTACTTCGATGTCACTGAGCGTCGCAACGACGAAATCGAGCTGAAGCGCGCCCATGGACGTCTTGAGGCGTTCATCAAGCACGCCCCGGCGGCCGTCGCCATGTTCGACAAGGACATGCGCTACGTCGCGCACTCGGATCGCTGGCTGCAGGACTACGGGCTTGGCGATCAGAAGCTCGTCGGGCGTAGCCACTATGAGGTTTTTCCGGAAGTACCGGACCATTGGAAGGCCAAGCACCAGCGCATCCTGGCCGGCGCGACCGAAAGGTCCCCCGAGGAGCGCTTCGTGCGCGCCGACGGCTCGGAGAACATCATCCGCTGGGAGGTGCGGCCGTGGTTCGGCGAGGACAACCAAGTCGGCGGCATCATGATGCTGACCGAGGAAATCACGCAACGCAAGCGCATGGAGCAGCAGCTCTGGCAGTTGGCGAAGCTCGACACGCTGACCGGACTTCCCAATAGGCTGAACTTCAACGAGCAGTTGAACGCATTGCTCGAGGACTGCTCCGCAAACTCAGGACTGTTTGCCGTTGGGCTGATCGATCTCGACCGCTTCAAGGACATCAACGACATTCTCGGCCATGATGCCGGAGACACGCTGCTGAAAGAGGTCTCCGTCCGGCTCCAGAACGCGCTCGAGGACTACGGCACCATCGCACGTCTCGGCGGCGACGAGTTCGCTGTGCTGATCGCTTGCCCGGAGGGACACGCCTCGCTGACAGAACCTGTCCGCGCCATGTTCGAGGCCATGGAAGCGCCCGTGACTCTCGGCGGCGTGCCGCGCAAATGCGGCATGAGCGTTGGCATAACCATGTACCCTATCGACGCAGAGAAGCCGAGCGACCTCCTCAAGAACGCCGACCTCGCTCTCTATCGCGCCAAAGCGATCGGCCGCGACCGCTGCGAATACTTCGCTCGCGACATGCGCACGTCCGTCGAGAGGAGCTATCAGCTTCACAACGAGGTGCGCGAAGCGCTCGCCACGGACGCCTTGTTCCTCACCTATCAGCCGATCGTCTCACTCGCAGTCGGCAAGCCGGTCTCGTTCGAGGCGCTTTTACGCTGGCGTCATCCGGAGCGCGGACTGCTCGCGCCGGGCGCATTCGAAGAAGTCTTCAGTGATCCGAAGGTGGCCACCGAGATCGGCAAGAAGGTCGTCGATCTCGCCCTGCAGCAGGCGGCAGCCTGGCAGGCGGCCGGTCTCGACTTTGGCCGCATCGCCGTAAATGTGACGTCGGCTGATTTCGGGCTTGGCTCCTTCGCTGAGCGTCTGCAGGATAAGATGCTCGCCTATGGCGTGCGGCCGGAGAAGCTCTGCATCGAGGTGACGGAAAGCGTGTTCCTGGGGCGCGGCGCCGTTGGCGTCGCCGACGCGCTGGATAAGCTCAACGAGCTCGGGGTCGAGATCGCACTCGACGATTTCGGCACTGGCTTTGCGTCGCTGTCGCACATCAAGTCGTTCCCCATCGACCGGCTCAAGATCGACCGCTCGTTCGTGTGCGACATGGAGAACAACGAGGACAACCTCTCGATTGTCGGAGCGATCATCCAGCTCGGCCGCAGCCTCGGCATTTCCATCACCGCCGAAGGCGTCGAGACCGAGGGTCAGCTGAACCTTCTGCGCTGGCTCGGCTGCGACTGCATCCAAGGTTATCTGTTCTCGAAGCCGCTTGAACCGGAACAGATTCCCGACTTCCTCAGTCGTGGCACCTACAGGAAAACACTCGTCGCGTAGTTGGCCGCGCCATTGACGGGCGCTAGGGCCACGTCCTCAGAGCCATATCGACCACCTTGTGCAGATCGGAGCGGCTGGCCCCGCCGGAGGCCTGCACGGACATGCCTTGCGTCACCGTGGTTATATAGCGTGCAAGATCTGCGGGGTCCGCATCGGCCGGCAAGATCGCCCTCGGCCTTGGCGCGCTCGAAACGCTCCTTGAGCGCGGCTTCGCTCGCAGCGCGCCGTGCACAGAGTTCTTCTTTGACGGACTGCGCCGCCTCACCGCATGAGAGCGCTCCCTGCACGCCGAGACAGCCGGGTGGGTTGCAGGGGTCCGTGAGACTGTCGGCCGTCGATCTCAAAAGGCGCTCCACGACAAGGCGCGCCGTCGGCTCCTTGAGCGCTTCGTGCGTATAGGCGGCCGGACCCTTCGAGTACCGGTCCATGGCCCGGCGAAACAGCTCCTCTTTGTTCCCGAAGGCCGCATAGAGGCTGGGCCGGCTGATGCCCATGGCCTCCGTCAGATCCGACAGCGAGGTGCCCTCGTAGCCGCGGCACCAGAAGACGTGCAGCGCCTTGTCCAACGCCTCATCGGCGTCGAACTCTCGCGGCCGTCCCTTTTGAACTACTTTTTCCATTCGCGAGCTCTCCGAGCCCCAGTTCCTATTTGATACTACTCGATACAAATAGGCGTTGACTCTGCCTTTGTCACGTCTATATGTACCGCTCGATACGTTATTTTCAACGGAGACCGACCGTGACACAGGAACTTAAAGGTAACCTTGCGCTTGTCACGGAAGATCGCGCGGAATTGGCTACGCCCCCTGAGGCTTAGATTCGCGCACCTTGCGCGCGTGGGCTCTGGCCCGAGAACAGCGAATTGGCCGGCGCGTTCGGACCAAGCGAACGATCACCTCGAACTTCAAGGAGCTCACTTCATGGAATACCGGCGGCTCGGCGCGTCAGGATTTAGCGTGCCCGTCTTGAGTTTCGGTGCCGGAACGTTCGGCGGCAAAGGCGAGCTTTTCGAAGCCTGGGGCAACACGGATGTCGCCGAGGCCACCCGCCTCATCGATATCTGCCTCGACGCCGGCCTCACCATGTTCGACACCGCCGACATCTACTCGAGAGGCTCCTCGGAAGCCATCCTCGGCGGGGCCATCAAGGGGCGCCGCGACAAGGTGCTGATCTCGACCAAGGCCACGTTCCGTTTCAGCGACGAGCCCAATGACGTGGGCTCCTCCCGCTTCCACCTTTTGAAAACTGTCGACGCCTCGCTGAAGCGGCTCGGCACCGACTACATCGATCTGTTCCAGCTGCACGGCTTCGACGCCAAGACGCCGGTGGAGGAAGTTCTCTCCACGCTCGACGACCTCGTCCGCGCCGGCAAGATCCGCTACGTCGGCGTCTCGAACTTCTCCGGCTGGCACATCATGAAGTCGCTCGCCACCGCCGACAAATACGGCTACCCGCGCTATGTCGCGAACCAGACCTACTACTCGCTCATCGGGCGCGACTACGAGTGGGAGCTGATGCCGCTCGGCCTCGATCAGGGCCTCGGCGCTGTCGTGTGGAGCCCGCTCGGCTGGGGCCGCCTCACCGGCAAGATCCGCCGCGGCAAGCCGCTGCCGGAAACGAGCCGCCTGCACAAGACCGCCGACTACGGCCCGCCGGTCGCGGACGACTATCTCTTCAAGGTCGTCGATGCCTTGGACGAAGTGGCCAAGGAAACCGGCAAGACCATCCCGCAGGTCGCGCTCAACTGGCTGCTGCAGCGCCCGACGGTTTCGACCGTCGTCATCGGCGCCCGCAACGAGCAGCAGCTGAAGGACAACCTCGGATCCATCGGCTGGAATCTGACGCCCGACCAGGTGAAGAAGCTCGACGCGGCCAGCGCGCTGCCGGCTGCTTATCCCTACTGGCATCAGGCCGGCTTCGCCGAGCGCAATCCTCCGCCGGTCTAGGACCATGATCGCGTCGGATCCTATCATCTGGCACGTGAATCATTGTCCTGAAAAAAGGGCATCCGGGTTCGAAACCGGATGCCCCTTTCTCATTCCGGCAGCGGGATGAACTCTTCGACGTCGTGCGGCACCGGCTCGAAGCGCTTCGCTTTCCAGTCCGCCTTGGCGGCAGCGATGCGATCCTCGAGACGACGAGACGAAATTCCACCAGATGTGGCGCGGCCCATCCATCGGCTCGCCGCCGAGCAGCATCATCCGCGCCTGTGACAGGGCCAGGATCGAGATGCGGTCCCCCGGCCGGAACACCAGGAGGCGGCCCGGCCCGAACGTCTGCCCGGCAATGTCGATCTCGCCACTCACCGTGTAGACCGCGCGCTCTTCGTAATCTGCGTCGAGCGGCAATACGGCTCCGGGCGCCAGCACCGCTTCGGCATAGAAGCTTTCGTGCGGGAACGCCGCCGGCGAGCGTTCGCCATAGAGCGAGCCCATGATGAGCCGCACGGTCTTGCCGTCGCCGCTGATGCGCGGCAGCTCGCTTGCATCATGATGCGCGAAGGCCGGCGTGCCTTCCTCGTGCGATTTGGGCAGCGCCGCCCACGCCTGGATACCGAACAGCCGCGGACCCTTGGCCCGTTCCTCGGCGCTGGTGCGCTCGGAATGCACGATGCCGCGCCCAGCGCTCATGAGATTGAGCTCGCCCGGCCGAATGGGAAGCTCGGTGCCGAGGCTGTCGCGGTGCATGATCTCGCCGTCGAACAGATACGTGACCGTCGCGAGGCCGATGTGCGGATGCGGCCGGACATCGATGCCCGTCCCGAGCAGAAACTCCGCCGGTCCCATCTGGTCGAAGAAGATGAAGGGTCCGACCATCTGCTTGCCCGCCGCGGGCAGCGCACGGCGCACCTCGAAGCCGCCGAGATCACGAGCGCGCGGCACGATCACCTGCTCGATGGCGTCGCAGGACTGGGCATCGCCTGGCTTCGGATCAGGCGTCGGCTGCCAGCTCATGAGCATCTCCGCGATGGTGGACCATGGCCGCGATCTTCCACTCGCCGAGCGGCGATGTCCAGGCGCGAGAGCGACGATTTGGATCTGGTTTCCCCGGACGGAGGTTATAGTCTCGCAGAACCCGGAACTTAACCGCCGCCAAGCCTACGCGCCGGCAAGCGGCGTAAAGCGAACGAGCCCGCATGTTCCCGATCGGTGACAATATCGCCTCGACGCGCTTTCCCGCCGGGGTCTGGCTCATCATCGCCATCAATGTCGCCGTGTTCCTTTACCAGCTGACATTGAGCGGCGCAGCCGAGCAGGCTTTTCTTGTCGACTACGCTCTCATCCCTCGCCGCTACTTCCATCCGGGCTGGGCCTCCGAGGTCGGATTGAGCTCGCTCGACGTCGCGCCATTTTTCACCAACGCGTTCCTGCACGGCGGCTTCCTGCACATCATCTTCAACATGTGGACCTTCTACGTCTTCGGTCCTGCGCTCGAGGAACGGCTCGGCAGCGCTCGCTTTCTCATCCTCTACTGCCTGTCCGGCATCATCGCCAGCGCCACGCATGCCGTCTTCAATCCATCCTCTGCCATTCCCGCCCTCGGCGCCTCCGGCGCCATTGCCGGCGTCATCGCAGCTTACGCCGTCGCATTTCCTCACGCCTGGATCCGCGTGCTCGTGCCGATCTTCATCATCCCGCTGTTCTTCATGATCCCGGCGCTGTTCTTTGCCGGGATTCTGGTTCCTGATGCAGGTCATGCAGGGAAGCACGAGCCTGTTCCTGCCCGATGGCGCCGGGGGCATCGCCTGGTGGGCCCATATCGGCGGACTTCATCGCCGGCATCTTCCTGGTCAAATATCTCGATACGGGACGGCAGGCCGTTGCGCTGGTGCCGATGGGCTTCTCGACCACCCCGTTCCGCTGGTTCAGATAGCCCACGACCCGCGCGTGGAGGCGCATATGCCCATCCCCGAGACAATGATGGCCATGGTGCTGGAAAAACCGGGCGCGCCTCTCGTGCGCCGCTCTGTTCCGGTTCCCGTTCCGACGGAGCACCAGATCCTCGTCAAGGTCCACGCCTGCGGCGTCTGCCGGACGGATCTTCACGTCGTCGACGGCGAGCTCGAGCATCCGAAGCCTCACGTCATTCCTGGGCACGAGATCGTGGGCGAGGTCGTGGCCGTGGGAAGTCGCGTGCAGGGGCACCGTCTCGGCGACCGTGTCGGAATTCCCTGGCTCGCGCACACGTGCGGCCATTGCCGCTATTGCAACGAGGCCCGTGAAAACCTGTGCGACACCCCGGAGTTCACGGGATACACGGTCGACGGCGGCTATGCCGAGTACGCGTGCGCCGACGCGGACTACTGCTTCACGCTGCCTCAAGGCTACGCCGACGCATCTGCCGCGCCGCTGCTCTGTGCCGGCCTCATCGGCTATCGCTCATGGAAGTTCGCAGGATCCGCTCGCCGCCTGGGCCTCTACGGCTTCGGCGCCGCAGCCCATCTGGTCATCCAGATGGCCCGTCATGCAGGCCAGGAGGTCTATGCGTTCACGCGCGACGGCGATACCAGCGCCCAGGAGTTCGCGCGCAGCCTCGGAGCCGTGTGGGCCGGCTCCTCTGAAAGCGCCCCTCCCGATGAGCTCGATGCCGCCATCATCTTCGCGCCCGTGGGCGCTCTCGTGCCGCAAGCGCTGCGCGCCGTCGCCAAGGGCGGTATCGTAGTTCTTGGCGGCATCCACATGAGTGAGATCCCGGCCATGGAGTACAGCATCCTGTGGGGTGAACGCAGCGTGCGCTCCGTCGCCAATCTCACACGGCGCGACGCCATCGAGCTGCTCGACCTCGCTCCCCGCATTCCCCTCAAGACGGAGGTCACGACCTTCGATCTTGCCGATGCCAACACCGCGCTCGATCGCCTGCGCAGCGGAGCCCTGACCGGCGCGGCCGTGCTCGTGCCTTAGGATCGATCAGGGGCCGGTCTTGCCGAGGCGCCGGATCTTGAGCGCCGCCTTCACCCACAGGCCGACAAAGAGAAAAAACAAAATCATGAACGGTATGCCGGTGACACGATCCACAAGCTCTGCCCGGCTTGCATCGATATAGCCGAAATGCAGGCCAAGCTTTCCGAATGCAATCGCGCACAAGGCGAGGAGGAAGAGGTTGCCGACGAAATTGAGATACGTCTCTGCGCGATAGAATTTCGAAAGGATGCCGAATTCCGGTGCCGGCGATCCCCTTAAAAGCGAAATGACAACGATGGGAAGGAGAACGAGCACGAATGAATTGATAGCGACCTCGAAGGTGGACAGCATTGAACTCTCCTGCCTGAAACCTGGCGCACGAAGCGACGAGGCAGCATCCACCACGACGCGGCACACGTCAGTTCCATGAGGCACAGAGAAAAAAGGGGCTGAGCTGAGAAGCCGAGCTCAGACCGCGTAGGCGACCCAGACGTTGGGTTCCTCGTAGCGGCCTGTCCGCCGCTCGATATCGATGTTCACCGGGACCAGCGCGCCGTCGAGCGCATAGGCTCCCGATTTGTCGAACGTCTGTTTCGACCAGTTCTCCCAGAACGCCAGCGGCTCATCCACGACCATCGAGCGCTCGCAGGGCCTTATCAGCTTGCCACCCGACGCAAGATGACTTCTGAGCCAGGGATCGTAGAACCGGCCGCCGGCATCGGTCCAGGTGACGTAGTCCTCGATCGAAACCCACGGATGCAGAACCTTGGCGGATGGACGGACCGGCGCGATCACGCCGCCTAGTCCCTTTGCCGCCGCGAGGTCGAGCAGCGCACGGATCATCCTCCGCGCGTAGCCTTTTGAACGGTGTACGGCCGGAACGGAGATCGCGAGGGCTCCGAGCACATTGGCGCTGCCGCGTGGGGTCTTGGCCGCGGTCTCGACCAGCCAATCCCAGCCCTCCGACGGAAGGCTGCCGATATCCGGACAGGCAAGCGGCACCGAGTTGGCGGCCGCGACCGGGTAGCCTGTTTCCTCGTCCACCAGACAGAGCTGGTAGTCCGCATATTCGTCCAGGAGGGTGGAGTAATATTCGTAATGAGCCCGAGTATAGTTAAGATAACCCAGGTCATTCCAGGAGGCCTGCTCAATAGAGGCGGCGGCCTTTTTCAACTGTGGGCTGTCTGCCCTCGTGCGGATAACGAGATTGCCCACCATGGCCGGCTCGTACTCTCAACTGATCGAGTCCCCGAAATGCGGGGCGAACTTATCCGCACCCACAACCATGATTAATAAAGCGTAAACGTTAGGCTGGCAAGGCCTATTGAACAGGCACCATTTTGGCGCCTCTGGCTCGTCGGATCCCGTCATGGTGAAAGAGCAGTCACCGCGAAACACACGCAAAAGTTGGGCCCAACAACAATAGTTTAATACATCCGGTTTAGAAAAATACTTGTGAAAGCAGCCTATTAGTTGTAGTTAACACCGGTTAACTTATGTGGTCTACTGATAGTTCCAAAGTCTACAGAGCAGATCTTCGTAACTTTACGAGGATCATTCAGGGCGCAATTCTGGTTTTCGGATTGTTCCTGATCGCTATCATTGCGTACGCCGGTTGGGCTGCAAATCAGAGCGCCACCGAACGAGAGCGCATGCTTCTCGACAACGCTCTCAACCAGAGCGTCGCAAGCACTCTGAACGAGCAAAAGAGCGTGGCCTGGTGGGACAATTCCGTCGTCAAGATCACCGACAGCGCCATCGATCTCGATTTCGTCGATGCCAACTTCGGTATCTTCCTCACCGAGACTTATGGCCATGACGAGGTTTACATCGTCAATGCCCGCGACAATCCCCTCTACGCATTCTCGAACGCACAGCGCGAGGATCCGTCCACCTTCGAGCGCCGCCGTCCCACCGTCGCTGCACTCATCGAGGAAATACGCACCGGAACTCCGACGACACTGAAAACACGCCCTGACGCGTTCGCGGCTCAGCAAAGCAATTACCGCGTTCTTGGCGGAGTTCTGCATTCGGCACGCTGGGCGGGTCACATCATTTCCGTCGACGGCCATCCCGCCGTGGTCGCCGCACTGACCATCGTTCCCAACGTCAACATGGACCTGCTGAGAGGTGACCCCAATCTCCTGATCAGCATCACCTACATCGACGACTCCTTCATCTCCGCGATCGGCCGCTCTCTTCTGCTTGACGATCTGACGATGAAAGCGAGTCCGGAGACCCGCGCGGGGATGGTCACGAAGCCTTATTTCGGCGACGACGGCATCCTTGCCGGCAATCTCACGTGGACGACGAAGCGGCCGGGACAGGTCCTGCTTACGATCATCCTGCCCCTCGTGATCCTCGCAATCTTCGCCACCGGCATGTTCTCGAACAATATGCTGCATCAGCTCACGCGTGCCTCCGAGGAACTCTCCCAGCGCGAAGCCGACGCTCGCCACGAAGCCAAGCACGACGCTCTCTCCGGATTGCCGAACCGCATCCACATGATCGAGAAAATCGATGCGGCCCTCGCCGGGCTTGGCAAAGGCGAGTACGACCACGCCGTCGCGGCCTATCTCGATATCGACCGCTTCAAGGACATCAACGACACGCTCGGGCACGAGTCCGGCGACCAGCTGATCAAGGCCGTGACGCAGCGTCTGAAGACATGCCTCAACGCGCAGGATTTTCTCTCGCGGTTTGGCGGCGATGAGTTTGCCATCCTATCGGCGCCAACGGATTCTGATGGGGCTGCGGCCCTCGCGGCGCGCGTCGCCCAAGTCTTCGCTGCTCCGTTCACGATAAACGGACAGAGCATTCGTGTGACCGCCTCCGTCGGCCTCGCCATAGCCCCAGAGCATGGCACGACCTCGGACGAGCTCATCCGCCACGCCGATATCGCTCTCTACGAAGCCAAGAACCGCGGACGCGACCGCGCCGTGCTGTTCACGTCCGAAATGGCTCAGCGTGTCGAGGAACGCCGCGCGATCGAGCTCGACCTGCGCGCAGCGCTCGAGTCCAACGAGCTCCGCCTTAACTATCAGCCCGTCATTTCCTGCCGCACTGGCGGCATCGTCGGCGTCGAAGCCTTGCTGCGCTGGCACCACCCCGTTCACGGCGCCATGTCTCCGGCGACGTTTATTCCCATTGCCGAGAATGCGGGCCTCCTGCCGGCGATCGGCCGCTGGGTTCTCGACCGCGCCATGCGCAGATTCAAAGCGTTGGCCGGATCTCGAGGTCGCGGTGAACCTTTCGCCGGTCCAGTTCCGTCACGTCGACATCGAATCTCGAGCTGCGCCAGCTGATCAAAGAGCATGGCGTAGACCCGAGCCGCTTTGTTCTCGAGATAACCGAGGGCGTGCTGCTCGAAGCAACCGACCACACCAAGGAGATGCTCGGAGCCATCCACGCCCTGGGCTTCAAGACCGCCCTCGACGATTTCGGCACCGGCTACTCGAGCTTGGCCTACCTGTGCAATTTCAAGTTCGACAAGATCAAGATCGATCGCTCGTTCGTCAGCACCATGTCGAAGGACGATGCGGCCAGAACAATCGTGCAATCCGTCGTCATGCTCGGTCGCGGCCTTGGCATGTCTATCGTCGCCGAAGGCGTCGAGACCGAGTTCGAGGCCATCATGATGACTCACCTCGGCTGCACGGAGCTGCAAGGCTTCTACTTCTCGAGAGCCGTCACGGCGCACGATTTGACCCAGCTCCTGTCGACCTACGAAGCGAAACGCTTTGCACCGGAGTCGAGATTGGTTAAGTCAGAGCACGGGAAGATCAGGCGCAGCTGACGCGTCCGCCGCGATCTCCCAAGGGCACGAACAATCCCGAGGAGCATTCCGTGTCGAAGGCTGAGCACCCCGCAGCGGACGCGCGCGCGCCGTCCGGCAACGCCGATTACCGCTGGTCCGAGTTCGATTCCGAAGCCTATTTCCAGCACTATTACGGCGAGCCGCATGGCGACGACGATCTCGTCATCCGTTGCGCCGTCGATGCGATGAAGCGTGTAAGCTCCAGCATCAGCGCCGACCTCGACGTCGTCGATGTCGGCACCGGGCCCAATCTCATTCCTTTCTTCTGCGCCCTCCCCCGCGCGCGCCGTCTGACCGCATGGGAATACTCGGAAAGCAACGTGGCCTGGCTCGAAGCCGAGCTGAAGCGCGACGACATGCGACCGCAGTGGCGCCACTTCTGGGACGTGACGCGCGGCGCCTACGGACAGGAATGGCAGCTTCCCGAGAACCCGATTCCGCTTTTGCGCGAGAAGGCGACCGTCACACGCGGATCGGTGTTCGACCTGCCGCCACGCACGTGGGACGCCGCGACCATGTTCTTCTGCGCCGAATCCATCACCGAGCGGCATGACGAATTCGAGGCCGCATGCGCGGCCTACGCCGGTAGCGTGAAGCCTGGGGGCTTGTTGGCTGCGGCGTTTCTCGTGCGCTCTGCCGGCTATGTCGTGGCGGACCGGCCATTCCCGGTGCTGCACCTTTCGGCCGAAATCATCGAGGATGTGTTCGCTCGCCACGCCAACCAGATCAAGGCTGAGCGCATCGGCATCGTCGAGCGCGAGATCAGGAGCGGCTACGCCGGCTTCGTCTTCATGACCGGCACGGCGCGCTGACCCGCGAGGGCGCTGCCGCCCATTGTCGACAAGCGCAGTCCTGGCAGGCTCGCCTAAGCCACGCCATTCTTTTTCAGCCATGCCACGAGACGGGCCCAGCCGTCCTTTGCCGGCTGCTCGCGATAGCTCGGGCGGTAATCGGCATGGAAGGCGTGCGGAGCGCCATCGTAGACGACGATCTCGCAAGTTTTCCCAGCCGCTTTGCAGGCCGCCCGCATCTTCTCGATCGTATCCAAGGGAATGCCCTGATCGGCGCCGCCATAGAGCCCGAGAACCGGGGCCTTGAGATCGGCCGCGACATCGACCGGATTCTTCGGCGTGAGGTCAGTGACGTCTCCCACGAGACGGCCGTACCAGGCGACGCCGGCCTTCACGTTCGGGATTATGCGCCGCGTAGAGCCACGTAATCCGGCCGCCCCAGCAGAACCCGGTGATGCCGAGCTTGTCGACATTGCCCTTGCCCGACTCCTTTGCGAAAGCGACCGTCGCGTCGAGATCGCTCATCACCTGAGCGTCCGGCACCTTGGCCACGATGGGGCGGATCTCGTCGATGCTCTTGAGTTTGGAGACGTCGCCTTGGCGCGCATAGAGCTCGGGCGCGATGGCGAAGTAGCCGAGCTTCGCAAGCCGGCGGCAGACATCCTTGATGTGCTCGTGCACGCCGAAGATCTCCTGCACGACGAGCACGACCGGGAACGGCCCGCCCGCCTGCGGCATCGCCCGGTAGGCCGGGATCTCGACGTCCGGCGTCTTGATCTTGACCTCGCCGGCCTCGAGACCCTGCGTGTCGGTCTTGATCGTCGTCTCCGCGGCCACGGGCTGCGTCGCAACAGCGAAGCCGGCTGCGAGGCTTGTGACGAGTGCTTCGCGGCGCGAGAAATCGAGCTGTGGTGAAAGGCTCTTCATATCGGCATCCATGCCCTCACCCGGCTTGACGGTCCTGTCAGCGCACATCGCATCGTCCTTTGATCTGGTGTTGTCTTGAACCTTCGAGTCCCGCTACCGCGACGCATGCCGGCGACCGGCCGTGAAATTACCCGCCATCTTTTGGCCTCGCAGCGCGACCCAGCGGCGGCAGCTCGCGCGGGCCATCGAGCAGGCATGTGAGACCGAAGCCCTCTTTCGGACATTGGCGCTCTTCGCGCGCGACTCGCCGTCACCCTTGCTGGATATAGGCGTGGCATTTGCAGAACCGAATGCGATTGCATCCGCCGGACACAGCTCCACACCCGCATCCTCCGAGCGGCCTGCTACAGCGTCCTCGACGCGATAGCGTTTTCCGCACACCGAGACGACCGGCGGCAACCGCGTGCGCTCGAAGGACTCGTAACCCTGCTTCAGGTCGCTCCAGAATTCGCTCCACACTTCGCCCGCCTGCGGCAGCGATATTCTCGGCGCTCATGCGGAACGGAAACACATGCACAGGGACATACTGCTGGCCGGATCGCAGTGAAGCCGCGACGATTTCATAGATCTCCTCGCTGACCTTGTTCGTCATGGCGAAGCAGCCGGAGGAATCGCAACCGCCATGAACCAGGATGACCGAGCCCGTCCGCCCATTGATGCGGTCGAACACGTTGGGAAAGCCGATATCCAGTGACCGCTGCCAGCGGTCGCCGAAGTGCAGCTGCTCGGATGTGATCGTGTAGAAGCCTTCAGGGGTTTGCCGGTCCCCTTCCCGAAGCTTGGGGCCGAGCTTCCCGGACCAGAAACAAACCGGATAGGTGGCAAAGTGAACGTAGGCGCCATCTTTCTGAACCCAAACCTCGAATTCAGATTCGGCTTTAAAGACGCGGATCATCGTTCGGGCGCCGAGTTTCACGCCCACGGACGCAAGCCGGCTGAGCGGCGCTTCGGTATCGGGGGTGCCCGGCAGCGGCAGGGACAGACGCCCCTCTCTCGCTGCCTGCCTGCGCTCCAGACGCGCGGCACTATTTTCTGCGGTGAGCGACCCCGGCATGAGCCTCGACACGACATTCGCCGCCATCAGAACGACGATCACAATTCCCAGCGCAGCGATCGGGCTCACGTGCTCGTAAACGCGCCTTATCATAGGGATCACCTGTGGATGGCACGTTTGGAGTTCGCCGGAGATTGCGGAAACCGCGTGGAGTACGGGCGGCGCAGGCGATCCTAACTGCAATTAGGACGTAGAAATGACGGTCGTGTTGCCGCGCACAGTGTCACGGTGGCGCGCTATCGAGCATCCGCGAGACTTGGCCCGAAGCGGCGATTGAAATCATCGGCGGCGGACGGATAGCGCTGAGAGAGCGCGCGATTGGATCGCAGGGCCGCATATCTCGCGCGTCTTGAAGTATCCCTCTTCAGCCGCAATGACACGGCGCGCGGTGCCGGCGGAAAAGAGATCATGTTATTTTCTGAGATATGCAGCCGCTGCACACGTGGCGCAGCCGGCAGATCGGCCCTCTCGGCACGATCGAGCTGAGCAGCAAAAATTCCGGGCGGAAGCTCCGAAACCTCGAGCGCCGCCACCCGAAGCTCAGCCCGCTGCGGGGCGGCTTGAATTCCCGATGACGGCGTCAATGCGCCTTTGCTCGACGAGCGACAGCTTGGCAGGGGCGCTGACGGATAGAAGCGGCAAGGCAAGCACGACGGCCTGTTCAGCCACATGCGAGGTAAGCTTCGCGCCCGCAAGGAGAATCCCGGCGATTACGAGGAGGTAAGCCCCCAAAACTTTAATGGCCGGGAAAAACACGCTCGTCTCCAACGCGCTCACGCTTTCGTGCCAACGCAGAGACCCCTCCCCAAGGTTCCGAAACGCCACGTCCATGGCGCAGAAAACCAGGAAAAAGATAGCTCGAAGAACCGCTATGGGGTGTCGGTGGCGCGGGAGGCCAGGGACTCCCGCGCGATCGCTGCACGATCGGCTACGTCTGCACGTTCGAGCACCGTGTCGTCAACATGGACCTGCTCGCGACGTTTCGGCGCGTGCTCGACCAGCAGGCTTCCAAACGCCGTCGGGCGCCCCGTACGCTCGTTCTTGCTGCCGAAAAGGCCTTCGACGACGACACCCTTCTCCGCATACTCGGGGTCCTGCAGCAGAAGCTCGTGCAGCTCCTTCAATCTGTAATGAGGCACCGAAGCCATGATGTGATGCGGCAGATGGTAGTCCATGCCCCATGGCAGCACGGCATAACGGAAGATGGGATTGGTGAGGAAAACGCGCGTGTTGGTGAGGCGGCCACGGTCGGCGTTTCCATGCTGGAGCCATTCACGCATGATCATGAAGACCGGAAACGAAACAAACAGCGGCAAGACCCAGTAGAGCCCATAGTAGGCCCAGGCATTTCCGTAACCCGCGAGCTGAATGGCTGAAAGTGCGCCATAGACGAGCGCCATGAATGAAATTCGGCTTATGGCGTTCACTCGGTGCGGAATGACGCCGTCCACGCGGCCCCTCGAATACCATTCGTCGGGGATCACGGCATAGAAGAGAACAAACGCGGCCCAGATCACGGCCCAGGTGCCGAGGACGATGGGAGCGCTGACACCTTTCACGATCATCACGATCAAAAGGGCGGGCATGCCGGCGGCCAACACCGCGCCGACAAGCGTCGTCGAGGGCGGCCTGGCCTATCCGGATCGATGTAGGGATTGTCACCTTTGCCGAGCGCGCTGTAGCGGGCTCTGGCAACTGTATATTTGATGAGGCCCGGCAACCACAGCAGACGCAGCAGCGCCTTGGTCAGCTCCACATGCGTCAACGGAAAGTCGAGCCAATGGCCGCTTTCGTCGGCTTGCGCGAAAATCGGATCGCGCGCGCGGTCATTGACGAACTGGTGATGCGGAAGGTGATGCAGGCGATAATGATGCGTCGAGGTGTAGATCGGATATCCCGCCAGCCAGTCTGACGCGACCTCGTTCAGGGTGCGGTTGGCGAAAAGCTGATAGTGCGCGCCTTCGTGGATCGCTCCGCCCAACTGGTGCTGCGACGCCCCCATGATGATGATCGTCACGGCGGCAATCGGCACCATCCACCACATCGAGTAGCCGCCGGCAGCGAGCGCGTGTTCGGCCCATATCGCGGCGGCCAGCGTGCCCGCGATGATCGCCCAGTTGAGCGCCAGATAACGCCAGTTCGTCCAATTATCCCGCGCCTTGAGGGCCTGCACTCTCGCTGGGTCGAGCGGGGCCTTGCGCACCCGGTCCCCCGTTGGAACTGAACTCGCGACATTCATGTGGAGCCACTCCTCTGAATTTCCGAGCCCCGCGACGCCGGCTTACAATAAGTCATAGAAGATTTTGGCGGGCAAATCGAGCGTTGAAAACCGTGTAAATCACGTCACTTAATCAAGTGATGCTACGACAGGAACAGAAGATCTATATGCGCAACTATAATCGAAACAGGCAGCGCAAGGGCGCTGCCTGCTGACGCACCCTGATCGATGCAGTTTAGTCGATGCAGTCTTCGTAACGGCGCCACCAGTATGGGCTGCCCGTCTCGACGGCGCGGCGATAGAGCCAACCGCATCCGCCGCTGTAACCGTAATCGTAGTAGCTATTGCCATAGAAATAGGGAGCAGCCGCAAAGTAGCCGCCCCTAAAGCGCCTGCCGTGCCCGTGGCGGCGTCCGTCACCCTTGTTCCAGCTCATCCTCGGACCGCGGCCTTCCGGGCCACGGTTGAAGTTTCTCACAGCAGGACCGCGATCGAAATTTCTCGCCACTGGACCGCGAACCCCGGGTCCGCGATTGAAGGATCGGCTCATGGAGCGGCCGGGGCCCATCGAGGGACCACCACCACCATGGCGTCCAGCGCCACCCATGCTGCGTCCACCCCCACCGCCGCCCCCGCCACCGTGCGATACGCCGGGCCCGCCGCCGCCCCCACCGTGGCCGCCTCCCGCCTCCGCCATGGCCTCCTCCGCCACCACCACCCGGACGGGCATCGACGTTAAAGCTCCCGAGGCCGATCAGCAAAGCTGCGGCCAAGGTCGCGATTTTAGAACCGTTCATTGGGAGTCTCCTTGCTTGTTCTCCGACCTTGAACGGAAAACATCTCCCAATCCTCACAGTTCCGTAGTCTGTTCTCGGATCTTCGCTCAGTCGTTGGCGGCCGCGCGACGTGTGCTTGCCTTGAGCGCTTCTTTCAGCGTCACCGGACGATGATGCTTCTTCAGGAGGTCGCGAAAAGCTTCATCCGCGAGCTCCTGAAAATCCTTCATGCTGTCGCGCGCCAAGCCCTCGAGCGCCTGAAAGGTCTCGGCGATCGAACGCAATCAGTTTGCGCCGTTCCGCGTCGGATCCTGGGCCGGCCTTTTTCATGACCGGATCTGCTACTTGCTGCCGCCGCGTAATTTCTGATCGCGCGGGTTGCGCTCAGGATTGTCGGTCGACGTCTTCTTCGGCGGATTCTGATGCTGAAGATTGCCGGGCTTCTTTTTGGCCTCTTCTGCTTCCTGTCTGGGCTCGACGGGCTTGCTCATGAGTGGGATCTCCTCGTTAGCGCGAAGCACGCCGCTTGCGTGTTGCGGCCGCCTTTTTGGCCGAAGCGGATCGCGCGCTCGCGGGACGTGCCGCGGACGCCTTGCCGCCGAGGCGGCCACCCTTGTGCGCCGCTGGCCGGCCCGTACGCTTGCCGCGCCCCGAGCCGGATTTCTTTCCGCCGCCGTCATCCTTGTTGACGGTGGCCCACGCCCGTCGCTCGGCTTCATCTTCGGACACGCCACGCTTTTCGTAGCCTTCGGCGATGTGATCGGCCTTGCGTTCCTGCTTGTCGGTGTACTTCGATTTGTCTCCACGGGGCATGCTCGATCCTCCTTTCGCTTTGCACGTCCAACCTTCTGACGAAGCGCGAAGTTCCATGAAATTAGGGCGGGATGGCCATGTCTTGTGGGCCCTAGCGAGCGCGAGCCAGCCCGAGGCCGCATTTCTCGGCTCAAGCCGCTGGACAGGCGCGGCAACCGGTGCTAGACGATCCGGCAACGGGGCCTGAGGGCCCCTTTGCCGTCCTAGGGAGAGCAAGCGGGTTGGCCGGGCCGAGCGCCAGGAGCCAAACGGTGCGCGCCAAGAGACGGCGATGGGTGTGTAGCTCAGTTGGTAGAGCAGCTGACTCTTAATCAGCGGGTCCACAGTTCGAGCCTGTGCACACCCACCATTTTCTCCAGTAAACACGGGGCTTTCCGCGGCATACGCCGATTAGGGCGTATGCACACGGAATTCTATAAACACCTATAAACACTCAGAGCAGGTCTACGACCCTCTTTTGGGCCTCCACGTCAGCCTCAATATAGCGCTGCGTGGTGCTAAGCGCCTTGTGCCCAGCCATCAAGGATCTGCGAACGTTACGTGAGAAAGTCGACGCAGCTATCGCTGAGAAAGAGATCACCGAACGCTCTGAACTTAAGCGCCAGGTTCAGGAGATGGCTGGGAAAGCCGGCTTCTCAGTTGCCGAACTGTTTGGATCGACGGGCCGCGTCAAAAAGGGCGCTATGCCTGCAAAGTATCGCAACCCTTCAAATGCCGATGAGACCTGGACGGGTCGCGGCCGTAAGCCGAACTGGCTTGTGAAGGCTGGCGGCGACATCGAGCGCTTTAAGGTCTAATTGAACAAAGCGGCGCCTATCGCTCTGATCGCAGATGAGCGTTTTTCTTTGATGTCTGGCAAGGTTAGTGCACGGCGTATGCATGCTGAGCGGAACGTCTGTTTGCACAAGAGGGCACTAATGGCTCAGAAGGACACGCTGTCCGCACGCGAGCGCCGCCTACGTCGCGCTGCAGCACGCAAGAGGCTATCAATTCAAAAGTCGAGCCGCGGGCAAGACCGCGGTCGCTACTTGGTTGTCGACCCAGACATCGGCGGCGCACTACGCTCGCAAAGCCCAACGCACCCCTATTCGTTCTCGCTGGAAGAAGCCGAAAGCTACATTGCCCAGTAGAGCCCGCGTTACGCGCTAACCTAACGGCCTAGCAGACATCGGTGCACTGGCCGACTCTGTGTTGAGCGTCCAGAACATCGACGTCCGCAAAGCGGTGAAGACCAGACGTCGACCATCTCCATCATTACGACCGCCAGTGACCCGTTGCGGACCTTGATATGCGACTGAGGAGTTCCGCTTCGGGGGGGTCGCAGCGGACCTCCGGTAGGAAAAGCCGGTTTTGCCTCTGCGCTTATCCTTGAGGGCATCGTAGACCGATCACCCTGGCCGCCATAGAGACACAGGCAAGCGACAAACCTAACGCACCAGCTCTCGCTCGCCGCGGGCAAGCATTAGGTCAGCCGTAACAGCTCGTAAACGCCTGAATTCTTAGGACGAGGCGGATTCGCGGACGCTTTCGGCTGCCGCATCCAGGAAGGATTGGGCGAGACGAGGGTCGTTGACGACACGCGAGAGCGTGACGGCGCCAACCATTGTCGAGAGGATGGCCATGGCCTTGTCGCGCTTCTCTTGCGAGTCGGCTTTGGAGATCAGACGGGTGAGGATGCTAAGATGCTCCCTGATCCCGGCTTCGAACGAAGCCTTCACGTCAGCGCTTTGCCTCGCGGCATCGGCGCCGAGCGCCACGAGCGGGCAGCCCTCCATTTTTTCCTTTCGGTGCCCCTTG
>CAWHPZ010000010.1:0-7759 GCA_963831345.1 uncultured Alphaproteobacteria bacterium
CCCCTTCGCCCACGACCACGAACGGCGCCCACACAGCGGGATGTGCAGCCGGTGTCCAGTGTGCGGGTCGCGATCGGTCGCCCATCACAGCAAGCACGGCCAGCCGCATTGCTTCAGCGCGGCCGATGCTTGGGTCGGCTTTCATGGCGGCAAAGGCTTTGGTCGTCAGTTTCACCGCGGCATCGCTATCCACGTACCAGTGCGAAACAAGCAGGGCACGTGCCCCGGCATAGAAGAAGGCGCGGGCAAGCCCGGAGAGCGCCTCCGCATCCCCCTTCTCGCTTCCGCCTGCAGTGTTGCACGCCGAAAGCACCACCCAGTCGGCGTCAAGCTTCAACCTGGTCACTTCGCTCGCCGTCAGCAGGCCATCATCTCCCTCAGTCGCCACGTCGGGCGGCGTCAGCAGCAGGGCCGGCTCGGCGAGCGATTGGGCAACGTCCTCGGTCTCGCCGGCAAGCAGCCCGTGGGTCGCGAAGTGGATGATCCGGTAGCGCGCGAGCGCACCGGAGGCGCTAAGTGCCATGACCGCCGCTTCCGTCGCCTTGGCGCCGAGATGAAGGTCGCTCTCAGGCGCGCCGAGCTCGCGCGCCACGGTGCATAGCTCGTCCGTTGTTTCCGGCAGCGGGGAAGCGCGCCGCAGCATGTCCACGTCGGCGAGGCCACCGCGGACAAGCTTTGCAATCCTGGCGTCCGGCGTCGCCCGCGCCGCGACGCGCGTTGCCTGACTTGGAAGGTCCGTTGGGCAAGCCTGTTTCAGCGCGGCACTGCGATCGTTGCCGTCGGGTCCGAACAGCAGCGGGTTGCCGAAGCCGGCGTATCGGCTCGTTGCTCGGCTCGCCCTGGCAAACCGGCGCAGGGCCCTGAGGCTGGCAACCGAGGGCAGCATGGCGATGGCGTGCCGCCTGGTCAGCCAAGCGGCGCGCTCATACGCCGTGGGGTCGGACGGGATTGCCGTTGGCGGCCGCTCAGTGACGAGCACCTCAAACGGCAAGGTCGTAAGCGGACCGGACGGAACGATGAGCAGCCGCTTGCCCCGAAGCAGGCTCTCGAATGGGCCGAGCAGGGTCGCGTAAAGGTCGTGGGCCTTGGCGAGGTCGAAAGGCAGCGGGTCGCTGTCCGATACCGTTCGGCCTGTGAGCTGCTTGCAGCGCTCCCGTCGTGCCGGATCCGACCAATTCGATGCATCGAGCCCGCAGCGGAGCGTCTGAACCTTGTCGGCCAAGGCGTTCGTCCCGATCGGGATCGAGTGCCATTGCACGCCCTCGCGCGTTACCGCCCAGGCGAACCCCTGCTCGTCGCCGAACACCACAAGGAATAGCGCTTCGTCGGCCTTCAGCAGCGCTTGCGTGTCCGCGATCGACAGAGGTTCCGGGTTGGCGAGGGAGGCATATTCGGGAAACCTGCTCCCAAGAAGCGCGTCGGTCGCCCCGATGCGGCTGTCGATTGCCGCCATCTCCTTGGCCTGGTCGGCTTGGGAAGCGGCTCGCACCCTGATCGCCGGTGGCCGCGATGGCCCTGACCCAGCTCGCTTCGAGCGCCCGGTATCGTGCGACGAGATCCTGGCGTTCGCGCACGAGCCGGCCAAGTTCGTCATCGCCCTTGCCGAAACGCGCCGACATCTGCGCCAGCGCAACCGCCGCATCGGACTGGAGCGCCCACTGCGCCGTCGCGTAGGTGTCGACCGTGAGCGCTGCGCGTCGGCTGGGCGTTCTTTCGGCGACGTGCGCCGCGACGCCGACATGACCCAAGAGGATGTTCCGCCGAACCGGATCGATCCCGACCTGGCCATGGCCGCTCTGCGGCCGCTGCAGGGATTCACCCTCGCGGCGCATCTGCTTGACGGTGATGGCCGTCGCGCGGCCGGAGGCTTGATAGGCCTCCGACCACTTCTGCGCCTTGAGGTAGAACTTGGCGAGGCCAACGAGGCTCGCTGCGGTGAGCGGAGCCTCGGGGCCATTGGCCTTCTCCCATGCCGCGTGCGATCGCAGCATCAGCTGCTCGGCCTCGCCGTAGCGGCCGAGGCCCTCGTAGATCTGGGCGAGCTTGCCGAGGGGGCCAAGGGAATGCATCGTGTCTGCGCCGTGCTTCTTCTCTTGCAGATTGAGGGCACGTTTGTAGAGCGGCTCGGCCTCGGCATAGCGCCGCTGCGCGCGGTAGAGCTCCGCCAGCTTCTCGACAGTGCCGGCGGCATGCTCGCTCTCGGCCCCCTTCTCCTTCTCCCTGATCGCCAGCGCGCGTTTCAGCAGCGGCTCGGCTTCGCCATAGCGGCCCTGGGCGACATAGAACTCAGCCAGCTTGTCCATGCTGAGAGCCGTGAAGCCATTCTCCGTGTTGCGTGCGTTCGCACGAGCTTCCTGCGCCTTCTTGTCGTCCAAGTCCGCTTCGGCGCGGCGCCCTTGCTGGCGGTTGATCTTCGCCGATGCTTTCGTAGCGCCAGAGCCGTTTGCAGTTGCAGCTCGGCGAGCTCATTGGTTTTCTCGCGGATCGCCAGCGCCCGTTTCAGGAGCAGCTCGGCCTCGGCGAGGCGGCCCTGTTTGACATAGAGCTCCGCCAGCGGGTTGAGACTGTGCACGATGCGGGGATGCTTGGGACCGTACCTCTTCTCCGCCGCAGATATCGCGCTCTGGTAGAGCTGCTCGGCCTCGGCGTGCTTGCCCTGAGCCGCGTGAGCTGCCGCCTCGTTGCGGAGCTTAACGTCGTCGGCAGCATACTCGTCGGCTACGATTGGTCGTTTGTCGAGCGCGCTTCTCCAGCAACTCGGCCTCTGCGGCACGCCCAAGAGCTCGGTAGACAGGCCCCAACACGCCCAGGATCGCCACTGTATCAGGGTGGGAAGGACCGAGCGCCTTCTCCCTGATTGCCAGCGCGCGCTTCAGGAGCGGCTCGGCCTCGGTGAGGCGACGTTGGATGTTGTAAAGGCCAGCCAGCGTCACGAGGCTCCTTGCGGTGTCGAGGTGCTCTTCCCCTTTCTGCGCCCGCACCAGCTCGGTGAGCCGCTCTGCCAAGGTAACGGCCTCGCCCCATTTGCCCTCGATCATCAGCTGGGGGATACGCGCCTCGAGGGCCTCGACCTCATCGCCTTGCGCGAGCGCGTGGTGTGTTGCTCCTGCGGCAATCAAGAGAGAGCAGACCAGCAAGCGGATGAAACGGCAGGCACACATTCGGCCGCCTCCCATGCAGAAAGAAAGGAGACCAGCCTTTCGCACGCTCCTGTGGCGGACCGGCGGCAGCCGATGGCGACACAGTGCCTTCCAAGTATTCCGCGCGGACTTCGCGGATGACCATCGCCGATCGCCGCTTACGCCACTCGGTATCTAGGACAGCCGGAGCTTGAAACTATCCGCAGCGCCTTGCCGACCAACTCCAGCGCAGTGGGCTCGCGTGCACTTGATGGCTTTGCGCAGATCGGCGCAATCGTTCCAACCCGTGTCGCACTGGAGGGCATGCCGTTTGTCCCTGCTGATCTTGTGCGGCAAATTCCTTCGCTGTCGGCCACTGCCTATCTCATCTCAGAGGACAAGATACTGCTCGTGAACCCGAGGACGAGGGTGGTGGTGGGCGTCGTTGAATAGCCGTGGGTTGTCCATGCCGCTTCGCTTCACGCAGTCCCCATGGCATGATCATCTCATATGGCCGCCGCTATATCGGGTGATTGGACTAGGTGCGAAGCCGCCGCTAGCCTCTGTCGCGATCCAGATAACTGCAATCCGACGACCGCTTTGCCCTCGACCGACAACCCCACTCCTTGCAAGCAGCGCCACATCGCTCACCGTCGTGCGAACCGCGGCTCTGGCGATCGTAGCAAGCCGCGCCTGCATCAATCGCCTGTTGACGAAGGTGACGATCGTGGCGTTGGCGTCGTATCCGGCAAAATCATCGGCCGCAGCCACGGCAAGCAAACGGTGCTGATCGTCCTGGTCGGCATCGGCGCCTTAGACATCGCGCTCGGCGCCGAACTGTTGAAGAAAGCCGGCTCGCGAGCGCGGTATCGGACGTACCCTCTACTGAAAGGAAATCTCCTGCCAACTGTCGGTGTCATCCTGTAAGATGCTGCCCTTCGTCGACCTTCCGGGGATGTCGGCAGTCCCAGTCCTCTCGTGTCCTGTGATCTCGACGAAATCGAAAGCCCGAGTCGACGATCCCGGCGAAACAAACAGGGCTTTCTGGAAAGTTCATCCATCTGGGAGATAAAACACGATGGGATGGTTGGTTCGAGCTGTGTTGTTGTTAGCCGGTATCGTAGCTGGCTGGTTCGTGCCCCGCGATCAGCTGGGTTGTCCGTCTTCAAATGCTCTGAGACGCTAAGCGGGTTTTCGGAGACGGAGGCTCTGGCTCGATTGCGGTTTCAGGTTAGGCGGCTTTGCTCTGGTGCTGCAATCGTCTTTGTTTGATGGTGTCTCGTTTGATCCTTTCGCGTTGAAGCAGGATGGTTTGGCCGCGTCCGAAGTAGACGTCGGCCGGCGTCAGGTTCTGCAGGCTCTCGTGGTAGCGGCGGTGATTGTAGTGATCGACGAAGCGATCGATGTGCGCTTCGAGATCGCCGGGCAGGTAGTAGTTCTCGAGCAGGATGCGGTTCTTGAGCGTCTGATGCCAGCGCTCGATCTTGCCCTGGGTCTGGGGATGATTGGGCGCACCGCGCACGTGGTCCATGCCGGCGTCTTCGAGCCATTTTGCCAGATCGCCGGAGACGTAGCTGGAGCCGTTGTCGCTGAGCAGTCGTGGTTTGTGCACGACGCGCGCTGAAGCGCACCCTGATGCCGTGAGCGCCAGCTGCAGCGTGTCGGTGACGTCGTCGGCCCGCATGGTCGTGCACAGCTTCCAGGCGATGATGTAGCGCGAGAAGTCATCGAGGATGGTCGACAGATAGAACCAGCCCCAGCCGATGACCTTGAGGTAGGTGAAGTCGGTCTGCCAGAGCTGGTTGGGGGCTGTGGTCTTGTCCTTGAACTCGTCGGCCGCCTTGATGACGATGAAGGCCGGGCTGGTGATCAGATCGTGGGCCTTGAGCAGCCGATAGACGGAAGATTCCGAGACAAAATAGCCCTCTGTATCGGTGAAGCGGGTGGCCAGCTCGCGCGGCGACAGCTCCGGCACCTCCAGCGCCATGGCGACGATGCGCTCGCGCACATCATCAGGGATGCGGTTCCAGACGCGATCTGGCCGCGACGGCTTGTCTTCGAGCGCCTCGGGCCCGCCGGCTCGATACCGATCGTACCAGCGATAGAACGTCGATGGTCGGATGCCCAGCATCTCCAGGGTTCGTCGCGCCGGCAGATGCGACTGCTCGACCAGGCGGATGATCTCGAGCTTCTCGGAGCCGGGGAGCCTCATGCCTCGTCTCCCCCATCCGCGATCATGCTTTTTTTGAGCAGGCGCAGTTCGAGCGCCTGCTCGGCGACGACCTCTTTCAGCTCCTGGGCCTGGCGCCTGAGGTCCTTGACCTCGTCGCTGGTCGCAGCGCGGGCGGTGTCGCCGGCGAGCCGCCGCTTGCCGGCTTCGAGGAACTCCTTCGACCAGCTGTAGTAGAGGCCCTCGGCAATGCCTTCGCGGCGGCAGAGCTCGGCGATCGAGTGCTCGCCGCGCAAGCCGTCCAGCACGATGCGGATCTTCTCTTCGGCGGAGTAACGCTTGCGCGTCGCCCGGCGGATGCCCTTGACGATCTCTTCGGACGACAGGTCGGTGGAGTGGGATTTCTGTCTCATCTTCGCTCCTTGGGGGCTACGATGAGCCAGAAATCCTCCCTTCCTCAAGCCGCTAAATCTGTCTCACAGGTGCTGATGTCGGACAACTTTCAGAATGGCCACGAAGCGGGCTCGTCGGCTTGGCCCCTCTCGTTGTCTGCGGTAGCGGTACCCTCCTCGTGACCTCCACGGAAATTCGGCTGCAGTCCGAGGAACATAGTTGTTCGTGATGATGACTGAACGCGCGATTTGTCGAGGTTTGATCGCAACCGCCCTGGCGGGACTCGCCCTTGGCGTCGCCGCATCGCTTGCCGGCAGGAATACCCTTGCGTTTGCGATTTGGGTGGCCGGCACGCTGCCCGTCGTCGCCGCTCTGCTCGTCTCGATGGTGCGCGAACTTCTGGCGGGCCGCGTGGGGGTCGATGCCATCGCCTTCGTTTCCATGTCGGCCGCCCTCCTCCTGGGGGAGGGGCTTGCGGCTGCAGTGGTGGCTGTCATGTATGCGGGCGGCAATGTGCTCGAAGACTTT
This sequence comes from uncultured Alphaproteobacteria bacterium, assembly GCA_963831345.1. GTDB lineage: Bacteria > Pseudomonadota > Alphaproteobacteria > Rhizobiales > Hyphomicrobiaceae > Hyphomicrobium_C. The sequence continues at coordinate 6,211 of CAWHPZ010000010.1, forward strand.
GCCGTCGCTCGCGCGGAGCGTGACCTCAAATCCCTGGTCGACCGCGCCCCGCGAATTGCGCACGGCCGGACTGAAGGCGCGATCGAAGATGTGCCATAGAACAGGTCGCCGTCGGCGATGCCATTCTGGTGCGCGCCGGCGAGGTCATCCCCGTCGACGGGGTGGTCAGCCAGCTCCGACTGCCATGATCGACGAATCGGCTCTGACGGGCGAGCCCATTCCGGTCAATCGCCGCGACGGCGAGCCCGCGCGCAGCGGTACGCTCAACGCCGGCGAGACGTTCGAGCTCAGAGCCACGGCCACTGCGGGGGAAAGCACCTATGCCGGCATCGTGCGCATGGTGACGGCAGCGCAGACCGCCAAGGCGCCGTTCATCCGCCTGGCGGATCGCTATGCGCTTCTGTTGCTGCCCATCACGCTGGTCGTGGCCGGTGCCGCCTGGCTGCTATCGGGCGATCCCGATCCGGGGACTGGCGGTGCTGGTTGCGGCGACGCCGTGCCCGCTCATTCTCGCCGCGCCAGTCGCCTTCATCGCCGGCGTGTCGCAGGCGGCGCGGCGCGGCATCCTCATCAAGGGCGGAGGGCCGCTCGAGGCGCTGGCGCGCACTCATACCGTCATGTTCGACAAGACCGGGACGCTCACCGTCGGCGGCGCACGGCTCGTCGCCATCGAGACGGCGCCCGGCGAGAGCGCCGACGAGGTGTTGCGGCTGGCCGGGTCTCTGGAGCAGGCGTCGCACCACGTCGTGGCAACCGCCATCGTTGCGGCGGCCATGGCAAAGGGCCTCACGCTGGAGATTCCCTCGAATGTTCGCGAGACCATGGGGTCCGGCCTCGAAGGCGCGGATCGACGGACAGGCAGGTGAGGGCCGGCTCGCATCAGCTTGTCTACGGTTCCCGGAGGCCGGAGGATTGGGCGGTGCGCGCGCTGCGGCGCGCGGCCTGGCGCTCGGCGCTGAGCGTCTTCGTGGCCGTCGACGGCCGCACGATCGGCGCCCTGCTGCTCGGCGACGAGCTCAGGCGCGAGACGCCGCGCGCCATCCAGGCGCTGCGCAGCGCCGGCGTGATCGCGGATCGTCATGGTGACCGGCGACCGCGCGGATGCCGCCGAGACGATCGGCGCGGCCCTCGATCTCGATGCGGTGCTTGCCGACCGCGTGCCCTCCGACAAGGTCGATGCGGTCGCCATCGAGCAGCGCCTGCAATCCGACCGCTGATGGTCGGCGACGGCATCAACGACGCGCCGGCGCTGGCCAAGGCGGACGTCGGCATCGCCATGGGCGCGCGCGGCGCCAGCGCTTCGTCGCAAGCCGCCGACGTCGTCATCCTTGTCGATCGCCTGGATCGCGTTTCCGATGCGGTGTCAATTGCCAGGCGGACGCGCGGGATCGCCGTGCAAAGCATCGTCGCCGGCATGGCGATGTCGGGCGTGGCGATGGCCGCGGCCGCCGTCGGCTGGCTGACCGCCCGTTGCCGGAGCGCTGACCCAGGAAGCGATCGACGTTGCAGTCAGGCCCAATGGAAGCATTCCCGACGGCTTCGAGGTGCA
>CAWHPZ010000011.1:0-17902 GCA_963831345.1 uncultured Alphaproteobacteria bacterium
TCGTCGATCGTACCGAAGTTCGGTGGCATCACATCACCTCCGATCCCGAGCGGTTCACAAGGAGGTGCGGCGGTGACCCTTGCCGCCTCCCGTACGGTGTCACATTTTGACGAGTTTGCCTAGGCGGAGCCGGGTCGCGGCCGCGGCGACCACGTTTCCCTTCAGCTCGTAGAGATGCAGCGCTCCGGACACAGCGGCGACCGCCTCGTCGCCTCGGCGGGCGGCCTCGAGCACGTGCGACAGGTCGATCAGTGCATCCGCCCGATCGTTGACGAAGTCGGTCGCTTCGGCGATCGTCACTGCTTCGCGCGCGAGCGCCTCCGCCGCCCGGATCTCTGCCCGCCGCGCGAGCACGCGTGCGCGCACGCGGCGCCAGACGGACCTGCGTCACCAGGTCGCCGCTCGCAGCCAGCTGGGCGCTGAGCTTGGCAAAGTCCTCGGCCTCCTCGTCGCGTCCCTGTTCGAGGATCACCACGGCGAGGGACGCGGCCATCGTCGAGCGGAACGCGCGCTCGCCCATCTCCTCGAGCGCGCGATACGCCGCGCGCGCGCTCCTCTCGGCCGCAGCGGGGTTCCCGGCGAGCAGCTCGACGACGGCCTCGTGCTCGGAGGACGCCACGTAGAGCGTGAGGCCGAGGTCGGCGTAGGTGGCGTTGCTCGTCGCGATCAGCTCGCGGGCAATCGCGAAGCGGCCGACAATCGCGTTGAGGCATGCGAGCTGGCGGAGGATCGCTGCCTCGGACTCGGGGCTTTCGCGCACCTCCGCGCGCATCGCCTCGCAACGGCGGATGCCCTCGGCGGCCGGGGTGGGCCCGAACCAGAGCGAGGACGCGATCCACGTGAGGATCTCGTAGTACTCATGCCGATCCCCTGCCCGTCGCGCGTGTACGGCCGCGCGCTCCCACGCCGCGGCGGCCGCCTCGCCGCGAGCCGCGTTAAAAAATAGCCACGCCTCGAGCCGCCGTGCGCGGCACAGGCCGAGGTCGTCCCCGAGGCGCTCGAAGACCGGGATCACCGATGGCCGCCGCGCGTGCCGCCTCCTCCAGCCCGCCCTCTTCGCCGTGGAGGAGCCGGAGGAACTGCCGCTGGACGAGCACATGCGCTGCCAAGCGCTGGTCGTCAGCGGCAGCAGCCAGGCGCTCCGCCTCGTCCAGCACGCGCCCGGCATCGTCCAGCCGGCCGCTTTCGATCAGCGCGCCGCTCAGTTCGGCGAGCAGCGCGATCCGCTGTGGATCATCGGTGGGAAGCAGCCGGGAAACCCGCTCGAGCAGGCTGATCGCCGCCGGCAGGTCGCTGCGGACAAGCGCCCGCCGCCCGGCTGCCTCGAGCCGTTCGCACGCCCGGGCGGCAAGCGAGGCCGCGCGCACGTCGCGCGGGCCGAGCGCGACACGGTACTGAAAGGCCTGTTCGAGGTGATAGCCGACAATCTCCTCGAACTCGCGTAGCCGGTCCGCGGCCGTTAGCTCGAGCCAGGCGGCGAAGCGCTCGTGCAGGTCGGCGCGCGCGTTCTTCGGCAGGGAGCGATACGCGGCGTCGCGGATCAGGACGTGACGGAAGCGATAGGCCTTCTCGCCGGCGAACGACGGCGCCTCCGGGCGGATCAGATCCCGGCGGACGAGCGCGAGCAAGCCGTCCTCAAGTGCGTCGAGCACGGGGCAGGCGAGCTCGCTGACGGCGCTCCGATGGAATACTGCGCCCTCGACCGCTGCGGCCGTCAGGATGGCGCGCTCGACGGACGGGAGGCCCTCGAGACGGGCAGCGAGAAGCGCGTTGATCGTCGAGGGAACGGGCAGCTCGGCGAGGTCCGACGCGGCGACCCAGCTGTCGGGCGCGCGCCTGAGCAACGCGTCGTCGACGAGCATCGCCACGAGTTCCTCGGCGAAGAGCGCATTGCCCTCGGCCGCGCTGGAGATCCTCGACTCGGCAGCGGGCGGCAGAGGCGCGCGGCCAAGCAGGTTGGAGATCAGCTCGCGGCATTCCGCGTCGCTGAGCCGCTCGAGGAGGATCGACGTCGCGTTGCGCTTGCCGGCCCCCCAGCCAGGACGCGTGTCGAAGAGCTCCGGCCGCGCGATGCAGATGAGCAGGATCGGGAAATCGCGTGAGAAGTCGGCGACGTGCTCGACTAAGTCGAGGAACGTCGACTCGGCCCAATGGACGTCGTCCACCACGACAACGAGCGGCCCCGCTCGCGCGAGCGCCTCAAACAGCCTCCGGACGGCCCAGGCGGTCTCCTCGGTCGTCCCTTGTCCCGCGCCGCCAAGCCCGAGCGCCCCGGTCACACGCTCGGCAATCAGCCCGGCTTTCTCGTCGCCTGCGAGCCGCGCCCCGATCACCGCAGCGAGCTGCTCGCCGGAGTCCAGTCCCTCCGCGCGCGTAAGCTCCCGGACGATCTCGGCCAGCGGCCAATAGGTGATGCCCTCGCCATAGGGCAGACAGCGGCCGCGCAAGACCGTGACATCCTCGGCAAGGTCGCTCGCGAACTCCCGTACGAGCCGCGACTTTCCCACACCCGCGTCGCCGAGAATGGTGACCAGGTGGCAGGTCCTGTCGCCGACCGCATTGCGGAAGACGGTCTCGAGCAAGGCTCGTTGGCGTTCGCGCCCGACGAAAGGCGAGTCGAAGCGGCGCGCAAGGCCGGGGGCGTGGGCGAGGACTTCTACCACGACGAGGGCGCGGATGGTCTCGCCGTGCTTGAGCACGCGCGGCCCGCTCGGCTCGACGACGACCGCATCGCGCACGAGCCTGTGCGTCGGCTCCCCTATCAGGATCTCATTCGCCGTCGCTGCCTCCTCGAGGCGCTTCGCGACATTGACGGCCTCTCCGGCGACTGACAAATATCCCTGCGTGTTGTCGCCGGCGATCACCTCGCCGGTGTTGATGCCGATTCGGTTCACAAGGCGGACGCCCCAACCCGCTTCGAGCTCGTGGTTGAGGATGGCAAGTGTGTCGCGCATCTCCACCGCCGCCCGCACCGCGCGCAGCGCGTCGTCTTCGTGGAGGAGCGGCACCCCGAACACAGCCATGATCGCGTCCCCGATGTACTTCTCCACGATTCCGCCGTGCCGTTGAACGACGGCGCTCAGCTCGCCGAAGTAACGGGTGAGCAGGTTCCGGAGCGCTTCGGGATCGAGGGAGAGGCTGAGCCGCGAGGAATCGACGATGTCGGTGAAGAGGATCGTGACCGTCTTGCGGGCGTCCGGCCTCGGCTCCCGCGCTTCCGGCGCTGCCGGCTTAGCCGGAGCCGAGGAAGCCGCCTCCGGCCTCCGCGGCGTTTCGGGTGGGAACGCAGCGGCCTGGCCTAGGATCGCCTGTACCCGCACGCCGTGGTCGGCTCTAACTTCGAGGGGTCCGAGGACGCCAAACTTCATCTGAGGCCTTCCGTTCGGTCAACGCTCGGTGATAATAGCACTCGCTCCGGACGCGCTCTAGCGGCGCTCCGGGTTCTCGATTGGCAACTGCAGAACGAGGAGCGCTTAAGTCACCTTCGTGCATCAGCCGGTATCGCCCGCAACCTCAACAGAGAGAATGGCGGCGAGCCGCCGGATACTCTCCTCCCGTATCATTGCAAAGGCCCCTGGCTGGCATAGCTCAGCGTGCAGTGTAAGCAATGTGTTGGGAGGAGTCCAATTGCGCGCTGCCACGCTTGGGCTGTGGAGTGCGGTAACAAAACACGAAACGACGGCATCGGATTTCACCTCACGATACTGCATTCGGGTGTGCGCCGCGATCCGCAGACGCCGCGCTCAACTTGGCGCGGCATGCCCAGCAGGGGCGCGCAGGGATGCATCGAATGCCATGCCGGTGAGTTGCGTCACGGCGCATGTTGGTTGGCCGAGCGGGGAATCGATTCTATGAGGCGACGCGTATAGGGGTGCTGCGGGTCGCCGATGACCCGCTCCGTCGGTCCCTCCTCGACGATCTCGCCAAGATAGATGACATAGATGCGCTCGGCGATCTGGCGGACGACAGCAAGGTCGTGGGTGATGAAGAGATATGACAACCCGCGCTCAGCCTGCAGGCGCTTGAACAGGTTGAGCACCTGCGCCTGCACCGAGACGTCGAGGGCCGATACCGGTTCGTCGCAGACGAGGATCGCCGGTTTGACGGCAAGCGCGCGCGCGATGGCGACCCGTTGGCGCTCGCCGCCCGAGAGCGACGCCGGACGGCGCGTGGCGTACGCGGCGGACAAGCCGACGTCCGCCAGCAGCGCCGCGATCCGCTCAGGCGTCGCCGCGCCGGTTGCGCCCGCGGAGGCCCCGAGCGCCTCGCTAAGTGCCTGGCCGACGCTGTGCCTCGGATTGAGTGTCGAATACGGATCCTGAAAGATCATCTGGATGGTCCGGCGAACACGGGCGCGGTCGGCCTTCGCCATGGCGCCGAAATCTGCTGCCGCGATGCCGTCGATGCGGATGTCGCCGGCAGTTGGCGTTTCCAGGCCGACAAGGCAGCGTCCGAGCGTGGTTTTGCCCGAGCCGGATCCGCCGATAAGGCCGACGCTCTCACCGGGCAGAATGCGTAGCGATACCTGCTTCACCGCACGGATCGGACGGCCCCGAGGACCGACGAACGTCTTGACGAGCGCGTCGACGCGGACGAGCGCCCCTTCGGTCTCGTCTCGGCGCGGCATTGTCGGCGCCGCGGAGAGCGCCGCCGTGCGCAGCGCATCGAGCTCGCCCTGAATCTCGTCCTGGCGAACGCATGCGGTGAACCGGCTCGCATCGCGGGCGACCAGCGGCGGCTTGCCGGCGCGGCAGATCTGCTTCACCCAGTCGCAGCGGTCGGCGAAGCCGCAACGGCCGACCACATCGGCCGCTTGGGGCACGGAGCCCCGGATCGCGACGAGCCGCGGCACGCGAATATCGGCCGGCGGTTCCGACAGCAAAAGTCCCAAGGTGTAAGGATGGAACGGCTGGCGCTCGACGGCGGCTGCGTCGCCGATTTCGAGCAGCGAGCCGGCGTAGAGCACATAGATGCGCTCGCAGGTCGAGAATGCGAGCCGCAGGTTGTGGGTAATGAGGATGAGGCTCATGTGCCGCTCGCGCTGGATACGTCGCAGGAGCCTGATGATCTCCGCCTGGGTCGTTGCGTCGAGCGCCGTCGAAGGCTCGTCGGCGATGAGCAGCTCCGGGTCGCGAGCAAGGGCTGCGGCAAGTGCCACGCGCTGGCACATCCCGCCCGACAGCTGGAATGGCATGCGGCGGGCTACATCCTCGTCGACGATGCCGACTTCCGCCAGGCGGCGTTTTACCTCTGCCGCCCGCGCGGCGCGCGAGGCGAAGTCAGGCCGGCCGCGCAGCATCTCGTCGATGTGGTCGCCGCTTCGCATGAGCGGATTCAGCATCGTGAACGGATCCTGCATAAGCATCGACACGCGAAATCCGCGGATCTTGCGGAGTTCCGTCTCGGCGAGCCGCATCAGGGGGATGCCGTCCAGCGTGACGGTGCCCGTGGCATTTATGCCCGGCGGCAATATGCCGGCGATCGCTCGTGCGGTGAGCGATTTCCCGGATCCCGATTCGCCGACGATCGCAATGGTCTCGCCCCGCTCGACTGCGATGCTCAAGGGCGTCGTGATGGGCACCGCGCCGTGTGAGATCGCCAGCCCCTCGACCTTGAGGAGCGGACTCTCCGGACCCATGCGCGCCACGTGTGTGTTCACTTTGCCAACCGCTCGAACAGCCAGTCGCCGATAAGGTTTATGCTGACCGCGGTAAGGATGATCATTCCCGCGGGCAGGAGCAGCGCAACCGGATTGGAGAAGAGGATATTGCGGTTCTCGAACAGCATCCGACCCCAGTCGGGGGTCCCGGGTTCAACGCCAAGGCCGAGGAACGACAGCCCGGCGAGATTGACCAGAGCGAAGGCGAAGTCGAGGACGATATACGCCAGGATGATCGGCAGCACATTGGGAAGGATGTGGACGAACAGAATACGCGTCTTCGAGATGCCGAGCGTGCGGGCGGCGTCGATATAGGGAAGCGGCCGCTGCTCGAGCACCGCGCTCCGCACGATGCGCGTATCGGGGGCCGTGAAGAGGACGACCAGAACGAAGACGGCGGTCCAGTATCCGCCGCCTACCACGCCGACGACGACGATCGCCACGAGCGGTCCCGGCAACGCGAACATGAAATCTACCCAGCGCATGATCGCCGAATCGACCAGGCCGCCGAGATAGCCCGAAAGAAGACCAAGGAGGGTCGCGATCGCGAAAGCTCCGCCGGCGACAACGATCGGGCCGACCAAGGCCGTCCTTGCCCCGTAGATCACGCGTGACAGGACATCGCGGCCAAGAAGGTCCGTCCCCGCGATGTGGGCGGCGGAAGGCGGCGTATCGCCGACCGCGAGACGCTGGAGGAAGGGCGAATAAGGGGCTATCCCCTCCCCAAGCACGGCGCAGATCACCACCACCGCGATAATCAGCACGGCAATGAGAATGACGATCGGCAGGCGCTGCGGCAGCTTCGTCTTTCGCGTCTCGTTGATGGCTGGGGCGCTCATGACTTCGACCCTGCCGAAGCGGATGCGCGGGTCGATCAGCATGTAGATCACGTCGATCGCCAGGTTGACCAGCACGACGAAGACAGAAAAGAGCAGCGTGGTGCCCTGGATTGTCGGGATGTCGCGCTTCTGGACCGCATCGACTGTCAAGGCGCCGAGACCTGGCAAAGAAAAGGTAACCTCGACGTAAATCGCGCCGCCGACGATCCCGACGACGATGAGCCCAGCGGCCGTCACCAAGGGAATAAGAGCGTTCCTGAGCACATAAGCGAATGTGACGCGCCGCGAACTCAGCCCGCGTGCCCGCGCAAATGTGACGTAGTCCTGGTCCAACTCCTCGATCATCGCCGCGCGCGTGATTTTGATGACTATAGCCATGACCGAGATCCCAAGCGCAAGCGCCGGAAGCGTCAAATGCCAGGCACGGTCGAGGAATCCGGTCCCCGGACCGAAGATCGGGAACCAACGCAGTAGGGCGCCGAAGAAATAGAGAAGGAAGATGCCGGTGACGAAGGCCGGTGAGCTGATGCCGAAGACCCCGAACATGACCACCACCCGGTCGAGCCGCGTGCCGCGGCGGAAGGCGGCGACCGCTCCAAGCAGGACGCCAAGGCCGAGAACGAGAACGGTGCTCATCAAGCTCAGGAAGATGGTTACACCGAGCCGATCTGCGATGGTGCTCGTCACCGCTCGATTGCCCTGGATGGAGACACCCAGATCGCCTTGGACCACCTGCGCCAGCCATTTGAAGTATTGTATGAGGAATGGATCATCCAAGTGATAGCGCTCTCGGATGGCGGCAAGCGTTGCCGGGTCTGACGCGCGCGCGCCGAGCAGGGAACGCACCGGGTCGCCGGGCGCGATGTGGACCAGCGCGAAGACGCCGAAGGAGATTATGAGGAGGAGTGGGACCGCCACGGCGAACCGCCGCATGACGAAGACGACGACGCCGGAGCCCGTCACCGGGGCGACCCGAGGGAGCGGTCGAACCAGCCAATCGTGCGGCGCCATACATCGAGCTGATGATCGCGCTCGCGCAAGCCGTGGCCTTCGCGCGGATAGACGACCAGCTCAGACTCGACGCCGCGCTCGAGGAGCGCCGCATATAATTCCTGCGCCTGGCCGAGCGGAGTGCATCGGTCCCCATCCAGGGAAAAGCGCCAGACGCGGCTCTGCGGGGATTGCCGCGGCTCGTGCGCGGCGGGACGAACAGCGGCAACGACCGCCGTGCCATCGCGGGTGAAGGAGAGATCCGAAGGAAAGCGCAGTTGGTGAAGTCGTGCGAGACTTCGCTTCAAAAAAGTCCATCTGCCGACACCTTCAGCAATTCTCGACCTGACGCACGAGCGCGCGAACGGCGGCCGATGCCGCGAAAACCATGAGAATGGCCATGGCCAAGCGGCCCCGTGATCCCTTACTTCAGGCCAAAACCCCTGATCGCCCACGGGATACTGTACCAGAAGGCGTTGTAGCCGGTGAGCTTGTACTTGTTGTTGATCGCCATCGCCGAGGCAGGCCAGAAGATCGGCACGACCGCGACGTCCTCGTTGGCGATCTTGAACACGCCCTTCAGCGCCTCCGCGCGCGCCTTCGGGTCGGCCTGCTCGTTGGCGGTCTTCAGGAACGCATCGACTTCGGCATTCTTGAAGTTCGAGGCGTTCATGCCATCCTTCACTGCCGTCGCACTTGAGAAGAATAGGGAGGGGTAGGTTGGCCGGGTCGCGGAAGTCCGCATAATACGGCATGATCTGCATCCCAAGGTTCTCGTGCCGAAAGTACTGCGCGGCCCAAGTGTTGTAGTCGATCTCCTGGATGCTTGCACGGATACCGATCTGCTTCAGGTTCTCCACAACCGACTGCATGATGTTGACCATATAAGGATCGGCGGTCGGTGCTGGGATGGTGACGTCAAAGCCGTCCGGATGGCTGGATTGTGCGAGTTCGGCCTTCGCTTTCGCCAGGTCAAACGGGTAGCTCGGCAAGGTAGCGTAGAAGGCGCGGACCTCGTCAGGAGCGCAGCACTCCCGGCCAGATCTCGGGCGGGTTCAATGCCGTCGCCGCCTCGCCGTTGCCCTTGAGGAGCGCCTTGACCAGACCTTCCCGGTCCACGGCATAGGCGACGGCACGGCGCACATGAATATCGTCGAACGGCGGCGCCGAATGGTCGAGAGTCAGCAAGAACACGCCGAGCGATGGCGCGGTGACGATGTCGACGTTGCCTAGGGCCTTCAACTGGTCGACGTCGGACATGGCTATGTCGAAGGCGACATCGATTTCGCCGCTCTGCATGGCGAGAAGCCGGGCCTGCCGGTCTGGAATCGCCTGGATGGTGATCCGTTTGACCACTGGCTTCGGCCCCCAGTAGTCGTCGCGCGCTTCGAGGGTGACATGATCTGTCGGAACGAATTCAACAAGCTTGTAGGGGCCGGTTCCCAGTGGCAGAACCTCGGGCGTTCCAATGTTCTTGTCTGCGAGCTGTTCTTTCTTGAAGACGAAACCCGCCATGTGGGCGGCCGTATAGGCGAACTGGACGTTCGGCGCCTTCAATTTGACAGTCACCTCATCGGGAGCCGTCGCCTCGACGGTCGCAACCGAACTGTAGAAGGAGGCGAGTTGCGAGCCGGAATCCGGGCGCATGTGATACTTGAAGGTGGCGACGATATCGTCAGCCGTGAGCGGACTTCCGTCGCCGAATTTGACGCCGGTCCGCAGGTGATACTTGATCGTCGTCGGATCGACCTGCTCCCACTTATCGGCCGATGCGGGTTCGAGAGCGAGATCGTCGCCGAAGGCTAGCGGTCCTTCCTGGACGAGCGACATGATCGCGCCCATATAGGTCGTCCAGGCATGCGGAATGAAGAGGGTATCTGGGAGGTTGGGCAGCGCCACCTTGATCCATTCAATCTGCTCCTCTGCCTTGGCCGAAGGCGCTATCGCGGATATTCCCGCGATGGAGACGGCGGCGGTGAGCGTCATCCCAGTGATCAAAACGCGACGCCGCGTCAACCCGTTTGCCATTTGCTCCTCCCTTCGTGCAATCCTGTCACAGGCTGTCTGAAATGTACGCAATCATTGTCGCTTACGCAAAGGAAGCAGCCGTTTATCGCCTTGATCGGAATGTCGCAGAAGGGTCATATCGCCTCATGCGACGTTCGCAACTGTAAGATCGGAAACGGCTCGAATGTAGTCCTTGGTGGCTGTTTCTACCGAGTGGGCGTGTTTCCTTGAACCTTGTGGTCTCCAGAACGAGGACCCGCACCGGTACCCGTTTCCTGTCCGCCTCCTTACGACAGCCGTGCCGCAACGCTGTGGACTCAGAAAGATCCAGGACTGCGGTGCTCTTCCGTACCACATGAGCGGCTGGCCCGGCCGCGTCGAGGTTGAACGAATGGAACAGCCGCCAGGTCATTGGCTCAGCTTCCATCCCTGTTCGATCTCCGAGTCCGTCCGGTGCCGCTGGGGAAGCGATCCGGTGTGAAGCTTCGCACGATCTGCGAAGTCCTCAATTTCTCCGCGCGTGACGCCGAATCTACGCAGCTGGTCCGAGATAATTTGCATGCCATCGCGATTGCCGATCGAAGCATAGAGGGCGTATTGGGCAAGAAGTCGGTTGTGCGAATTCAGGCCACGCGAGTTCGAAATGTCGCCTACCGGGTCCGGATTGGGGAGGAGTATGTAACTAGCCAGCGCGCGCCCTTGCCGTTCTGAGGTGATGAGGCACCGCTCATTGGCGGACGGCTGCGTCGCCTTCGCGCCGACGTGCTCACAACCTCGGGCCGTTAACTGATCAGCCGCTCCAGCCGGGCTGGCGGCAAGGAGTAGCGCTGTTAAGCCCGATTTTAACAAACATCTTTTATGTCCCTTCTGCCATGAATTGTGACGCCGACATCCGTTGACGCGGTCCGCATCGTCGGATTTGGTCGGCTGGCCGGTCCATGTGCGGTCGGGCAGTTCAGCCAGTCTCCGAATACTGTCAGAGGCTGCGAAGCAGCGGCAGGCCGTGGTGGGCCTGCCGCTCGCTCCGACCTTAGCCGCCGTTCCGCTGCTGGGCGTCCCAAAAGGCTTTCACGTCGTCTGGGTCGCTAAAGTCGTAGGAAGACGGTGACCGTGAATTGCCTTCGAGGTTGAAACGTGCCGAGGCGGCCGAGACGCTGCTCAAAAGCGCAACCGCAATGAGAACGGAATGGATGAATGTGCTCATGATAATCTCCTTTGTTATGACAGCCTGAAGAGGGCAGACCGCCGTTGGGGTCCGCCCTTTTAAGGCTTATTTCGAGGTACGGCTGGCCTGGTCTTCCCAGAACGACTTCACGTCATCGGGGTTGTTCAGATCGTACTGCGAGGGGGTTCTGCCGCTCTGCTCGAGGTTGTAGTCACGGGCTTGCACGGCGGAAAGGCCGGCCAGAACTGTAGCGGCAAAGATAGCCGAACGAATGAATGTGCTCATGGTCTTCTCCTTTTGATTGCGGCGCCGGCCGTTTTGTCGGGCGCCGATACGCGTCTAATCGCTCAAATGAGCTGGTTAGATCAGAAGGACTATGGGCGAAGGCCTCCGCTTGAGCGTTGGCATTTACCAATCGCTCCGGTTAGTGCAGTTTCGCTTGTCGTTTAGGGATGGGACACGCAATCAGTCGCCTCGCGCTTCTCGGACCAGGTCGGCCAGCCGGGCGATATTAGTGATGCGCAGCACGCCGCCTTCGCGCGCGATAAGGCCGAGCGAGCCGAGGCGGCTGAGTTCGCGTGATACGGCCTCGCGATGCGTGCTGACGCGGTCTGCGATCTCAGCCAAAGTTGGCGCGGGGGACAGGGCGACCTCTCCTTGTCCGCCGCCGGATGCTTTGGCGAGGCGGAAAAGTTCGGCATGGATGCGGTTCTGCACGGCGAACGCCCGGAACTCATAGACACGCTCTGATAGTACCCTGATGCGGCTGGTGAGCAGCCGCATGGTTGCGGACGCCACTTCCGCGTCTTGCCGCAAGATCCGATCGAAATCCGCCGCGCTCATGACCGCAAGTAGCGTCGGCTGCAACGTTTCGATGCTGGCGGAGCGCGGGCCGCGGTCAATGGCGGCAATTTCGCCGAAGATCTCGTTCTTTCCAATGTCCCTGAAGAGCAGAGCCTTCCCGTCGGGCGCATAGATAATCGCTCGCACTGAGCCTTCGATGATGAAGAAGATGTCGGTTGACGCGTCCTGATACGACAGGATCATCGCGGCTTGCGCGTGCCGTTGCCATCGGCTTAGCGCCGCCGCCCGACCAAGAGTGGTCTCGGCCGCATTTCGAAAGATAGAGATCTGCCGAAGGGCGCGGGACTGTTCTTCAGCAAACATGGCAAGCGATCCGGGATCGCGATTTCGGTCATTATCTCACAGGCGAGATCGCGCGCCCAGCTGGATTACGGCGTATGCTGACGACTGGTCGAGCGAGACAGAGCCCCTCAGCCCCGCCCGATAGCGCGTCTGCCGCCCCGCAAACAGCCCTGCCATGCCACATCGACTGAGGTCACACGCCTTCGATGGAGCCATTTGCTTGCCTGGATGTCATCGACATCACTCACCCGCGCGGATCAAACGGCTATTGCCATGGAAATCCAAGGTGGCGAAAGCAGAGCATGTGGCCTACGCATGGAAAACTGTGGTTGTAGGCGAGCCGCCTGCCCAGTTCGATGTTGTGGAATACGTGATCGCGTTTGCGATTCCGCTTCGGAGTTCCTTTTTCACAGTGGTCACTCCGAATTATTCCATTATGTTGCCCATCCTACACTGCTCGTGCGATGGTCTACGGGCCATATTGAAAACAACGTTGCAATGGCAAACAGTGTCGCCCTCGAAAAGGACTTCCAGATGCGCTTAAGCCCCTTCCGGTGATCGTGCTCCGACTGTCGGCTCCACGCGTCCCAGACCTCGCGCCCAGCGTGTCCAAAGTGTGAGTGCAACGCCATGCCGAGACGGACCCATGCGCCGCGGTCCACCGCAGAGACGGGATCGACACAGCGCGTCGCCAATGCGCTGATGGTCGTCGCTCGGGGACAGGAACGGCTTTGAAGCCGGAGGAGGGGGTGGCGCAGGACTTCGAATGAGCCAGTTGGCGTAAGCGCGAGCGGCTTCGGCTAGGGCGGTGGCGGTCCAACCGGTATCTGGCGTCCGTTCGGTGATGTGCTCCAGGAGTAGGATGTAATCTGCCCTTGCCGGTTGACGCATCGATGCGGTGGCAATCTTGTCAGTGCCGCCGCAAATTTCAACGACGTTCTCAGGCAATCGAAGGAAACTGTGGAGCCCATCAGAACCCACTGATCACCTGCCAGGTGATGGCAGCGGACCGAAGCTCTCCAGCGCCTACAAAGCGAGCCGCAGTTGCGCGGGTCGATATCGCAGTAATATGATGTGACGCCAAGGTCCAGGCGGGGTTGGCGCTCGGGCGATGGACGCTCCACAATTATGTGCTGCTCAGTATCAAGGACGAGCTATGCGCGTGCGAAGCAAAACATCGGTCCGGCAATTTTTGGCTATGTGCTCACAAGAAACCCTGGAAAGCCGGAATGCGCAGCCGAGACGTAGAGATTTATCCGAGGCTGATTTTAAGTGGTTCATCTCTCGCCAATGATTTTGTGGCGCGACGCGAGTACATTCAGCAGCCACATCTTATGTAGATTTCGCAAGTTTTTGGAAAACCGTCCGACACGGCACGCGGCAGGTCTCTATGTGGTGATGCGCGCGCCTCGCTCGTCGACGAAAGCGGACACATCGGGCAACCTGAGACCTGGCCCTGCTGAAGTGGCACAGACGACTTCCACCAATATGGCTGCTGGCCATGATCGTGAGACCGGCTCTGGCAATAGTGCTTATCCAGCAGTCCAAGAAATAAGTCATATCGAACCAACTGAACGCGCGGACACGTACGCGTGCGGGCATCAAGTGTCGGCTTGGGATGGCGTCCTTGGAGGCGGATCGGTCAGGTCTCGATGATGGAGTTCACTCACCTCACATGGTTACGTGTCGAGGTGATGATGCGGCGATGTGAGGGTAAAGGGCAAATGCTACAATGAGGGCCAAAAAAACACGCTCAGCTCGATAGCCAGCGAAATGGCGGCGAAAATGTTACCTTAGGTGTTACCTTTGGAGAAAAATGGCATAAAAAAGCCCCTGGCTGGGGATCGTTTTGGTGGAATTTCTCTTTAATTTCAATGTGGTGGGCGCAGTAGGATTTGAACCTACGACCCGCTGATTAAGAGTCAGCTGCTCTACCAACTGAGCTATGCGCCCAAAACCTTGTGTAGCAACGAGGTTTTGCCTGATTTGACCCCGGAATTTGGGGTCAGAACGGGAATAGAACATCACTTAGCGCGAAACATAGAGTCCCGTCAATATTCCCATCAATGCGACGAGACATTTCCCGACGACGAAGACGATGAGCTAATGCTGTTCGGCATCGTGCTCGATCTCGCCTGGATGATGCTGGCGGTCGGCGCGCTCGGCGCGCTCGCCGCTTTCGTGGTGATCGTTGCGCTATTGGCGTTCAACGGTGTCAAAGATCGAACCGTCGATGCACTCCATCGGCTCTCGGAAAGCTACTCGCATCAGCGGGGACCACGTTAATAGATCGAGAATTGTCAGCACTAACGCTTTTTGCGATCTGGTTCTCGCTTGCCTGCATCGCGTTGCTCGCCGCCTTCATGTTTGGACGGTGGTCAACTACGCGGAGTTTCGCCGATCACATTCTATACGGAAGTCTGTACGGAAGCCCATGTCGAAGGCTGCCGACGATTGGATATCATTCTCAGATTTTGCAGACTACGCCGATGAAAGGGGTTGCCTGAATCGCGAATGACATGTCCGAGATTGGAGACCTGACCCGAGGGATCAATGATGCTGTCGCAAAGAAATTTCTTGAGGTCTGGGGCCGACCGAACCCAATGAACGACCTTTATCTGCACGACAAACCACTAATGAACATCGACCAGGATCATTGGCGTGACCATTTCATGGATGCTGAGTTCTGGGTGGCAGCCTAATCGAGAAGCGGTCACCAGACCGACGCAAAGGGGCGCTTATCGAGAGTACGTAGATCTGCACCTAAAGCGCTGGGAAGTGAAGAATTGGCTCCGTGAACATTGGCCTCAATTTCGAAGAAAAATGCGCAAAGAGCGTCAGGAGCGCAGGAAGGACAACACCGCGTTTGCTGAAATGATCACCGCCTGCAATTAGTGCGGCATCACGCCCCCTCGCTATTGCTTGGAGCGCAGCTCGCCATTTGGCCTGATGTGCCTATAAATTGTCTGCCGGCTGACGCCGAATTCAGCGGCGAGAGTGCCCACATTGGTTACTTTGTTCGCCTTAGCGGCCGCCGCCATTTGCCGCTTCGCCTTTGTCATCTTCGACTTGCGCCCACCGACACGGCCGCGAGCGCGGGCAGCACCGAGGCCTGCCTTGGTCCGCTCGACGATCAGCTCGCGCTCGAATTCGGCAAGGCGGCAAAAATCTGAAACATTAACTTGCCGTTTGCTCGCCTCGAACGGGAAGCCGGTCAGTGGCTTGAAGTGAATCCCCCGTTTGTGGAGATCCTCGACCGTCGGAACGAGTTGCCTAACGCTTCGGCCGAGCCGATCCAACTTCCAGACCAAGATCGAATCGCCCTTGCGCAGCGCTTTGAGGCAAGCCGCGAGACCCGGCCGGTCTTCGCGCTTGCCGCTCGCCAGATCGGAATAAATATGCTCAGGCGCAACACCGGCGGCGATCAATGCATCGCGCTGCAAGTCCATCGATAAAGTCCCATCATCTTTGGAACACCGGCAATAACCGAATAGCGTCATCTTACCCTCCGAAATAAAAGGGCGGCCCGGAAGCCGCCAGTCGTTCATCACTTCAAGCCGGTTTGTCCACCAGCACTTCGCTGAACGCTTCGAGAGCTTCAGCGGCTTGTGCCGTCAGCTTCCGGAGCACACCAAGCTCCTCCTTAAGAAAGACCGCTTCCGGCCGCGTCGCGAGCGCCTCCAAACCGTGCGAGACGCTTTCAAGAACGACGCGCACTTCGAACACGAGACGGCGGGATTCGATTCGAATATTATCATCTTCAGCCATGATTCCGTTGATCCTTAACGGGGTTTGGTCAGGTCCGGCGTGGTGCTTCCAACACCGCGTCGGGCCGCTTTACTTCATGTGTTGCTCTGATTTCAGAGCACAGATATGATACACGCGCAAATCGGAGCAATCCACGGAAATCGGAGCATAACAGATATGGCCATGACGCCGCTACAATGCCGCATGGCGAGAACAGCGCTGAGCTGGGGCGTTCGTGAACTGGCGGCAGCTGCGCAGGTCTCAGGCGATACTGTGGCCCGGTTCGAGCGCGGCGACACGCTTCGGGAGCGGACCGTGCGCGATATGCAGCGCGCCATGGAAGACGCTGGCGTCGAATTTATTGAAGATCACGGCGTAAGTATCCGGAAACCAGCCCCGTGAAGGTCCATGAGGCGATCGCGGCGATCGAGGCCGATGGCTGGTATCTTGCCCGAACGAAAGGCAGTCACCGACAATTCAAGCACGGCGCAAAGCCCGGTTAGTGACGATCGCGGGCAAGCCGTCGGATGACTTGGCACCCGGCACCGTAAACAGCATATTAAAGCAGGCAGGCCTAAAATGAGCAGGAGGACGTGATGCGTTACGGAGTCGTGATCGAGCCGGCAGGCGCCAATTTTTCGGCCTACGTGCCGGACTTGCCCGGCTGCGTCGCCACCGGCTCAACATCGCAGGAAACGGAGGACACCATCCGCGAGGCGATCGCCTTTCATATCGAGGGTTTGCGCGCGGAAGGGCTGCCCGTGCCGCCGCCCAAGACGCGCGTGCTTGACGTGAGCATCGCATGACCAGCAGCACTGCCAGCTCGACCGCAACAGCCGCGCCAGCTCACCCGCGAGGAGCTTCGCCGGCACGGGCTGCCCGCCGATTGGAATGAACGGCTTCAGAGTGGCACGGCCGAGCATCGAGGCATCAACTACGGCCGGCGGCGGTAGTTGATGCCTCGATGAACGCGCCAGAGTGTGGCGCCACTGCCGCACGATTACCGCTGTCTTGCTCGACGGCATTTTCGCACATTGACGCGCGCCGCAAACGATCGGAAGAAGATGCTGGTCGTTGCGGGCGGTTTCTCAACCGGCATCCGCGATCAAAAAACGCTCCGCGCCCATGAAGCCGGAGCGTTTTTGCTTCTACCGCGTCGTCCGGCGCAGTCTCGATCCTCACCATGCGCGATCCGCAGCGCCGGGCACACGCAGCGCACATCGTAGAGGGTGTCCTGCCAACCTGAATTGTCCATGGTCGCAAGCCAGATCGGCGTATGCATTGCCTCATGGCCGCAATCTTCACAACGGATGCGGCACATAACGCCAGCCCGACAAAGCTTTTCAAGCGTCCCGGTCGGCCTCGGGTCACCTCTTCTAAAAATGTTCGCATTTTGTTTCTAACTCCGGAACGGTCAACTAACGGACGGCGCACTGTGGATGATGCCTTTCGCTCGATGCACACCCCGGTGGAAACGGGTATGCGCTGTGTGCCGCTTTGCGCGCCGTAGGACGAATTGAGATGTGCAGATGAAAATCGATAAGACCGAGGCGGCGCGTCGCCAACTCGTCACCGCTATTAAGCTCTTTTTCGATGAGGGAGACAGGGTCTCTGTTTGTACGCTAGTGGGCGCTGCGGGCAGGGTATTTAGCGATTTGTGTCGAACAAAAAAGACGGGTTGTTTTCATGACACGTTCAAGGACGCGGCTGGGAAGAATAGCGACGAAATGCTTGCCTATCTCTTTGGTCCGATAAACTTCTTCAAGCATGCCAATCGCGATCCGGATGCGTTGTTGGTTTTTGACGACATGCGAAATGAAGACTTGGTATTTTCTGTGGTTCTCGATTTCTTAAACATTTCGGGACAGCAGCCAATCGAGGTCCAGGTTTTTATGCATGGTACTGCTGGACACATCGTGAGCATCTATCGATATCCGACATGTGTGACGCGGCTGAGACGATGCGGCTCCACTATCCCGATGCTTCCATACTAGACGACGCCAAGGCGCGACGCGACGCGGAAACTGAAGCCAAGCGCGGCGGCTGCGGTCCAATCTGCAAGAAGGCCGAGGCCGAAATGCCGGAATTTCTCGCTCGGCTAGGCCAGGCAAAGGCACGGGAAGCAGCGTTGGCACGGGCTGAAAAAGCCGAGACGCGGCTGGCCGAGGCCAAGCAAGCCGCCAAGGCGGGCGATGCAGAGCCTAATATGATCGCTTCGGCGATCGCGGCGCGGTACGGCCTTGATGCGCATCAGGTGACGCGGAATATCGCGCTGATCATGTCGATGCTCGGCATTGCCGTTACGCTGTGTGTCGCCTGCTATATGCACGATGCGGTCTGTCTGATCGT
>CAWHPZ010000012.1:0-12947 GCA_963831345.1 uncultured Alphaproteobacteria bacterium
GACGACCGCCCGTTGCCGCTCCGCCCGACGCTGCAGCATCTGGAGGATCATCAGGAAGGCGATCGAGAAGACGATGAGCAGCGTCGCGACGGCCGTAATGGTCGGGCTGATGGACTCCCGGACGCCACTCCACATCTGGCGTGGCAAGGTGCGCTGCTCCGATCCGGTGATGAAGAGTGCCATCACCACCTCGTCGAACGACGTAACGAAGGCGAACAGCGCCCCGGAGACGACTCCCGGCGCGATGACGGGCAACATCACGCGGAAGAAGGCTTCGACGGGGTTGGCGCCGAGGCTCGCCGCCGCACGCATCAAGGTGTAGTTGAAGCCGGACAGCGTCGCCGTCACGGTCACGAGGACGAAGGGTGCACCGAGCGCGGTGTGCGCGAGCACCAGTCCCGTGATCGAGTTGATCAAGCCCAGCTCGGCAAAGAAGTAGTACACGCCGACGGCGCTGACGATAATCGGCACGACCATCGGCGAGATCAAGACCGCCATGATCGTCGCCCGCATGGGGCATTCACGCCGTGTCAGGCCCAATGCCGCCAGGGTTCCGAGCGCGGTTGCCAGGATCGTGGCGAAGATTGCGACGATGATACTGTTCTTCAGCGCCAGCATCCACACCTGGGAGCCAAAAAAGTCGCGATACCACTGTAACGACAATCCTGGCATCGGATAGGTAAAGAATGGCTCCGAATTGAATGAAAGCGGCATGATTGCCAGGATCGGCGCCATAAGGAAGATCAGAACGGCGCTGCAAAACAGCCATAGCAGCACCGTATACAGGTGAATTCGACGCTGACCCAGGGTAATGGACATCATCCGATCCTCAGCTGATCCAGGCCGACGAGGCGGTTGTAGACCATATAGAGCACCAGCACGATGCCAAGCAGGATTGCACTCAGCGCGGCTGCCATCCCCCAGTTGGTGACTTGATTGGCGAAATAGGCGATGAAATAGCTCACCATCTGGTCATGCGGACCACCGACCAGCGCCGGCGTGATATAGTAGCCCAACGCCAGGATGAACACGAGCAAGCATCCCGCGCTTACCCCCGGCAAGGTCAGCGGCATGTAGACTCGCCAGAACGCCGAGCTTGGTGGAGCGCCAAGCGACGAGGCTGCGCGCGTGTAGACGGGCGAGATGCCCTTCATCACGCTATAGATGGGCAGCACCATGAAGGGCAGTAGGATATGCGTCATGGCGATGAGGACGCCGACCCGGTTGTAGATCATGCGTGAACCCCTCCGGGCCGGTGACGCCGAGCCAGGCCAGGAGTGAGTTGACGACACCGTTGCTCTGCAGCAGGACGACCCAGGCCGTGGTGCGCACCAGAAGCGAGGTCCAAAACGGCAGCAGCACGAAGAGGAGCAGGATGTTGGCGGTCCGCGACGGCGCCGTCGCGATGAGGTAGGCCAGCGGATAGCCGAGTAGCAGGCAGATCAGCGTGACGGAGAGACTGATGACGAACGTCCGGACGAGAACATCGCGATAGACCGCACTTTCAGCCGGAGCCGCAACGATATCACCCTGATCGTCGCGTTGCAGGTCCATGGCCGCGAGAAGGTAAAAGTCGGTATAGGCGGGCAGAGTGCGCTTGATCGCGCGCCACGTCGAAAGCTCACCCCAGCTGGCGTCGGCTTCCAGAAACGCGTCCTTGTAGGGTGGCCCATCCACCCGCCGGAGCGCTCTCGATGTCGACAGGATCACGGAGCGCAGGCCGGGCTGGTAGTAGTTGAGACGCTTGGCGATCTCGGCGACGGCATCGCGTGGGCTGTTCTTGAAGTCGGCCCCGAGCGCGTCGAAGGCGTCATCCGGCGGTAGCGCATCACCAGGCCAGGTGACCAGAACGTCATGTGTCCGCGGCAGAATTAGCGCCGCGTCACCATTGTCGATCCCGCGCGTCAACAGCAGGCCGATCGGCACGACGAAGATGATAAGGAGGAAGAGAAACAATGGCGCGATAAGGCCGATTGCCTTGGCTCTCTCCATCCATCTGCGATGGCGCAACTGGGCTTTCAGCGTCGTTGCGGCGGCACGTAGATCGACGGCTTGAGTGGTGGCAGTTACCGCGGAATTCATCACGGGCGCTCCGTGGGCCTCTACTGGCGGGAGAGCAGGGCGGCGACCCAGCCGTACCGGGCCTGTCGCCGCCATCGAGCTAGCTCATCATTGTGCCAGCCAGTTGTTGAATCGCTCTGTCAGCTCCTCGTCATGATCGGCCCAGAACTCTGCGGACACGACAAAGGCATTTTTCGTGTTTTCAGGCGCCGTCGGTAGATCGATGAGAATGTCTTCGGGTACCAGAGCGATGGCTGCCTTCAGCGTCGGGCCATAGGAGATGTATTTGGACTGTTGCGACATCACTTCCGGGGTCACGGTGAAGGCAACGAATTTGTTTGCAAGCTCGTGGTGCGGTGATCCCTTGGGCATCCCCCAAAGGTCGAAGTCCATCCCTTGGCCATCCCAGACGATCTTGAAGTTCTTGCCACTGTTCTTGACCGCATCGTAGATACGACCGTTCCAGGCGGTGGTCATGACCACCTCGCCGTCGGCGAGAAGCTGTGGCGGCTGCGCGCCAGCCGTCCACCATACCTTCACGTGCGGCCTGATCTCGTCCAGCTTCTTGAAGGCGCGGTCGACGCCTTCATCGGTGGACAGCACCTCGTAGACATCCTTCGCCGGGACGCCGTCGGCGATGAGCGCGAACTCGAGCGTGGTCTTTGGCGACTTGCGAAGCGCCCGCGGACCGGGGAACTTCTCCACATCCCATAGATCCGCCATGGTCGTTGGACCACCGTTCGGAAACTTGTCGGCGTCATAAGCGTAGATCGTGCCGAACACGATGGTGCCGACGGCACAGTCCATGGCAGCGCCGTCGATGAATTTGTCGCGACCTCCGAGGGCATCGTAGTCAATCTCTTCGAGCCAGCCTTCGTCGCAGCCCTGCAGCGCATGCGCCGGCTCGAGGTCGACAACGTCCCATGTCACCTGCCCGGTTTCGACCATGGCCTTGAGCTTGGCGGTCTCTCCGCTCCACTCGTCTTGAAGCACGGTGACGCCGGTCGCCTTGGCGAAGGGCTCGTAGTAGGCCTTTTCCTGGCTCTTCGTGTAGGCCCCACCCCAGGAAGTGACCGTCAGCGTATCGGCAGCATTGGCCAAGCCGGCCGATGTGACGATGGCGACCAGGGCCGCACCCGCCGCCAGTCGGGATAGCCGGTGCCGGTTGATGCTAGGTCTGCTCATTTCACTCCCCTTGCTGGGCCGGCAATCCGGCGGATAGGTCGCCGCAGGGTGGCGGCCGGGTCAGTTCAGCGGCAGTGCCCGACAGTCCTCGGCACGCCAGCCGATATCGATGGTGGCGCCAGGCTGGAGCACGCCCAGAACGTCGTGGTTGGGGACCTTGACCAGGATGTCGCTGCGTCCGCAGGCCGCGACGCGCAAGCGCGTATGATCGCCGTAGTAGATGAGTTCCTCGACCCGGGCGTTGAAGCGGTTGCAGCAGGAGCCGTCCAGCGGCGACAATTGCAACCGCTCGGGGCGAAGTGCCAAGGTGGCCGCCATGCCGACAGCAAGCCCGTTGCTCACCTTGGCCTGGATGATCGAGCCATCTTCGGTCGCAAGCACGCACCGTCCGGGGCCCGGCAGCTCTCGCACCTGCCCGCTGATGGCATTGTTCTCGCCGATGAATTGCGCAACGAACTTGTTCGCCGGAGCGTCATAGAGCTCGTCCGGCGGCGCAACCTGCTGCAAGATACCGTCGTTGAACACTCCGACCCGGTCGGACATCGTCAGGGCTTCACCCTGATCGTGGGTCACATAGACGATGTTGATGCCGAGGCGCGCGTGCAGGTGCTTGATCTCGAGTTGCATGTGCTCGCGCAACTGCTTGTCCAACGCACCGAGCGGCTCATCCATCAGGACGAGCTTGGGCTCGAATACCAGCGCGCGGGCCAGCGCGATGCGCTGCTGTTGCCCGCCCGATAGTTGCGCCGGCCGCCGCTCCCCGAAAGCCGCCATGCGCACCATGTCGAGCGCACGAGCGACCCGCTTCTCCACCTCGGCGCCACCCATGCGACGCATCTGCAGCGGGAAAGCGATATTCCGCGCAACCGTCATGTGGGGGAAGAGCGCATAGTTCTGGAACACGACCCCAATATTACGCCGATGCGGCGGTACGCGTTCGATGCGTTTGCCATCCAGCGTAATCGTCCCGCTCGTCGGCTCCTCGAAGCCGGCGAGCATCATCAGGGTCGTGGTTTTCCCTGAACCCGACGGGCCGAGGAGGGTCAGGAACTCGCCCTGCGCCACGCTCAGATCGAGGCCGCGAACAACGTAGTTTTCACCGTCGTAGGATTTCCGGACGGCATCAAAGACGATGAAGCGGTCGCTCCCCATCGCGGCTCCCATCACTTGTCTGGCTCGGCCTTACCGTGATAGCCGGCTGTATGAGAGTTTGTATGGCTAGAGAGCGAATGTCAAGCCATACAAAATGGAATATCTTATGGTTGAATTCGACGGGCATAACCTCCGGAATAGGCGTTATTCGGCGCTCACGCACTCGATGCGACGCACGAAACAGCGTCTTGCCGCTCAGCGATAGCCTCTTGCATGGGAGAGCGAGAGGGGCTTGTTTGGTCATTGAATATGAGGACGCCACACGGTACAAGTTGCTTCACCCTCAAACGTTCTGCTGGGCCGTATGATCGAGGATATCCAGTTCGCCCAAAACGGCGAGCCCATCTACCGACAATTGGCCGCCGCGATCGCCGAGCGAATCGCGCGCGGCGAGTTCGTGGCCGGCAACAAGCTGCCGCCGCAGCGCGACATCGCGCGCATTCTCGGCATCAATTTGACCACGGTCACGCGCGCCTTCGCGACGCTTCAGCAGCGCGGCCTGGTGGAAAGCCGGTCTGGGAGGGGCTCGGTCATTGCGACGCCGGCTGGCCGACACGGGCTTCAAGTCGGCCCCCACAGAAGAGCCCGGGCTCATCGATCTGTCGGTCAATCGGCCGCCCACCCAAGCCTATCTCACCGCTCTCGCTGCTCTGCTGCCGCAGCTGGCGAAAGATCGGCGTTACCCTGCACTGCAGGATTTCCATGCGCCCGAGGGGCCAGCCTGGGCCCGCGAGGCTGCCGCCACGTGGCTGTCGGCTGTTGCCGGTGGTGGTGATCCGACCCGTGTCGTCCTTACCAACGGTGCGCAGCACGGGCTCGCCTGCGTCCTCGGCAGCGTGGCGCGTCCCAAGGAAGTCATTCTGGCCGATGCGGTGACCTATCAAGGTATCAGCGCCCTGTGCCGCAGCCTGGAGCTGGATCTGCGCGCCGTTGCCATGGATCGCGGCGGCATGGTGCCAGACCTCCTCGACCGCGCCTGTGCTCAACTACGGCCGCGCGCCGTCTTTCTGGTCCCGAATTTTCATAATCCGACGGCCACGACATTGTCCGTGGAACGGCGCCACGCTTTGCTCGACATCGCAAGGCGCCATAACGTCCTCATCATCGAGGACGATGTCTACGGGCCCCTGCTGGACGACCGCCCGCCATCCTTCGCCAGCCTTGAGCCGGATCTGACCGTCCATGTCGCCGGCCTCTCCAAGTGCGTCGCCCCCGGTCTTCGCCTCGGTTTTGTCGTCGCCCCACGTGCCCTCATCGGCGACATTGCGGCCATGCTGCGCATCAATTGCTGGAGCATCGGGCCACTCGGCGCACTGATCGGCGCTCGGATGATCGAGGATGGCACCATCCAACGGATCGTCGAGGAGCAAAAGGAGGAGCTCCGGGCCCGGCAGGTCTTGCTGCGCGAGTGTCTTGGCAGCTTCAATTTCCGCACCGGCGACACCTCCACGCATGCGTGGCTCGAGCTGCCCGAGCCGTGGCGCGGCAATACGTTCGCGCGGGTGGCGCATCAGAACGGTGTCGGCGTGCTTTCCGGGGAAGCCTTCGCCGTCGCGCGCGACGCCGTGCCCCATGCGGTGCGGATCAATGTGGGGGCGGCCCGCTCGCGCGCGGATCTCAAGCAAGCACTCGAGATCCTCCGCAACATTCTCGCCGACGGGCACCGCCTCGTCGACACCATCATCTAAGGTGCGCCCGTGAGCGAGCGCCATTCGGCCGAGGTCGCGATCATCGGTGGGGGCGTGATCGGCCTCGCCACGGCCGTCCGCCTCGCCGGCGAGGGCCGCGAGGTCGTGATCGTCGAGCCGAACGAGCCGGGATCCGGGGCTTCGTACGGCAATGCAGGCACGATCGCCGACTACGGGGTGAGCCCGGTGGGGACGCCGGCCGTGCTGCGCAACCTGCCGGCGCTGCTGTTCGACCGTGACAGCCCGCTCTCCATCCGGCTCGCGGCACTGCCGGCGCTTGCGCCATGGCTCATTCGTTTCGCTCATCAGTCGCTCCCCGAGCGGGCGAAGGCCAACGCGGCTTCGATCGCGCGGCTTCTCGCCGAGGCGGTACCGGGATGGCAGGAACTCGCTGCGGCGATCGGCGCGCAGGATCTGCTCCGGCAGAATGGCTGCCTCTATGTCTATGACAGTAAGGCAGCCTTTGAGGGCGCGGGCTGGGATATCGCGCTGCGGCGTCATCACGGCATCCGTCAGGAGGTGTTGTCGCCAGAGGCGGTGACAGCGCTCGAGCCGAACCTGCCACCGTTCCAGGGCGGCGGGCTCTTCTTTTCCGACGCGATGAGCCTCTCCGATCCACGCGCAATGATGCGTCGGCTGGCGGCCGGCGCGGAGGCGGCAGGGGCGAGATTCCTGACTGCATCCGTTAGCCGGATCGAGCGGGTTGCGGAGGGCGTCCGCGCGACCAACGATGGCTTCAGCCTCGTGGCAAAGACCGTCGTGATCGCGGCCGGCGCCCATTCCAAAGCCCTGGCCGCGCAAGCAGGCGATCGGGTGCCGCTCGATACCGAGCGTGGCTACCACGTCGAATACGACATGGAGACGCCACCCGTTTCGCGCCCGGTCTGCCCGGCCTCGCGCGGCTTCTACTTGGTGCCGATGCAGGGGCGGCTCCGCGTTGCCGGAACGGTCGAGCTTGGAGGGTGTGAACGCTCCGGCCAATCCAAGACGCATCGCGGTTTTGGAGCGGGGCGCGAAAACCGTCTTTCCTGCTCTGCGGCGCGCCAAGCCGGACATGGCTCGGCTTCCGCCCCTCGATGCCGGATTCCGTGCCCGTGATCGGCCCCTCGCGCGGCGGCAAGGATATCATCCTCGCCTTCGGTCATGGCCATCTCGGCCTGACGCTGGCGCCGATAACAGCCCGAATGGTCGGCGACATCGTCGCTGGCCGCGGCGACTCCGACTGGCTCAAGCCCTACGCGCCGGGGAGATTCGGCTGACGAAGAGGAGGCGACCTTGGCCTACCGCACGATCATCGACGGCACACGCTGGACGTTTCCCGACCTCAAGGACCTCCTTGCCAAGGCCTCTCCCGCGCGCTCGGGCGATGCGCTTGCCGGCATCGCCGCGAGCAGCGCCGTGGAGCGGCTCGCGGCGCAGCTCGCCCTCGCCGATCTGCCTCTCAAGGCGTTCCTGAAGGCCGACCTCGTCCCTTACGAAGAGGACGAGGTGACGCGACTGATCTTCGATAGCCACGAGGAGCGGGCGTTCGTGCCCATCGCCCATCTGACGGTCGGGGAGTTCCGCGAATGGCTGCTCGATGACCGGACGCTGACCCCCGAGCTGACGGCGCTCGCGAGCGGCCTCACCCCGGAGATGGTGGCGGCCGTTTCCAAGATCATGCGCGTCCAGGATCTCGTGGCCGTCGCCGCGAAATGCAGCGTGGTCAAGGCCTTCCGCAACACGATCGGGCTACCGGGCCGGCTCTCGACCCGACTGCAGCCGAACCATCCGACCGACGACTCCCGCGGCATCGCGGCGAGCCTGCTCGATGGGCTCCTGTTCGGGGCGGGGGATGCGGTGATCGGTGTCAATCCGGCGACCGACAGCCTCGAGGACTACATTCGGGTCGTCAGGCTGCTCGACGACGTGCGCACGCGGCTGGATATCCCTACGCAGACCTGCTGCCTCGGCCATGTCACGACGGCGATCGAAGCCATTCGGCGCGGCGCGCCGGTCGATCTCGTGTTCCAGTCGATCGCGGGCTCCGAGAAGGCCAATCGTGGCTTTGGCATCTCGCTCTCGCTGCTGCGGGAGGCGCAGGATGCGGCGCTTGCGCTGAACCGCGGCACGATCGGGCAGGACGTGATGTACTTCGAGACGGGGCAGGGAAGCGCGCTTGTCAGCGGACGCGCATTTCGGCGTCGACCAGCAGACGATGGAGACACGGGCCTACGCCGTCGCCAGATCGTTCAGGCCGCTCCTCGTCAATACCGTCGTCGGCTTCATCGGTCCGGAATATCTCTACGACGGCAAGCAAATCATCCGAGCAGGCCTCGAGGATCATTTCTGCGCCAAGCTCCTGGGTCTGCCGATGGGTTGCGACGTCTGCTACACGAATCATGCGGAGGCGGATCAGGACGACATGGACGTGCTACTGACCATGCTGGCGACGGCCGGAACAGCCTTCGTCATCGCCGTTCCCGGAGCGGACGACGTCATGCTCAACTATCAAAGCCTCGCCTTCCACGACATTCTCTACGTCCGGCGCGTGACCGGGCGTCGGGCAGCCCCGGAGTTCGAGGACTGGCTTGTGCGCATCGGTCTCGCGGACACGGACGGGCAGATGATCGAGGTGCCGGATTCGGCGGCGATCAAGCCTGCGATCGCCTATTTCCACGGGCTGGCAGCATGACGGGCGCAGGCAGCCGTGCGGTCGGAAGCGCGGCTGGGCTCGAGCTCGCGCGGCTGCGCCAATTCACGCCGGCGCGCGTCGGGCTCGGGCGAGCCGGGACCGGCGTGCCGACGGCGGCAAGCCTCCAGTTCATGCTCGACCATGCGAAGGCTCGGGATGCCGTACATCGTGCGCTCGACTTCGCGGAGCTCGGTCAGGGCGCTGGAAGCACGCGGCTGGAGCGCTACGCGTGTCCGCAGCGCGGCGCGGGACCGCGCGGAATATCTCCGCCGGCCGGACCTGGGCCGTCGACTTGCCAGCGATGCGCGACCGGCGCTCGAGGCTCTGCGCCGGCAGACGCGACGTCGCGATCGTGGCCGCCGACGGCCTGTCGGCGACTGCGATCGCGGCCAATCTCCTGCCGCTCCTCGATCGTTTGATGCCGGGGCTCCTGGCGGCGAAGCTTTCGGTCGGTCCGATGGTGCTTGTGGAGCAGGGGCGGGTGGCGGTCGGGGACGAGATCGGCGAGATCGTCGGCGCGAAGCTCGTGATCCTGCTCGTCGGCGAGAGGCCGGGGCTTTCCGCAGCGGATTCGCTCAGCTGCTACGTCACCTGGGATCCTCGGGTCGGGACCATGGATTCGGCGCGGCACTGTATCTCCAATATCCGCTCTGCGGGTCTGTCGGTGGCCGCCGCGGCGGAACTGATCGTGCGCCTCGTCTGCAATGCCTTTCTTTATCGAGCAACTGGCATCAGACTGAATGAGCTTCATGCTGCGGGCACGCCCGTGGGCGCACAAGATCGATTGCAAACAAGGATCCAATCTACAGACTAACTATCCAAGTCACGCATCCACCTCTGGGCCAATATGCCCGCGGCCAGGGCGGCCGCCTGGCCGCCCACCGCCACGACCCGGACGGCGCCGGCGCGCGGATGCTCGTATTGGACGCAGCTTCCAAAGCCGCCCGGCAGCGGCGGTGCCGACGCCGAGGCGGTCAGGGTTGGCGGTCGCCAGTGGTTCCGCCCCCCCGTGTGGGATCGAGCGCGCGGGCGCGGGTCAGGAGAGCGACGCAGCGGCCGAGCAACAGCTCGACATTGCCCCGCGTGATCGGCACGTCCGTATCGGCGTCGTCGTACCGGCCGGCGCCGACCCAGCGCGTGTAAGGGTCCAGGCCCTCGACAACGGGGGCGAGCTGCGGCTGCACGGCCACCAGCCTGGCCGACAGCTCACCCAGGCGATGGATCTTGCGGAACGGCACGGCATGCGCGGCGAGGAGCCCCTTGAGCGTCTTCTCCGCCACCTGCTGCAGGTGGAACGCCGCAGTGTCGACCAGATCGGCGTCCTAGGCGAGAGCCAGCCGCACCACCCGCAGGTCGTGCTCCGCCCGGCGAAACCAGCGCTCCGCGGTCCGCCACCGCTCCGCCTCGTCCACGATCCTGCGCCTCCTGTGTCCGGGCGTGGCCGCGTCGCGGCGCCGCCAGACGACGTGGCCGTCCTCGTCCGCCATGTTCGCCATCGTGCCGATCACGTCGCGCTCGGCCTCGAAGCGCGAGCGGGGCAGCGCCACGATGCTCGTCTCGTCCGGCCACCCGTGCTGCGGCACCTGGCGCGGGCGGGTGGCGAAGCCCTCGTCGTCGACGACGACCAGAAGATCCCAGTCGCTGTCCGGCCCGGCATCACCGCGGGCGCGGCTGCCGAACAGGATCACCTCGATCGGATCGAACCGCTCGACCACGGCCGCCAGCAACGGCGCCGGCACGGTGACGGCGGATCGGTCGAGGACCTTGGCGGCCATGGCGCGGCTCCCGCTGCTCAGCGGCGTCATGCTAGGCCAATTCCGCGCCGAGCGGAAACCGCCTGAAGTAGGTGCACGATCGTCGTACTCATGATCGGGCCACAATGCCCCGGAACACTCATGTTGTAGCGCGACACGCGGATACGGTAGCAATGGCCGTGTTAAGGAACTCGCGTGGAGGTTATGGTGGCCAAGGCAATCGGTGTGAGGACCAAAAAGCCGATCGAGCCTTCTGCCTACACGCATCCGACACAGGAGCTGGCGCTCCGGCCCGACGTCGGGACGCAGGCGCAGTTCAGGAAGAAGAAGCCGCCGAAGACCTACCGCTACGACTCGTCGCTCTCGCCGGCGCTCGACTGGGACGGGCAGAACCCGGCGCGCGAGCTCGGCGAGTGGCTGCTCGCGCAGATCGAGGAGGCGCGCCGGCTGCTCGAGCCGCCGCCACCGCATTCCCCGAGCCGCGGCGCGTTCTCGGCGACGACGGCAAGCCGCTGCTCGAGGTCGCCGGGCTCGCAGGACGCGGTCGAGCAGCTGAAGCGGCTCTCGCAGCCGTTCCTCGACTGGGCCGGCAAGGCCGAGCGGCTCTCGTTCGACGTGCCGACGCTGCCGCTCTTCGTCCACGAGCGGCTCTCGACGAAGGCGATCCTCGAGACGCTCGTCGGGCCACGAGCGCGACACGGCAGATGGAGATGTCGAGCTCTTCGCCGACCCGCAGCACTCCGCTCACCACAGGTGCTCGAGGCCTACGAGCACCAGGGCGGCTGGGTCAACCGCATGATCCTCGGCGACTCGCTCGTCGTCATGAACTCGCTGCTCGAGTACGAGGGCCTCGGCGGGCAGGTGCAGATGATCTACATCGACCCGCCCTACGGCGTGAAGTTCGGCTCGAACTTCCAGCCGTTCGTCCGCAAGCGCGACGTCGAGCACAACGACGACGCGGACATGACGCGCGAGCCGGAGATGGTCAAGGCGTACCGAGACACTTGGGAACTCGGCCTGCACTCATATCTCACCTACATGCGCGATCGACTGCTCCTTGCGCGCGAGCTGCTGACGCGAGCGGGAGCATTTTCGTGCAGATCAGCGATGAGAATCTTCATCACGTGCTTGAAGTAATGGATGAGGTATTCGGCGCAAATAATCGATGTGGCCTTATTGCCTTTCGTACAACCGGCGGGCAAAGTAGCGCCCTTTTGTCCACATCAAGCGACTTCTAGTTTGGTAAGCAAAGGAGAAAGGCAGCGCAAGAAGAAAAGTTTCGAAAATCCACTGATCCCCAAGACGGGTGGCGCAGATGATGGCTCAGGGCAGTATGTCTTCGTCGAGCCTCGTGATCTTTCGTATGATCCTCACCCCATGACCGATGAGGAACTGGAAGGCGCCTCAATTCCAGACAATTGGCGTATTCTCGCTCATGATACGCTGTACTCGCAGGGTGCGCCACCTGACCCTCTAGACATGCAGTTTTCCTGGCGGGGGCGGACGTTTAGTTGTCCCGCCAACACGCACTGGAAGCCGGGTGTCAAGACTAGAGGTATGCAGCGGCTTGCTGACGCCAATCGGCTCATGCTGATGGGGAACACACTTCGCTATAAGAGATATGTCGAAGACTCACCAATATACATGCTGGATAATATCTGGGACGACACCGCAATCAGTGGATTTGGACGAAAAAAACAATATGTCGTAGAAACTAGTACAAAAGTCGTTGAGAGATGCATTCTAATGACTACCTTGCCGGGTGACCTAATTATTGACCCAACTTGTGGCAGCGGAACTACCGCAGTATGCTCGGAGAAGTGGGGGCGTCGATGGATTTCGATTGATACAAGTCGTGTGCCGTTGGCACTTACACGTCAGAGACTGCTAACAGCGACTTATGCATATTACGATCTGAGATCAAGAGATATGGGTCCGGCCGGCGGTTTTGTGTATGCCCAGCGACGGAACCGCAAAGGTGAGGAAGTTGGAGGCATTGTTCCCCATGTAACGCTCGGAAGCATTGCAAATAGCGAGCCTCCGAGTAGAACGGGTGGTCGTGGATCGACCTGAGATTGATAAACTCTACTGCGGGTAACGGGTTCCTTTGTTGTTGAGGCGACGATACCGACGTCACTTGGATTCGACGATCACGAGGCCGAGCCAATCTTTGAAGACGTGGAGCAACAAAACTTCATTGATCGGATGGTCGAGGTGTTGAGGAAGAGCGCCGCTCATTCGACTAGCCGGGAATCGCACCGTCGAATTGAAAAACATCCGTCCGCCAACACGCTCACTGGCACTGCATGCGGAGGCGATGGTCGAGGTCACCGCTGACGGGCAGAAAGCTACCCTCGCAGACGCGGTTGCAGCGGCCGACGAACAGAACATCGGACGCTTGCCCCTGTCGCGCCGACCGGTTGCTATCGTGTT
>CAWHPZ010000013.1:0-239025 GCA_963831345.1 uncultured Alphaproteobacteria bacterium
CGGCGATCTCGATCCCGAGCAGACGATAAAACTTCAGCGATTCGGGGATCGACTTGCAGATCAACCCGATCATATCCAGCCGTGGGTCATGCCGTCCAGCGTACCGATTTTGGAGTGCGCGAAGCTCTTCGCGCTTTTCACTTGCGGCGGAGCCGCTCCGCTTCAATCCCTGTGACCTTCGGATCCTCTGTTCCTTTGATCCTCTGCCCCTCTGATCTCAAAAACAAAAAGCTAAACTCCCCACATGCCCGCAAACATCCTCATCCTCGGCGGCGGATTCGGAGGCATCGCCTGCGCCGTCACCCTCCGGCGCCTCCTCCCAAAAGAACAAAATCACCCTCGTCGACCGGGAAGCCTCCTTCACCTTCGGCTCCGCAAAAACCTGGATCGCCCTCGGCGAAGCCACACTAAAAGAAAGCGTCCACCCCCTCACCCTGCTCACCCGCCAAAACATCGAAGTCCTCGCCGCCGAAATAACGAACATCGACACAACGACGAGAACTGTAAAAACCAACCACGGCGACCTCCAAGCCGACTATCTCGTCATCGCCCTCGGCGCCGACACCAACATGGCCGCCATCCCCGGCCTCGCCGAATCCGCCGAAACCTACTACACCCTCCCCGGCGCGATCCGCCTCAAGCGCGTCCTCCAAGAATTCAAAGGCGGCGAGGTCGTCCACCTCATCCCCCGCGGCCCCTTCAAGTGCCCGCCCGCGCCCTACGAAGGCGCCTTCATGCTCCACGATTTCTTCCGCAAAAAGGGCATCGCCGTACGCGAAAGCCTCTACACCGTCGAGGGCGCGCCCATGGCCACCGCCGGGCCGGAGATCGGAAAGTTCGTCGTCGAAGAGCTCGGAAAAAGAAACATCGCATGGAATCCCCTCAAGCGCACCCTAGCGCGTGGATCCTACAACAAAGACAATTCATTTCGAGGGCGACACTTCGGCAAAGTTCGACCTGCTCATCGCCGTGCCGCCCCACGAGCCGCCCAAAGTCGTCAAAGACAGCGGCCTTTCCGGCCCGTCCGGCTGGATCCCCTCCGACCCCAAGACCCTGCGCCTAAAGGATCGCGAGCGCGTGTTCGTCATCGGCGACGTGGCGGGCGTTCCGCTCCCCGGCCGGTTCCGCCGAACAAGACGCCGCAACCAAGTACGCGACAGCCCGTATTGCTTATACGAGGAGACGATGCGTCGGGCGATCCGCGTCACGCCTAGCCGAGGTTGAGACGCCATGGGCTTGGGTGACGGCCCGCGTGACCTAGCGCAACGGGTGAAGCCATTGTGGCAGCTCGCGTGGATGGCCGCCTGCGCGGCCATGACGGTAAAAAAGGAACAACGAAGGTCGTACAAAAAGCGTTGAGCGGCGTTGGTGGTATTAGGTAGCGCCGGGTCAGGCGTAGACGAGGTCGTGGGGGAGGTCGAGGACGGAGCCGGCGCCGGAGACGATGGACGACGTGAGGCCGGGGCCGGCGACCGAAATGTTCTCGGCGAAGAAGCGCGCGATGGCGACGTGCCCCAGCGCGCGGCGCCGCCCTCGTTGAGCGCGGCCAGCGCGCCCTTGGCGAGGTAGTGTCCGCCCGCGGCCAAACCGAACAGGCGCAGATATGGCGTCGCGCTGGCGAGCGCCTGCGTGGGCGAGCTCTCGAGCGCGTCGGTCATCCAGGCCGTGGCCTCGGCGAAGGCCGTAACGGTGGAGGCGAGGCGCTGGCCCATGCGGCCGAGCTCGAGCCGGTTCACCGCCTTGACCTCGCGCGGCGGTGGCTTCCAGCTCGGAGATATATTCCTTGATCAGCCAGCCATCGAGCAGCGGCAGCTTGCGCATGACGAGATCGATGGCCTGGATGCCGTTGGTGCCTTCGTAGATCGGCAGGATGCGTGCATCGCGATAATACTGCGCCGCGCCGGTTTCCTCGATGAAGCCCATGCCGCCATGGATCTGCACGCCCATGGAGGCGACCTCGCAGCCGATGTCGGTGGAGAAGGCCTTGGCGATCGGGGTGAGAAGAGCCGCGCGGGCGGCGGCGTGCTTGCGCTCGATCTCCTTGTTTCGCCTTGCGCGAGATGTCGATCTCGCGCGCGGTGACGAGGCAGATGGCGCGCGCGGCCTGCGTCAGCGCCTTCATGGTGAGGATGGTGCGGCGGATGTCGGGATGCTCGATGATGGGCGACATGCCGGCGGATTTGTCCGTGGAAGCTCGGCCCTGTTTCCGCTCCTTGGCATAGGCGACGGCATGCTGCGTGGCGCGCTCGGCCACGGCCACGCCCTGAATGCCGACAGCGAGGCGCGCGGCATTCATCATGATGAACATCGTGTTGAGGCCGCGGTTCTCCTGGCCGATGAGATAGCCGACCGCGCCCTCGCCCTTCTCGCCGAACTTCATCACCGCCGTGGGGCTGCCATGGATGCCGAGCTTGTGCTCGAGGCCGGCGCAGACGACGTCGTTCATGGCGCCGAGCGAGCCGTCCTCGTTGACGAGGCGCTTCGGCACGAGGAACAGCGAGATGCCTTTTGTGCCTGCGGGAGCGTCGGCGATGCGCGCAAGGACCATGTGGACGATGTTGTCGGCCAGATCGTGATCGCCGTAGGTGATGAAGATCTTGGTGCCGAACAGGCGATAGGTGCCGTCGGCGTTTCTCTCGGCGCGCGTGGTGATGGCGGCGAGATCCGAGCCGGCCTGCGGCTCGGTCAGGTTCATGGTGCCGGTCCACTCGCCCTTGATCATGCGCGGCAGGTAGCGGGCCTTGAGCTCCTCGGAACCGTCGGCGTGCAGCGCATCAATGGCGCCTTGGGTCAGCAGCGGGCAGAGGCCGAAGGCGAGGTTGGCCGAGTTCCAGATCTCGCACACGGCCATGGCGACGGTGGACGGCAGGTCCTGGCCGCCGTATTCGGCGGGGCACGGCAGCGCGCTCCAGCCGGCGGCGGTGAAATGCGGCGTAGGCATTCTTCCAGCCCGGGGACGTGGTGACGTGATCGCCCGCGAGCTTGGCCGGGGTCTTGTCGCCATTGCGATTGAGGGGGTCGAGGACCTCGGCGCTGAACTTGCCGGCTTCGTCGAGGATGGCGCGTCAGCGTGTCGTCGTCCAGGCCTTCGTAGATGCCGTTTGCCATGAGCTCAGAAACATCCGCTGCGGTCTTGAGCGCAAACAGGATGTCGTCTACTGGAGCCTTGTAGGTCATGGCATCTCCCTCAGACTTTGCTGCGCGGGAGACCCGCAACAGCGCGAATCATTTCGCCGCGCGGCGGCTTCGAGCTTAGGCTTACGCGCTTCGAGCGCAACGGCTAGCACGTTTGGATTTCCCTGATTATGGCGGTGGTTGAAGCAAATGACGCGGCGATCCGCGAGGCGGCCGGGTATTTGAAGCGCGGCGGGCTCGTCGCGTTTCCGACCGAGACCGTCTATGGCCTCGGCGCGGACGCCACCGATAGCCGGGCCGTCGCCCACATTTTCGAGACCAAGGGACGGCCGCGGTTCAATCCGCTCATCGTGCATGTGGCGAGCCTCGAAGCGGCCGAGCGGTTCGCCGAGGTTTCAGCGTTTGGCGCGGCGGCTGGCGGAGGCGTTCTGGCCGGGACCGCTGACGCTGGTTCTGCGCCGCAAGGCGGATGTCGAGCAGAGCCACAGGATTTCCGATCTGGTGACGGCGGGCCTCGATACGGTGGCGGTGCGCGTGCCGGGGCACGCCATCGCGCGGCGGCTGCTCGAAGAAACAGGGCTGCCGCTGGCGGCGCCTTCCGCCAATCGCTCGGGACGCGTGAGCCCGACGCTGGCTTCACACGTGGAAGCGGATTTCGGACTGTCGCTGCCGATCATTCTCGATGGCGGCGCGACGGTGCATGGGCTCGAAAGCACGGTTCTCGACGTGAGCGGAGACGAGCCGCGCCTGCTCAGGCCCGGTGCGGTGCCGCGCGAGGCGATCGAAGCGGTGCTGGGGCGCGCCGCTGGCGGAAGCCGTCGTCGATACAGCCAAGCCCTCATCGCCGGGCCAGCTCGAAAGCCATTATGCGCCGCACGCGGCGATCCGGCTCAATGCGTTCGATGTCAGGCCCGGGGAGGCGCTGCTCGGCTTCGGGCCGGCTCCGCCGGCCACCAGCGGGCCGTCGATCAATCTCAGTGCTACGGGGGATCTGGTGGAGGCGGCCACGCGCCTGTTCGCGGCGTTGCGCGATCTGGATCAGCCCGGGACGCGGACCATTGCCGTCATGCCGATCCCGGAACGGGGCTCGGCGAAGCCATCAACGACCGGCTCATGCGGGCGGCGGCGCCGAGGCACCTGTATCCCCCTGC
The DNA here is from genome assembly GCA_963831345.1 of uncultured Alphaproteobacteria bacterium. Classification (GTDB taxonomy): domain Bacteria; phylum Pseudomonadota; class Alphaproteobacteria; order Rhizobiales; family Hyphomicrobiaceae; genus Hyphomicrobium_C. The sequence goes on from CAWHPZ010000013.1 coordinate 4,287, forward strand.
GCCGGGAGAGGATGAGCTCAGCGATAGTGGCGTCAGAGAGGTCGGGGTGCCAGCCAGCACAACTCGGCGTTTGCGCGGGCTCCCCTCACCCGGTTCAGTCCGCGCGGCTATCGCAGGACCCACGCGGGACAGAGGGAATATTCATGCTCAGCACGACGACGAGCACTGGAGACGGCACCTCTGGCGCTGCGGAGGTGCATTGCGTCACGCTGAGCTCGGTGCAGGGCGTGCTGTTGTTGCACGATGTGGCACAGGCCGCGCGGCAGTTGGCCAGGGGCGCGCGATACGATGGCAGGGTGGGTCCCGAGCTTGGTCCGCCTATCTTGCCGGCGGAGTTCGGGTTCGAGTTCGAGCCGGGCTTGAACGGCGGCGTCACGGGGGCGGGCTTGGCCCTTGCGGGCGGGACGAGCGTCGGCGGGGGCGCAGCCATGGTCGGCGCGCCGCCTACGGACGGCGGGTTGGCGTTGGATTGGTGAACAAGGCCCGGCCCCATGAGCGCGATGACGAAAGCCAGCGCGAGGGCCGCCAAGTTGCCGTTACCAGAGGTGCGCATGGCTCTTCTCCTTGACCTTCCTGCGCCGCGGAAGCCTTCCGTTAAGGCCTAGCGTATTGATTTCGAGCGCGATTTGCGATTTCGCCTGATAAGATCCGTTGTAGGCGTTTCGTCATGCCGCCACTTTCCTCACCCAGACCTTCAGCATGTCCCAGAGCCAGACGCATCAGCTCAACACGCCCAGCGCCGACCTGCTCGCGCGCCTCGCCCTAATCGTGGGCACGGAGCACGCGGTATTGGATCCTGCGGCTCAGCAGCCCTACCTCAAGGAATGGCGTGACCTTTATATAGGGCGCACGCCGCTGATTTTGCGCCCCGGATCGACGGAAGAAGTTTCGCAGGTGCTTGCGCTGGCCAACGAAGCGCGGGTGGCCATTGTTCCGCAGGGCGGAAACACAGGGCTCGTCGGCGGGCAGATTCCGAGCGAAACGGGGAGCGAGATCGTGCTCTCGCTCAACCGTATGACCCGCATCCGCTCGGTAGACGCGGCGGGCATGAGCCTGACGGTCGAGGCGGGCGCTACGCTGGCTGATGTTCAGTCGGCTGCGAAGGACGCGGGGCGGCTGTTTCCGCTCAGCATGGCTTCGGAGGGGAGCTGCACCATCGGCGGCAATCTCGCCACCAACGCGGGCGGCGTCGCGGTGCTGTCGTATGGAACCGCGCGCGCCCAGGTTCTCGGTATCGAAGCGGTGATGGCGGACGGTTCGATCTGGGACGGGCTCAAGGCGCTCAAGAAGGACAATACCGGCTACGACCTGCGCGACCTCCTGATCGGCAGCGAAGGCACGCTCGGCATCATCACGGCGGCGACGCTGCGCCTCGTGCCGGCACCCAAGGATCAGCGGACCGCGCTGGTCGCCGTGCCGTCGCTCGAGGCCCTGCTGCCGCTGTTCCGCCTGGCCGAGGACATGAGCGGCGCGGCGCTGACGGCGTTCGAGTTCATGAGCCGGGGCATCGTCTCGTTCGTCGCGAGGCACACGCCGGGGGTGCGGCTACCGTTCCTGCATGTTCATCCCTGGTGGGTGCTGATCGAGATCTCGCATCCGCTCGAGAACGGCGCGGCGCCTCTCATGGAACCGCTGATGGCGGAAGCGATGAAGCGCGGCCTGGTCGGCGATGGCGTGATCGCGAGCTCGGCGACGCAGGCGCGCGACCTCTGGCGCCTGCGCGAGGCAGCATCCGAAGCCCAAAAAGGCGAAGGCGGCAGCATCAAGCACGATGTTTCAGTGCCGGTGGCGATGATCCCGGAGTTCCTGCGCGTGGCGGACGCGGAAGTCGAGCGCGTGTGCCCCGGCGCGCGGCCGGTGCCGTTCGGGCATTTCGGCGACGGCAACGTGCACTACAACGTCTCGCAGCCCGAGGGCATGGACAAGGCGCGCTTTCTCGATCTGTGGGAGCCGGTGTCGCGCGCCGTGCATGGCGTCGTCGTGGGGCTCGGCGGGTCGATCTCTGCCGAGCACGGCATCGGCCGCATGAAGCGCGACGAGCTGGCGAGCGTAAAGAGCGCGGTCGAGATCGATCTCATGCGCCGCATCAAGTCCGCGTTCGATCCCAACGGAATTCTGAACCCGGGCAAGCTGCTTTAGGGAGTTCCGACTTAGATCGAAGCGGTCGTCCCCCACCGCTAATCGTGAGTTACGCTGCCCAGTAATGACGAGTTGCGCACGCGAGAAGGAATTGACTATTTTCGCGAGTAAAGGCATGTAGCGCGCATGGACATGATGACGGCACATCTAAAACCGGCACAGAGCTCGCGGCAAAGCCGCTAGAGCATTCGCGCCTTTGCGCGCACGTCCATTTCAAATCACGCCTTGCAGTTCAGTTGGTTGAAGCGCCGCATTTATAAAGCGGAAGTCGGGAGTTCGAACCTCTTCCCGAGGGCATCAATCCTGATCGTGGCGCAGGAAATTCAGCCCATCAGATCATTTCGTCAGGATTCCACAATGACTAGATCGGACCGTTATCAGGAGCGTGCCAGAGCCCTTGCAATAGAAGCTGGCTTGGATCCCGACGCGCGCATCGAGAGGCCTGGGCAGCGTTCCATGCCGCTCTGGTGCACGTATCGCGACGCGGCTCGAGCGGAGCACCTTGCTCGCGAGGCCCAGAACGCCAAGGAAGAAATCGCGCAGATTGCGCCCCAGGCAGAGCGTTTTCAGAACTCTGCGCTCAAGGTATTTGGCCAGCACGAGCAATCGACGCTGGATCAGATGCGCAACTGCATGGCGGTTGGAAATGTCGTAGCTGGCGTGATCTGCGCGGACGGCCATCTTGGGTATGCGCAGCCGGTTGGTGGCGTGATCGCCTACGAAAAGCAGATCAGCATCTCCGGCGTCGGGTTCGACATCGGCTGTGGAAACATGGCCGTAAAGCTCGACACGAAGTATGCGGACATCGCTGACCGCGTGGCGGACATCACGAAGGACATCTCGCGCGTCGTCTCGTTCGGGATCGGGAGGAACAACGGCGAGCGTGTCGAGCATGCGCTGTTCGACGATACCGAAGCTTGGAAAGCATCCGATATGGACTCCTATCGTCAGAAGGCGGTCGGCCAGCTTGGTACTGTGGGTTCTGGAAACCACTACGTGGACTTGATGCGCGACGACGAAGGGCACGTCTGGATCGGCGTGCACTTCGGCTCTCGCGGATTGGGGCACACCAGTTCAACTCGCTACCTCAAGGCTGCTGGCGGCAAGGACGGAATCAACGTCCCGCCCGCCGTGGTCGACGAAGATAGCGAGATCGGACGCCGCTACATTGCCGCCATGGAATTGGCCGGCCGGTATTCCTACGCCGGACGCGAGTGGGTCTGCGAACGCGTGCGCCAGATCATCGGGGGAACCGTGGTCGACATGGTCCACAACCATCACAACTACGCTTGGCGTGAGAGGCACGGTGGTCGCGACCTTTGGGTCGTTCGCAAGGGTGCGACGCCGGCCTTTCCCGGACAGCGCGGGTTTGTTGGCGGGTCCATGGGCGACGATGCCGTCATCCTTGAAGGCGTCGAAAGCGAGGATGCGAGGGCGTCGCTCTACTCGACCGTCCACGGTGCTGGCCGCATGTTCGGTCGTAAGGAAGCCAAGCGCCGCTTCACGCGGCAGGAGATGGACTCGTGGCTGCAATCGCGTGGCGTCACGCTGATTGGCGCGGACCTTGACGAAAGCCCGATGGCCTACCGTCGCTTGCCGGAAGTGTTGGCGCAGCATTCGGGATCTGTTCGTGTCCTGCACACGCTCAGACCTTTTGCCGTCGTTATGGCTGGAGAGAAAGAGTTCGACCCGTTCAAGGATTAGAAGAGCGCACCTAGGTCATGGTTAGAGCGTCAGTTTCCGGCAGCAAGCAAGGGCTTCGGCAGTGCGCCGAAGCCCAAGGCCGCATTGATCTTTCCTGCGCTGCCGATTTACGTCGCGCCCGATATGCGGCGCATGCTGGAGGCATGTCTTCAACTCATGCCGAAGGCATGTCTCCGACATGACACGATCGGAGCGAAAAGGATCCGAAACGATCATGGGATCTTTGATGGAGCCCATGAGGCCCAAGACTTCGGCGCTACGTAGCCCGAAACCCGGAGGTTGCCCGCCGGGTTTCGAGGTACGTTGTAGTGTCCGAGAGTTTTAGTACTGCTTCGGGCACCAGGATTCCTTGGCGGACTTGCACGACACGGGGAAAGCCTTGGCCATTTTTTCTGCCGAAGCCCACTCGTCCTCATCGACGCCGTTGTTCACGTCGACGTCCATCGCCGTAAAGGTCGGCGCCGGATCGAGCTTGAGCGTCGATACCTTCGCCTCCCACTCCGTGCGGCTGATGCGGCCGCTGCCATCGGTGTCGAGATTTTTGAAATTGTCAGCCCAGTCGCCGGCGGTTGCGGCGGTGGCGAGCGACATAGTGAAAGCAGCGGCTGCAGCCGCAGCGATCAGAAGTCTTCATTGGGAGTCCTCCTGAGTACTTTTATGTTTTCAGCTTTTGGCCCGCTCCAGACCCTCTCGATCGATAAGAAGCGAGGCGGCGCGGGTGGCTCAGGTTAACTCCGCGCGTTTGCACAACCTATCCGCACACGTGGCAAAGGAGCGCAGGCAGATGTGGCAACTCAATTGCCATTCTTTGCCCGCCCAGAGGGAGCCGGGCGCTCCTGCTCCGGCTCCCAGTCTCGGTTTACGGCTTTGGCGAGGGCTCGCCTGGAGGCGGCGCGTCCGGCGAAATCCCACGCCCGGGACCGAACGGCGGCCGTGGACCATGCGGCGGAGGGCGCAGACGCTCCTCGACCGCAGCCAGCTTGGTCAACTGTTCCGGGGTTAGCTTGGCACGCAGTGCCTCGATGGACTTGAGCAAGGCTTCCGCCTTCTGTCCCCGCGCCACGGCATCGGTGCCGATACGGGTTGCAAGCGCGAAGGGCTCAGGCACCTTCCTGGCTTCAGTCTCGAGCGGCCGCTGAGGCGGTTTCGGTGGCTCAATCACGGCGATGAGAGCGTCGGTGAAATCGCGCCAGGCATCGAGCTGGCCGGCGCGGATACCGATCTCCGTTTCCGTCTCGGCGAGCCGGGCGGCGAGCGGCGGATGCGGCGGCCGTCCCATTTCGCCATGCTTGGGCGGTCCGCGCCTTTCATCCCGTGGCGGGCCGTCAGACCGTTCTTGCCCTGCCATGGGCGGCGGTGATGGTGGGCGAAACTCGGCCCCGTCACCCGGCGCGCCCAACGCGGGCGGAGTCAGCAAAAAGAGGGCGAGAGCAGTCAATAGTCTCGCCGATGTTTTTCGCGTGCTCATGAAACCTCCTCGAAACACGTATGCGAGGAGGCTTAGGGCGGCCGTGTTACGTTCAGTGCGTCCGGATATTTCATCATGTGTCTAGCTGCCCCTGGGAGCGGATCGGCTCAAATCGCTCACGATGGGGTTTGAGAGGACGACGGTCCGCGTTCCCGTCGGCACGCGATTGTGCAAATCGACGATGTCGTGATCCAACAGCCTGATGCAGCCGCTGGACGTTGCCTTGCCCAACGTCGTCGGACGTCCACCGCCGTGAATCCGGTAAAGCGTGTCGTGGCCGTTCTGATAAAGATAGAGCGCGCGCGCCCCGAGTGGGTTTTCGGGACCGCCGGGCATGCCTTTGGCGAAAGGTGCGGTCCGCGGATCGCGGGCTACCATCTCGGCCGGGGGCGTCCAAGTGGGCCACTCTGCCTTGCGGGCGATATTGGCGACGCCGCTCCAGCCGAAGCCCTCGCGGCCGACCTCAATTCCGTAACGCATGGCTTTGCCATCGGAGGCGACGAGGTACAGGTATCGGTTCGAGGTGTCGACGACGATGGTGCCCGGCGGTTCGCTGGTCTGATAGTTCACCAGTCTGCGGCGATACTTCGGCTTGATGTCGCGGACATCCGCCGCCGGGATCGGAAACTTTTCAGCGTTGAGAGCCGCGTATTGCTTGAGATCGAAGTTGTCGACCTCATAGCCGAACCCAAGCCAGTCCGTGTCGTCCTGAGCCGCGCAGCCGGAAACGGTTGCGGCCAGTCCCAGCACCACCATTCGTCTCGATAACACTGAAGTTCCCCTCCGCCCTGACTCGCCCCTTCGCGCGCCGTCAGGACGATCGCAGTCTCTGACGGCGAGTCGGAAACCTAGCGGCTCAGATTAAGTGGACCTTAAGGGCATCGAGGGACGCCGATGTTAGACCTTGGCGCGGTAGCCCAGTCCGCGAACGGTTTCGATGCGATCGCGGCCGATCTTGGCGCGCAGGTGGTGGATGTGAACCTCCACCGCGTTGCTCTCGACCTCTTCCTGCCAGCCATAGAGCAGCGTTTCGAGCTCGGTCTTGGACTGGATGACGCCGGGCCGCTCGACCAGGGCCATCAGGAGGGCGAACTCCCGGCGGGACAGATTGATCGCTTCGCCGTTTGCCGTCGCGATCTGGCGTTGCGGATCGACCTCGATCCCCTGCCATACGATCGTCGGCGTGGCGCGACCGACGGCGCGCCGCCGCAAGGCTCGCAGCCGGGCCGCAACTTCGTCGAGATCGAACGGCTTGCCCAGGTAGTCATCGGCACCGTCGTCGAGGCCACGAACACGATCTGCGACGGTGTCGCGTGCCGTCAGGAGCAGGACCGGCACGGCGTCGTTGCGCTGTCGCAACTCGCGCAGCACGTCGAAACCCGATCCATCCGGCAGCATGATATCGAGAACTACAGCGTCGAACGACGTCGTCGCCAGCGCGGCCAGGGCGTCGGCGCACGTTTCGACTGCTTCCGCGGCGATACCGTGAAGACCCAAACCCACTGCGAGACCGTTCTGCAGAACGGCGTCATCTTCGACGATCAGAACCCGCATTGCGATCCTCCGTGCGGCCCAGCCCCTGCTTTCTTGCCCGTTTTTCCTCCGAACTGAAGCCTCTAATCGGCTTAAGCTTGACTTAAGCTCCGCAATGTCTGGTGCTGCGCTGAAATTCCAGCAACGCCACGCCAAGACGGCACCGCCCATGCGATCGATGACAGCACGTCTCTACGGATTGCTTCTGCTGGCCACCAGCGTTGTCTGGCTGTCGGGCATGGCCTGGATCTACTCGGGCAGCCGGCAGGAGCTCGAGCGCGTGCTCGATGCGCGGCTCGAAGAGGCAACCCGCATGGTGGGTTCGCTGATCGAGAGCTCGGACTTCAAGGTTACCGCCGATATTTCCGGCGTTCGCGTCGCCAAGCAATCGACGCCGATCCAAAACCTCGAGACCAATTTCCAATTGGCCTGCCAGATCTGGTCGATCGACGGACAGTTGGTCGGCAAGTCGAGCGCGGCGCCCATGACGCAGCTGACGCACGTCAGCAGCGGGTACTCCAACCAGGACATCAACGGCACGCGGTGGCGCGTCTTCGCCCGTGAGGATCGCGAGCGAGGCATTCGCGTTCTCGTCGGCGACAGCGTCAGTCATCGCGAACGGCTGGTGCGCGAGCTGATGTGGGGTCTCGCAGGGCCGGGCCTCGTCGTTCTGGTGATCCTCAGCGGGCTCATCTGGCTGGCCATCCGCCAAGGGCTCGCTCCGCTGCGCCGCTTGACGGACGCGGTGGCCGGACGCAATGCCGACGATCTCAGCGCGCTGGACATCGGCAGAAGCCCAGCGGAAATTCGGCCGGTCGTCGACGGCTTGAACGACCTGTTTCAAAAGGTGGTGACGGCGCGCGAGCACGAGCGAAGCGTGACGGCATTCGCCGCCCACGAGCTTCGAACGCCGCTGGCCGGCTTACGGACCCAGGTTCAAATCGCGCTCGCCACTACGGATCCGGCGACGCGCGGGACCGCGTTGAAAAACGCGCTGACCGCCGCCGACCGCACGACGCGGATGGCCAAGCAGCTGCTGGCGCTGGCGCAGATCGATGCAGCGGAGTCCAAAGGGCCTCAGGAATGGATCGATGCGGGCGCGCGCCTGCGTGCCATCTGCGACGAACTCAAGACGCAGGACAATCCGTCCCCGGCCCTGATCGATGACGGCCTGTTCGGGTGCAAGATCATGGCCAACCCCGATGCGTTTCACGTTGCGGCACGCAATCTGATGGAGAACGCTATTCAGCACTCCGGCAGCCGCGAGCCGGTGCGCTGGTCGTTGTCCAAATCGGAGACGTCAGCGCTGATCACGCTCGATGACGACGGCCCCGGCATTCCGAGCGAAGAATTGGACAGGGTGACCCAGCGCTTTTTCAGGGGACGCCACAAGAGCCCGGTAGGGAGCGGGCTGGGCCTTTCGATCGTCGAGACCGCGCTGGAGAAAGACGGCATGTCGCTCCGGCTGCAAAGCCGAAAACCGGGGCCCGGCCTTCGGGCACAGATTGTCGTGGCGGCGCAACGTGTCGTGGAGGCGGGCCACCCTGCGTGCGCTGAACATCCGGCCACTCCGGCAGACGCCACATCAGGCTAAACTACCTAATTGTCTCGGAGAACGCCTCCGTTTGGCCGCTTAAGATTCCCTTAATGTGAGCCGCTAGAGGTGCCTGGGCAGCACCGCGCGCGCTTGGCAGGGGACAGTTCATGTGGATCGTCAGGTATGCCGTCAGTCACCGGCACAGCGTCGGCGTGCTCGCGATCCTGCTGCTGCTGTTCGGCGTCCTTTCGGCGCGGCGCATGTCGACGGACATTCTGCCGGCGGTCAACATTCCCGCCATCAACGTCATCTGGACCTATCAGGGCCTCAACGCCCAGGAGATGGCCAGCAAGCTGACCTCGTTCAGCGAGCTCGCCATCATGAACAACGTCGACAACGTGCGTGAGCTGAGGTCGGAAACGCTGAACGGCGTCGGCATCGTGCGCACGGCGTTCCAGCCCGGCACCGACGTGACCAGCGCCTTCGCGCAGGTGACGTCCGTCAGCCAGACCATTCTGCGGCGCATGCCGCCCGGCACCAATCCGCCGCTCATCGTGCCCTATGTTCCGTCGAGCGTGCCGGTCATCCAGCTCGTGCTCGCCTCCGACACGCTCAACGACGGCGCGCTTTACGATTACGCGCGTATTCAGCTGCGCGCGCAGATCCAGTCCATCTCGGGATTGCGGCTCACGCTTCCCTATGGCGGCGCCTCGCGGCAGGTGATGATCGACCTCGATCTCGAGAAGCTGCAGGCCTACGGCCTTTCGGCGAGCGACATCACCCGCGCCGTCAACACGCAGAACCTGACGCTGCCCTCGGGCTCGCTGCGCACCGAGGGGCGCGAGATCACCATCACCACCAACGCCAGCCCGGAGACGGTGGCTGCCTTCGGCGACCTGCCGCTCAGGTCCGTGGACGGGCGCGTCGTGCGCGTATCGGACGTGGCCAGCGTGCGTGACGGACAGGCGGTTCAGACCAACATCGCCCGTCTCGACGGGCAGAACGCCGTCATCGTTTCCATCCTGAAGCTCGGCGATGCCTCGACCGTCGAAATCGTCCGCCAGATCAAGCAGCGCCTGCCCGAGCTTCGGGCGGCTGCTCCTCCGGGCGTCACCATCGAGCCGGTGTTCGATCAGTCGGTGTTCGTCGAGAATGCGGTTTCGCACGTGCTGAAGGAAGCGGTGCTGGTCGGCCTGCTGGTGGCGCTCGTGGTGCTGGTGTTCCTCGGCAGCTGGCGGTCGTCGCTCATCGTGCTGACCTCCATTCCGCTGGCGCTGCTGGCCTCCATCGCGGGCCTTTCGCTCACGGGCAATACCTTCAACCTGATGACGCTCGGCGGGCTCATGCTGGCCATCGGCATCCTGGTCGACAACGCGCTGGTCGAGATCGAGAACATCAACCGCAATCTCGAAGCTGGCCTCGGTCTGCGCGAGGCGATCCTGAAAAGCGCGAGCGAGGTGGCGTTCCCGGAGTTCGTTTCGACCGTCGCGATCTGCATCGTGTTCTCGCCGATCTTCCTGCTCACCGGAACGGCAGCGTTCGTGTTCGTGCCCATGGCGCTTGCGGTCATGTTCGCCATGGCGGCTTCGTATGTTCTGTCGCGCACGCTGGTGCCATCGCTCGCGAGCCTGATGCTGTCGCGACCATCCGCAGCATGTGCATGGCACGCCCATGAAGGGCTTCCAGGGCCTCGTGGACCGCGCGCTCTCAGCCGGTGAGCGTTTCGTCGCGGCATTGGCGCGGATTCTGCTCAGGTGGCGAATCCTGCCCCTGCATCGGGCTGATCGGCGCGCTGTTCGTGGGAACGCTGACGACGACGCATCTCGGCCGCGACTTCTTCCCCGAGACCGACGCCGGCATGATCCGCATCTATGTGCGCGGGCCCGCCGGAACGCGTCTCGAAGAAACGGCGCGGCGCTTCTCCGACGTGCAGCTCGCCATCCGCGACGTCATTCCGCCAGAAGAGGTCAAGTTCATCGCCGAGAACATCGGCGCGCCGGAGCCGATCAATCTCGCCTGGGTGGAAAGCGGCGTCATCGGCTCGTTCGACGGCGAGATCCTGATCCAGCTCGCGCAGGAGCATGCACCGACGGTTGGCTATGCCGATGCCATCCGCGCCATGATCAAGGAGCGATTCCCCGACCTCACCGTCTATTTCCGGCCGGCGGACGCCACCTCGCAAACGCTCGCCGGCAGCGCGCAGACCGCCATCGAGCTTCGTCTCATCGGACGCGACGTTCAGGGCAATGCCGAAATCGCGCGCGGTCTCGTGGAGGACATCCGCAGAATTCCGGGCGCCGTAGACGTGGCCGTGCGCCAGGTGCGCAACGTTCCTTCTTATTACCTCGAGATCGACCGCGTGCGCGCACTGCAGATCGGCGTGACGCCGCAGGATGCCGCCAATGCGCTGCTCTCGGCGCTCGGAGCGGCGGGAACGGTATCGCCCAGCTTCTGGAGCGATCCGACGGCGGGGCTTTCGTACACGGTGCAGGTGGTGGCGCCGCCCTCGGCGCTGACCTCGCTCGAGCAGCTTCTGAATACGCCGGTGAAGCCGCCAGGCGGCGCACAGGCGGTTCCGCTCCGGACATTCGCCAGCCTGCAGCTGCGCCAGCTGCCGGCCAACATCGACCGCACGACGCTGCAGCCGACGCAGACCGTGCTGGCCAACGTCGCGGGCCGGGATCTCGGCGGCGTCTACGGCGAGGTTGCAGAGCTCATCGAGGCGGCGAAAGCGAAGCTCAAGCCGGGCAACCGCATCGAGGTCGCGGGACGGGCGCAGTCCATGTCCCAGGCCTATGGCGAGATGGCAGGTGGCTTGGCGCTGGCGGCGGTGCTGGTTTATCTGGTGATGGTGGTCAATTTCCAATCCTGGCTGATGCCGATCATCGCCATGAGCGGCCTGCCGGTGGCGATCACGGGCGCTGCGATCGGTCTCTACGTGACCGGGACGCCGCTGTCGGTGCCGGCGCTGACGGGTTTCATCATGGTCATCGGTGTTTCGACGGCCAACAGCGTGCTCGTGACCAGCTTCGCGCGCGACCGGCTGCTGCATGGCGAGACGCCGCGGGACGCGGCTCTCGAAGCGGCGCAGACGCGACTACGACCCGTGCTCATGACCGCGACGGCCATGATCGTCGGCATCCTGCCCATGGCCATCGGCCTCGGCGAGGGCGGCGAGCAGAACGCGCCCCTTGGCCGCGCGGTGGCGGGCGGGCTCATCTTCGGCACCTGCGCGACGCTCACTTTCGTGCCGTTCCTGTTCGCTTTGCTGGCGCGGCCAAAGAAGCATTCTGAATTCGAAACCGAACCTGTTCCGGCGGCAGCGCCGGAACCTGCCTACGTCCCGGCGGAATGAGGATCTGACCTATGACTTCGCGCCCGATCATGACCCTCGCCTCCGCGCTCGCCGTCGCGGCCCTGTTACCTGCAGGAATTGCAGCGCTCTCGACACCTGCCGCTGCTCAGGGTGCGCCTACTCAAGGTTCGCCGGCTCAAGGCAAGCCCGTGCCGCGCACCGTGCGCGTGGTGGCGCCGGAGCCGGCTACGGCGTCCGGAAAGCTCTCCCTCTCGGGCCGGACGGCGCCGGCGGAACAGGCACTCGTTTCGGCGCGCGCCACGGGTGTGGTTGCGGAGCGGAAAGTGGATATCGGCGATCGCGTCGAGGCCGGCGACGTTCTTCTCACCATCGAGGCGCCCGAGATCGAGCACGAGTTGAACCGGGCCCGAGCGGCCCTGCAGCAGGTACGTGCGCGTCTCGACATTGCAAAGCTCAACTCTGCGCGTGCCGATCAGCTGACGCCGAAAGGCTTCCTGTCGGAGCAGGTGCGCGACGAGCGGCGGGCCTCATTGCAGACGGCGGAAGCGGACATCGCCGCGGCGGAAGCCGAGGTGAAGCGTCTCGAGGAGGTGCAGGGCTTCCAGACGGTGCGCGCGCCGTTCACAGGAACCATCGTGGCGCGGCAGGTGGAGCGCGGCGACAAGATCTCGGGCGACCAGAGCCAGCAGGGCAGCTTCCTGTTCCGCATCGCCCGTCTCGATCCGCTGCGCGTCGAGATCGACGTGCCGCAGTCGTCGGCGCTCAAGATCAAGCCGCAGGACAAGGCTCGCGTGACGTTCGCCGAGTTGCCGGGAGAGATTTTCGAAGCCGAGGTGGCGCGCATGTCGCATCTGATCGATCAGGCGTCGAGCACCATGCGGGCCGAGCTGATGATGCCCAATCCCGGCCGGCGCATTCCGGCGGGACTCAACGGCCAGGTGGTGTTCTCGCTCGCTCGCGACAACACCACCGTGACCGTGCCGTCCAATACGCTTGCGGTGCGAGACGGGCGGCAGATGGTGGCGCTGGTCGATGCGCAGAGCCGCGTCGAGTTCAGGCCCATCGCGGTGGGTCGTGACCTCGGCGACCGCGTCGAGGTAACGTCGGGCCTCGGCATCGCCGATCGCGTGATCCTAAGCCCAAATGCGTTGCTCAGGCAGGGCGACGAGGTGGCCGTGCACGTGGATACGGCGAAGGGCGCGGAGAACGCAGAAGCGCTAGGCGCGGTCAAGCGACTTCAATAGATCGCAGCGACTTGCAGAGTCTGAAAGGCTGCAATTCGCATGGCGGACTGACGTTAAACTTCAGCTCTCGGCAGCCGCCAGCAGGTCCTGCAGATCGAGCCGCTTCGTGAACATGGCGAGCGTACCGTCCTTGTCGCGCGGCCAGGCTTCCGGCGGACGATCCCAATAAAGCTCGACGCCATTCTCGTCGGGATCGCGCAAATAGAGCGCCTCGCTGACGCCGTGGTCGCTGGCGCCGTCGAGCGCGATGCCCGCATCCAGCACGCGCCGCAGCGCCCTCGCCAGTGCCGCGCGTGTCGGATAGAGGAAGGCCGAGTGGAAAAGCCCCGTCGTGCCCGGAGGCGGCGGCTGCCCGCCTTTGCTCTCCCACGTATTGAGCCCGATGTGATGATGATAGCCGCCAGCCGACAGAAACGCCGCCTGCGAGCCGTAGCGCTGCATCACATCGAAGCCGAGTACGCCGGAATAGAAGCCGATGGCGCGATCGAGATCCGACACCTTGAGGTGCACGTGGCCGACGCGCACGCCCGGGTCGACGGACTTGGGATCGACTGGCCTGTATTCGCCCGCGCCTGTCATGACCGCGCCGTCACAGTCCCCAGCCGGTCACGGCGATCGACTGTCCGGTAATGCCGATCGAAGCAGGCGAAGCCAGGAACGCCACCGTCTCGGCGATGTCGTCGCGCTTGGTCCATTTCGTGAGATCCTTGGGCTGCATCATGCCGACGTTCGACGCCGTATCGACAAGCCCCGGAGCTACCGAATTGACGCGGATCTTGGCCTCCGCCCCTTCGAGCGCGAACGTGCGCGTCAGCGCCTCGACGCCGGCCTTGGCGCAATTGTAGGCCACCATGTTGGCCTGGGCCAATCCGGCGCGGGCGAAGTTGATGACTGATCCGCCGCCGCTCGCCTTGAGCACCGGGAACGCCGCGCGCGTCACGAGAAAAGCGCTGAGCAGGTTGTTGTTCAGCTCGCTGGTCCAGTCGTCGAGCGTGAAATCCGTTGCAGGCTTGTAGCGCGTGAGCCCGCCCGCCAGATTGACGACGATATCGAGCCGGCCAAGCTCGCTCTTCGTGCGCTCGATGAGCGACGCCACAGCCGCTTCGTCGGTCAGCGATGCCGCGACCGCAATCACCTTCGCGCCGGCCTTGCGCAGCTCATCGCCGCGCGCCTCCACGTTGGCAGCGCTGCGCGCGCAGATGGCGAGAGCTGCACCCCGGTCCGCAAGCGCCTTGGCCACGGCTTGCCCGACCTGGCCGTCGTGGCTGACGCCCGTCACCAATGCAACTTTGCCGTCGAGAATGCCTGCCATGGTCCGTGTCCTGTTTTGATCTGGATCAGCGGCTGTTGCAGCACGCATCGGGTCAGCCGCGCAAGGGCATAATACACCCGTGGGCGAGTGGCTTCACGTACGGAGAAGGGTTAAGGGAAGAGCCGCTTGGTAGCGGGACTATTGCTTGTTCAGCGGGCGCTCGGCATTGGCCTGCGTGATGCCGGCGACGATGGCCCTGGCGGCATATTCCGCCATGCACTTGTAGCCGAGATCGTTGAGATGGAACTTGTCGCCGGCGAGGTAGGTGAGGCCGGGATGCTGCCGCGCCAGATCAGCCATGGCATCGTAGCGATTGACGAGCAGCACATGCCGCTCCTGCGCCACCTCTGAGATGGTGTCGACGATGCCCTTGTAGTAGCCGTCCTTCGACAGGCGCTCGACATACTGAGGGTCGATCAGCACGACGTCGATCTTGTACGAAGCCAGCCACTGCAGCGTCGAGCGAAGCTGCGCTGCAAAATCATCCTCTTCGACGCGCGCGAGAGCGTCATTGGTGCCGACCTGCCAGATGACGAGATCGGGCTTGATGTCGGCGACGGCCATCTTGAGGCGGTCGGCAGCGTCCTCGGCGATCTCGCCGTTGATGCCGCGCACGTACATCTCGACCTGCATTCCGGAGACATTGCCTTCGAGATCCTTCTCGAGGCGCGTCGGATAGGTCGCGAGCGGAGACGAGGCTCCGACGCCGACGGTCGATGACGATCCGATTGCGATCACGCGAACCGGGCGCTTTTCCTTGAGAGCTTTCGTGACCGAGCGCAAGGACGCGCGTCCCTCGAACACCGGCGCCTTGACGTTGCAGTCGTTTGCGGCCGCGGGATCTTTGCCGCCGCTCAGCGGCGCTTTGGCGACCGACAGCGGATTCCCGGCTCCCGATGGCTGCGCAGAGGCGACGTTGGCGTGAACGAGGCCAACAATCAGCGCTGCTGAACAGATGCGGGAAATTCGACGGTCCATGCTGTCACTCTCATCAATACGAGGCCGGCGACTAAAACTAGAAGATCGAGGGCTATGCTCGATCCGCCGACGTATCTCGCGATCTGGCTCGCGAGGGCGAGCAACGATGACATACTAAATACTGCCAGAGAATTACGCCCGAGGCAGCTCATATATTGAACCACGCCGGTTGTCACCCTGTCGGCTCGCGATGAGATAAAGGCGAATATTGGAAAAAATACGATGGCGAGTGCCAACATATTAAGCACTCTGACCGGCGACAGATAAGCTTTGTCGAAAAGAAAGAATAGACGCGGCTCCGGTACCGCCATTGGGTCGGGCCTCACATCCAGCCAGACGATGATGGCACCCAACGCCACCACCACTGCTGCAGGAGTCCAAAGTCGTGCAACGAGCGATTGGAAGTTCGGGTCTGATCGGGCGAGATCGGTGCACAGGAAGCCTAAAAGTATGAGCACCTGCCAAGATAGCGGATTGAAGTGCCACGCGCCCTCGACAGGCCAGCTCGGCAGCGTGATCTGCGTAGCCAGCGTCACGGCATAGAGCCCGAGCGACACCGCAATCGCGAGTGCCCGATTCCGCAGACACAGCAGTACGAGCACAGGCGACATGAGCAGAAGCACGACATAGAGCGGCAGGATATTGAAGTAGCCGATCTGATACGTCAGGAAGACGAGCCCGATCGAGGACCGGACGGTGTCGAAGTATGCGGGCCCCGCATTGTGCCACTCGAGCAGCAGCGGATCGTTGAGCGCCAGCGCGAAACCGCCGAGAAGGGCAATGGCCGCGGAGATGACCACGATCTGCGCCCGCCAGATTTCGAAAGCCCGCTTCAAGAGCCGCGCCACGATATGCAGTGCGGGCTTGCGCCTGCCGGGCGCGCCGACGAAGTAGGCCATCGAGCAGCCGGCGAGAAAAACGAACAGCTCAGCCGCGTCCGAGATGGCGTAGTTGCGCAGTGTCAGGATGGAGAAGACATTGCCCGGCACATGGTTGATGAAGATCATCACCAGCGCCACGCCGCGCCAGAAGTCGATGGCATTCGGAACCCGCAACTTGGACGTTTTGACAGCGCGCGCAGGCGCTGGAGCCGCGACCTTGTAGGGCTCTATCGTGTAGTCCAGCTCTTCGGTCTCGTATCCGTCCCGAATTGTCTTTGCTCTCCCTGCGCGGCTTGGTACGGCAATCTAATCCGTCAGCACCCTAAATCCGGGGCAGGCGGAAGGTTCCGCCCGTTCCAGGTGCGCGCTGAGTCTGCCGCTTTTGTGACGAGGCAAGAGCCCCCTCCCGACCGCGCCAGTACGCCACGGTAACGTCTCCGTGACAAGGCGGGTGTGGAGCAGCCAGAGTGCCGAGCCAAAATACTTGATGGCCAAAAACTCGAAGGCCAAAAACGTGAAGGAAATCCGTATGACCGGGATTGGAACGCGTACAGTCGCCCTCTGCAGACGGATAGGAAGCATCGCGATGGTTGCGGCGGTGATGGCCGTCGGGTCGTCCGCCCACGCCGCATCCTGCGGTAGCGGAGGCGGCGGCTTCTCATCCTGGCTGGAGCAGTTCAAGCGTCAGGCGGCCGCCCAGGGCATATCCGCCCGCACCATATCGAGCGCGCTCGGCGGCGTGACCTACGACCCGAAGGTCATCCGCCTCGACCGGTCGCAGCGCTCCTTCAAGCTCAGCTTCGAGCAGTTCTATGCCCGCCGCGTGTCGTCATCCGCTGATCCGCCGCGGCCGCCGCTGATGCGCCCAGCATCGCGACCGCTCGACCGCATGGAGAAGCGCTTCGGCGTGCCCGGCAGGTGTCGTCATCGCCATCTGGGGGCTGGAGACCAACTACGGCGCCGACAACGGCGGCAAGTTCTCCATCCTCCGCTCGCTCGCCACGCTGGCCTATGACTGCCGCCGCTCGGCGTTCTTCACCAACGAGCTCATGAGCGCGCTGCGCATCGTCGAGCGCGGCGACATGGCGGCGAGCCAGATGCGCGGCGGCTGGGCCGGCGAGATCGGCCAGACGCAGTTCCTGCCGTCGTCCTATTACAAGTACGCCGTCGATTTCGACGGCGACGGCCGCCGCGACCTCGTGCGCAGCGTGCCCGACATCCTGGCCTCGACCGCCAACTTCCTGAAGGGCCACGGCTGGCACGCGGGCCAGCCCTGGGGTCCCGGCACCGGCAACTACGGGCGCTCGAGGAATGGAACAGGGCCGAGGTCTACCAGCGCACCATCGCGGTCATGGCCGAAAAGCTCGAGCGCTGATCTGGGATAATGAGGAGCGGCGGAGTCGGCTTCTGGAGACGATGATGCGCGCCCCTCACCCGCGGAGCATCTGCCCGAAAGCATGAGGTACGAGCTTGAGACCAGTGCGCGGTCAGCCTCTGAGGAGCTGGCGTCGGGCCTCTCCGCGTCCCGGGGGAGTGGAAGTCGGGACGTGAGCGGGGTAGTGGTTACGGTTGGCTGGGAATGCTTCCACTAAGTCGGCGCGTTGGTGCGGGGATGGCGCGTGGACTACGAAATCGTCTTGTTGCTCATGTTCGCCGCGGCCTGCGCGGGGTTCGTCGATTCCATCGCCGGCGGCGGCGGGCTCATCACCTTGCCGGCGCTGTTGCTGTCGGGTCTGACGCCTGTGGAAGCTGTGGCGACCAACAAGCTGCAGGGCACATTCGGGGTGGCTGCGGCGACCGCTGGCTTCGCCCGCGCCGGCCACATCGAATTCAAAAGCCTTGCACCGCTCGTTGCAGCGACGGGCGCCGGTGCCGCATTGGGCGCGCTTCTCGTCGGCACGCTGGATCAGCAGGCCCTTGCCGCCGCCATGCCGTTCGCATTGATTGCCGTCGCGATCTACTTCGCTCTCGCGCCACGCCTGCGCCGCAAGGCAACCTCGGCGCCGCTGTCTTTGAAGGTATTCGCGCTCGCCGTGGCGGCGCCGATCGGCTTTTATGACGGCTTCTTCGGGCCCGGAACGGGTTCGCTGTTCGCCCTTGGTTTCGTCTCGCTGATGGGACTCGGCCTGCTGCAGGCGACGGCGAACACCAAGGTGCTGAATCTCACCTCGAACCTGGTCTCGCTGTGCGATCTTCGTGGTGACCGGCCACATCGTCTACGCCATCGGTCTCCCCATGGCTCTCGGTCAGGCAGCAGGAGCCTGGGTCGGAGCGCACACGGCCATGACACATGGCGAGCGCGTCATCCGTCCGCTGCTGGTGCTGATCAGTCGTTGCGGTCGCGCTGCGCCTGTTGTTCGACAGCGGCAATCCCATCGGCCACTGGCTTCTCTCCCTCTCCCCGCTTGCGGGGAGAGGGACGGGGTGAGGGGCAGCAACACATCGAAGCGCCAGCGTCTGCCGCTCACCCTAACCCTCTCGTCATGGCGGAGCCATGCTTCGCACGGACGTAAGAACGGGGAGAGGGAACTCAAGTCAAGCCGGGACTGCGATGGGTTCTTTCATTGCGGGCGCGCCCAATCATCAGCGACAGGAACGCGGCCACGATGCCCGTCGAACCCGCGATGAGGAAGGCTTCGAGATAGGTGCCGAACTCGGTGCGCAGCACGCCGGCCATGAGCGCTGCCGTTGCCGCGCCCATCTGATGCCCGCACGCGATCCAGCCGAACACGATCGGTGCCGCCGCATCGCCGAACGACTGCTGCGTCAGCCGCAAGGTCGGCGGCACGGTCGCGATCCAGTCGAGCCCGTAGAACGCGGCGAACAGCGACAGGCTGTAGAGCGAGAAGTCGGAGTAGGGGAGGTACATCAGCGACAGCCCGCGCAGGCCGTAATACATGAACAGCAGCTTGCGGCTGTCGTAGCGGTCGGTGAGCCAGCCCGACACGGTCGTGCCGACGAGGTCGAACACGCCCATCATCGCCATGAGCCCTGTGGCCGACGTGGCGAGGAGCCCGTTGTCGGCGCAGAGCGAGATCATGTGCGTGCCGATAAGGCCGTTGGTCGTGAAGCCGCAGATGAAGAATGTCGCGAACAGCAGCCAGAAGTCGGTCTTGCGCGCGGCCATGCGCGAGCGTTGAAAGCGCAGTCCAAACCGGATTGCCATGCGCCGCCTGCGCCGCGGGCGGAGTTCCGGGCTCCGCGCCGTAGGGCTCGGTGCCGATGTCGGACGGCCGCTCCGGCATCAGCCATAGCACCAGCGGAATGAGCGCCAGCGTCGCGATGCCGATCGCGGTGACCGGCGATTTCCAGCTGCCGTGCTCGAGCAGCTGCGCCAGCAGCGGCAGGAAGATGAGCGTCCCCGTCGCGATGCTCGCGGTCAGAATGCCCATGACGAGGCCGCGGTCCTTCACGAACCAGCGGCTGACGATGGTCGCCGCCAGCACCATGGCAATGCAGCCCGTGCCGATGCCCGACAGCACGCCCCAGGTGAGAATGAGCTGCCAGGACTCGGTCATGAACAGGCTGAGGAACGCCGACAGCGACATCAGGCCGAGCGCCAGCGCCAGCGTGCGCCGCACGCCGAAGCTCTGCATCAGCGCCGCCGCGAACGGCCCGATGAGGCCGTAAAGGAAAATGCCGAGCGCCGCCGCGAACGAGATCGTGCCGCGGTCCCAGCCGAACGCGTTCTCCCACGGCACCAGCATGAGACCCGGCGCCGATCGCACGCCGGCTGTCGTGAGCAGGATGAGAAACGCCACGGCCGCGACGACGAAGGCGTAGCGCTGGCCCATGCTGGATGCGAGTTTCATCAAGGAACCCTGCTAATTTCGGACGGGTAGCGTGGCTCATGACGGCCGAGGACCGGAGCCCGTGCGCGATCGCGTCGTGCCGGATGCGCGCGCTCGGACGTCGCGCCGCGCAGGCGCGCTCAGATGAAGCGCTCGACGCCGTCGCGTATTTGCTTTTCACCCGCGCACCGGCTTTGGGTCCCGGTGCCAGCGCGAAGCGTTCGCTGGTGATCTCGGCCCCAGTCCGTTTATCGATCAGCTTCGGGTCGGCGAGCTTTACCGGTGGCCGTATCCGCCAAGAGGCACGACCTCGCCGTGCGGCGCGAAATGCTTGTTGCCCCATGCCATGAGCGTGACGAGCACGGGCCAGAAATCCGCGCCCCGCTCGGTCAGAACGTACTCATGACGCGGAGGGTGCTCGCTGTACTGCCGCCTCTCGAAGATGCCGCTTTCGACCAAGGCCTCGAGCCGCCGCGTCAGCATGTTGGGCGCGATGCCGAGCGCCTTCTGGAATTGATCGAAACGCGTCGAGCCGTGAATGGCTTCGCGCACGATGAGCATGCTCCACCATTCGCCGACGCGGTCCAGCGCCAGCGCGATCGGGCACTCCATGCTTCTGAAGCTTTTGCGTTTCATGCGCCGACGTTGAGTACCGCATTGACTATCATTATGCAAGTCACTAGCGTGCGGCAGACCGTGCTGGGTATGCTTCGGCCTTAGATTTCGTTCAGCTTTTCACGGGAAGGATCGTAGATGGCTGAAGGCGCGACGTTGCCATCGGGGCCCCTGTATCTGGACGATCTCAGCGTCGGCCAGACATTCGCCACTGGCTCGCGAACGCTCGACGAGGCGGCGATCAAGGCCTTCGCGCGCGAATATGATCCGCAGCCCTTTCACCTCGACGCCGAGGCGGCCAAGCACACGTTCTTCGGCGGGCTGGTTGCCAGCGGCTGGCACACGGCCGCGGTCACCATGCGTCTTCTGGTCGAAAGCGGTGTGCCGATTGCGGGCGGAGTCATCGGAGCCGGCGGCTCACTCAAATGGCCACGTCCGACTTATGCCGGTGATACGGTGACCGTGCGTGGTCACATCGCCGAGATCACGCCCTTCAGAGAAGCGTCCCGACCGCGGCATGGTTCTCGTCAGCACCGAAACGGTGAACCAGAAAGGCGAGGTCGTGCAGGTGATGACAGCGAACCTCATCGTCCCCCGCCGCCCTCGCTCCTAGCCAGCTTCCCTCCCGATCAGTACATCTGGAGCGCGAGGACACCACCCGGGCCGGCCAGCAGACCCCAGACGTCACCGGCCGCGACCTCGACTTCCTCGGTCTGAGTGCCCTTACCCGGCGTCTTGAGAGAGATCGTGTGCTTGCCGGGCGAGATCTCGAGGGTGGGACCGTCGGGCTTCTTCGAGCCTGCGCCCGCAGCAACCTTGATGGTCTTCTTGTCGATGGTGATGGACGCCTCGGCCTCCAGCATGTTGCCGAACAGAATTTTGACGCTGCCCGCTTTGGGCAGCATGCCGGCTTTCGTCGCTTCGACTTGCTTGCGCACGAGCAAGGTTGAGGCCGTCTCGCCGTCCTTGTGGTCGAGAGTCAGAACGGCCGGGCCGTCGTTGGTGGTGAATGTGACGACGGCATGCTTCGGCTCGACGATGGCGCCTTGCGCTTCCTTCCAGCCGTCGCGCTTGCCGAGCTCGCGGCGATAGAAGGCGAGCACGGTTTCCACGCTTGCCGCGA
Source organism: uncultured Alphaproteobacteria bacterium (assembly GCA_963831345.1). Classification (GTDB taxonomy): domain Bacteria; phylum Pseudomonadota; class Alphaproteobacteria; order Rhizobiales; family Hyphomicrobiaceae; genus Hyphomicrobium_C. Next base: position 25,928 of record CAWHPZ010000013.1, read on the forward strand.
CACGGGCGTTGACCTGCAAACGGTACAGCGACTTCTCACTGCCGTTGAGCGTGTTCGGAGAGGGCACCGGGAAGTCGCCGCCGACCGACCTGGACCTCGAGATCATTCAGAGCGAGCTGGGCGGGCGTATCAGACGACGCGGAGGTGCCGGAAGACGCAGCGGATTCTGACGCCGGCTCGGCCGTAGCGGTGACCAAGCCCGAGCCGCTGGCGCTGACGTCAACCGTCTTGCCGAGCTGCATGACCGTGATCGAGATGTCGTCATCGCCCTTCGAGAAGCGCAATGCGACCATGTTGTCCTGGTCGATGACGGTTGGTTGCTCCTTCCAGCCCGAGGGCTTCATGGCCTTGCGATAGAACGAGGCGACGGCGCGGACGCCGGACTCAGATTTGAAATCCAAGCTGCCGCCGGCGCCGTCGAACTCGATGTTGAGAGCGGTTTCGGGCAACGGAATTGGCGCCGTGCTGCCCTGAAGCTCGCGCAGCGGCGCGCCTGATTCAGACGAAGCGGACGGTTGCTGAGCCGGCTTCTTGTTGATGTTGTCCATGGCCTCGGACGTCGCCTTCTGAGCCAAATTCAGGATTTCGCCCGCGATCTGCTCGAATGCCTGATCCATTTTTTCGGCGGCCGGGCTTCGGTTGAGGCGCAGCAGGCGCCGGGGCTTCCGAGACTTCCTTCTTCTGTTTGCTGGGGGTCAGAAGGATTTCGGGCACGACTTCGATTTTCGCATACGTGCGGCCATCCTTCTGGCGCTGAACCAAAACGATCACCGGCTTGTGGCCGTCACGCACGAAATAGGAGAACAGGCCGTTGTCGGTTTTCTCGGCCGCGCCTTCGGGCTTTTTTGCCTCCTCCTTGGCCGACCAGGGCGACCAGCCGAGCCCGACCAGGCCATCCTTGAGGAACGTCATCGTCGCCTCGACAGCGCCGGACGTGTTGCAGGAGAGGTATGGACGGTCAGGATCGAATTCGATGCCGGTGGCGTCGGCGGGGACGGGCAGATCATTGGCGAAGGCGATGGCCGTATAGCTGACGCTGGTCTTGTTCGCCTGGGCGGGCGCAAGCGTGATGAAGACGTTGAGCCCCTGCGCGCCCTTCTTCAACGACATGATCGCGAGATCGGGATTTTCGGAGGTCGCAGTGAACGGGCGCTCATAGCGGAGCCAACCTTCGGCCGCGAGCGCCTTGGCCGTTACCTCGGCCGTGTTGGCCACGCCGTCGGGCGAAGTGAAGATCGTCGTCGGTGCGCTGACGTAGGTGTCCTTGGCGCCAGCGATGCGCGGCAGGCGACTGGTGTCGAGCTCACCTTCTGCGGCAGCGGCGCCGACGAAGCTCACCCCCGGTTCGGCGAAATAGGTTTTGTAAACATAGCCCGCGGACGCGAGAGCGGCGACAACCGCAATGCTCCGCACCGTCAGCCTCTTCGGGGTACCTACTGCCTTAGTCACTTCACATCACCTAGAAAGTTGATTGATCCACCGCACGGCCCGGGCACAGCTCTTGCCGGCCCGGCGCTCCTTCGAGCGGCCCGTCATCGCTCAGTGAACTGAGGCCGGATGTTCCCCAGGTAACAGGGCGGCGGGAGATGTAAGAAAATAGGCCGCAGCCCGGGTGGTTTGACAGAGAGACCTTCCTCAGCCTCTCTTAAACCGTTAACGGCGGCGCTCGCGGGGGTCAGGCATGGACGAGAAGATCTACATCGACGGCCAATGGGTTGCATCGTCCGGCCGGGCGACGCTCGATGTCATCAATCCGGCGACGGAGGTGGCCTTCACGCGCATCGCCGCGGCGACGGCCGAGGACGTGGACCGGGCCGTCGTGGCGGCCAGGCGCGCCTTCGATGGCGGCTGGAAGCGGACGACGGGCAAGGAGCGGGCCGCGTTCCTCCGTGGCATCGCGGCTCACATCCGCAACCGCCAGCCGGAACTCGCGCGGCTCGAAGTGGAGGACAACGGCAAGCCGCTGCCCGAGGCCGACTGGGATGTCGGCGACGCCGCAGGCTGCTTCGAATTTTACGCCGGTCTGGCCGAGGAGCTGGACGCGCGACAGGGTGAGCCCATCGCCGTGCCCGATGACCGGTTCACATCGAGCGTGCGCCTCGAGCCCATCGGCGTCGCCGGTGCAGATCATTCCCTGGAACTATCCGCTGCTGATGGCGGCCTGGAAGGTGGCGCCGGCGCTCGCGGCCGGCTGCACCATGGTGCTGAAGCCTTCGGAGCTGACGCTCGCTCACGGCGCTTGAAGCTTGCGCGAGATCGCCGACGCGGCGGGACTGCCGAAGGGCGTGCTCAACGTCGTCACGGGCACGGGCGCGGAAGCCGGCGCAGGCGCTGACACGAGCATCCGCTGGTGTCGACAAGCTCGCCTTCACCGGCTGCGTGCCGACGGGGCGCGCGGTGATGACGGCGGCGGCGCAGGACATCAAGGCGGTCAGCCTCGAGCTCGGCGGCAAGTCGCCCTTCGTCGTCTTCGGCGACAGCGATCTCGACGAGGCGGTCGAGTGGATCATGTTCGGCATCTTCTGGAACCAGGGCCAGGTCTGCTCGGCGACATCGCGCGTCCTCGTCGACGAGACGATCTACGACGCGCTGCGTCGAGCGGCTGGTGGCGGCAAGCCGCAAGATCGCGATCGGCAACGGCCTCGAGCAGGGCGTCAAGCTCGGTCCGCTGGTCAGTCGCAGGCCAAGTACGAGAAGGTGCAGGGCTTCGTCAACGAGGGCCGGCGCGACGGAGCACGGCTGGTGTCGCGGCGGCGAGCGTCCGACCGGGCTTCAAACGCGGCTATTTCTTCGAGCCGACCATGCTCGATCAGGTGCCGGATTCGAGCCGGCTGTGGCGCGAGGAAGTCTTCGGGCCGGTCGTGTGCGTGCGCTCCTTCAAGAGCGAGGACGAGGCGATCGCCATCGCCAACGACAGCCGCTTCGGCCTCGCCGCGGCGGTCATGTCGGCCGACGACGAACGCTGCCGAGCGCGTCGCCGCTCAGCCTTCCGCGCCGGCATCGTCTGGATCAACTGCTCGCAGCCGACATTCACCGAAGCGCCCTGGGGCGGCATACAAGCATCGCGGCATCGGCCGCGAGCTCGGCCGCTGGGGCCTCGACAACTATCTCGAGATCAAGCAGATGACCGCTTACAAGAGCGACAAGCCTTGGGGCTGGTACGGCGGCTGACGCCGCCCTTTCCGCGCTCCGATTCACGCCGCGCCTGATAGGCGGCGAACGATCGGAGCGACGTGGGCGGTATAGCGGCTGATGCCGCCTGTATCGGTACGGAGGATGACGCTCCCGACCCCGAGAAGCGGCATCGTCGTGCCACGGACGATGTGCACAACGCTTCGGTCCTGTTCGGCAGTGTGAAGAAGTCTCATACGGAATAGAGGGCTAGCCAGTCCGGGACGTTTTCCGCTGTCGCCCAACGGCCACGCGGGAGAGACTTCATCGGTCCCCCACGCCACCGCGATCAAATTGCTGCTAGCTTCTGCCCCGGATCGCCAGCGACGAACTCCCCGTGCCTCTCACTCGGAGGCTTTTGGCGGAGCTTTTCGTCTCCAGCCATTGAGAGCGATCCTTATCTCGATTTTCAGGGGAGATCATAGACATGCAGAAAATGAATTACGCGAGACATGCGGCTGCTGCCGGCATGGCGCTCTTTGCTTTAGCTTCGCCGCTGACGGCCAAGGTGGCTCTGGCTGACGAGATCGATATCGTGATCACGCACGTGAAGGCGCTCGATGCCTTCGACGAGCTCTCCAAAGGTGACACTTTTGCAAAGGTGACAATCGGCAAGGATGTCCAGTCGACTCCGGTCGTCTCTCAGCAAGCTGAGATCAAGCCCGATTGGAAAATCGTGCAGAAGGTCAAGCCCGGCAAGCACGACGTGAAAGTCGAGATCTTCGACAAGGACGTCTCGGTCGACGATGCGATCGACATCAACAAGGTCGCCAACAGGCGCCCGCTCGAGTTCACCGTCGATACGCGCAGCTGCCGCATCGAGGGCTTCTCGCAGACCTACAAATGCGGCGATATCATCAAGCGCGCCGGCGAAGAGAAAAAGAAAGCCGAGATCACTTTCATCGTGAAAGTGAAGAAGTAGAGTTGCCCGCCTTTCACGGCAGCGTCGCGCGGGCGCTGCCGTATTCCTTCTCCCTGACCAGTCTGTTACCGGGGCCGTCTCTCCGTTACCGCCGGCTTGCGGGATTGGAACCGAAATGCGCTAGACTGCATACTCGCTAATTGGCGAGGCCCGGCCCGTGTGTTGCCACGCGCAGATTAGCCCAGGCCGGCGTGGAGCGCAGTGATGGCAAGCGTTTTGATTACAGGTACGTCGACGGGAATTGGCCTCGTTACAACCGTGGAACTGGCAAAGCGCGGCTGGCGCGTGTTTGCCACCATGCGCGACATGCGGAAGGCTCACGAGCTCGAAGACGCGCTCAAGGGCGCAGGCGTGCGCGGTCTGGTCGATATCGTTCAACTCGACGTCACGGATGCCGCCTCGATCCGCACGGCAGTCACGAAGGTCCTGTCACTCTCCGGCGGCAAGCTGGACGCCGTGGTGAACAACGCCGGCATGTCGGTCGCGGGCGCCTTCGAAGACCTGCCCGATCCGGACGTGCGGCGTGTCATGGAGACGAACTTCTTCGGCGTGCTTGCACTGACGCGGGCCCTGCTGCCGACATTGCGGGCGCAACGGCACGGACGCATTCTGATCGTCTCGAGCGAAGCTGCCTTCTTCGGCCTGCCGGCCAACTCGATCTATTCGGCTTCGAAGTGGGCCATCGAAGGCTGGGCGGAGTCGCTCACGTATGATCTCGCTCCTTTCGGCATCGAGGTCATCCTCGTTGAGCCCGGCCCCTACAAGACCAGCATATGGCAGACCACGCCGCGCATCCGCCCCGCTGACAGCGCGTATCGGCTCCTCATGCATCAGATGTCCAACGCGGCCGACATGCATGCAGCTACGACTGCCCGCGACCCGGTGGAAGTGGGCGTGAAGATCGCCAAGGCCCTCGAGGCCAACCGGCCGCGCTTCCGGTACACCGTTGGTCCGATGGCGGCGTTCAACCACTTCGCCCGCGGAAAGCTCCCGAGCCGGCTGATGCGCTGGTTGGTGACGCGATACCTGGGACTGCATCGCGTTAAGCTTTGATGAGACCGATGATTCACGTCAGCTGATAGGGTCGACGCGATCATGGTCTATGGGAACAGCGCGCGCAGCTTGTCGTGATCGATGGCCTCGACGATGCGGCCCTTCTTGCCCGTGGTGGTCTCGGCCGCGAGCATCGCATTGATGACAGCCTCCTCGACTCCCTCCACCGCAGCCATATACAGCGCGTCGAGATCGTCGTTGGAAACGGCCGTCAGCGAGAGCGGAGACGGTTCCGGCAGCGGGCCCGGATCGTTGGCGGTCGAGAAGGCGAGAAAGATGTCGCCGGAGCTGTTGCCGGAGGGCGTGCCGCCGCGTCCAATGCCGATGGAGGCTCTCCTGGCCAGGCGGTCGAGCTGGCCGGGAAGCAGCGGCGCATCGGTCGCGATGATGACGATGATCGACCCGGTTTCTCTGGAATAGACTCCTTCGCCGGGCAGGAGATCGCCCACGCGCTTGCCGCACACCGTCAGCCACGGTTTCAGCCCATGATTGGCTTGCACCAGCACGCCGACCGTGTGCTCGCCAAGCCGCGTGCGGGCGCGCCGGGACGAGGTGCCCGTGCCGCCCTTCAACTCGTAGGCGATCATGCCGGTGCCGCCGCCGACGCAGCCTTCCGCCACCGGCCCCGACGCGGCGCCGTCGATGGCGGCGAAGACGTGCTCCTCGGACACATGGAAGCCCGCGATGTCGTTGAGGTAGCCGTCATAGGTCTCGGCGGCGACGGGAAGCGCCCACAGGTCCTCGCCGAATGGAAAGCGCTTCGTCATCCATTTCACGGTGGCATGGTGCGCCAGGCCGATGGAGAAGGTGTTGGTGATGGTGATCGGGCCGGTGAACCAGCCGGCGTCGCGTATCCAGTGCGTGCCGGTCATTTCGCCGTTGCCGTTGAGGGAGTAGACCCCCGCCCAAACGGGGTGAACGAGAGCGCAGCCGGACGCGGCAGAATGGCCGTCACGCCGGTGCGGATGGATCTCGCGTCGTCCTTCAGCGTGGTGAAGCCGACCGTGACGCCTGCAACGTCGGTGATGGCATTGAGCGGGCCTGTTTCGCCTGTAAGGGGCAGGCCAAGGCCGCGCGCACGGGCCTTGCCATTCGCGCCGTGGGTCGCGGGATTGGGCTGATTGCCTGCGGCAGACGACACGTGCACCTCCACTGAAACGCCGCCGATCAGACCGGCGAGGATTGGCATGGCTACATCATGTCATCGTGCGCTGTCGCGCAAGACATCGCGCCGCCGCATGCGGCCCAGACCACGCGACAGTGCGAGGCAGCTTTTCCCGGAGGCTTTCTTGTCAGGTCTGCCCGCCGACTGCCGCGCTTTCACCGTTCTTCAGTCCGGCGAACGTTTTGTAAGCGTCGAGGGCGTGCGCGGCATACATCACCGATGGACCGGCGCCCATGTAGATGGCCATGCCCAGCGTCTCGAAGACCTCGTCCCTGCTGGCCCCCTGCTCCACAGCCGCCTTGGCGTGAAACGCGATGCAGTCATCGCAGCGGGTCGCAACGCCGATGGCGAGTGCGATCAGCTCCTTGGTCTTGGTGTCCAGGGCCTTCGCCTGCAGTGCAGCCTGCGCAATGCCCGCAAACGCTTTCATGACCTCGGGCGCGCCGCCACGCATCTCGCGCAACGTCGCACTCACTTCCTTCGTAATGCCGGACCAATCGGCTTTCATTTTTCGGCTCCGTTTCGGTTCAGGCCGTCACACTCCAGCGAGGCAATCTCAGCGGAGGGCTGGGCCGTGAATGAGCTTGAAGCTGTAAGCCAAGGGAAATACCGGGGGCATGATCTCGCTCAAGGCGGCGCAAGGAAACCCCTGGCATGTTGCAGGAGTTATCGAACTGCATCCTGGCGCTTCACGGCATCGGCGTTGCGGCTTAACCAACGGAACAAGGAAACGGCATGTCGAACACTCCGCATACGCTTGCAGACGAATTCCCAGGCCAGGCGGAAGCCATCCATAAACTCAAGGTCGCTGATCCGCGTTTTGCGAAGCTGCTAAAGGAGTACGATGAGGTAAACGACCAGGTGCATCTGGCGGAGACCAACATTGCACCCGTCGATCAGATGAAGGAGGTCGATCTGCGCAAGCGCCGTCTTCAGATCAAGGACGCGATCGCGCAGGCTCTGTCGGCCTGACGCCGCGACGCGAGCTGCGGGTTGGCGCGGCACGCCTGGGCCTTGGCGTCCGGCCGCGCTGTTCAGATCGCGACGTAGCGTCCCCATAGGGTGACACGGGAGAGACCACGTTTCCTCGTGCTCATTGCTGCCGCCGGCCAAACAAGCCCTTTGGCTTTTCGCGGATTATCGCGCCGGGGCCTTCGAAATATGTGTGCCGACATTCCGGGAGCAAATGTGCTCGCGTGAATTGACGCAACATGGAGGTCATGAAAGTCATGTCGATAACCAGAGCCTTTGGAGTCTTCGCGGCGGCAAGCCTGCAGGCCCTTCTCGTTCTTTCGCCGGCCTACGCCGAGTCCATTCCCAATATGGAAAAGCATCAGCTCGATCATTCGGCACTCCCGGACGTGGATCCCGGCGCTTCCAAGGGATCCGACACGTCGATTGCGGACCAAGAGAAAGCGCAGCTCGACAATTCCGCCGGGCCGAACGTCAAGTCTCGTTCTGAAAAGGGCGGAGAGTTCGATCTCCAATATGGAGAAGAAGGGCCTCGAGTAGGCTGCGAGCCTATGCGGCACGCAACTTAAGGCGAGCAGGAAAATCAGCTCGCCTTTTGCGTTTCGCTATATGCGAGAGGCCGTCCAGCGTTCCCGAAATGGCAGGCAGTCGAGCTTGATCTCTGAGCAGGCGAGAGTGCCGTGCTGGGTCATCTAAGCCGGCCGATGTGCCATGAAATAATTGGTCGGAGCGAGAGGATTTGAACCTCCGACCCCCAGTCCCCCAGACTGGTGCGCTAACCAGGCTGCGCTACGCTCCGACTTTATGAGACCTATGATCCACGCTTTGGATGGGGGCTCCAAAACAATCATGGTGGTCTTCAGCGAGACCTCTGATTCACGCTCCAAGTGAAGCGATCATGGTCTCGGGCGCTCCTTTTGCCCGGTTAGGGGCCCGCGGTCAACGCCTCGTTCCTTTGCCGGGAATGATACTTTATTTCCCAAGCTAAAGCGGCCGCTCAGGAAATCAGAGCCGCAAGCCCCTCTGCCGTATGCGGCAGGCGGCGCGGCTCACCGGGGGCCAGGCCCACCGGCAGGGCGGCTGCAGCAAACACGCCGCTGCCCGCCTCGACATCATGGGCCAGGAAATCGATATCAACCATCTCAGCCGCGATCTCGCGGCGGCCGAGGCCGAAGCGGGCCAGCAGCGGACCAATGCCGCAGCCCTCAGCCTTGGCGACGGCCTCGAAGCGAACCCACGCCATGAGCAGGCGTTCGTCCGGGTCGTCGCCTTGCAGCGGCATCCCGCCCGCAAGAACGATGCCGGCATGCTCGAGCGCATCGCGACGTCCCTGGGGAATGCGTACGGGGCGCGCGCGCTCGATATCGACGCCGATGGCGCCCTTAGGCGAAAGGCCGATGAGAGCGATACCGCGCGTATGGGACAGGCTGAACCCGCCCTCGAGACCTTCAAGCAGGGGCTTGCCCGATTCAGAGATGACGTACGGCTTCTGCCGCCAAGCCGAACCGAAAGCGCGCTCTATCAAAAGCCGCAAGGCAATGTGCGAGACGCGACGCGCCTGACGCATCTCGGCATCCGACAGGGACGCAATTCTCTCGCCGTCGCTGCGGGACAGCAGAGGCTGCTTCGCCTCCGCTCCCTCAAGTGCCGCCGCAGACGCGGCGATGTCGATCAGCCAAAGCTCTGGATCGACGATGCTTGCGCCCGCTCTACGGAATTTTACGGGCGCCATTTGACTGGATCAGGAACCCGCCGCCCGCGCACGTCTGGGCGCGCGGACCGGTTCCTCTTTTCTGGCGAGCTCGAGCAAAGCCCTGCGGCATTCGGCGAGCTCCTTCAATGCCGCTTCGAGCAGCGCGCGGTTTTCGGCCGCGTTCATGCCCGGGCGGGATCCGGCGCGGCGCGCGCCTTTATCAGAGTCGGCATAGCCCGCGCGGCCGGAGGCCTGTTGCCGTCCGCCGCCGATGGAGATGGCGGGAACGTTGGCCGGCAAGGCGCGCGCATCGTGAGCGGCGCGCTTTTCAGCATCGCCTCCACGCCGGGCCGCCGGCTGCTGGACGGGGCGACCGTGCTGCTTCACATGATCGATGCCATGCTCGCGCAGGATTTTCTGCACACCCTTGATGGTGTAGCCCTCGGCATGCAGCAGATGACGAATTCCGCGCAGCAGCTCGAGATCCTCGGGACGATAGTAGCGCCGCCCACCTCCGCGCTTCATCGGACGCACCTGCGGGAAGCGCGCCTCCCAAAATCTCAGGACGTGCTTTTGAACGTCAAGCTCATCAGCGACCTCGCTGATGGTACGAAATGCTTCCGCTGCCTTGCTCATCGTTACCCCTCGATGCCTTGGCGTTATTCGCGAGGACACGCTGACGCCTTGAACCGCCGCACGCGTGAACGTGACTGGCGTAGCAACCTCTGCCCTTTTTGGGGTGCCTCGGCTCAGCGTCCTCGCGAGGATGATACCGCCATCGGCGTAGCGCGTCTTGATCAAATCGACGCGACAATCACAGGTTTGTTTGCATGCCGTGCGCTGGAGCCATCTGTTGGACAGCTCTGATGCATCGCACTCTCACGCGTGCGAATGTCCCGCGTGATGTTGCTCGCCTGTATAGACCAGCATGCCTGCGAGTAAAGCGGATGGATGGATAAGCGTTGCCAAACTTCGGCGCGGCAAAACGTCCGTTCAAAGTTCGGCGTTCAGCCGCGCGGCGTCGCAACGTGAAGATGTGCTCAGTCGGGACTCTTCGGGCGCCGCGAACGACCGGAGTTGATCCGGTCTTTCATGATGTTGCTGGGGCGGAAGACGAGAACGCGGCGAGGCGTGATCGGAACCTCCTTGCCGGTCTTCGGATTGCGGCCGACGCGCTCGCCCTTCTGCCGAATGCCGAACGAGCCGAACGACGAGAGCTTGACCTGCTCGCCGCGCGAAAGGCTGTCGGAGATTTCGTTGAGCACGAGCTCGACGAGCTCCTGCGACTCGTTGCGCGGCAAGCCCGACCTTGCGGACAACCGCCTCGGCCAAGTCCGCACGTGTAAGTGTCTTGCCTCCCATCGTTTTGCGCCTCCCCGTTAGCAAGAAGTATTTTTTTCATGCTACCGAGGGCCAATGTGGCGGTCAATGACAGATCGTAACAAGCAACTGAAATACCTCGAGGGATTTTAACCGGGTGATACAGATGCTGAAAAAGGGAGAAAACGCGCTGATTTTGTGCACTGCGATAGCGCAATTCCTACACACGAGATTACCATCTGGCGAGCACCGCACCCCAGGTAAAGCCGCCGCCCATGGCTTCCATGAGCACCAGACTGCCCTCCTTGACCCGGTGCTCCTCGAACGCCTGGTTGAGGGCAAGCGGGAATGGAGGCCGCGGACGTGTTGCCGTGCTTCGCCAGCGTCATGACGATTTTATTCGGGTCGACGCCGAGCTTGTTGGCGATGCCTTCGAGGATGCGAGCATTGGCCTGATGCGGAACGAAGAGATCGATCTCGTCGGCCGCATAGCCGGTTTGGACCAGCGTTTCCTCAATCACACCCGATATCTTCTGGACGGCGTGGCGGAAGACCTCGCGCCCGTTCATGCGCAGATGGCCGACCGTTTTCGTCGAGCCAGGTCCGCCGTCGACGTAGAGGAGGTCCTCGAAGCGGCCGTCGGAGCGAATGCGCGTGGCGATGATGCCGCGATCCTCGCGCGTCCCGTGCTGCGGCTGAGCTTCGAGCACGACGGCGCCGGCGCCATCGCCGAACAGCACGCATGTCGAGCGGTCGCTCCAATCGAGAATGCGCGAGAAGGTCTCGGCGCCGACGACGAGCGCGCGCTTCGACTGCCCGGTCTTGATGAAATTGTCGGCGATGGTCAGCGCGTAGACGAAGCCTGAGCAGACGGCCTGAACGTCGAAAGCCGCGCCTTTGCTGACGCCTAACGCGGCTTGAATCTTCACAGCCGTGGACGGAAACGTGCGGTCGGGCGTCGCCGTGGCGCAGATGACGAGATCGATGTCGACAGGATCGATGCCGGCGCGCACGAGCGCCTGGTGGGACGCAGCGATGCCGAGCGTCGAGGTGAGCTCATGCGGAGCGGCGATGCGGCGCTCGCGGATGCCGCTGCGCTCCACGATCCACTCATCGGTCGTGTCGACGATCTTGGCGATATCCGCGTTGGTCACGATTTTCTCGGGCAGATGCGCGCCCACGCCGCGGATGACCGATCGAATGACTGCCACGATTGCTTCTTGCCTCTTCTTGGGGACTGCTGCCGGCCGCTTTATGCTGGGCCGCGACAGATCATGTCTCTGTCTGTGCCCTGCCTAGCCGATGATGGAAAGCGTCAAGATCGCCCGCAAGGCGCTCGATGAGCCCGCTTTCGGCCATTTCGTAGCCGAGATCGACGGCGCTCGCAAAGCCCAGCGCGTCCGTTCCGCCGTGGCTCTTTACGGCAATGCCGTTCAGTCCGAGGAATGTGCCGCCGTTCACGCGCCGGGGATCCATCTTTTCCTTGAGCACGCGGAAGCCGCCGCGGGCGAGGAAGGCGCCGATGCGCGACAGCAGCGTGCGCATCATCGCGTCCTTGAGATACTGGCCGATCTGGCGCGCGGTGCCTTCCGCCGTCTTGAGCGCGATGTTGCCGGCAAAACCTTCGACGACGACGACATCGACGGCGCCCTGGCCGATCTCATTGCCTTCGATGAAGCCGCGATATTCGAGAGGAAGCTCCAGGGATTTCAGCAAGGCGTGGGCTTCCTTGACCTCCTCGGCGCCCTTGATCTCCTCGACACCGACGTTCAATAAGGCCGGCCGTCGGGCTTCTCGATATGAAAAAGGGCGCGCGCCATGGCCGCGCCCATGAGGGCGAAATCAGCGAGCTGGCGGGCGCTGGCGCCGATGTTGGCGCCCACATCGAGCACGATGCACTCGGCCGTGATGGTCGGCCACAACGCGGCAATCGCCGGACGCTCGATGCCCTTCATGGGCCGCAGAATGAGCTTCGACATGGCCATCAGGGCGCCGGTGTTGCCGGCCGAGACGGCGGCATGCGCCTCGCCCTTCTGCACGGCTTCGAGGGCGAGCCACATGCTGGAGCCCTTGCCGCGCCGGAGGGCCTGGCTGGGCTTCTCGTGCATCGAGACGGCGAGCGGCGTGTGAACGACGCGCGATTTTTTCGCAAGCTCCGGATGCGCCGCGAGCACCGGCGCAATGCGTGCTTCATCGCCATAGAACACGAAGCTCAGCGCCGGATGGCGCACGAGCGAGATGGCGGCGCCCGGTATGACAACCTCGGGGCCGTGATCGCCACCCATGGCGTCGAGCGCTATTGTCCGCGGCTGAGCCATGGCGTCTAAATCTTTGCGGTTTCAGAAACGATTGAGGGCCCATGACCCGGCCCGATAGGTCCGAAGCATACCCACGCGATCGGGAAAATACCCATTTGAACCCCCGGCACAACCGGATTCGGCCGATTTGCCCGCGACCCCGTGGACAGCCGAGACAGGCGTCCCGAGCCGAACGGCACTTAGGTTGCTCGAAGCGTCATCCGGCCTTATGCGGCTTTAGACCTTCGGCTTGAGCTTGGCCAGGGCGGCAAATGGGCTCACGGCGGTGGGATCGGCGGCGATTTTAGGGTCAACCCAGTCGAACTCGGCGCCTTCCTTGCGCGGATAGGGGTCGAGCGCGGCCGACAGATGCTCGTAAACGATGGCTCCGACGTCGATGCGGCCGTCCTCGATATGGCTCGATATCGGGCGTGCTCAGCACCTCCTGCTCCTCCGGTTCGTCCTCTGTATCTGCAGCCTCGGAGGCCGGATAGAGCTCGACGGAGAAGCGCTCGCTGATGGTCGAAGGCACGGGGTCGAGCGTAACTACGCACGCCTGCGTAACCTTGGCGTCTATGGTGCCGCTCAAGCGGAAACGGTCCTTTTTCAAGGGCTCCAGTGTGTAGCTCACCTTGAGGGCATCAACAGACAGGATGTCGAGCATGCGGGCCAGCTCCTGGCGATCCTCGGCGCTGACTTCGTGCGACTCGTTCAACCGGCGGCCACCGGTTTCGCTGGTACGGAACACCCAATCGAGAGGCTTGGTCATGGCTGCTGCTCCATGGTTTGCAGGGGCGGGAACCCAACCTCGCCCGTGAGAAGCACTGAATCTGACATTGCTGCAACGTGAGAACGGCCCGTGAGCACGTAGCGCGCGAGGGCCGCGGCGGATGCCGGATTCTCGCCGAGGCCGGAGACGGTCGAAGCTATTTCCGGAGCCAACAGGCTGCCGTCGGGGGCGGAGGTCGCGGCGCGCTGGTAGGCCTGGCAGCGCTCGCCCATGGCTTGCGCGGCCCGCTTGACCTTCTTCGGCACGGAAAGATCGCCAACCCCCATCTCGCGCAGGCAGTCGTCAATGTCTGTTACAAAGATTTCGCTCAACGCGCGGGCGGTCTTGCGCCCCTCTGCGCCAGCCGCATTGAGCCGCTCAAGGACGATAAAAAGATGAAGGATAATCATGTCCGTACGGCCTTCCGGTGTATCGGAGACACCGAGGACTGCGAAAAAGCCCGGCTGGCGTGCCTGGGTCACGACAGCGCCATAAAGCTTGAGTGCTGTGCGGCGGGCTTGAGCTTCGCTCGAGAACCATGAGAGCACGCGGTTTTCCACTGCCTTGCTTAATGAGTAACAAAACGAAACTGGAGACGGCGGCTCGTTGCGTTCGAGTGTCGTTTTCGCTAGAGCGGGGACCTATGATTCACGCCTCGGACTGATAGGGTCCTCGGCGATCATGGTCCGATGCCAAGCAGGGACAACGATTCCTCATGGGTCTCCAACTGGGTTTCCCTATCATGGGCCGCAGTAAAAAAACACGCCAGAGTTCCGGCCCTCGGCGCAGCGTTGCACGAGGCGATGGCATCCGGCGCGCGGCTCTCTGCTGCGTACTCATCGCGAGCTCCGCGCTTTCGGCCTGTGGCAGCGAGCAGATCACCAAGCACGGCCACCAGTTCCGCGAGACCGACCTGGCGCAGGTCACGCCCGGCATGGGTCAGGAGCAGGTGAAGCTCGTTCTCGGCTCGCCGACGACGACTTCGACCTACGCCACGGGGTCGGCCTACTACTACATCTCGAGCACCGAGACGCAGGCGTCCTTCATGAAGCCGACCGAGGTCGACCGGCAGGTGATGGCGATCTACTTCACGCCGACCGGTACGGTCGAGCGCGTCGCCAACTACGGTATGAAGGACGGCAAGGTGTTCGACTTCGTGTCGCGCACGACGCCGGCGCCCGGCGGCAAGGAAGACGGAATCCTGAAGCAGCTGTTCCGCAACCTCGGCTCCAAGCAGATCTTCGGCGAGTACAGCCGGCTAAGCGCGGCCCTCGAGAGAGCTCCCGCGCGCAGGCATCTGCAATCCACATACGAGAAAGGCCCCGTTTCCGGGGCCTTTCTTATTTGATCGATCTTGATCGTGGATTTGTCGACGACTTCACGCTCCGGGCTGCGCGACGTGGTCTAGCCGTGGGCCAGTACGGCCAGCAGCAGCAGCGCCACGATGTTGGTGATCTTGATCGCCGGGTTCACGGCGGGGCCGGCCGTATCCTTGTAGGGATCGCCGACGGTGTCGCCGGTGACGGAGGCCTTGTGCGCCTCCGAGCCCTTCTGGTGCTTCACGCCGTCCTTGTCGACGAAGCCGTCCTCGAACGCCTTCTTGGCGTTGTCCCAGGCGCCGCCGCCCGAGGTCATCGAGATGGCGACGAAGATGCCGGTGACGATGACGCCGAGCAGCATGGCGCCGACAGCCGAGAACGCCGCACCCTTGCCGCCGATAGCGTCGATGACGAAGAAGAGCACGATGGGCGACAGCACGGGCAGCAGCGACGGGACCACCATCTCCTTGATGGCCGAGCGCGTCAGGAGATCGACCGCACGAGCATAATCGGGGCGCTCGGTGCCCTTCATGATGCCGGGCTTGTCCTTGAACTGGCGGCGCACCTCTTCGACGATCGAGCCCGCCGCGCGGCCGACGGCGGTCATGGCCATGCCGCCGAACAGGTAGGGGATCAATCCGCCGAGCAGAAGTCCGACGACGACGTAGGGGTTCGACAGCGAGAAGTCGACCTCGACGCCCTTGAAGAACTGAAACTGGCGTGGAGCCAGCGGCATTGGCCTGATCGATGAAGTACTGGAGATCGGAGCTGTAGGCCGCGAACAGCACCAGCGCGCCGAGACCGGCCGAGCCGATGGCGTAGCCCTTGGTGACGGCTTTCGTGGTGTTGCCGACTGCGTCGAGGGCGTCCGTCGAGCGGCGGACCTCCTTGGGCAGGCCGGCCATCTCGGCAATGCCGCCGGCATTGTCGGTCACGGGGCCGAAGGCATCGAGCGCAACGATCACGCCGGCCAGACCGAGCATCGTCGTGGTGGCGATGGCGGTGCCGAACAGTCCAGCGAGGTTGTAGGTCGCCAGGATGCCGGCGACGATGGCGATCGTCGGCAGGGCGGTGGCTTCGAGCGAAACCGCGAGACCCTGGATGACGTTCGTGCCGTGGCCGGTGACGGAAGCCTGGCTGATCGAGCGCACCGGACGGAAGCCGATGCCGGTGTAGTACTCGGTGATCCAGACGATGAGGCCGGTCAACGCGAGGCCGACAAGGCCGCACAGGAACAGGTTCCAGCCGGTGATCACGAGACCATTGACGGTCGCGACCTCGCCGAAGCCGCCGAGCACGTACTGCGTCGCGCCGTACAGGCCGGCGATCGACAGGACGCCCGAAGCAATGACGCCCTTGTAGAGCGCGCCCATGATCGAGTTGTTGGCGCCGAGCTTGACGAAGAACGTGCCGACGATCGAGGTCACGATGCAGGCAGCGCAAATGGCGAGCGGATAAACGATGAGTGCCGCGAGGTTCGGCTGGCCGACGAAGAAGATCGAGGCCAGAACCATGGTGGCGACAACGGTCACCGCGTAGGTCTCGAACAGGTCGGCCGCCATGCCGGCGCAGTCGCCGACGTTGTCGCCGACGTTGTCGGCGATGGTTGCGGGGTTGCGCGGGTCGTCCTCGGGGATGCCGGCTTCGACCTTGCCGACGAGATCACCGCCGACGTCGGCGCCCTTGGTGAAGATGCCGCCGCCGAGACGGGCGAAGATCGAAATCAGCGATGCGCCGAAGCCCAGGGCTACGAGTGAATCGATGACCATGCGGTCGCCGGGGCCATAGCCCAGCATCTCGGTCAGCACGTAGTAGTAGGAGGATACACCGAGCAGCGCGAGGCCAGCCACGAGCATGCCGGTGACGGCGCCCGAGCGGAAGGCGATGTCGAGACCCTTGCCGAGGGAGACGGTTGCTGCCTGCGCCGTACGCACGTTGGCGCGAACCGACACGTTCATGCCGATATATCCGGCGAGGCCGACAGGACGGCGCCAACCAGGAAGCCGACTGCGACCGCCGGACCCAGAAGGATCCAGGCCAACACGAAGATGACAGCTCCGACAACGCCGATGGTCTGGTACTGGCGGTTCAAATAGGCCTGGGCGCCCTCACGGATGGCCCCGGCGATTTCCTGCATCCGGGCGTTGCCTGCGTCGGCCTTCATCACGGACTGGGCTGTAAAGATGGCATAGAGGATAGCCAGCACCCCGCAGGCAATGATCCCCCAAAGAATCTCGGTCATTTACTCGGTTCCCTTATGGACGGTTTCCCTGAACATGACGGCGCCTCCCGTTTCACCCGGCGCGCCTTTCATGGCCCAAATTATGATTTCGAACGCGAAACATAGCCTGGATCGAAGCCATCCTTGTCGATCACGCTCCGGCATTCGGTCTTGTTGGAATCCGACGTGCCCGACGCTTCCCGTGCCCACGGCTCCTCGCCTCTCCTGGACGAGAGAGGCGCGCGGGACCATGCCAAAAGAGCCGGGGCGTTGCAACCCAGGCACACCGTTCCGAAAGCGGGATATTTTCTGATCCCAAGGCTTTGGATGCGGGTCAAAAAGAAGCCCCGCAGGCTTGCGCCGCCGGGGCTAATCAAATTTCTTTATGACAGAAGCGTTATTTGCAGGGACGTGCCTGAACCTGGCAATCGATGCCGCTGCCGCCCTTCGAGCAGCTGATTCCCTTGCTCGCGGCCTTCGAAAATCGCGCCCAGTCGCTGCCGTACTCGAAGTCCGTAAAGCTCTGCCAGGAACCAATGGCGTCACGCTGCGCGGATGCCTTGGTGGCTCCCGAGCCGTTGCCGTAGTGGTAGTGGTCCGTGAAGCACGTGCGCCCGCCTTCCTTGCGCAGATCGTGCATATAAGCGAAGCCCAGAATCGTCAGCCGCCGCAGGAGCGGCGATCGATCCCAGCACAACAGCGACGGCGGCAAACTTCGCAATCATTCGTACCGACATGTGGCGCCCCATTCTGGCCTTCATTGCAATGTGGGGGGACACTGCCAGATTCAGAGCCGCCTCGATAGGGTTAACTGCCGAGGCGGCACAAATACCTGTGGGCCGCTGTAAACACGTCACAGGCGAAAAATTTTTCTACTTTGGAGATCAGGATTTCGGACTAATCCCGAAGCTGACCTGCATCAGCTCTGTCACTTCGCACCCGAGCGCTACTTCGCATCTTGGTGCGCTACTTCGCAGCTCTTAAGGTGCGCTACTTCGCAGCGACGACGCTGATCTCGACCAGCATGCGGTGATCGGCGAGCTTGGCCTCGACGCAGGCGCGGACAGGGGCATCCTTGCCGCCGATCCAGGGCTTCCAGGCTTCGTTCATGGCCTCGCGATGACGGATGTCGGCGAGCCAGATGGTGGCCTGCACGATGTTCGAGCGCTTGGTGCCGCAGAGCGCGAGCAGCCGGTCGATCTCGGCCAGGACTTCCTCGGTCTGGCCCTTCACATCGGCGGTGAGGACGCTCGGCACGATGCCGGCCGTGAAGACGAAGCCGTTGGCCTCCACCACCTTGGAATAGATCTCGGACTGCTCGTGGCGCGTGATGGTCATGGGGTGGCGTGCTCCAGCTTGAACAAGGGCCCGCCTTTAGCAAAGGAGGCCTGCGCACGCCAGCGGCGGATTGAAGCGAAAGCGCTCTGCCCTCTCCCCATACGGCCTAGGCGAGAGGATCGAGTGCGGGGCAGCCGTTCGATACGGCGTTCGCGCCATGATCCTCCCTCGGACATGTGAGGACGAGCGAAGAGCGGACATTAGAGCAGCGGCTCCTCGACGATGCGCTTGCCGTCGATCTCGAGGGCCTTGATGGCGGCGTCGCCGTTGCGGCCGACCGCGATGACGGTCGCGATCTTCTTTTCGCGCACGAGGTCTTCGAGCTCCTTGCCTTTGCCCTCGGGCACGAAGTAGCTCTCGATGCCGTAGCGGATGCGAGGCCGTCGCGGGGCGCGTGTCGGTCCTGCCGCTGACGTAGTTGGCGAAACCCTTGAGCACGACGTTCTCTGGCGCCGGTTGCTCGGATACGCGTCGTCGCCGAGACGACCTCCCAGTGACTTGGGCTCGGCTCCGCGGCTTCAGCGTGACATAGAGCTTGTCGCCCGCCGTGGTGCCGTCCGGCACCGGAACCTCGCCGGTGCGCGTGAAGGTGTAGTTGAGGATGACGTACTCACCGCGGAAAAGATCGCGCGGATCGACCGGGACGACCTCGGCGACGATCTCGCGGCCGCTGGCGAGCAGCGAGATGCGGTTCACCAGCATATAGGCGAGCGCCAGGGTCTGAATGCCGGCGACGGCCGCGATGGCGATCCAGGATCGAGTGGGTGCGGACATCATGACGTGGCTCCGTCTTGGTTTCGGGCGTGTCGCCGCGCTTGTGCAGCCGGTGCGCCAGGGCTGCGAGGCCGGAGACGATCAGACCTGCGACGAGGAAGAACAGCGACGTGTTGAGGATCGTGCCGATGGTCTTGGCGTAGATGGCCAGGATCTCGAACGAGAAGCCGATGTAGCCGAGCCAGAGCGCGCCGCGATTGTGGTCTTGCAGGCCCCGGTAGATTGCGCCGAGCGTGATGGCGAGCGCCAGCACGGCGAGCAGGATGAAGACATCGAGCTCGGGGCTCTCGATGAACTGCAGGGCGAACAATCCGCAGAACACGATGACGATGCCGTAGTTCAGCACGCCGGGCCAAAGCCCCCTGAGGTCAGGCCGCAGGCGCTCGCCCACGAATGACGCGGCGGCGACGCCAAGGCCGATGGCGACGACGAGGCCATGCGCGTGGCCGTGGTTGAGGAAATAGCCGAGGCTGACGACGAAGCCGGTCAGCGCCAGGCCCGAGAGATGCAGGCCGGGGCGCCAGCGGCGCCAGTAATAGGCGGCGGAGACGAGCGCCCACGGAATGAGGAACGGCCAATAGACCTCGTTGCGCTCGAAGCCGTTCATGCAGCCCCACACGACGGCGAGGATCATGGCGAGGGCGAGCGACGGGATTTGATTTGAGCGCGACGCCGGCCAGAAGAGCGCCGGCGAACCACGCCAGCACACCATCCGGCGGGTTGCCGTCGATGTGGTACATCTGCGAGATCAGCATGATACTGGCGCCGAAGATGGAGACGCCGAGCAGGATCGCCGAGTGCGCGAAGCCCGTCATGCCGCGCCGCGCCAGCACTTCGGCAAAGCCGTAGGAGGCCCACAACGCGCCGAGCAGCATGCCGAGGCGGACAATGCGCGGGATCGCATCCCAGTTGGCGCCGACGAAGCTCATGACGGCGAAGCCGATCAGCACGGCGCTCAGCGTCGACAGCGAGTTGGCGAGGCCGAGCGTGCGCTTGTCCTTGGCGAGGTCCTGGCGGATGGCGCTTTCGCCGACCGGGGTAACCCAGCCTTGCTCGCGCCAGCGCACCAGATCGCGCTCGACCCTCGTTCGATAATTCCACATGATCAGTTGTCGTCCTGAATTCTTCGGGAGAGCTTCATCGCGGTTCGATTATGTCATGACCGTGACGCCGCGGATGTGCCTCAGCTTCAGATACCGGTTAATTGCTAACGCGTTTCCGCCCGGTTCATCAGCTGTTGCGTCTCGCTTGCGCAGCTGCAGCATGGCGGCGCAGCCGCTCGGCTCTCATCCTGCCCGATGGATTTAATCATGCCACTGTCGCGGCAGTCGCGCAAATCGGAACAAGCACGTCGTGACAAACGCTCGTAATCGGCGATCGTGCTCGACTGAGAGCGCGACGCACTCCACAATGCGCTCGCTGACGGCAGCCAATCAAAGTCGAAAAACGAGACAAGCCCATGGATCTAGACGCCACGTTCCTCGCGCGCATCCAGTTCGCGTTCACGGTGTCGTTCCACATCATTTTCCCGAGCTTCACGATCGGGCTTGCCGCCTTCATCGCGACGCTGCTGGTGCGCTGGCGCATGACGGGCGACGACAAGTTCCATCGCCTGGCGCGCTTCTGGACCAAGATCTTCGCCGTGTCGTTCGCCATGGGCGTCGTCTCCGGCATCGTGCTGTCGTACGAGTTCGGCACCAACTGGAGCAGATTCTCCGTCGTCGTCGGCAACGTGCTCGGGCCGCTGCTCGGCTACGAGGTGCTGACGGCGTTCTTCCTCGAGGCGTCGTTCCTCGGCATCATGCTGTTCGGCTGGAACCGCGTGTCGCCGAACCTGCATGTGACCGCCGCCGTGCTGGTCGCAATCGGCACGTCGATCTCGGCCTTCTGGATCCTGGCGGCCAACAGCTGGATGCACACGCCCACGGGCCACGAGGTGCGAGACGGCATCGCCTACCCGGTCAGCTGGCTCGAGATCATCTTCAATCCGAGCTTCCCATACCGCTTCGCGCACATGTTCACGGCCGCATTCCTGACGACGTCGCTGGTGGTGGCGGCGGTCGGCGCGCGCTATCTGCTGTCGGACCGCTTCCACGAGGAAGCCAAGACCATGCTGCGCATGGGGCTCGGCATGGTGGCCGTGCTGGCGCCGCTGCAGCTTTTCATCGGCGATGCGCATGGCCTCAACACGGCCAAGTACCAACCGGCCAAGGTTGCGGCCATGGAGGCGCACTGGGACGGCTCGAAGCCGGGCGCCCTCGTGCTGTTCGCTATCCCCAACGAGAAGACGGAAGAGAACGATTTCGAGATTTCCATCCCGAATGGCGCAAGCCTCATCATCACGCACGAGCTCGACGGCCTCTTCAAAGGGCTCAAGGATTTCGCGCCGAAGGACAGGCCGCCGGTCGCAGCCCGTGTTCTTCGCCTTCCGCATCATGGTGGGTCTCGGCCTCCTGATGATCGCGACCGGGCTCATCGGCGCATTCCTGTGGTGCCGCGGCCAGCTGTTCGAGACGCAGCTGGTATCTCACTCCGCTGACGTACGCCTGGCCGGCCGGCTTCATCGCCATCCTCGCCGGCTGGTGGGTGACCGAGACGGGGCGTCAGCCGTGGATCGCGACAGGCATTCTCAGGACCGCGGACGCGGCCTCGCCGGTTTCGGCCGGTGCGGTGCTGACGACGCTCATCCTTTTCATCGTCGTCTATACGGTCGTGTTCTCCATGGGCATCTATTACATCAATCGCCTGATCGAGAAGGGACCCGCCGGCGCTGCCGTCGAGCGGCGCCGCATGGCGTTCCATCGCGGCCGCTGTCGGCCGCCGAAGAAGCCGCACACGAAGCCATCGAGACGACGGAGTAAGGCCATGGAAGAGACCTCCTTCTGGCTGCCCCTTGTGTGGGCGGGCGTTCTCGGCGTCGCCGTGGCGCTCTATGTCATGCTCGACGGCTTCGACCTCGGCATCGGCATCCTGTTCCCGGCCAAGCCCGGAGGAAGCAGCATCGCGACATGATGATGAACTCGGTGGCGCCGTTCTGGGACGGCAACGAGACCTGGCTCGTGCTCGGCGGCGGCGGACTGTTCGTGGCATTTCCGCTCGCCTACAGCATCATCATGCCGGCGATGTATCTGCCGGTGATCATCATGCTGCTGGCGCTGGTGTTCCGCGGCGTCGCCTTCGAGTTCCGCTGGGTTGCAAAGCCCGCATCACACAGCTGTGGGACCGTCTCCTTCATCGGCGGATCGATCACGGCGGCGTTCATGCAGGGCATCATTCTCGGCGGGCTCCTGGAGGGCATCACGGTCGAGCGCGGCGCCTTTGCGGGCGGCACGTTCGACTGGCTGTCGCCGTTCTCGCTCTTCACGGGGCTCGCGACGGTCGCGGGCTATGCACTGCTCGGCGCGACTTGGCTGGTCATGAAAACTGAGGGCGAGGTCGCGGAGCGCGCGCGTGGACATGCGCGGGTTCTTGCTATTGGCCGTACTGGCCGCCCTGTTGATCGTCAGCGTGTGGACTCCGTTCGCCATCCCGCGCATCTGGGACCGCTGGTTCCAGTGGCCGAACATCCTGTTCCTTGCCCCTGTGCCGCTGCTGACTGCGTTCGCGGCCTGTCGCTGCTGGTGGGGCCTCGAAACACGGCATGACTCGGTGCCGTTCGTCTCGGCGATCGCCCTGTTCCTGCTCGGCTTCGTTGGCCTCGCGATCTCGACACTGCCTTATCTCGTGCCGCCGACGGTCACGATCTGGGACGCGGCCGCGCATCCCTCGTCGCAGCTCTTCATGCTGGTCGGCGTTCTGATCATGCTGCCGGTGATTCTCGCCTACACGGTGTTCGTCTATTACACCTTCCGCGGCAAGCTGAAGCCCGGCGAGGGCTATCACTAGCCCCAGCCCCCTCACCCGCGTATCCCGGCTACGCCGGGACCGCGGCCTCTCCCCAAGGGGAGAGGCGAAGTGAGCCGATGCTTCTCGCGATTTCCCTCTCCCCTTGGGGAGAGGGTTAGGGTGAGGGGGTGTTTCGGCTACAGGCTTTGACGAGAGGGGCGGCGTCATGTGATACGCTGGCCCCATGAAAGATCAGACACCCATTCACGTCATCGGCGGCGGGCTCGCCGGCTCGGAAGCCACATGGCAGATCGTCAGCGCCGGTGTTCCGGTGGTGCTGCACGAGATGCGTCCCGTGCGCTCGACGGACGCCCACAAGACCGACGGCCTTGCCGAGCTCGTGTGCTCGAACTCGTTCCGCTCCGACGAGTGGGAGACGAACGCTGTCGGCCTTTTGCACGAGGAAATGCGGCGGGCGGGATCGCTCATCCTTTCGGCCGGCGACAAGCACAAGCTCCCGGCCGGCGGCGCGCTGGCGGTGGATCGCGATGCGTTCTCGGCCGAGGTGACCCAGCGGCTCACGAGCCATCCGCTCGTCACGATCGAGCGCGGCGAGATCCAGGGCCTGCCGCCTTCCGACTGGGAAAGCGTGATCGTCGCCACGGGTCCGCTGACGTCGCCTGACCTCAGCAGCGCGGTGCATTCGCTCACCGGCGAAGGCGAGCTGGCATTCTTCGATGCCATCGCGCCGGTCATCCATGCCGAGTCCATCGACGAGACCGTCGCGTGGCGGCAGTCGCGCTACGGCAAGATGGGACCAGCCGGCACGGGCGCCGACTACATCAACTGTCCGATGAACGACGCGAGCAGTACGAGGCCTTCATCGATGCGCTGCTCGCAGGCGACAAGACGAGCTTCAAGGAGTGGGAAGCCTCCACGCCCTATTTCGACGGCTGCCTGCCGGTGGAAGTGATGGCGGAGCGCGGGCGCGAGACCTTGCGCTTCGGGCCCATGAAGCCCGTGGGCCTCGACGATCCGCGCACGGGGCGATGGCCCTATGCGGTGGTGCAGCTCCGGCAGGACAACGCGCTCGGCACGCTATGGAACATGGTCGGCTTCCAGACCAAGCTCAAACATGCCGAGCAGGTGCGCATCTTCCGCATGATCCCGGGGCTCGAGAACGCCGAGTTCGCGCGCCTCGGCGGGCTGCATCGCAACACGTTCCTCAACTCGCCGAAGCTGCTCGACGCGCAACTGCGGCTCAAGAAACAGCCGCGGCTCAGGTTTGCGGGTCAGATCACCGGCGTCGAAGGCTACGTGGAGAGCGCGGCCATCGGACTTCTGGCCGGGCGCTTTGCGGCCGCCGAGCATATCGGACAGACGCTCGATGCCCCGCCTCTGACGACTGCGCTCGGGGCGCTCATCGGCCACATCACGGGCGGGCATCTGGCTACCGAGGAGGAAAGCGGGTCCCGCTCGTTCCAGCCCATGAACATCAACTATGGGCTTTTGCCGCCGCTCGAGTCCCCCACGACGGGACCCGACGGAAAGCGCCTCAAGGGCAAGGAGCGCGGGTTCGAGAAAAAGCGCGTCATGTCGCGGCGCGCGCTTGCCGATCTCGACGCGTGGCTCGCGCGCGACACCGTGACTGCGAAAGCAAGCTGACGTTGCCCAATAACATCAGCTCGAGCCAAGAAGTCTCGGGAATAAATTCGAAATTCCCCTTAGAAAAGATTTTTGCTAATATATGTGGATAAGTTTTGTATCGCGTTGGTCATGAGCCGTTTCGCTTTCTCCGTAGTCGAATAGACTGACGACGGATAAGCGGACGTGGATGCTCCTCGCGGGTTTGCTGGGGGAGCGTCATGGCTGCCAAGGGTGCCGATGCGTGGGGAACGCAGAGGCCGTCTTTCCTAGCGTCGCTGTGCGTTGGAGCCATAAAATACAAACTGGCTCACGGCGCCTTCAAGCGGCCCTTCCGGAACACGCTTCGGTCCTACGGCCGCCCACTCGACATCACTGTCCGGGGGCTCAAGCTTCGCTGCCGCTTCGGTGACAATCACACCGAGAACTCCCTCGTCGAGGGCAAGACCAAAAGCGACATCGAGAACATTCAGCGCTTCATCTCCTGCATGGGGCCCGGAGATACGTTCATCGATATCGGTGCCAATTGCGGCATCTATAGTCTGTTCGCTGCGCGAAAAATCGGCCCCAGTGGACGCGGCGTGGCCATCGAGCCCATTCCCGATATGGCGGATCGAGCCCGCTTCAATCTGGAGAGCAACGGACTCGACAACGTCTCGCTCGTTCAGTGCGCCGTCGGCGCCGAGCCGGGAACATTGGAGCTGTTCGTCAATGCCAAGCAGCTCGGCAAAACGAGCTTCACGCAAAGCGATGGGGCGAGCTCGGTGAGTGTTCGCGTAGCGCCACTCCTCTCCATTGCGGAGGCTGAGGGCGTCGCCAAGATCGACGCACTGAAAATCGACGTGGAAGGCCACGAGGATCAGGTGCTGATGCCGTTTTTCTCGTCGGCGCCCGAAGCTCTGTGGCCCCGCTTCATCCTCATGGAGCATGCCCATTCCGTAAGGTGGCGCGGCGACCTCATGGGACAGCTCGCTCAGTGCGGGTATGTCGTCATCGAGAAGACGGGGTCCGACACCCTGCTGCGCCGGCAGTAGTGCCGGACGCCGGGTTGCCGCGGCAGCGGCTCTCGATATTTGGACGCTAGGTCTCATTGGCGCCCAGCAACTGCAGCCCTATAATACGCGGGTTGGGGTGCCATAGTCCCCGCTTGTCCAATGTTCCCGTGTGAGGGCCGCACCCCTTGGGTGATGCTGACCGTACTCTCGCGAAGGTGGTGCCGAGGATCTCCGATCTCGACGCCGTGCTTTGGGATGCCTGCGCCAATCCCGACGCCAAGACCTACGATCCCTTCGTCTCGCATGCCTTCCTGAAAGCGCTCGAAGACGCGAAAACCGTCGGCCGCGGCACCGGCTGGCTGGCGAACCACATCGTCATCGAAGATCCCGCGGGCGGCTATTCCGGCGTCATGCCGCTTTACCTCAAGACGCACAGCCAGGGCGAGTATGTGTTCGACTACGCCTGGGCCGACGCCTACGAGCGCGCGGGCGGGCGCTATTATCCCAAACTGCAATGCGCCGTGCCGTTCACGCCGGTGCCGGGGCGCCGGCTGCTGACGCGGCCGGGACCGGGCTCGGTGAAGGCCGAGCAATACCTCGCCAGCGCCGCCGTGACACTGGCGCAGAAGATCGACGCGTCCTCATTGCACATCACGTTTGCGAGCGAGGCCGAGTGGCAGCGCCTCGGCGCCATGGGCTTCCTGCAACGGACCGGCCAGCAGTTCCATTGGCGGAACGAAGGCTACGGCACGTTCGATGATTTTCTGGCGTCGCTGGCATCGCGCAAACGCAAGGCGATCCGCAAGGAGCGCGCCGAGGCCATGGCGTCCGGCCTCACGATCGAGCATGTCTCGGGCAAGGACCTGACGGAGGCGCACTGGGACGCGTTCTTCGAGTTCTACATGGACACCGGCGCGCGCAAGTGGGGGCACCCCTATCTCAACCGCGCGTTCTTCTCGCTGCTCGGCGCGGCGCTCGGCGAGCGCTGCCTGCTGGTGATGGCGAAGGAGGGCGGGCGCTATATCGCCGGCGCACTGCATCTCATCGGCGGCGATTGCCTCTATGGCCGCTACTGGGGCGCCGTCGAGCACCGGCCGTTCCTGCATTTCGAGCTTTGCTATTATCAGGCGATCGACTTCGCCATCGCGCATGGGCTCTCGAGGGCCGAAGCCGGAGCGCAGGGCGAGCACAAGCTCGCACGAGGGTATTTGCCCGAGCCGACCTATTCCATGCACTGGATCGCCGATTCCGGCCTCGAAGCCGCCGTGCGCCGCTACCTCGAAGGCGAGCGCGAGCAGATCGCGGAAATATCCGAAGAGCTTCGGGCGCACGGGCCGTTCAGAAAGGGTCCGCAGCCGGACGAAAACTGATCCCGTGCTTGCGCTCGGCGAGCGCCTGCGATCTATTCAGGTCGCAGCCAGAGACTTTTTCCTTAGATCGAAGCGACTTTCCCCCTCACCCGACGTGTCTCGCGGCGCCGAGACGCGACTAGGTCTCGCAGCGATCATGGGGAGAGGCTAAAGTGAGACCGCTCGAATTTCTCCACGCTCTCCGGACGGAGAGGTCGACCGAGAGCGATAAGGTCCGAGCGTGCGGGTCGGGAGCGCTACTGACGCCTATCAGGTCCGAGCGATCCATCTCAAAAAGCGAGCGCGCCATGAGCTACGACGACACCAACATCTTCGCCAAGATTCTGCGCGGCGAGATCCCCGCGACGAAGGTCTTCGAGGACGAGGACTTCATCGTGTTCATGGATGTGATGCCGCAAGCGCCGGGGCATACGCTGGTGGTGCCCAAGGCGCCGTCGCGCAACATCCTCGATGCCGATCCGGCGGTGCTGGCGAAGGTGCTGCCGCTGGTGCAGAAGAGTGGCGCGGGCGTGAAGACGGCGCTCGCGGCCGACGGCGTCAGCATCATGCAGTACAACGAGGCCTGCCGGCGGGCAGAGCGTGTTCCACCTGCATGTCGCAGTGGTGCCGCGCATCGAAGGCGAAGCCCTCAAGCCGCATGGCCGCGGCATGGAAGATCCGGCCGTGCTCAAGGCGCATGCCGAGAAGATCAAGGCCGCGCTGGCAGGTAGAGCGGCCGCCTCGACCGTTCGACGTATAGGCGAGAACGGGCCACGCTGGCCCGGCGCGGCGTCCGACATCGTCGGCTTCCAAGTCGCAGCGGGCTTCGTCGACACGATCGGCGAGGAATAGAATTTCGGCGTGTCGTAGCAGCCGGCCAGGCATTCGATCACAGCAGGCTTCCCGGCTGCGGGTGCATCGTCCAACCGCGCCGACGTGGGCTGCATCATGCCCTGCACTGCCATCTTGCGCTTGGGCGCGCGCTCCATGAATACGATCTGCGGCCCGCGATGGCGGGAACATCCGGCTTCGCATACGACGACGAGGTTACCTGGATATCTGGCGGCGAGCGGATGCGGCGGGTCCGCGGCATCCTCGGACGTGGTGGAGGGGCCGGCAGTGGCTTCGCATGTGAGTGCGGACATCAGCATCACAACGGACAGTGCCGTGGCCGACAGAACCGGCACCTGCCGGAGCTTCGTCATACGCATAATCAACACCTACGCTCGTCACGAGACTGTACGTCCCGGACTGTCGCAGAGCGCAGTTAACGAATTGCTCTACTGTCGTCAGGGCGTGCCGGGCTTGTAGCGCCAGTAGGCGCCCTTGGCGGTGCCGACCTCTTCGAGGCTGGGCGTGCGGATGTTGGGCGGTCGCGTGCCCGTCTGGATCAAGCGGCCGATGTCCTCGAGCAGATGCGTTGTTCTCGGCGTAGCCCGAGTGATTGAGGCTCAAGCTGTCCGTGCTCGCGGTGGTGACGTCGATGGTGTCGATGCCGGACAGCACGAGCGGGCCCGTCGGCGGCACGTCGCCCGCGCGCGGGATGCCGCCGTAGAAGTTGCGCGAGACGCTGAAGCGCGCGGTCATTGGCGGCGGCATAGAGCGTGACGCCGTTGGCCAGGCCCTGGATCTCGGCGGCGATGTTCTCGAAGTTGTCGCGATCGACGTCGGGCGCGGCGAGAATGATCTGGCTGATCTGGACCGATCCGGCTTCGAACGGCGCAGGTCCTGCAGCACCTGCAGCGCTGGCTGGTTGCCCATGCTGTGGGCGATGATGCTGACGGACTTGGCGCCGGTCTTGTTGACCACGAGCTCCATGAACTGCTTCAGATACGGCTCGGACTGGCCCGAGCTTTCGCGATCATAGGTGTAGCTCGCGAGACCGCCGCCGGACGGCCAGCTGTAGGCGAACGGCGGCGCCGTCGAACTTCAGGTCGTAGGCGATCTGCGCCGTGCGGTAGATGGCGTAGTCGAAGCTCGTGTTGTAGCCGTGCACGAAGATGAAGGCGTGGTCCTTGTAGTTCGCGGATTCGGCCAGCGCTCGCGCACGAGCGTCAGGAACTCCGTCTTCCGACAGCGTCTTGAGCTCCTCCATGGTGAAGTGGCTCTTCGGGTCCTCGGCCTGCTCGTAGAGCGGTGATGTTGAGATAGGGGACCTTCACCACCCATGGGCGCTCGATGGCGGGCACCTGATGCGTCTTCGGCACCGTGACCATGGCGCGGCCAAGCTCGAGCTTGCGGCGCGCGCGCGGAGCCGTAGTCGAGGCGCTTCTCATTTGCGACCTGGCCGCGGTCGGTACCGAAATAGACCGGCACGATGTCCCAATCGGACGGTGGAGGCGGAGCCGCGGAGCCCACTGGCGCAGGGGAGCCAACGGGCGCGGGTTCACCGGCTCCGGGTTTCATCTCATCATCGGGAGCACTCGCCGAAGGAGCCTCGCTGCCGACCTCAGGAGCGCCCTCAGACGCCGCATCGGGAGCTGCATCTCTCCGGGGCGCCGCGTATTTCCTGGGCTTCGCTGGCTCGCTGGCGGGAGGGGCGCCACCACCTGAAGGCTCGTCTCTGGCTTTCGCGGCCTGCTCCTCGTTCGCCCTGGCCTTTGCAGCCTGTTCGGCGGCTTCGGCGGCTGCCTTCTCCGCCTCCTGTTTCGCAGCTTCGTCGTCCCTGTATTCGTGCCTGGTTTCGGCTTCCTCCTGCGGCGCCGGATGCGCCGGGAGCCTGGGGCTCGGCGGTCGGAGCGGGAGCGGTTGCGGAGGTGCGGGCGTGGTGGCCGGAGGCGCAGGAGCGGAGCTTCGGATTTCTTTGGAGCTTCACCGCAGGCAGCAAGCATCAGGACCGCAAGGCAAGCACCCAGACCCGCAATACGCCGCATCGGAAAATCTCCCCGCACTAATCCGCACCCGTTCCCCGCAATAGGGGCCGTGATGGTCTAGATCTACGGGAGCGGAAGATCAAATTAATGGCAGTGCCGCACGGCCTTCCGATGGTCCAGAACGTTCGTTATATTTTCGTCATGCGGCAACAGCAGACGATCCTGTTCACCGGCTTCGGACCCTTTCCGGGCATGCCGGAGAATATCAGCGGGCGGTTCGTGAGGATGCTCGCGGACCTGTCACAACGCCGTTTTCCGGCCTATCGCGTCGTGGCGCGGATTTTACCGACCGAATGGGAGCCGGCGCCGGAGCGCGTCGCTGTTCTCTATGCACGCGAAAAACCCAAGGTCGCGCTGCACTTCGGCGTTTCCGAGCGGGCGCAAGGCCTCGTCGTCGAGACGCTGGCCCGCAACGTGAGAAGCCCGCTGTGCGACGCCGCGGGACGGCTGCCGTCCACGGCAAAAGTCAGCGAGGATGGGCCGGCCGCGTTGAAGGCCCACGTGCCGGTCGATGATATCCTCAGGCGAGTCACAAGCCTCGGTGTGCCTATCATCAGCTCCGAGGACGCGGGCAGCTATCTGTGCAACGCCGTTCTCTACCAGTCGCTGGTGCTCGCGTCGGCGGGCCGAACACCCAGGACGGCCGGGTTTATCCACATTCCGCACTCGCTGGGCCAAGTGAGAGCAGAGAAGCGGCTCTCGAACGGCGTCAATCCGATCGATTGGGAGATGGCGCTCGCGGGTGCGTTCGAGATCGTCCGCACCTGCCTCGGACGTGAGCCGCCAGCGAGAACGAGCCGGGTCAAGCCTCGTTAACCGGCTTCGGGCATGATGCCGCCGCAGGCTCATCACCCATGGCGTTCCACTCATGACATTCGACCGGCGCGCGCTCATTCTTTCGGCCGGACTTGCTTCGGCAGGTCTCAGCCTTGCCGCGGCTTCCGCGGCAGCGGCGGCGGGACCGAAGAAAAAAAAGGGGGCGAATGCCGTTGCCGATCTCGTGCCCAATTCCGGCCGAGACGAGACGGCCGCATTGCAGGCCGCCATCGACGCCACCGCAACCCGCGGCGAGCCGCTGCTGTTGCCCGCCGGGCAGTTCCTCTCGGGCCCGCTCAAGTTGCGACAGGGCTCGCGCATCATCGGCGCTCATGGACTGACGGCGCTCGAATACATCGGCGGGGGAAGCTTCATCACCGCATCGGGCGCCGACAACATCGTGATCCAGGATCTCGCGATCGATGGCGGACTTCTGGCGCTCGATCTCGCGCACGCGACCGCGCTGATCTCGCTCTCAGACTGCAACGGCATCGTGCTCGACGGAATCTCCGTGCGCCGCAGCCTCATCGACGGCATCGGCGTAACCCATTGCTCGGGGCGCATTTCCAACTGCACCATCACTCGCGCGTCGCAGACGGGCCTCGCAAGCGTCGACGCGCGCGGGCTCGAAATCTCGCACAACGCGGTCTCCGACTGCGGCAACAACGGCATCCGCGTGTGGCGCACGGAGCCGGGCGAGGACGGGACTATCGTGGCCGCGAACCGCATCGAGCGCATTCAGGCACGCGCCGGCGGCAGCGGCGAGAACGGCAACGGCATCAATGCGTTTCGCGCGGGCAATGTGCTCGTCAGCGGCAACCGCATTACCGACTGCGCCTATTCCGCCATCCGCGGCAATGCAGCGTCGAACATCCAGATGATCGGCAACAGCTGCGCCCGCATCGGCGAAGTGGCGCTCTATGCCGAGTTCGGCTTCGAAGGCGCGCTCATCGCCAACAACTTGGTCGACGGCGCGGCGAGCGGCATCGCGGTGACGAACTTCAACGAGGGCGGACGGCTCGCCATCGTGCAGGGAAACATCATCCGGAATCTCAAGCGGCGCGAAGAGGAGCCCGAGGACAAGCGCGGCGAAGGCATCAGCGTCGAAGCCGATGCCGTGGTCAGCGGCAACGTGATCGAGGGCGCGCCGACGGCCGGCATCACGGCGGGATGGGCGCAATATCGCCGCGACATCAGCATTACCGGCAATCTCGTGCGTGATACGGGCATCGGCATACTCGTGAGCTCGGACCCTGCGGGCGGCGCGTGCCTTATCGCGCAGAACATGGTGTCGGGCGCGAAGGACGGCGCCATTCGCGCCATGGACCACGGGCGAGCTATCGGGCCTGATCTCGCGTCGTCGGCCTCCACCGATCCGCGCGTGTCGGTCAGCGGCAACGTCGTGGCTTAGGCAGGTCGATCTCCCTCTCCCCGTCTTGACGGGGAGAGGGGACAGCGCTGCTAAGGCTTCGGCGGATTGGCCTGCACGAGCTTCAATAGATCGCTGTCCTTCGCGATCTGGCTCGTGTCGCGGCACTGGTCCTTGGCCTCGGCCGAGCATTCGATGGTGATCGTATAAGGGATGCCGTAGCGGACGATGGTGTATTCGGCCATCAGGCCGTCCTCGCTGCCCTCGTTCTCCTCGTCGAATACGGAGACTTTGGGACCTGCGCTAGGCGCGACGCCGCGGCTTGCGTCGTCATAGATGGGATAATTCGCCGGCATCTCATGCTGCACGCGCAGATCGGCTTCGACACTGACGGTCACGTCGCCATAGCGCTCGACGAGCTGATACCAGACCGGGTTTTCCTCATCGACGACGACGTCACGCTCAGCCGCAGGCTTGGGTCCGAGGCGGAAGGTATTCTCGACCACACCGGGCGTGCCGGTGAAGGCGAGCACCGGCAGCTTGACTTTCGACAGCTTGTCGTCGGCAGTGGGGCCGAGAGAGCGCGGCGGGTTCGCCTCTCGATCTTTGACGAAGGCAGTAATCTCGGAGTTGGCCCAGTCGACCTTGAGCAGGTTGTCGGCCGCGCCTGCAACTGCGGATACGGACAGGAGGCCGATCATCGCGCACGCTACAGCCGCGCCATATCTTACTTTTTCAAGCCCGGGCATTGCGGCCAGCCTCCCAAACGCATTGTAAATGCTCCGTCTGCGAATTGCGGCAGCGACAAGCGCGCGGACTTTACCCGGGCGCGTTCGAGCTGATCAAGCCTCGTCGTCTTGCAAGTGAGGCTTCTCGGCACCTACGGGCTTCCGGTGTTGAACCGACATAACGATCCGATAGTATCCCCCGCGGCCGCCAAGTGTGTAAGTGGGCAGCCGGGGGATGGAGAGGATCATGTCGGACGACAGCATGGCGTACGCTGCGGAAAGCGGCGGGCGGAAGGCGTGGCGCACGGTGAAGCGGCTCGTTCGTCTCACATTCGTCGGCGCGCTGATCGTGCTGGCGCTATTAATCGCTTTTCCGCCGGTCAACCTCCTCAAGGACCAATTGGCGAGCAGCATCAGCGCATCGACGGGCCGGGACGTGAAAATCGGCGGCGCGCGCGTCACTTACTACCCAGAAATGGCCGTCATTCTCGAACGCATCACGGTCGCAAACCCGCCGGGCATGGTGGGACCCGTGCTTTTCCGGGCCAAGAGCATAAGCGCGAAGCTCACGCCGATGTCGCTCATCAATCGGGAAAGCATTTTCGACACCCTTACCCTGCAGGAGCCGGAGGCCTTCCTCGAAGAGGATGCTTCGGGAGCGCGCAACTGGGTCATGGCAGGAAGCCCGGGCGGCAGCTTTGGCCTTCCATTGCCGCGCACGATTTCGGTTCATGACGGTTGGATTTCCTTCACCAGCGCAAAGACGGGCGCCAGCTACGACGCGAGCAGCATCGCGGCCTTGGCCACGTGCGATCAGAAAACCGGAGCCGTTGCCGCAAAAGGCCGCCTCGATACGGGCAAAGAGGGCGTGACATTCGATGTGGCGCTCGGCGATGCCTACGCCGCAGCTGCCGGGGGATCATCGACGCTCAAGGCCGGGTTCGAGGCACGCCCCGCAAGAGCGCGCATCGAAGGCACGGCGCTGTTTGCATCACTCGCGGAATTCACAGGCGACCTCTCGGCGTCGAGCGGATCGCTGTTCGATCTCATGCGCTGGATGGGCGCCGAGACAACGGCCTCGGGCGATCCGTTCAAGGCGTCGCTCAACGGCAAGATCAAGGCCACGACGCGCGACATTGCGTTTACGGAAACAGACGTGCTGGTCAATGCTTCGGCGAGCCGCTTCGAGGGACGCTTGGACTTCGCGGGCGCACGGCCGAAGCTCGAGGGCAACATCGCGAGCGAGCGCATCGATCTCGTCCGCCTCTTCGGTGCGACGAAGCGCATGACGCTGGTGCCCGAGGCTGCTGTAGCGCCCGGCGAGGAGCTTCAGGTCGAAGCAGGCTGGAACGGGCTACTCGCCGATCTCGAAGCCCTTGAAAGCGGCAAGGCAGGGCTTGCCGCCGAAGCCGAGGCGGCACCAAGTCTCGAAGCCGCCCCCGCCGCGGCCTGGAGCGACGAGCCGTTCAATCTCAACGGCATCAAGGCTTTCGATGCCGATCTCACCATGACGGCGCAGACTCTCGCGTACGGCGGGCTCGAATTCACCGATGCCCGCATCAAGGCGGGCATCACCGACGGCCTATTGGACGCCACGCTGGAAACGACCGACGTTGCGAAAGGCAAAGCCAACGGGACGCTGAGCATCGACAGCCGCTCGACGCCGCCTGCGGCGCAGCTGGCGCTCAAGCTGGCAAACGTCGAGGCTGAGCCGGTCGTCAACGAGATCGCCGGCAAGCCGCTGTTCTCCGGCACCTCGAACGTCGACATCACGGCCAAGGCGCAGGGCCAGACCACGAGCCAACTCACTTCGACGCTCGAAGGCAAGGCGCGCTTTCAGATGGCCAAGGGCGCCATCCGCGGTTTTGACGTGAGGCGCATGATCTCCGAGTGGTGGCGGTCGTGGACGTTCGATCTCGCCATGAAAACCGGGTTTGAGCGGCTCGAAGCCCAGTACGACATCAAGAACGGCATCATGAAAAGCTCGCCCGATCTCGAGCTTCAAGGCTCCGAGGTGACGATCACCTCGAGCGGCGCCGTGAACGTGCCGGCCCGCAAGCTCAAGCAGGACATCCGCATCAAGGTGGTGCCGCCGCCGACCGCGCTGCCCATTCCGGTGCGCATTTCCGGCGACTGGGCCAAGCCAACGATCGGCATCGATTGGGGTGGGCTGTTCTCCGGCGCCATGGGTCTCGGCGGACCTCAAGCCGTTGCTCCTGCAGGCGAACCCGTGCCCGCGAATGTGCAGGCCACCATCAATCGCGTGCTCGCGGCGAACCTGCCGCCAGAGAAACTCTCAGATGGAGCAAAAGAGATGCTGCGTTCGCTCGTGGCAACGGGGCAACAGCCTTAGGGCAAGCGCCGCAAAACCGGTGCGAAATCCACTAGATGCTCAACAAAGCGGCGGCTGCAACGGGCAGGTCGCGTTGCGCCGCACGCTGGGATTGGGCAGTATCGTAATCTCAGTAAACGCACGGCAGTTGCGTGGTGGGGCAGGGGGACTTTGAGTATGGCTCGTGGCGTAACCCGCTTTGTCGCGCTTGGCGCAGTCGTTGCCATGATCTCGGCGGGCGTTTCACCCGCGCGTCTGGGCCACGCGGAGACCTCGACCGAGGCTGCCTCGTTACGCACACAGCCCAAATCCGTTGGCCGCGATCTCGCGACGTACGCGATGGTGCAGAGCCTTGCGGGCCATGGAGCGGTGTCGGGTCTCTCGACGGCTCGCCCGGGCAGCAAAGTCGTAGGACCGGTCATCGCGCCGCCCTGTGCAGAGCAGAACGCTGCGATGGCGGACGACGGGTCTCTTGTCGAGCCCGCTCGCTGCAGCCTGCTGCCGCCTGCCGGCGAGACGCCTTCGACGCCCGGCACGCCGACGCCACCAGCGCCGACACCTGGCAACACGCCTGGAACACCAACGCCTCCCACTCCAGCACCCGGCAACACCACGAACACGCCGCCGGCCGGTAGCAATCCCGGCTTCGCCTATTACGAACCCGGCAATCTGTTCGAGCGCGACAAAGGCCGCGGCCGCGCCGCCGATCGCAGGGTCTATGCGCCGAACATCCTGTTTCCGATAAAGCTCGCGGGACCCCAGTTCCCACATATGAATTCGCAAATCTGGGGCTATGGCGGCGGCGGCTATAACGGCAAGGGCGCGGCCGGCGGCAGCGAAAGCGATCCGCGCAACTACGATCCGATGAAGCAGCGCGACAACTTCTGCGAGATCCGCAGCTGGGACATGCCGCTATGCCCAGGCGGCGCCGGCCACCAGGGACAAGACATTCGTCCGCCGAGCTACAAGGACAACTACTGGGAGGCGATCGCCGTCGTCGACGGCACGATCACCAACGTCACGTCGAACACCACCGTGCAGCTCAAGGGGACGGACGGGACGGACTACTACTATCTGCACATGCATCCGCGCTCCATCACGGTGAAAACCGGCCAGAAGGTGAAGCAGGGTCAGGTGCTGGGCAAAGTGTCGAAGTACATGGGCGGCACGCCGTCGACGAGCCTGCATCTGCATTTCAACATCCGCCAGCGCATCACCGTGGGCGGCAAGGCCCTGACGGTCTACGTGCCGCCGTTCACGTCGTTGATTTCGGCGCTTCGCGTCGCGAGGGGGATGGACCCCGGCATCGATGCCAACGGAGATCTGCTTCTCGACACGACCATCGAGATCACGCAGGGCGATGCGCCGCTGCCGTCACCTGCTCCGGCACCCACGCCGCCCGCTCCGAAGCCTCCAACGCCGGAGCCGGACGCCGCAGCCACCTGCGCCTGCTCCCACGCCAGAGCCTGCGCCGCCAACGCCTGAACCCACGCCTGCGCCTCCTCAGCCGGAGCCCATGCCGCCAGCACCGGAGCCGACGCCCGCGCCGCCGCAGCCTGCGCCGTCTCCCTCACCTGAGCCGCAGCCAGCGCCCACACCGGTACCTGAGCCTGCGCCGCAACCGGAACCTGCTCCGCCAGCGCCGGCACCGCAGCCCGAGCCTGCCCCTGCGCCAACGCCGGCACCACCGGCGCCAGCCCCAGAGCCTGCTCCAGCACCGCAGCCGGCTCCGTCACCTGAGCCGGCTCCGCCAGCGCCGGCACCCGAGGACCAGTCGTGGTGGCAAAAGGGCTGGGGCACGGTCAAAGGCTGGTGGGACGGCTATTGGAAGAGCGAGTAGGCCACGAGAGGTGTGCAAAGACGGCGTTCGCGCTTTGCCTTTGCACCGTCGCGGAGGCCGATACTGACGGACCAATGATGACGCCTCTCGAGGCGATCTTGCGCTTTCACGCCTCTCCGAGGCGATTTTCGATCACACCTCTCCGAGGTGATTTGACGTAAGTGCGTAAGGGGACGACGATCATGCCGAGACGCGTGCTGGAACTGGCCCTCGCGGTCACCGCCGCCATGGCCCTGCCGCTCTGGTCGAGCGCGATGGCGCAATTGCCGCCGTCGAAATACGACCAGCTGCAGAAAACGCTCGAGCAGAAGTTCAATCCGCCGAAAGCGAAGTCGAAGTCCGCGCCAGCTCCATCCGGCGGCGGCGCGGGGAAAGACGACTTCATCTACATCGAGCCGAAGGAAGGCTCGCAGGACAAAGGCAGCGGCAAAACTCAGAAGCAAGGCTCCAACGAGACGTGGGGCGGAAAACTGTTCGCGTTCGTTTCGGAGAAATTCTCCGCCCGCCCGCCGACGCCGAACGGAGAAGCGCCCGGCAGCGCGATGGCCGTTGCGACGGCGGAAGCCGACACGACGCGCTGGCGCAATCCCTATGCACGGCGCCCTTCGTCAGAACCGCGAGGCCTCGCGAAAGACGGGGCACAGAAGGTGCCGGTCGCCAAGCCGAACAGCTACGTCATTCAGCTGAGCCCGAGTGCGAACGATCGCGACATCAGCGCGCTGCTCAAGAAATACAATCTCACCGTCACCAAGATGATCGCGCCGCTCGGCGTCATCACCGTCGAGGTCGATCCGAAGGCCGTGCCGAGCGTCCGCTCGCCGGCAGCCGCGCCTAAGCCCGACCGAGCCGGCGGACGCCAAAGCCGAGCTGCAGCAAATTCTCGAGCCGCCGCTCATCCGCGACTTGCGCGACGAGAAGATCGTCGACGGCGCCTTCGTCAACACCACGCTCGGCACCAAGACCGTGCCCAAGTCCCAGGGCGCGAAAGTCGTCGTCGACGGCGAGACGTTCGCGTGGCGCTGGCATCCAGGTGACGACAACGACGGAAACTGGGGCCTCAAGGCCATCCGCATGCCGGCGGTGTGGACCATCCTCGACCAGTACCGCAAGACGCATCCGGGCGAGGTACGGCCGAAGATCGGCATCATCGACGGCGGCTTCACGCAGAACCCGGCGGTCAAGTTCGGCAGTATGATCGGCGTCAAGCCGCTCACGTTCCATACGGCGGGATGCGGCACGCATCACGGCATGCATGTGGCGGGCATCATCGGCGCGACCCCCGGCGATGGGCCGGGCACGAACGGCATCATTCCGGACGCCCGCATGGATGCCATCGCAGTCGAGGACAACATCGTCGGCGACGCCGGCCATGTGGGCGTCGACGAAGGCTGGCAGGTGCACGCGCTGCTGTTCGACGACGTGCTGGCGAAGACACTCGATTACGTCTACGCCAACCTGATGCAGCCCGACGGGCTGCGCGTGGTCAACATCAGCCTCGGCTACAATTTCGTCGCCAGCAACCTGCTCGGCGACGCGGACCCTAGCGAAGTGCCCGGGCTCGCCTTGCATATCCTGCATCAGTCGAACCTCATCCGTCTGATGGCGAGCCGCGTGAAGGACCACGTGCTGTTCGTGGTCGCGGCGGGCAACGATTCCGATGGGCGCACCGACCCCATCGATGCCCGCTGGGCCTCGCCGTTCGCGTGGGCCGGAACGCAGGCGTCATCTGCCGGCGAGACGCCGTCGAACATCCTGGTCGTCGAAGCCATCGGCCATGACGGCATGCGCGCGGGCTTCTCCAACACGGGCGGGCACGTTTCGGCGCCGGGCGTCGATATCATGAGCACGCTGGCCTCGGGCCGCGAGGCGCTCGGCGTGTGCAGCGGCACATCGCAGGCAGCCCCGCACGTCGCCGCGCTGGCGGCTATCCTTTTCGAGCTCGACCCGACCAAGACGCCGGCCGAGATCGCGGCGCTGATCAAAACCTCCACGACATCTCCCAAGCCGGGTTCGGCCGCGGCGGGCTCGGTCGACGCGCTCGATGCCGTGGTGAAGCTATCACCGGCGAACATGCGGCTCGCCGCCGATCTCGACGGCGACGGCAAGGTCAACGATGCGGACCTGCGCATTTATGCGCGCCAGCTCGGCGTGATCGAAGCCGCCGCGACCACCAACGCGGCCTTCACGGAGGATCTCAACGGCGACGGCGTGGTCGACGACAACGAGTGCTTCTTTCCGCGGATCGATTTCAACGGCAGCGGCTTCGGCTCCGGATCGACGCGGGACGCGCGCTCCATGTCGGGCACGTCACACGGCGATCTCGCCGTGCTCGGCCTCACATGGTCCGACACGGACAAGCCGTTCGACGTCGCCGTCGGCGAAAGCGGTCTGACGCAGCGGGCCGAGATCTATGCGGTGCTCGACAAGGAGCCCGCGACGCCGACGCAATGCCGACGCCTGATCAGCCCGCCGCAAACGGTCGCGGATGCCACGGGCGTCATCACCACGACCACATCTGACGCGGGCGGCTTGCCCATCGCCGCCGCGGCGACGGAGACGGGAAGCGTCGATGCGCCGAGCAGCGCGCAAGGCCGTGAAGAGCGAGGTCGATGCGGCGACCGAGGAACTGAGGAAGAACAACCCCAACCTGCGCGTCACCATCAACCCGGCAACGGGCCTGCCGAGCAGCGTCAGCGGGCTCGCGCCGCAGCCGGGCTCGGCGTCGCTCGGCGCGGCGCAGGGCGGCGGCGAGCTCACCGAGGAGGAGACACGGCGCGCGGTCGAGAACTACTTCGGCCAGGGCGGGCTCGGCTCGATGTTCCCGACGAAGAACAAGAAGGCGACGCAGCAATATGTCGGCCGCCGCAAGGACCCGGACTTCCCGGATCGCTACATCGCCGAAGTGGAGCAGCGCGTGGAGGGCGTGCCGGTGTTCGGCTCGTCGGCCAAGCTCACCGTCG
This sequence comes from uncultured Alphaproteobacteria bacterium, assembly GCA_963831345.1. Taxonomy (GTDB): domain Bacteria; phylum Pseudomonadota; class Alphaproteobacteria; order Rhizobiales; family Hyphomicrobiaceae; genus Hyphomicrobium_C. Next base: position 65,673 of record CAWHPZ010000013.1, read on the forward strand.
AGCGCTCGCTCGGCGTGACGAAATACAGCGGCACGACCTCGAACGTCGCCATCGACGACACGAAGCCCAAGATCGACGAGGCGAGCCGCCATCGCCGCGGCGCGCGCCAAGCTCACGGACGTCATCCGCACGGCGCCCGATGCGTCGCGGGCGTTCCCGCTGTCACCCGATCCCGCAGAAGGCGGAGGCCAAGAGCCCAGCTCGTCGTGTTCGATCCGGCGCTGATCGGCCGCGCCAAGAAGGGCGGCACGCGGCTCGCCTGGATGGTTTCGATCGATGCCTTCCGCATCTTCGTCGACGCCAACAGCGGAGAGGCCTTCTACTACTATCGCGATCAGCCGTCCGGCATGCTGCGCCGGGTGTACGATCTTGCGCAGGCCACGGCGTTCCCCGGCACCAAGGGCATCGACGAGGAGACGCGCGAGCGCGCCGAGGGCATCTCGCCGGAGGCGCTGAGCTCGCGTTCCGCAACGCCGGCATCGTGCGCGACTACTTCTTCCTGTATTTCGGCCGCGACGGCTACGACGACAACGACGGCAGCGGGCCGCTCGGCGGGTCGGTGCTCGAAGCCTACGTGCGCCACGGGCGGACGCAGAATGCCTACTGGTGCACGACCAAATCCTACGACTGCCCCAAGGGCAACGTGATGGTGTACGGCCCGGGCTATGCCTCGGCGCATCGACATCGTGGCGCACGAGATGACGCACGGCATCATCGCGCACGAGAAGAACCTGCTCTATCTCAACGAGCCGGGCGCGGTGAACAAATCCCTCGCCGACATCTTCGGCACGCTGATCGAGCTCGACGCCAAGGGCGACGGGCGGCAACTGGCTCATCGGCGAAGCTTCGCCGGGCTTCTCGATCACGGCGCCGCTGCGCAGCCTCGCGGACCCGAACCTCAAGGACGCCAACGGCCGCAGTCGATGTTCAACAGGACGGCGCGAAGTTCTCGCTCGCCAACCGCGGCCAGCCGGACCACTACGAGCGAGGTGCTGACCGCCGACGACCAGCAGTGCGGCTCGACCGCCTACAAGGACAACGGCTGCGTGCACTTCAACAGCGGCATCCTGAACAAGTTCGCCTATCTGATCTCGGAGGGCGGGACGCACCGCGGCGTCGACCGTCACGCGGCATCGGCCGCTATAAGCTCGCGCGCATCACGTACCGCGCCATGACGGCGGCGCTCAGCCAGAGCTCGGGTCTCACTGAAGCGGGCAATGCTTTCGCGGAGAGCTGCTACGAGCTTGCGAACGCAAAGCTCGGCGGGCTGACGCTCAACGACTGCAACGAGGTGGGCGCGCGCAGCAGGCGACGGGGCTCTTTGCTCCGTCGAGCTGAGGCAATTACGCGATGGGGCCGACGGCGCCGGACTCAACGAGGGCCTTCAGCATGACGGCGGCGCCGCACTGCTTCGAAACGGCGTTGGCGTCCCACACGTTGTCGGCGACGAACTTGCCCTTGGTGTAGTGGTTGGAGAAGCTCCAGAGGTAGGGCGTGTTGATGCCGTGCAGCGTGCGGCTGCGCCAGCCATTGAAGCCTTCCCAGCGATAGAGCATGGAGGCGAGATCCCAATCGGGCTTCTCGTCGAGCTTGTCGTAGCGCATGGCGTCGACGGCGCTCGAGACCCAATCCGACGGAGGGTTCCAGGGAGTTGGACGGCCCTTCGGCACCTGAACGTCTTGGCCTTCAGCGGGTCGCCGTTGTGAAGATGGGCCTTGATGTCGAAGCCGCCTTCCATGCCGTGAATGATGGCCACGAAATACCACGGCACGCAGGTTTCCTCGGTCACCTGCTCATAGGATTTGCGGCGCGCAGGATCGGTGATTTTCGACACGTACCACTGTACGTCGGAGCGGTTCGCGTCCCTGATCTGGCAGGTGGCGAACAGCTTGCGGTAATCGTCGGCGATGGCCTCGAGCTTCGGCGCAGTGACGGGGCCGCACCGGGCTCGGGAATATCGCGGGGTACGCGCTCGGCGTTGCGGGCAGTACGCAGGATGTCGGAGGCGCGCTCAAGCAATGCCTCGACCTGGGCCGAGGAGACGCCTGTCGCATCGGGCGCCGAGCCCTGGACGCTATCCATGAAATCGATGACGGCGGGCAGCTGCTCGGCGTAGGTATCGCCGCCGGCCGAGGGGGCGAGCGACATCCGCGGCACCGAAAGGCCGAGCTTCTGCGCTTCTTCGGAAAGCTCGGCGAGGTTGCCCCAAAGCCCCGTGCTCTGGGCGCGGACGGTTGCGGGGGCGAGCGTTGTCAGTCCGCCTGCGAGCGGCAGCGTCATGGCGGCGGCAAGGCCGGCCGTGATCTGACGGCGATCGAAATTGGCGTTACTCATGACGACGCTCCCCTGCCTTCCCGTGCCTTACCGCATGGTTCCAGCACAGTATGACACCAATGAGATGCCCGTCCCAGTGCCGGGAGGCATCACGGGCCGGCCAGAGTGACGCCGCACGTGGTGGTCCAGTTCAGGCCCTCGAGCGTGCCGGCGCGGGGCTTGTACTCGCAGCCGATCCAGCCTCATAGCCCGAGGCGTCGATGTGGCGGAAGATGGCGGCATAGTCGATGCTGTTCAAATCGGGCTCGCTGCGGTCGGGAGGGTTCGCACACTGATAATGGCGCACCAGGGGGCCGAACTCGTCGATGGCGGCCTCGATAGGTTGCGATGCTCCGCATCGACGTCACCTTCCTGCACGGCACGATGATAGATGTCGAACTGCAGGCCGAGGTTGGGCTCGCCCGCCTCTTCGATGATGGCGCGGGCATCGGCCGTGCGCGTCAGGAAGTAGCCCGGCATGTCGCGCGTGTTGATGGGTTCGATCAGGATCGAGATGCCGGAGGGGGCGGCCCACTGCGCCGCCAGCTTGAGATTGGCGATGTAGGTTTCGCGGCGCGCACCATGATCCGTGAGACCCGCCAGCGCGTGCAGCTTGGGACAGCTCAGCGTTTCCGCATAGCGGAGTGCGAGATCGACGGCGGAGGCGAAGTCGTCGTCGCGACCGGGGAGCGCCGTATAGCCCCGCTCGCCTTTGTCCCAGTGTCCCGGCGGCAGGTTGAACAGCACCATCTCGAGGCCATGGGCGTCGAGGCGCGCGCGGATATCATCGGCCGCGAAGGCGTACGGGAACATGAACTCGACGCCCTTGAAGCCCGCCTTCGCCGCCGCCTCGAAGCGATCGAGGAATGGCAGCTCCGTGAACAGGAAGCTCAGGTTGGCGGCGAAGCGGGGCATCGGCTACTCGCGCGGTTACATGCGGCGCGATGGGCATAACCCGGACGTTGCGCGCAGAGCAAGCTTACAGCGGTTCGAAATCCAGGCCGAGGTCGAGGATGGGGGCCGAGTGCGTGAGAGCACCGACCGAGATGAAGTCGACGCCCGTCTCGGCGATGGCGCGGACCGTTTCCAGGCTCACGCCGCCCGACGCCTCGGTGAGCGCCTTGGAGCCGACACGGCGCACGGCTTCGCGAAGCAGATCCAGAGACATGTTGTCGAGCATGACGACATCGACCTCATGCTGGAGCGCCGCGTGCAGCTCGATGAGGCTCGTGACCTCGACCTCGATCTTGACCATGTGCCCGGCATGCGCGCGAGCTGCCTCGATGGCGGGGCCTACGCCGCCGGCGGCGACGATGTGATTGTCCTTGATGAGGACGGCGTCGAACAGGCCGTGGCGATGGTTGCGGCCGCCGCCGCAGCGTACGGCGTATTTCTCGAAGGCGCGCAGACCCGGCGTCGTCTTGCGCGTGTCGAGAATATGCGCCCTGGTTCCCGCAATTTTATCGACGTATTTGCGCGTCAGCGTGGCGATGCCGCTCATGTGACAGAGGAAGTTGAGCGCCACGCGCTCAGCCGTAAGCAGGGCACGAGCGTTGCCGGACACGCGAGCTACGACCGCTCCTTCGCCGACGCTATCGCCATCCCGAACCAGGGGCGTGAAGGTGACGGCCTTGTCGAGCGCGTGAAACGCTGCCTTCGCGACGTCGAGGCCGGCGATGACGCCGGGTTTGCGGGCGCCGAACGTGGCGTGTGCGTGCGTGCCGGCTAGAATAGTCGCGTCCGTCGTGATGTCTCCGGCCGTTCCGAGATCCTCGGCCAGGGCCCGCGAGACCGCGCGCACCACGAGCGGACGCGGAAGCGAGAAGTCGCCAGTGTCCTGCGTCACAGGGTGGGCTCCGGGCGGCACTCGACTTCGCATGTGCTCTTCGAGCGTGCGGGGGCTTGAATGTCCGCGAGGGTTTCGAGCGTCAGGTGGCTGCGACGGCCGGGCCCTTCCGCAGCCTCGGGGAAATCGGAGCGGAAATGGGCGCCGCGGCTTTCCTTCCGGAGCAGGGCCGCGCCGGTGACGAACTGAGCCGTGATGGCCATGTTGGCGATCATGCTGTCGCTGCCGGCTTCCGCCTCGATGCCGCGAAGAACGGCAAGAGCGGTTTCGAGGCTTGCTGCATCACGCACAACGCCGACATCGGCGGTCATGGTGTGGCGCAGGCGCGCAAGAAGCGCCTCGCGGCGTGCGCTGGCGGCCGGGCTGCCTTTCACGCGATAGGTGCGCGGTTCGGGCGCGTTGCCCGTGTGTGCGACGAGCGTGCCGATGTCGGAAGCGACGCGAGCGCCGAACACAGCCGCTTCCAGCAGGGAGTTGGAGGCGAGCCGGTTGGCGCCATGCAGGCCCGTGGAGGCGACCTCGCCCACGGCCCAGAGGCCTTCCACAGTGGTGCGGCCGCGAACGTCGGTGGCGATGCCGCCCATGTGATAGTGCGCGGCGGGCGCGACCGGGATGAGCCCGTTGACGGGATCGATGCCGGCGGCGCGGCAGTGGGCGTAGACGGTCGGGAAGGCTTCCGGGAAATGCGCGCCGATGGAGTCGCGGCAATCGAGGAAGGCGCCGCGGCCGGCCGCGATCTCGGCGAACACGCCGCGGGCGACGATATCGCGCGGCGCCAGTTCGGCGTCGGGATGCAAGCGCTTCATGAAACGCTCGCCGGCCGCGTTGACGAGCATCGCGCCTTCACCGCGCAGGGCTTCGGAGGCCAGCGGCGCGGGATCGATATCGGCGTCGATGGCGGTCGGATGGAACTGCACGAACTCGGCGTCGGCGATCACGGCGCCAGCGCGTGCCGCGAAGGCGATGGCCTCGCCGCGCGCATAGGTCGGATTGGTGGTGACGTCGTAAAGCGCGCCGATGCCGCCGGTGGCGATGACAACGGCGCTCGCCGGAATGAGATCGAACAGGCCGCTGCCGTCGGCGTCGGTGCGCGCCAGACCTGACGCCGGTGACGCGGGCGCCGGCGCCGGAGCCCGCCGTGACGATGAGATCCTCGGCGACGTAGCGCTCGAGCACACGGATCGACGGCGTCTTGCGCACGGCTGTGATGAGCGCCTGCATGATGGCGGCGCCGGCGCGGTCACCCGACACGCGCACGACGCGGTTCATCGAATGCGCCGCCTCGCGCGACAGCAGGAAACCGCCGTTGCCGATCGCGGTCGAACGGAACGCCGTAGGCCAGGAGATCGCGGATGCGCTGCGGCGCTTCGCTGGCAACGAGCTGCGCGACGCGCTCATCGACGAGTCCGCCGCCGGCCGCGATGGTATCGGCGGCATGGCGCTCAGGCGTATCGCCCTCGCCCACGGCCGCGGCAATGCCGCCCTGGGCCCAGATGCTGGACGCGCCCTCGCCGAGCGGGGCGGCCGCGACGACGGTCACCGGCAGCGGCGCGAGCCTCAGAGCCGTGAACAAGCCCGCGAGCCCGGCGCCGATGATGACGACGTGGCCCGGCCCCAGCGCAGTGGCTGGGTCGCGGAAGCTCGCAACCGTCTCGAAGTCGTGCGTGGAGCCCATGGCGGCCTCCTTGGCCAGTGGACCGGGACGGCGGCGCGGCAACCGCGCCGCCTTGGACTTCTTGTGAGACCGATGATTTACGCTTCGGACTGATAGGGTCCGAAGCGATCATGGTCTAGCGCGAGGCCTCGACCATCCGCTCGACCGCGCGGCGCGCCTTGACGGCGATGGCGGGATCGACGGTGACCTCGTGGCGCATGTTGAGCAGCGCCTCGTAGATCTTCTCGAGGCTGATGCGCTTCATGTGCGGGCACAGGTTGCAGGGACGCACGAACTCGACATCCGGCGTTTCGGCGGCAACGTTGGACGCCATCGAGCACTCGGTGACGAGCACGACCTTCCGCGGCCGCTTGGTCTTGACCTAGTCGATCATCGCCGCCGTGGAGCCGGTGAAGTCGGCGGCCGCGATCACGTCCGGCGGGCACTCGGGATGCGCGATGATCTTGAGGCCCGGCTCGGCGGCGCGCATGGCGTCCATCTCGTCGCCGGTGAAGCGCTCGTGCACCTCGCAGTGGCCCTTCCAGGCGATGATCTCGACCTTGGTCTTGGTCTGCACGTACTTGGCCAGATACTCGTCCGGCAGGAAGCATGCACGCGCGGCACGCCGAGGCTCTCGACGATCTTCACGGCGTTGGACGAGGTGCAGCAGATATCGCGTCTCGGCCTTCACGTCGGCGCTGGTGTTGACGTAGGTGACGACCGGCACGCCGGGATAGGCGGCGCGCAGCGCGCGCACGTCCTCGGGCGTGATCGAGGACGCGAGCGAGCAGCCGGCCCGCAGATCCGGGATCAGCACCGTCTTGTCGGGATTGAGCAGCTTCGACGTCTCGGCCATGAAGTGCACGCCGGCCTGCACGATGACGTCGGCCTTGGTGCGCGCCGCTTCCTTGGCGAGCTGCAGGCTGTCGCCCGGATATCGCCGACGCAGTGGAAGATCTCCGGCGTCATGTAGTTGTGCGCCAGGATGACGGCGTTGCGCTTCACCTTGAGCTCGTTGATGGCCTTGATGAGCGGCGCGTAGTGCACCCACTCCATCGGCGTCACGACGTGCTTCACGCGCTCGATACAGCGGCTCCATCTCGCGCGCAGCTCGGGCGTGAACGGCAGCAGCGGACCCGGCTGCAGCGCGATCGCGCTCGATCTGAGCGCCGTGTCGAGCCAGCGGACTTGGCAGCGCGAGGGCCCCTAGTCGAACGGGCCTCGGCAATAGCCATTTTGTCTCTCCTAGCTCACCATATACTCGCCTTGAGCATATGAGAGACCTGAAGAATACCGGCGAGCGAAGCCGGTCCGCCACCGTTCCTTATGCTCGGTCAGAGCATTGAGCGGCTGCGATATAACTTAATCGAACTGCAGGTGAAATTCCAGGCTCATGCTCCAGAATTTCATCGCTTCGACAGAGCACTATTTAGCAGCTGCTCGCCGCAATTTACGCCGCGCCTGTAAGAGGCGCGGCGATCAGGCCAACGGCTCAGCTGCGGACGGGTTTCACGCGCACGCCCGGTGCCGGACGCTCGAGAAGGACCTCGCGCCGGAAGCGGAACAGCTTGGCCGGGCGGCCGCCTGTGCGTGTCTTGACCTCGCCTGTGGGCTCGACCAGACCCGCTCCCTCGACGAGGCGGCGGAAGTTCTGCTTGTGCAGGTGCGGGCCCAGAATGGCCTCGACGGTCTTCTGCAGCTCGAACAGCGTGAAGTCGTCGGCCATCAGCTCGAAGATCACGGGGCGGTATTTGATCTTGGCGCGCACGCGGCCGATCGCGGTCGCGAGAATGCGACGATGATCGATACGCATCGGCGTGCCAAGGCGCGGCAGCGCCGCTCCACGCCAACGCGGCTTCGCGGCCGTCGCGGCGCGCTTCCTCGACGAGACCCGCTTCGTACAGCAGCTCGATAGCGATCGAGGACCTTCTCCTCGTCCCAGCCGCCGCCTTCAGCGCCGAAGCAGATGCGGATGCGATCCTCGCGCTGAACCGGCCGCACAGGAGACGGAACGCAGCGCAGGACGCTGCGCCCATTCCTTCAGGCGCGGCTCGATCTCGGCGCTCAGAATTTCGGGACGGCCCTTGCGCCAGTCCTCCCATGGAAAATAGTGGTACCAGCTGCGCCAGGCGCCGCGCTGGATGTCGCGGGCATGGGCCGCTTCCGTCAGCGCCAGATAGCCGATGGAAACGGTGTGCGGCGAGACATCGCCCGGCTCCGCGTGGCGGCCGCGGTCAGCGAATGTGTAGAGCTGCTCGGCGTAGCCGATGTCGAGGCCGGTCTGCTCGGTGACCCAAGCCCGAAGTCCGCTTTCGAGCGTTCGGTGATCGACAGGGGAAAACGGGCCCGAACGGCAGACCGTCAGCTGAGCCCGGTTCTTCCGCCTCGTCGCGTACGACGAGCGCAACGGGCTCGTCGTCGATCACGGCGGCGATGGCGGCGTTGAGCCCGATCTCAACGGTGGACGAATCTGGCCTCACGCCGTTCTGTGCGTGCGGTAGAACTTCGGGATGGATTTCGCGAGGCCTGCGCCTCAAGTTGGTATCAGGGATCATGTTTTGCGCTCCTCACCCAATTGAGGCCGCTAAAGGGCGATCATGGCGATTTTCGGAACGCGGACAACGCCATATTTTTCCATTTCGCCGGAATAATTTTCTGATCAACCGTTACGAGCGTTCCTAATAGTTTATTATACTTTTCGAGAAACGAACGCTGGGCCACGTCGGTGCTCCAAGCGACAAGCTTCTCGAGTTCAGCAATCACGGGCTTTGCGAGCGGATCTGGGCGGCCGAAGAAGCGGTGCGCCTCGTCCAATCCGAACCCGGCAAGACGGGTTGCCTCGTAAAAAGCAGCTATGCGATCGGCGCGCTTGATCTCGTGGGTCACACTTTCCGGCAGCGGGCACGGGAATAACAAATCGCCTGTGAATCGCCTCGAGCAGCTTCAACTCGAAGGCCTTGTAGTCGAGACCGATGGCCGTTTTGAACGGGCTGATCAGGTCGCCGATGACGTATTCGGGCGCATCATGCAGCAGCGCTGCGAGGCGCCAGCGTGCCGGCCAATCCGGATTGAGTGCGGACGCAATCTCCTCGACGACGATCACATGCTGCGCGACCGAGAACGCGTGCGGCCCGCTGGTCTGGCCGTTCCAGCGCGCGACCCGCGCAAGCCCGTGCGCGATGTCCTCGATCTCGATGTCGGCCGGCGACGGATCGAGCAGATCGAGGCGGCGGCCGGACAGCATGCGCTGCCAGGCTCGTGGCGCGGGGGGCGGGAATGCTTTCGTGTCGTGGTCTGTCATTTCCGGATCGTTTTCAGAGCGCCGGCGGAACGAAAGCGCGCTGAAGATCGGCGCAAACTTTCTGGCACGGGCACGAGACCAGATGATCGTTGACCATGCCGGTCGATTGCATGAAGGCATACATGGCGGTCGGGCCGACAAAACGGAAACCCGCTTTCTTCAGCGCTTTCGACAGCAGCGTGGATTCATTCGTTACGGCCGGAATTTCGCCGATGGCGCGACGCGTCGACGGCAGCCGGGCGCTTGCCGATGGCATTCCAAAGGAACGCCGACAACGTGCCCGTCTCCTTGAGCTTCAGATAGGCTTTGGCGTTGCTGATCGTGGCCTCGATCTTGAGGCGGTTGCGGATGATGCCCTCGTCGGCCATGAGGCGCGCGACATCTTTTTCGGTGTAGCGCGCGATCTTCTTGGCGTCGAAGCCGTGAAAGGCGCGGCGGAAGTTCTCGCGCTTGCGCAGGATGGTGATCCACGACAGTCCGGCCTGAAAACCTTCGAGCACGAGCTTCTCGAACAGGCGCTGATCGTCGGCGTGCGGAACACCCCATTCCGTGTCGTGATAATGCTGATACAGCGGATCAGCGCCGGCCCACGGACAACGGGCCATCTCTAATTTTTCTTGCTTGCGCGAGGCGCTCATTCAGCTCGCCTCGAGCGAGAAGGTGGCGAATGCGGGGGCCTCGACGTCGATCGCGACACCGCCGGCGCTCAAGCCGACCCCGCGTGACTTGAATTCCTGGGCGCGATCGAGCCTCAGCAGCGCCAAGCCGCGGCGGCCAGTTACGGAGCCTAGCGTTCCGATTGCCACCTCACCGGCCATGATTTCGATGCCGCCTGCAGGCAGCTTCTCCTGGCCCATTACGGGCACAATGCGCTTTCTCACGGTGGCGCGATGCTGCATGCGGGAGACGACCTCCTGACCGACGTAACAGCCCTTCGTGAAGGACACACCGTTGAGTTGATCGAAGAGCGCCTCATGCGGGAACGTGTCGCCGAAGACGTAGTCCTTGCCGCCTTCGGGAACGCCGAGACGCACCCGATGGGCGAGGTAGTCCTGGTCCGTCGCCGCGGTGATCCCGGCGCCGCCGAGATCGGACGGCAGCGGTACCTGCATGAGTGCGCGCGCGCCCATTTCGGCGAGGCGTGGGTCGGGAAAAACGATGCACCTCGGGCCGCTTTCGAGAGCAGGCGATGCGCCGTTCCAAAGCGCGGCAACGGCATAGTCCTGTGACACGTCCGCGATCTCGACCGCGGCGCGGAGCTTGTACAGCATCAGGCGCTTTGCGAGAGCGGGCGCCTGATCGCGCGCGACATCGAGCAGAAATCCGTCGCCGTTCCTGACAACGAAGAAGTCGAACAGGACCTTGCCCTGCGGCGTGAGCAGGCCGGCGTAGAGGGCCGGGCTATCCGCCAGCAAGGCCATCTCGTTGGTGACGAGACCGGCGAGAAGCTTTTCCGCATCCGCGCCGACCACCGAAACGGCTCCCCTATCGGGGAGGAACGCCATGTGCGTTGTCATTCAATCCGACCTGAATTGCCACCCCGAACCGCCCCGACCGCGCAGAGGCACGCTCAGATAGTTAGGCAGCTTTTGCCGTAAGTCACTATCTGTGTGAATGCGCCAAGAAAAGAGGGCGGCAGGCCGACCCGCACAAACGCAACTGCAACGCCTCTCATCAGGCGTTGCAGCGCCTTCCCGGCTCGATCGGCAGGATTAGCTGCGGCGGCGGCCGCCTGCGGCACGCTTCAGAGACACGGTGTCGTCGTCCGGAGCCGACGCCGCTTTCTTACCGGCAGCGCCTTCCTTGGCCGATTTCGGCGCGAGCGGGATCGGCTTGGTGCAGGCCCATTCCGCGACGGCGTCGATGTCGTAGAAGCGGGTCAGATTCCATCAGCATGCGCGCTTCGGTCCAGATGTCGCCGTCGACCATGGGCATGAAGAGATCGTGCACGTTGTCGATGCCGAGATAGGTGCGCACGCCTGCCTCGCGCAGCTTCACGTAAGGCGCGATGGAATTGTGCAGCGGGGCGGTCATCGGCAGCTGCTTCATGCTGAGCGCGGCCGAGGGGCAGATGATGATGCCCATGTCGGCTTCCTTGCACCTTCTCGATGATGCGGTCCTGCTCGCGGTCTTCCTTCGCCGAGAGCGAGATCGCATGCACGCCGAAGACGCGGCCCTGCATGCCATGCTCGATGGTCTTCTCGGCCAGCAGCTCCGTCTCGTTCTCGAGCGGGTTGTTCTCCTGGTCGATATGGACGTCGACCGGCTTGCCGAGCTTCTTCGCGAGCTGAAGAATGACATCGAGGTGCTTCTCGGGCTTCGGGCGGTCGCGCGACGGCAGGCCGCCGCAGTAATCGGCCAGCTCGCAAGCCTCGGCGTATTGCTCGAACGACGCCGGATCGAGCACGCCCTGCAGCGGCTGCACGCCGACCTCGAAGCGGATGCGGTCGGCGTAGCGCTTCTTCACCTCGATCGCCGCTTTGATCGGCAGGAGACCAACCGTGCTGTCGGCATCGACCATGGTCCGGCAGTAGGTCACGCCCTGCTGGATCATCGCCTCGACGCCGCGGCTGATGCGCTCGACGAGGTCGTCGTGCGTGTAGTTCTCCTTCAGGTAGCGATAGAGCTCCCACTTCTTCTGCATGTCGACCTGGCTGAGGCGCAGGTTCTCATGCGTGATCAGGTAGGCCTTGTCGAAATGGGCGTGGTGGTTGGAGAGCCCGCCCATGCGCTCGGCTGCCTGCAGGAAGCGGAGGCGCAGGTTCCAGGGCTCGGAGTCGTCGGCGAGGCGATAGCGGTAGGTGCCGCGCTCGGCGTCGATGATGATCTGATCGAGCGTCGCGATGCCGACGTCGGCGTCGGTGATCAGCGGGATGCCGTTCTCGATCGAGAGCTTGCGGATGAGCTTGGCATCCGAGCTCTCGTCGTAGTCCTCGTCGCCGGTCAGCACGTTGATGACGAGATCGAAGCGATTGGCCTTGAGGAAGGAAAGGATGTTCGGCGAGCGGCTGTCGGTGATCTTGTGGATCTCGGTGCTCTTGATGCCGTGCTCGACGAAGAAGCGGTGCGTGCCCGGCGTGGCGTAAAGCTCGACGTCGAGCGAAAGGATGCGCCGGATCGCCGGCAGCATGCGCTTCTTGTCCTCGATACGTCCGGCGCTGATCAGCAAGTCTCTTGCGGCGCTGGCGGCCGAGGAGCTTGAGGTTGAACGCCAGAAGCTCGAGTGAGATTGCATTGCTCATTTTCTGACCTCTCTCGTTCCGGTAAGCGCAGTCGCGCAAGGTGGCCTGCCGAGGCGGCCCGCGAAGCGGTCAGACGAGAATTGTATTGCAGTTAGGGACGTTCGACTACCGGGTTCGTGCCGCTGTCCACGGCCTGAATTAGTGTTGTATCTCGCGCATTGCAACCGGCATTCCGCCTCGGCCATGCGCTTGCTCGAATAAAAGGGGCGGCTCGATGAGTCGCCCCTAAGTGTTTGTCTTCCTTAAAATTCAGAACCGAATGCCTCCCGTGAAGGCTCAGATCTTCTGGTCCGCAGGCGGCGGTGGCGTCTCGGCCGGAGGAGCAGGCTCTGCAGGTGCAGGAGCTGCATCGGCAGGCGGCGGCGTTGCGGCCTCAGCCGGAGGCGCCGTTCAGCCTGAGGCGGCTTGTACTGCGCCGGCGGCATGATGGTGCCGCCCTTCGGCAGCCGCTTCATGACGTAAACGGTGGTGCCGGCGTTGACCATGCCGGCCAGATGCACGACGTGCTCGTTGTGCATGCGGATGCAGCCCGACGACGATGCCGATCCGATGGAGCTCGGCTCATTGGTGCCGTGAATGCGATAGAGCGTGTTGCCGAGATAGATCGCCTTGGCGCCGAGCGGGTTCTTGAGGCCGCCCGTCATGCGCACCGGCAAGCCCGGCTTGCGCTGACGCATTTCAGCCGGGGGAATCCAATCCGGCCAATCATAGACCTTCGAGACGTGCTCGACGCCGGTCCAGGTGAAGCCTTCTTTGCCGACCGCGATGGGGTAGACGTAGGCCGACTTCGCGGACAGCGTGTAATAGAGCTTGCGGCCTGACTGATCGATGATGATCGAGCCGGGCGCAAATCCATTCGAGAATGCGGTTGTCTGCGGCGCGCGCGGGGAAATGTTCGGCCGGCCGCCGCCCTGCAACAGGTCCACGGACTTCGTGGCCGGCGGAAGGGCACCGAGATTGGACTGCGTGTGGCGCTCGGGCGGCTCACCCCACATGCCCCACTGACCTATTTGCGCCGACGCCGGAGCGGAGAACGCGGTTGCTGCAGCTGCTGCGATCAATACGCCACGCCAGTTCATCGCACACATCCCTGTCTCAAGCCTGTCTCTGGGCCCTGTCTCAACGTCCGAAACTTCGTCGATCAGGGCGCGCTACGCTCGCGCTTACGGATATTAGCGTTGGCGGACCAGTTTGCCACCCCGCGAGCCAATATTCGAATTCGATAATTTGAATTTGGTTCAAGCCGATGCTTAAAGCGGCTCAAACGCATCTTCACGATGGGACACGCGGTCACGCCCGGATCTGATCAGTCATACTTACGAAACGTATACCAAGTTCCATCGGCGCCGATGGCAAGGCGCCACCATGCCCACTTCTTCTTTTCCTGCATGGACTTAGCGGCCGCAGGCGGGACGAGACGATAGAGATCGACCTGCTCGGACGGACTGAGCTCGCCGAGAGGGCGCTCCGCAAGATAGGGCCAGACATAGACGAGGTTGTTCTCGGGATCCTTGCCGATGGCGAGACGCGCCGGCGGCAGCGCCAGAATATTGGCGACCGCGGCCAACGTCTCCCTGCCCTCGCCGTCAGCGGAGATTTTTTTCCAATAGGCGATGGGATCGTCTTTGGCCTCGTCGCCGAAGTCGGGCTTCAGCTCGTTCCACTCGATGGCCGTCTTGAGTTCCGAAATGTCACCTGCTTGGACGGCGGCGAGTATGTGTTCGCGCATCTCTTCGACGTTGCCCGGCAGCTTGCCGGTGTAGGCTTGCTCGCCTTTGGGCTTCTGCGCTTTTTCCGCCTTGCCTGCTTCCGCCGCGTGAACGGGGCAATCGGCATGGACAAGGCATACCGCCGCCGTTACGAATGCACTCGCGATTGCGGCCGAAAAGCTGCGCCGCCCGGTTTGCGCTCGTAAGCGCTGCTTCGGACTCGAGGCTCGCGGCGTTGCGCTTGTCATGTGTGTTCCGCCGTTCTTCCGCCCTGGTCTACGATCCGCCGCTCCGCGGCTTCAACTGAGGTGAGATGGTCCGCCCTGCGATAGCACGATCTCTACGGTGGCGGACATGCAGTTGATCCCCAACCTTCTGATCATCCCCGTGGGGATCATCATCGGCGTGCTCGTGGCGGCGCCTGTGGGGCCGGTCAACGTGCTCTGCATTCAACGCGCCATCGAACGGGGGTTCTGGGGCGGCATCGCCGCCGGCCTCGGCGCGGTGCTGGGCGACGGACTGATCGCGCTGTCAGCGGCGCTCGGTGTCGGCGCGATCTCGGGCGCCATCGAGTACCATCGCTCGTCCATACAGGTGGTGGGCGGCCTGGCGCTGCTCGCTTTCGGCGCCAAGCTTTATCTCGCGCCGCCGCGGCTCGAAGCCCTCAATCCCGACATCGAGCAACGCGCGACGCTGCGCGACTACGCCTGGGACATTCCGCAGACGTTCTTTCTCACCATCACCAATCCCGGCGCGGTGCTCGGACTGTTCGCGATTTTCGGCGGCGTCAGCACGTTCGTCGAGGTGCACAGCTATATCGACGCGCTGACCATGGTGGCCTCGATCATGGGCGGCAGCCTCATGTGGTGGATCGGGCTCGCAAACCTCATCGGTCGCGTGCGCCATCGCCTCGATCCGGGCCTGCTGGCGCAGATGAACCGTGT
Source organism: uncultured Alphaproteobacteria bacterium (assembly GCA_963831345.1). GTDB lineage: Bacteria > Pseudomonadota > Alphaproteobacteria > Rhizobiales > Hyphomicrobiaceae > Hyphomicrobium_C. The sequence continues at coordinate 80,682 of CAWHPZ010000013.1, forward strand.
CGCCGGCATCCTGCTGATGGGATTTGGCGTGCTGCTCGTCGGTGAAATCGTGTTCAGTTTCTTGCGCGGATGAGCGCCCGCTACTGCAGCGTGCGGTCGAGCGTGAACTCGCCCTTCTCGACGCGCTGCTCGAGCCCCTGCGCGAGCTTGCGGACGGCATCCTCGCCATAAAGCGACACGAGATCCGTCAACGCCGTGAACAGCGCGGCATAGGCCATCTGCTCAGGCGCAACGCCGCTCTCGGTGCCCTCATCCCAGGCTGCGAGAATGATGCTGAGGGCCCTGAAGCTCAGGTCATCGGAATTTTTCAGATCGTATGTCGTCATTCTCGTCCTTGCCCCCAAAGCAGGTTCGCTCCGACCGCTTCGCCCCCTTGTTGCTCCACGGTCTGTTCTTTTGTAGCGAGATTACCCCTAGCACGCTTGAAAAGAGCGTCGAGGTGTGTGGACAATTCACAGTAAACCTTCGCCTACCGTCAGGGTTCGGACTGTCTCCAATCCGATGCGCGAAATCATTGAAGAGTCAGGGTGTAGCCTTCACCAAGACCCTCGCGAGATCTGCACGCCCTCGGCCATGAACCGGCTGATGGAGGTCTGCGCGGTCGGCGTGCACGAGACGTACGTGCGGCGATAGCTGCGATATCCCTGATTGAAGCTGCGCGTGAGGCGCGCCTGGCGCAAGGCCGTTGCCCCCTCGGCATCCAGCAGCTCCTTCATTTTATCGCGCCACATCGAGCCTTCGTTGGCGCTGCAGAGCTCGCGCAGGTAGTGCATCGCGCCCAAAATCTCCGCGAGGCGCATGAGCTTCTCATCATAAGGCTTGCTGTCAGGCGCTGCCCGCGCCGGAGCCTGGCCGCTTCCGAATGCAACGCTTGCGGCAGCTGCGAGCAAAAGCGCGCGGGTCACGCCGCGGCGCGGCGAGCCGAGGCTTGGCCTTTGGTTCTTATCGTTCCGGACCACCGGGTGTCGGCTCCCTTCCTTGCCTCGTCCTACTCACTAGCTGACAAGTGAGCCCGCGAGCGGCTAAGCTATCTTTTGGCGCAGCTAGTTTACCACGTTTGCGAGGCCGGGAAGACGGGCGTCTCGCGACAGCAACAAGAAACGGCTAGTGTGGCGCCTCGATCAGCACTGCTCGGGGGCGGCTGATCCAAGCGGCGCCGTGGGGAGTTTGCGCGCATGGCCTACAGGGGCGAGGATCTGGACCTCAGAACGCCGCAGGGAGTGAGCCCTGCGCCCTCGGATCCGTTCACCGAGGGAGGTTTTGTCGGCAACGGAAGGCGCGAACGGGCCAACCAGGGTTCGGCATCACGCACTGCTCCCATCTGGGTCGACGATACCGTCCTCGACTGCTGCAATTACGCGTTCGATGTCGCGCTGGCTCACCGCTCGGCCGAGGTTCGCCTCGAACATCTGCTGTACGCGCTGACCCGCATCGACGCGGCGGCGGAGATCCTCGAATCCCGCGGCCTGCGTGTTGCGACCCTGCGCCGGGAGATGTCGACCTTCGTCACGAACGACATTCCTATCGGGCTCACGGCCGGCAAGGGCACGCCGCGCCGCTCGGAGGCGCTCGAAGACGTACTGCGGGTCGCGGCCGGCCTCGCCTACCGGCGGCAGGCGCCCGTCGCCGTGACCGACATCCTCTATGCATTGCTCGAGAGCGGCGTCGAGATCGCGGGTATGCCGCGTCTGCGGCAGCTGCTGCAGCGCGCCGGGGGTACGTCCCTGCTCGATACATTCCCAACCGAGGCGCCGCAAGAGCGCGTGCGCGTACCCTATTACGGCGCCGAGGCTCACTATGGGAGCGAAGCCCAGCGCGCTCCCGCGGCCGAAGTTCCGCAACTTGCCATTGGCTCGCAGGGCTCGCGCCTCGAGCTTCTCGAGCACGCCATACGCACGATCACGAGTGAACTCACTAACGAGCGTAAAATCATATCGGGGGTGCTGCACGACCTGCAGCGAGAGCTCATGGCCCAGCGCGAAGAGACGTCCCGCCTCGGCGGCATCACGCAAGACAGAATCCAGGCCCTGTTCGGGGACCGGCTGCAGAGCCTCGAGCAGACGCTGATCAATACCAGATCCAATCCGGATGGAGAGCTCGGCCAGCTTCAGGACCGCTTCGCCCTTATGGAGCGCGCTGTTCAACAGGATCTCGGCGACGTGCGCACGGCCCTGGACACGCTTCTGGCGAAGCCGGATGCGCCCGACATTGGGCCCATCGCACACCGTCTCGACGTCATCGAGGAGGCGGTGCTGTCGCGCGAGACTTCGGACCGGCTGCGCACGCTCGAAGAGGGATTTACCGCCGAGCGCGACCGAGCCACCTCGACTCTGGAGAACGCCAGGGCGAAAGCCGACGAGTTCGCGGGCACGCTGCAGCGCCTGCCCGGCGACGTCGCGGCCCTGATTCAGCCGGCCCTTTCCGAGAGTATCGAGGGGTTGTCGGCCTCGCTCGGAAGCCACATCGCAAAGTCCGAGGATGCGCACGCCTCCTCGGAGCGCGAATTCAATTCCCTTCACGATACGCTGGCGAAGATCGGCGATGCCGTCGCCCTGGAGCTCACGGACGTCCACGACGCGGTCGCCAAGGTCACGAGCAACCAGCACGCGCTCGCGACGGCGCTCGAAATCCAGAAGCAGGATACGGACAAGGCGCTCGCACTCATCGCCTCGCGCATCGACAGCCTCGAACGGGCATCCGAGGGACCTGTCCAGATGCTCGAGAACCTGTCGCTGGCCGTCGAGCGCATGAATACGCTCACGATCGAGCGCTATTACCGCCGCAACCGCTTCTGGTACTGGCTGTTCGGCACCGACGACTGGCTGGCCGCGAGCTGGCCGTCGCAATCGGCGCGCATCGCACGTGAGCTCGCGGCCCTCAAGGCTCCCGCCAAGCGCTAGCCCTGACCAATTTTCAGGCCTGTCCGCGCTTTACGCGCTGGACGGCCGTCTCCAGCGCCTCGAGAAAGCGCGAGCGGTCCTGGCGCGTGAAGCCGGCGTTGTAGCCTTTGCTTTCGCCGGTCTCGCGCAGATGGGCCGAGAGGTCTCTCATGGCCAGCGCCATGCCGATGCCGGCGTCGGTGAACGGCTTTCCGGTATTGCCGATGGCCTGTGCGCCGGCCTTGAGGCAGCGGGACGCGAGCGGAATGTCCTGCGTCACCGCGATGTCGCCCTTGCCGATGCGCTCCGCGATCCAATTGTCGGCGGCATCCGGCCCGTCGGCGACGACGACGCGCTCGACCAAGGGACCCTCGGGCAGCCGCATCCAGGAGTTGGAGACGTAGTATATCTTCAGGCCGTGCCTCGCCGCGACGCGAAGGGCCTCCTCCTTCACGGGACATGCATCTGCATCGACATAGATCGCCAAGTTCGTCCTCGTTCGTAAGAGCTTTCCCGGTGGACGGCGCCATGACCACTGCCGCTCGCCGCGCCATTGAGGTAGGACTTCTAGCATGAGCTGGCACAAAGACCGCGGTTCCGGTGAACGGCGCGGCTATCATCATGGCAACCTGCGCGAGGCCCTGATCGAGGCCGCGCTTACTCTCATTTCCCAGAAGGGTCCCGGCGGGTTCACGTTCGCCGAGGCGGCGCGGGCGGCCGGCGTTTCTCCCGCCGCGCCCTATCGGCATTTCCGCGACCGCGATGCGCTCATTGCCGACGTGGCCAAGCGCGGGTTCGAGGCCTTCACGGCAGCGCTCTCGCGGGCCTGGGACGGCGGCAAGCCTTCGGCGCGCGCCGCCTTCGACCGCCTCGGCGCGCGCCTACCTGGGGTTCGCGCGCACGGAGCCCGCCTATTTCGCGGCCATGTTCGAATCCGGGCTGTCGCTCGCCGACTATCCGGATGTGCGCGCCGAAGGCGACAGGGCCATCGCCATCCTGCGGGACGCGTGCCAGGCTGTCATCGACACGCTGCCCGCAACGGTGCCGAAGGAGCGCCGCCCGCCGGCGATGATGATGGCGCTGCACATCTGGTCGCTGTCGCACGGCATCGCGGCGCTGTTCGCGCGTGGCGACCGCTCGCGCCGGCCGATCCCGATGCAGCCCGAGGAGCTGCTCGAAGCGGCCGTGCTCATCTACCTCGACGGGCTCGGCATCCGGAGCAAGCCCTGAGGGCTTACTTGTTCTCCGGCGCCACCACGCGGATCGAGAGCTCGCGCAGCTGCTTCGGCGAGACCTCGGACGGCGCGCCCATCAGCAGGTCGTTGGCCTGCTGGTTCATCGGGAACAGCGCCACGTCGCGCACGGTCTTGGTGCCGTCGAGCAGCATCACCATGCGCTCGATGCCGGCCGCCATGCCGCCGTGCGGCGGCGCGCCGTACTGGAAGGCGCGATAGAGGCCGCCGAACCGCGCCTCGACCTCGGCCCGGCCGAGGCCCGTGATCTCGAACGCCTTGACCATCGTCTCCGGGCACGTGGTTGCGCACCGAGCCCGACGCGATCTCGTAGCCGTTGCAGACGATGTCGTACTGGTTGGCCTTGAGCCCGAGCAGCGCGTCGCGGCCCGCCTTCTCGGCCGCCTCAAGCGCCTCGCGGCCGCCCTTCGGCATCGAGAACGGGTTGTGCGAGAAGTCGATCTTCTTCTCGTCCTCGTTCCACTCGTAGAACGGGAAGTCGACGATCCAGGCGAAGGCGAAGCGGCCCTCGTCGATGAGCTTCAGCTCGCGGCCGATCTCGTCGCGGGCGAGGCCTGCAAACTTGTAGAAGCGCGCCGGGTCGCCGGCGGTGAAGAACACGGCATCGCCCGTCTTGAGGCCGAGCTGCTGCCTGGATGGCGGCGGCACGCTCGGGCCCGACGTTCTTCGCGACGGGGCCCGCGCCCGCGGCGCCCTCTTCCTCGCGCCAGAAGATGTAGCCCAAGCCCGGCTGGCCTTCCTTCTGCGCCCAGGCGTTCATGCGGTCGCAGAAGGCGCGCGAGCCGCCGGCCGGTGCCGGGATTGCCCACACGCGAACCTTCGGGTCCTTCTCGATCATGCCGGCAAAGACCTTGAAGCCCGAGCCGCGGAAATGCTCGGTCACGTCCTGCATCTCGATCGGGTTGCGCAGGTCGGGCTTGTCGGAGCCGTACTTCGCGATCGCCGTGTCGTACGGAATGCGCTGCCAGTCGCGGTCCACGCGCTTGCCGTCAGCGAATTCCTCGAACATGCCGGTAAGCACCGGCTCCATGGTCTGGAAGATGTCCTCCTGCTCGACGAAGCTCATCTCGACGTCGAGCTGGTAGAACTCGCCCGGCAGGCGGTCGGCGCGCGGATCCTCGTCGCGGAAGCAGGGCGCGATCTGGAAATAGCGGTCGAAGCCCGAGACCATCAGCAGCTGCTTGTACTGCTGCGGCGCCTGCGGCAGCGCATAGAACTTGCCGGCGTGGATGCGCGACGGCACGAGGAAGTCGCGCGCGCCTTCGGGCGACGACGCGGTCAGGATCGGCGTCGGGAATTCGTTGAAGCCCGCCTCGTGCATGCGCCGGCGCATCGACGCCGTGATGGCGAGGCGCTTCATGATGATGCCGTGCAGCGTCTCGCGCCGCAGATCCAGGAAGCGATAGGTGAGGCGCAGGTCTTCCGGGTAGTCGGGCTCGCCGAATACGGGAACGGGAAGCTCCTTGGCCGCGGACAGGACCTCGATCTCGCCAGCATAGAGCTCGACCTCGCCGGTCGGCAGCTCGGCGTTTGTCGTGCCTTCGGGGCGCTTTCGCACCGCGCCGTCGACGCGAATGACCCATTCCGAGCGCACGGCTTCGGCGACCTTGAAGGCCGGGCTGTCGGGGTCGGCGACGACCTGCGTCAGGCCGTAATGATCGCGAACATCGATGAACAGCACGCCGCCGTGGTCGCGAACCCGGTGTACCCAGCCGGAAATGCGCACGGTTTGGCCGATGTCATCAGAGCGTAATGCTCCACACGTATGCGAACGATACCGGTGCAGCGGCGCCGTGCCGCCATCACCCTTTTTTGCCTCAGCCATCGTGCCTGCTGCCTGCCCTTATTCCCCGCATCAAGTGGCGGAAAAGCGCACGCGGCACGTGCAAAGTCAAGGCTCGGTAACCACGCTGCCCCTTGCGCAAACCAGCGATCTGGCGCGCGAATGGACGCGGCTCAGCCTCGAGGCGGAAGCGGACAACTTCAGGTGGCCAGCAGGGCGAAGAGCCACATCAGCACCGAGCCGCAGAACAGGTAGGAGCTGAGCTGCGCCTTACGAATTTCTCTGCGAAATTGACGCTCGAATTCGGCAAGCTCGCAAAGCTTTTTGCTGACGGCTTCGAAGCTATTATAGCTTTCGCGTTCGCCGCTCATATGACCGCGAATGTGATCGACCTGTCTCTTCACATCCTCAAGGCGCTTCGAAAGCGCTTCGTGGCGGCCTGCCGTGGTGCGGCGATCCGCATCCTGAAAGGCGACAAAGCGTAAATTGCGCTCGCTTTCGTCGCGCAACGCGGCGATATCGCCCTTGGCAATTTCAAGCTCGCGCGAGACGCTTCTAATTTCGACACAGAGCTGATCAATCTTGATGGAGACATCGGCGACGAAGGCATCGCGCGCGATGAGCTGCACCGCCGGCGCAGGCTCAGAAAATCCGAAATCACGCCGCTCGAACGCACGCCCGATGAGCACAGGGAGCTTCACCCCAACCGTCTTCTGCTTACCGATCTCAAGCACGCTCGCCCCGCATGAATTGTACAACGACACCAAAATGGAGCTCCGCCTTCGGAAGAAATTCGCTCTCATGCGATATGCTTCCGCCTGCGACAATACTTAAGTTTTTCTGGTTCTTTCGTGAGTATGAAATATCACACTGCATGAACCGCCGCGCCTTCATCAGCTCGGTCGCATTCCGCAGGTTTTCTGTCCGTTCGCCAATCGCCAGTGCGACATTTTATACACGAGGCAACCTTGATTGACTAGATGGAGTGCGCAGTGTTTTTTTGTCTACCCCATCTTTTTCCTCGGATCTCGGATGCTGGCGCGGAGCGCCGCTTCTCCCGAAAGGCGAAGAGCACCCTCCCTGCTCTCCCCGAGGGGCCTCGGGAAGAGGCCGTTGATTAACGTTCAACCCGGCTCTCCCTATTGCGGAGGGCTGCCAACGAACTGCTTACTCGGGGGGAGGGCCTATGCTAGGCATCGCCTGACGGGGACTGCGCACGCGGCCAGCGGCATTGGGGGGCTTTGCGCGATCACATGGATGGCATAAGGAACCGGCCGACGACCGGCCAAGCGGAGCAGAGCTGAGTGCGCCTTTCAATCGTGGTGCCCGTATTCAACGAGGCGGAGAGCATCGGTCCGCTGCTTCGCGAGATCGGCGCAGTGGCCAGCGCCCTTCCCGTCGAGGACGTGGTTATCGTCGATGACGGCAGCCATGACGGGACCGTCAAAGCCGTGCTGGATCTCAAGCCGGAGATCCCCGGGCTGCGCCTCGTTCGTCATCTCTCCCGGCGCGGCCAGAGCACCGCCATCCGCACCGGCATCTCGCGCGCCCGCGGCGATCTGATCGTCACGCTCGACGGCGACGGGCAAAATAACCCGGCCGACATTCCGCTGCTGTTCGAGGCCTACAAGGGCGCAGCGACGGCCAATCCGCGCCTCCTCGTTGCCGGCCAGCGCACCACGCGACGTGACAATACCGTCCGAAAGTTGTCCTCACGCGTGGCGAACGCGGTTCGATCATCAATTTTAGACGATGGCGTCAGCGACACGGGGTGCAGCCTGAAGCTATTCCGGCGTGAAGATTTCCTGGCTCTGCCGTTCTTCAATCATATTCACCGTTTTATACCTGCACTGATGAAAGCCACCGGCGTCGAGGTTATTCTCGTCGGAGTCTCGCATCGACCGCGGGAACGGGGAACTTCGAAATACGGAGTTTGGGACCGGCTTTGGGTCGGCATCCACGACCTCATCGGCGTCAGCTGGCTTATCCGCCGCACACTGCCGAGGGTCGACACGGAGGAGGGGGCATAACGATGATCGCAAAATATCTCGATCCCGAGCACGTCTGGATAGCCATTGGACTACTGGGCCAGCTTCTGTTCTCCATGCGCTTCATCGTGCAGTGGGTCGCTTCCGAAAAGCGCCGCGAGAGCATCATCCCGATCACGTTCTGGTACTTCAGCATCGCCGGCGGCATCGTGCTGTTCGCGTACTCGCTCTATCGCGCCGACCCGGTTTTCATCATCGGGCAATCGATGGGCATTTTCATCTATGGGCGGAACCTCTACCTGATCTTCAATCAGGCTCCAGCCAAGGAGGCTGCGGTACCGGATGGCGCTCGACCAATTGCACAGCAATAGTCAGGCGGGCAGCAAAGACCGTTATCTGGCAGCGGCACTCGGATTGTGGATCGCTGCCGGCATCGTTTTGATCTTCACTCTGCCGCTCCTGCCCATCGATGAAACGCGATACGTGACCGTCGCGTGGGAGATGCGGCAGTCTGGGCATTGGCTGCTGCCGACGCTCAATGGCGAGCCCTACTCACACAAGCCGCCGCTGCTCATGTGGCTCATCAATCTCGCTTGGTCCGTCGGCGGAACCGAGGTCGGCGTTGCGCGCGTCATCCCGCTGCTCGTCACGGTCGGAGTTCTCGGCCTGACGTACAGGCTGGCGCGCGAGCTTTTCCCGAGCGACCGCGAGACCCCTTCGCTCGCCGTTATGCTCACGCTGGTGCCGGTGTTCTATGTCTACGGCAGCCTCCTGATGTTCGATCAGATGCTGGCGCTGTGGATTCTGCTGGGGCTCATCGCGCTCTGGCGCGCCGCGCAGGCGCCGTCGTGGAAATCCGGGCTGCTGCTCGGTTTCGCCATCGGCGTCGGCCTTCTGACCAAGGGTCCGGTCATACTCTTGCATCTGCTGCCACCTGCGCTTCTCGTGCGGTTCTGGAAGGCGCCGGACATCGCGCTGACGCGGCGGCAATGGTCGAGCACCATCATCGCTGCTGTCGCCATCGGCGCTGCCACGATACTCGCCTGGGCCATTCCCGCCGCCATCGTCGGCGGGCCCGAGTTCGCACACATGATCTTCTGGCGGCAATCTGCCGGGCGCATGGTGCAGTCGTTCAGTCACCGGCAGCCGTTCTGGTTCTACGTGCCGGTTCTGCTGGTCATCCTCGGGCCTCTGCTGGCATGGCCGCCGCTGTGGCGCAGCGTGGCGACGCTGTGGAAGCCACTAACGCGACCGGTCATCTTCATTCTGTCGTGGATCGTGCCGGCGCTCATCGCGTTCACGGCCTTCAGCGGCAAGCAGCCCCACTACATCCTGCCGTTCCTGCCCGGCTTTGCGATCCTCGCCGCACACGCGCTGAAGGGCGCGACGACGCGGAAGGGCGACGCGATCGGTCTCATCGCGCTGTTCGCAATTCTGTTCCTGGTCCTGGCCTTTGGCCCACTGATCGCGGGTGCCGCCGGCTTCGACACGCCGATGGGATTCGTCAGCGAGGGCCTCGCGCTGTTCAATCCGGTACCCACACTCCTCGTGGGAGCGGCGGCTCTGGCCGCGTTGTATCTCGCCAGATCGATCCGCGAGCAGGCGCTCGCACTTGCGCTCGCGAGCGGTCTCCTGATCGCGACTGTCGCGGTGCAGGCTCAACTGCATGTGTTCCGCTTCTTCGATCTCGCGCCCTTCGCCGAGGCCTTGCAGCCTTATGAGGCGGGACCCATCGCTTCGGCCAGCAGCTATTCGGGCGAATTGGGCTATCTCGCCCGGCTCGAACGGCCCCTCGAAATCATCGACCGGTCGGATATGAAGGCGTGGTTCGACAAGAACCCAAATGGGACCGTGATCGTGCGCCACAAGCCGAGCGACACCGTGCCGGGCTTTGCAGTCGTGCACTCGATGCCCTACCGTCCCGGCGGGCGTTTTTCTATCGTCCGCGCGGCGCCCTGACGGTTAAGCACTCGCGATGCCTGGAGCGGGGCCGGCGTGTATACCAGTCCGCCGGCCAAATTCCTTGTGCTTCAGATCAAATGAATGTCTAAGACTACCTTGAGACTGTGAGCGATAAAAAAACTTCAATGCGCGTCATCACATCGACTGCCGAGCTTTCCGACCTCTGCTCCGACCTCGCTGGCCACGACTATGTCGCCGTGGACACGGAATTCATGCGTGAACAGACCTTCTGGCCGGATTTGTGCCTCGTGCAGGTCGCTGGCCCGGACACCGAGGCCATCATCGATCCGCTCGCTCCGGGTCTCGATCTCAAACCCTTTTATGATCTGATGGCGTCCCAGAGCGTGGTGAAGGTTTTCCACGCGGCGCGGCAAGACATCGAGATCGTCTTTTCCGAGGCGGGTTTCATCCCCAAGCCGGTGTTCGACACGCAGATCGCCGCCATGGTGTGCGGCTTCGGCGAGAGCGTCAGCTATGTGAACCTGGTCAAGAAGATCACCGGACGCGATCTCGACAAAAGCTCGCGCTTCACCGACTGGAGCCGCCGGCCGCTGACCGACAAGCAGCTCGTCTACGCCATCGGCGACGTGACGCATCTGCGCGACATCTATACCCATCTCAAGACCGAGCTCGAGAAGACCAACCGGGCCTCGTGGCTCGACGAGGAGATGGCCGAGCTCACGGCGACGTCCACCTACGAGACGCATCCCGAGAACGCCTGGCAGCGCCTCAAGATGCGGGTCAAGAACCGCAAGTCGCTGGCGATCCTGATGGAGCTCGCAGCCTGGCGCGAGCGCCTGGCGCAATCACAGGACGTTCCGCGCGGGCGCATTCTGCGCGACGAAGCGCTCTACGACATCGCCAACCAGGCGCCGACGAACGCCGAGCAGCTCGGAGAGCTGCGCACGCTCTCCGAGGGATTTTCGCGGTCGCAGCGCGCCAAAGACATCATCGATGCCGTGAAGCGCGGCCTCGAACGCGACATGAAGACCGTGCCGCCGCTCAACCACAGCCAGCCGTTGTCGGCGGAAGCGACAGCGACCACGGAATTGCTCAAGGTCCTGCTCAAGGCGTCGGCCGCCCGTCACAAGGTTGCCCCGCGCCTCATAGCCGACACGAGCGAGCTCGAGCGCATCGCCAACGAGCCGGACCCCGACGTGCCTTCTCTCAAGGGCTGGCGCAGGCAGCTTTTCGGCGAGGATGCGCTGAGGCTGAAGCGAGGCGAACTCGCGCTCACGCTATCCAAGGGCGAGGTTCTCGCCATTCCTTCGGGCACCGCGGCAGCGGACGATCTGACCAGCTAATTACTTGCGGCCAGGATCGTAGCCGTGCTTCTGGCGCCATTCGGTGAGGAAGTAGGACAGGCTGTCGTCGATGGTTTCGGGCAGCACGATGCGCACCTTCACGAGCTGATCGCCCGCCGTGCCCGGCTGGTCCGCTGCGCACGCCTTTGCCCTTCAGGCGCAGCACCTGACCCGAGCTCGTGCCCTTCGGGATGGTGAGGTGGACGCGGCCCGAGACCGTCGGCACCTCAATTCTGGCGCCAAGCACGGCCTCGTCGATGGTGATCGGCAGCTCGAGCAAAATATCGTTGCCCTGGCGCTCGAAATCGCGGTGAGGGCGCACGCGCACCTCGACCAGCGCGTCGCCTGCCTCGCCTTCACCCATGCCCGGCTCGCCGCGTCCTCTGAGACGCAGCACCTGACCGTCGCTGACGCCTTCCGGCACCGAAAGATCCAGCGTCCCGCCATCGGGCAGGCTCACGCGCTTCTTGGCGCCCTGCACCGCCTCGGTGAATTCGACGTCGAGCGTGTAGCGCACGTCACGGCCGCGCGCCGAGAAGTTGCGCGCGCCGCCACCGCCCTGGAAGCCGCCCGAGAAGAAATCGGAAAATACGTCGCCGAAATCCTCGAATCGCGCCGCCTGCCCGGCTGCGCGCGCCGCGACCGGCGCCCTGCGGTCTGTAGGCCTGCCGGCGCGGCTCGCCCGAGGCATCGATCTCGCCGCGGTCGAACTGCTTACGCCGTTCAGGATCGCCTAGGATATCGTGCGCCGACGTGACCTTCTTGAAGCGCTCCTCGGCCGACTTCGCCGGGTTGACGTCGGGATGCAGCTCCTTGACCAGCTTCAAATAGGCGCGCCGGATGTCATCATCCGAGGCGCCGCGCGATACGCCCAAGACGTCATAGGGGTCATCGGCCATGAATTCGCGTGTCCTGATCAGCGACGGACCGAATATGCCGCGGCCGCAATTCTAGCAAGTAAAAGCCACCGGCGAGCGTCCGCCACCCTGCACCGGTTGCCGAGACAGCACATCCATAACCTCACTCATAGGATCAGGCGCGGCAACGGTCTAGGGCCTCGATCCGATCAGCGGATCGATGTGCTCGATTTCCGAATTATCGCAGGTTTTACGGCCGACCGGCGCCGATGCTGCCGGAGGACCTTTAGCCTTCGAAGCGGATCTCGGGCTCGCGCTCGAGCAGGCTGCGCAAGAACTCGAATCGCCGCCTCAGCCGCTCGCCATCGAGGGAGGCGTAGGTGCTTGGGAGATGGTCAGCACCAGCTTGCCGGGCGTCGTAGCTGAGCTGGGTCTCATCAATCACGCCCGGCATGCCGATCGACAGCATGTGAGCCGTTCTCACGGCCGCGCCGACGATCCGGGCGCGCTTCTGCGCTCGCTTGCTGATCGCCTGCCGGAGGCGGACGGAAAGGTCGTCGGTGGCGCCGTCGTCCACGCCCGCATGGCGGATAGTAGACGGCGAGGGCGAGAAATATGCGGCCCGGATGGTCGATGCCGGCCAGCCCGGAATGGGCGATGACGTTGAGGCTCTGCTCGCCGCGATAATCGGGATGCGCACGCCAGCCGATATCGGAGATGAGACAGGCCGCATGACGCAGCCGCTTCTCCTCGGGCGTCTCCTTCGGGCCATCGCCCTCGAACAGCGCGTCCGTCCAGGCGCGCAGCTCATAGGCGTGCTCGATGGAGCGCGACCGCAGCCGCGCGTGGTCCTCGCAGAAGCAGAGCAGCGGATCCTTGACCTTCTCGTGCTCCGGCAGCAGGCTGAACAGCAGGCCCTCGCGGATGCCGATAGACCGAGAACACAACCTCAGAGGGCGCCAGCGCCTCGAGCAGCCGCTCGAGCACCAGCGCGCCGTAGGGCAGCACCTCGCGGCGCGCGCGCGCCACGTCCTCGATGCCGGGCAGCGCCGAGAGCTTCTTGGCGCGTGCGCACCATCTGGCAGAACTCGATGGCTTCGCGGGTCGGGATCGAATAGCCGTGCATGACGCGCAGCGGATAGTCGATGTGCTCCATGTGCAGCTTGGCGAGCGCACGCCACGTGCCGCCGACGGCATAGAAGGGCCGGCCGCTGCCTTTCGCCAGCCAGTTGACGCGCGCGATCGTCTCGTCGACGAGCGGCAGCGCCTTCTCGATCTTGTCGCCGGTCTGATCGATGAGCCGCAAGCCGCCGAGCGGCAGCGTCGTGGCATCGTTCAGCGGTCGTGATAGATGTCGATCATCTCGAGGCTGCCGCCGCCGAGATCGCCGGCGAGGCCGTCGGCGTTCAGGAAACCCATGCGGATGCCGTGGGCGGCAAGCTCGGCTTCCTGCTCGCCGGACAGGATCTCGATTTTGGTGCCCGGCCGCCTTCTCGGCCCTGGCGATGAACTCGCGCCCGTCTGCGGCTTCGCGCACGGCGGCCGTGGCGATGGCGCGCAGGTTCTTGACCCCGAGAATGCGCGCGATGGCGCGGAAGCGGCGCAGCGCCTCGAGCGCGCGCTCCACGCTCTCCTCGCCGAGGTGGCCGGTCGAGGCGATGGAGCGGCCGAGGCCGCACAGGACCTTCTCGTTGAACAGCGGAGTCGCGGCGCGCACGGCGCCCTCGTAGACGACGAGGCGCACCGAGTTCGAGCCGATGTCGATGACGCCGATCGGCTCGAGTTCCGACGAACTTTGCCGCCGCGTCGCCAAACATCCTGTGCCAAGCTGGTCGACGCCACATTCCTCTGCATCCAGTCCTTGATGCGAGCAACTGCGAAACGGCGGCGGGAAGCTGCTCCTTCAGCGACTGTCCGCGGCCGGAGAGGCGACGGGTTGGTCATGAAGTACTTGTGCGCGTTGAACGGCTCCTCGCCCGCTGCCGGCTCGATGCGCGACCGACGAGCCGTCCGCCTTGATGCGCCAGCTCTGCTGGTTGTCCTTCAGATTGGCGACCATGATCTGGTCGAGCACCTGCTCGTGCACGGTCGGGTTCTTGATCGGCACCATCACCTCGACGCGGCGGTCGAGGTTGCGCGGCATCATGTCGGCGGAGCTGATGTAGACGGCTGCCTTGGGCGAGGGCAAGCCCTGGCCGCCGCCGAAGCAGTAGATGCGGGCATGTTCCAGGAAGCGGCCGATAATGCTCTTGACGCGAATGTTCTCCGAAAGGCCCGGAATGCCGGGCCGCAGGCAGCAGACGCCGCGCACGACCAGGTCGATCTCGACGCCGGCGCTGGCTCGCCTCATAGAGCGCGTCGATGATCTGCGCGTCGACGAGCGAGTTCATCTTCATCCAGATCGCGGCCGGACGGCCCGCCTTGGCGTGCTCGATCTCCTCGCGGATGTGGGTCAGGATCCGGTTGCGGATGCCGTGCGGGCTGGCCGCCATCTGCTCGAGCTCTGCGGGCTCGCCGTAGCCGGTGACGAAGTTGAGGATGCGCGTCACGTCGCGGGCAATGGTCGGATCGGTCGTGAACAGCGACAGGTCGGTGTAGATGCGCGCCGTCTGCGGCGTGATAGTTGCCGGTGCCGATGTGGCAGTAGGTGACCAGCTCGGAGTTCTCGCGCCGCACGATCTGGCCGAGCTTGGCGTGCGTCTTGAGCTCGATGAACCCATAGACGACATGCACGCCGGCGTTTTCGAGATCGCGCGCCCAGCGGATGTTGGCGGCCTCGTCGAAGCGCGCCTTGAGCTCGACCACGGCCGTGACCGACTTGCCGGCCTCGACCGCCTCCTTCAGCGCCTGCACGATCGGGCTGTCGCGCGAGGTGCGGTAGAGCGTCCACTTGATGGCCATGACGTTGGGATCGGCCACCGCCTGACGCAGGAACTGCACCACCACGTCGAAGCTCTCGTAGGGATGGTGGACGACGATGTCCTTCTTGCTGATGGCCGCGAAGCAATCGCCGTTGAATTCGCGGATACGCTCCGGAAAGCGCGGATTGTAGGTCTTGAAGACGAGGTCCGGCCGGTCGGAGACGATGAGCTGCGAGATGTCGGAGAGGCCCAGCAGGCCCGTCCTTGATGAAGACGGATTCCTCGCCGACCTCGAGCTCCTCGACCACGAACTTCTTCAGCCGGTCGGGCATGCGCGCTGTCGAGCTCGAGACGGATGACATGGCCCGCTGCGGCGGCGCTTCAGCAGCGTCTCGAACGAGCGGACCAGATCCTCGGCTTCTTCCTGCAGCTCGACGTCACTGTCGCGCAGCACGCGGAACGCGCCCTGGCTCTTGATATCGAATCCGGGGAACAGCTCGCTGATGAACATGCCGATCATCTGCTCGAGCTGAATGAAGCGCTGCTCCTTGGCGCTTTCGTTCGCCCGCAACCTGATGAAGCGCTCGAGCTGGCCCGGGATGGGGATGAGGCCGCTCATCGTCTTGGCGTCGCTCTTGCGCTGCATCCAGACGGCGATCGTCAGTCCCTTGTTGAGGATGAAGGGGAACGGATGGGCGGGATCGACGGCAATCGGCGTCAGGATCGGGAAGACATGCGACATGAACAGGCGCTGCAGCCATAGCCGCTCCGATGCGCTGAGATCGCCCGGCTCGACGATGCGCATGCCGGCCTCGGCCATATCCGTCTTGAGCTGGTTCCAGCAGGTCTGCTTGTCGGCGACCAGCCTGGCAGCGAAGCGGTTGATCTCGACCAGCTGCTGCCTGGGCGTCAGACCGTCCTGGGTCAGCGTCGTGACGCCGGCCGCGATCTGGCCATAGATGCCGGCAGCGCGGACCATGTAGAATTCGTCGAGGTTGGACGCCGAGATCGACAGGAAGCGAACCCGCTCGAGCACGGGATGCTGCTTGTTCTGCGCCTCCTCGAGAACGCGCCTATTGAACTGCAGCCACGACAGCTCGCGATTGTAGAAGCGCGCCGGACCCTCAGGAACCGCCGCGACGGCCGTATCCTTCTGAGCTTCAGTCCGAACTTTGCCCTTCATAGTGGCCATGGTTTTCTTCCTTACGGTTCGCAATGCGCCGGATGGAGCGATGCTCACACGACAACATCATGACATGTTCCACATTACTCACCATCGGACCCGATCAGCGCCAAAACCTCTGCAGCAATGGCGCGTGTCACCTTGCGCTGCTTTGCAAGGGACAGGCGGTCTACGGCAGCGACGACGCGATTGGCGATCTCCATCGAGCGGTCCATATGCAGGGCGAGATAGCTCACGATATGGGGTTCGACTGCAAGCTGCCGGTCAGAAAAAAGCTTCACCAACACCGCTTTCAACAACCCTTCGTCGGGAGGCTCGATGGGTGCGATGGGCAAGGCGCGCAGACGCGACCGCAAATCCGGCAATGTGATCGCGATATCGCCAGGGGCGGCTCGCGACGTCAGCAGTATGGCGTACTTTCTCTCACGCGCCAGGTTGAGCAGATGGAAAAGGATCTGCTCCCCGCCGATGCCGCGATCCACGTCCTCGACAACGAGCGCGCGGTGGCTTTCGAAGTCGGCAATGGAAGGATCGCCGAGGGAGGACGCCGGCACGACATGCGCGCCCGAGCGCAGGCGCCACACGTTCGCCAGATGGCTTTTCCCGGAGCCGCGCGGACCCGTGACCAGCACTGCCGGATAAGACCAGTCCGGCCAAGCATCGACGACCTCGACCGCAGCCGCGTTCGAGCGGCTGACGAGAAAGTCCTCGGCTCCCTGAGCCGCTCTGTGGGGAAGCTCGAGCGGCAGCTGCGGGACCGTTTTAGGATTTGCGCTCATGGTGCCGTATCAGCCGTGATCTGAGGCACCGGAGACGGGGCAGTAAGCTCCCCTCCCCGGTACACGGGGCTTTCGAGATAAGCCGTGAGTGCGAAGCGTATCAGCACAGCCAGGGCCGCGGCGACAGGCACGGCGACCAGCGTGCCGACAAATCCGAACACGATAGCTGAAGGCGAACAGGGCAAAGATCAGCCACACGGGATGAAGTCCAATTTTCGATCCGACGATGTTCGGACTCGAAGAATCCAGCGTCCAAGGCCTGTCCGACTGCGAATACGCCCATGACGAGAAGCGGCCCGGTCATGCCCGGCCAGAACTGAGCCATGGCAAGCGTGAGGGCAGTCAGTAGCCCGAGGGCCCAGCCGACGAACGGAACGAACGCAAACAGTCCCGTCGCGAGCCCAACCAAAAGCCCATAATTGAGGCCGATGAGCGACAGCGACAGCGCATAAAAGGCGCCGAGGATCAGGCACACCGTGCCCTGGCCGCGCACGAACGCTGAAACAGCGTCGTTCATCTCGGATGCCAGCGTGCGAATGGACGGGGCGTAATCGCGCGGAAGCCAGCGGTCGACTTTGGCGAGCATGGGGTGCCAGTCGACCAGAAGATAGAAGACCACCAGCGGCGTCACCAGCATCAGGGCCAGGAAATTGAATATGGCGAGGCTGCCGCCCCACACGGATGTTGCGGCCCATCCAGCCAGGCTGGTCCAATTCTGACCCAGCGTGTCGGTCGCGCGCGCGAGCTGTTCTTCGAGGCCTGGAATTGCCGGACCCCAGCGCTCGCGCACCCAAGCTTCGAGCACGTCTCGCAGCCGCTGGATCTCGCCCGGCAATGCCACGGCGATCTGTTGCGCCTGTGAGAGGACGACAGGGACGACGAGAATCGCCAGAACCACGACAATAACGCCGCCGGCGGCCACGATCAGCAGGGACGCTGACGAGGCGGTTCAGTCCCAACGCGGTCAGGCGATCAGCAAGAGGGCTCAGGAAGTAGGCTATGGCGATGCCGGCTACGAACGGCAGCAGAATGGCCTTGAGCAGGCCGATCGCAAGAATGAGGAGAAGCGCGGCGGTAAGCCAGAATACGATCTGCCGCTCGGCACGCATGCCAGTTTCTCCTCCAGGCCGCAAAGGCTCTGCACCGCGCTATTATATGATTTTCGTGCTTCCTACCGGAAAACCGCTCTTCGGACTTTTGCTGCGCTGCCGATCCACGCCGCGCCCGGTAGAAGGCGCGGCGTTCGGAGCGACCGGGTCCGAAGCGATCATGGCCCAGCCCCTTCCGATTCATACCCGGACATGTGGCGAAGCCAAGCGCGGAGATAGGCCGCGAGCGACGCGATTGTGAGCAAACCGGTCACCCAGACCAGCAGTATGCGCATATTTTCAAATCCCAGGCCGAAACCGTCGTCGGCGAGGACGGTAGCTGCAAGCACGATCTGAGCCACGGTATTGGCCTTGCTGACGGCAAGCGGGCTGATGCGCACCGGATTGCCGAGTACCCAGGATAGTACCACGGCGGTGATGATCATGATGTCGCGCGAGTCACGACCGCGATCACGAGCCACGACGGCAGCGCGCCCCTGACACCAAGGGCGACGAAAATCGATACGATGAGCAGCTTGTCCGCCAGCGGATCGAGATAGGCTCCAAGCTCGGTCGATAGCCCAAAGCGCTTGGCGATGAAGCCGTCGACGGCATCCGACAGGCCGGCCAGCACGAACGCGAAAAACGCCGCCTGGGTTTGGCCCGAGACCAGAAGCCAAAAGACGACCGGGACAAGGATGACGCGTCCAAGGGTGATGATGTTGGGAATATTCAAAGCGGGTTCCGTCACACGACCGGCTGCGCAGACGAGCCGGAATACTTAAGTGCACCATGCAGAATCGCCGTCCTGATCGTCGGGATCAAGAACAGTCGTGCCCTGAGCGTTAAGATTAGCAGCTGTTCGTATCGGTCTAGTAGCTGCTTCTGACCATCCAAAGGCCATTGCTGCCGCTGGTCATGCTCAGCCCCCTCTGTGACAGCGTGGCCGCGAGAGACTGGCCCCCGCCCGGGTAGCGCAACGAAACCCCGGCACTTCGGGCAGACACGGCGCCGACGCGGACATCATCGACACCGGGAAGATCTAGAAGCTGACCACGGAGATCGTTCCACTCGGACAGGCTCGAGAACTGCACCTCGAGCTCCACGTCGGAACCGGACCCGCCAGTTCCGCCGTCGCCCGCGACGCCTAACCCTTGAGATCTCGCCACCTTCCAGCGGCCTTCGATCACCCCCAGCGTGATGACGGATGCGAGCTCCAGCGTGTAGGCGACGTCGCCGTCGGCGATGCGATAGCTGCGCTTCCATACGAACGGGCCCGACGGATCCTGGCCTGCGATCGTCACGTCGATCTTCTTGCCGGGTGAATCGATTTCGGCGGCCGCGAGGACGACGTAGTTGGATTTGTATTCGCCCTTGAGCACACGGTCGATGCCCTCACCGCCCGTGAGCACTCCTTGGATGGCTGCGGGGGGAATAGCGGGCATCAATGCTTCGAGGCGCAGCGGCGTCAGCGTGTTGTCGAGATCGAGACCCTTCCAAGCCTCGTTCCAGGCGTTGCTCGCGGCACGATATTTCGGACCTGCGGTTGCATCCGGATCGCTCATCAGCGGGATAAGAACAGTCTTCGGCGCCTGGACGTCGACAAAGGGCACGCCTTCGCGGCTCAACAGATTTCGCACTGCGTCGGGCTGGAACGAGAAGTCCAGGCTGGCGATGTACTGCGTGCTCGAATTGCTCTCAGTGCGGATGGCAATCCCATCGATGATGGACGCCGCGCTCACCTTTTTCAGATGGTCGATGCGATTGTACGCGGTGACGGGCACGAGTCGCTTCAGCAGCGATCCGAGCGCGGCCTGCTGGCCTTCAGCCTGGGCCTTTTCCTTGGCCGCGACGGCATCTTTGGCCCGGGCCTCGACGGGGTAATTCGCGACCGTGAAGACTTTGTCGGACGCGTTCGCGGCTAGGGCGCTACCGGCGGAGAGCGCCGCCACGATCCCTGCGACCCAAGCCAAGGCCGCATTATGCACGTCGCGCCTCACGGTGCGTCCTCCACCTAAATTCCTTACTGCTCAATACCTTGCGGCTTTTCGCATGTCCATCTCCCCCGCCCTTGCAGCGACGAGAGGGATATTGCCCAGTCTACACGGAGCTGATACGAGGCCGCATCTCCGGCGCACATTCGGGCGAAAGTTGGGTTCTTGGACCTGCGAGCCCCGAGCGTGCACATCCTTGGCCGACAAGAATACCGGCCAAGCAGCTTTCGCATACCGAACTCGAGAACAGCTCCGAGGACCCATGGGTCAAGCACCTGACGGAGACAAGACCGCCATCACCTACCGCGATTCCGGCGTCGACATCGATGCCGGCAACGCGCTCGTCGAGGCGATCAAGGGCATCGCCAAATCGACCCGCCGAGCGGGCGCCGACGCCGATCTCGGCGGCTTCGGCGGCCTGTTCGACCTCAAGCGGGCCGGCTTCCGCGATCCGGTCCTGGTCGCCGCCAACGACGGCGTCGGCACCAAGCTCGCGCATCGCCATCGACACCGGCCGCCACGCCACGATCGGCATCGACCTCGTCGCCATGTGCGTCAACGATCTCGTCGTCCAGGGCGCCGAGCCGCTGTTCTTTCTCGATTATTTCGCTGTCGGAAAGCTCGACGTCGCAACCGCGGCGCGCGGTCGTCTCCGGCATCGGCGAAGGCTGCCGCCAGGCCGGCTGCGCGCTGATCGGCGGCGAGACTGCCGAGATGCCCGGCCACTACCAAGGCGCAGGACTACGACCTCGCAGGCTTCGCCGTCGGCGCCGTCGAGCGCGGCGAGATCCTGCCGCGCCCCGACATCGACGGTCGGCGACATCATCATCGGCCTGCCGTCGTCGGGCGTGCACTCGAACGGCTACTCGCTCGTCCGCCGCCTGGCCGCCGAGGAGAAGCTCGGCTGGGACGCGCCCGCACCCTTCGCGCCCAGCACGAACCCTGGCTGACGCGCTGCTGACGCCGACCCGCATCTACGTGAAGCCCGTGCTCGCGGCCCTCGAAGCCAGCGGCGGCGCGATGGACGGCCCCATCAAGGCGCTGTCGCACATCACCGGCGGCGGTCTTTCGGAAAATCTGCCGCGCGTGCTGCCGCCGACCGTGTCGCGCCACGATCGATCTCACGAGCTGGCAGCGCGCCGGCCGTCTTCGGCTGGCTGGCCAAGGCGGGACGCCTGTCCGACGCGGAGATGCTGCGCACGTTCAACTGCGGCATCGGCATGGTCGCGGTCGTAGCCAAAGGACGGCGCCGACGCCCTCGTGCGCCTCATGCAGGAATGGGGCGAGGCGCCCGTCATCATCGGCGAGGTCACCCCGCCCGGCGGCGAGAAGAGCTCGGCCAAGGGCAAAGGCGACGCTTGGGCTGTGAAATACGAAGGCGTGCTCAAGTGTCCGTGAAAAAGCGCGTCGCCATCCTGATTTCGGGCCGCGGCTCGAACATGAAGGCTCTGATCGAAGCGGCGCGGGCTCCCGACTATCCGGCCGAGATCGTCACGGTGATCTCCAACCGGCCGGACGCGGCGGGCCTTGCGTGGGCGAAGGCGCAAGGCATTCCCGGCGCTCGGCCTCGATCACAAGCTCTACGAGAACCGCGAGCACTTCGAGGGCCAGCTCCAGGGCGTGCTCAGCATGTCACGCGTGGATATCGTCGCGCTCGCTGGCTTCATGCGGCTGATGACCCCCGGTTTCGTCGAGAGCTGGCGCGACCGCATGATCAACATCCACCCCTCGCTACTGCCAAGCTTCAAGGGGTTGCATACGCATGAGCGGGCAATCGAGGCGGGGGTCAGAATCACGGGCTGCACCGTGCATTTCGTCCGCCCGGAAATGGACGAAGGGCCGATCATCGGCCAGGCCGCGGTTGCGGTCGAGCCCGGCGATACGCCGGAAACACTGGGCGCGAGGGTACTCGCGGCGGAGCATCGGCTCTATCCGCGCGCGCTTTCGCTCCTTGCGGCAGATCAAGTTGACGGTGAGCGGAAACGCCGTACATTTGCTGGGTTCTGTTAACCACGGCGACGTGCTGTTCTCGCCAAATCCGTAACACGAGCGCCTAACTCATTGCTTGGTAATCATATTCTGGATATGACCCAAGCGGAGTAACGCTGCCGCATGGACACACTGCCCAGCTCAGCGATACTGAAGCTTGTTTATTGCCAAGATGTATCCTGCGGAACTCTAATCGTTCGTCCGCGTGTGCTAATCTTGGGTCCCAAATTCTATGCGTCGCACTTTTCGGGTGTGACGGCGTTCCGTCACGGTGATGTGCCAGCGAAGCACGCGCAGGCGGGTCCGGAGAAGATCTGAAATGACCGATCAAAGTCCGACGCAGGAGTCAGGCGCCCACGGCCTCGGCGACGAGAGCAGCATGTGGTTCAACCTGACGCCGCTGTTGAAAGATCCCGAGAATCCGATGCGTCTGCTCATGCAGATGGCGGAGCGCTATGGACCGGTGATCCCGGTCAACATGGCCAACCAGCGCATCGTGCTGGTCACGGATCCGGAGCACTTCAAGCACATCCTGGTCACGAAGGTCGACAACTATATCAAATACTTCGACGGCCTGAAGCCGATCTTCGGCAAGTCGATGATCACGCATGACGGCGCGCTGTGGCAGAAGGTGCGCATGCCGCAGCAGCCCGCGTTCCATCCCGATGCGTTCGTCGACTACATCCCTTACTTCATCGAAGCCATCAAATCGAAGATGGACCAACTGGGGCGAAGCTCGCCAAAAGCGGCGAGAGCTTCGAGATGGTCGAGCAGACCTGGACGCTTGCCGCCGACATGATCTGCAAGGCGCTGTTCGACCGCGACATGCCCTTCAATCCGCACTTCGTCTTCAAGTGCGTGAAGACCTACACCGACGTCTCGAACCACAAGGACATCCGCCTCAAGCGACAGGCCGACGCCCTGTTCGAGGTGGGCGAGGACGAGACCGCCAAGGCCGTCGAAGCCTGGTGGAGCGTGCCGCCGGCCATATTCGCCGCCGATCCGCGCGAGGAGCGCGAGAAGACGCTGCTCAAGATGATCGAGGCGGCGGTGGCCGATCCTTCGATCCCCGAGTTCGACCAGCAGCAGGCCGTCGACGAGATCAAGCAGTACCTGTGGGCCGGCACCGAGACGACAGCTCTGACGCTGGCCTGGGCGCTGTACCTCACGTCGAAGAACCCGGAAGCCGCCGAGCGCATCCGCCGCGAAGGCGAGACCGTCTGCGGCGACCGCGAGCCGACCGCGGCCGACTATTCGGCCCTCATCTACACGCGCTCGGTGATCCAGGAGACCATGCGGCTCTATCCGCCGGTGTGGAGCCTCATCCGCGTCGCGACCGAGCACGACACCATCGCCGGCAAGGAGATCCGCCGGGCGACCGCATCGTGCTGTTCGGCTACGGCGCGCACCACAATCCGAAATTCTGGAAGACCCGGAGGCGTTCATGCCCGAGCGCTGGATGGACAAGACCCAGAAGCAGGTGAAGTCAGCTACATCCCGTTCGGTGCCGGCAAGCGCTCGTGCATCGGCGGCGCCATGAGCCAGGTGGAAAACACGCTCGCGCTGTCGATCCTGCTGCGCCGCTTCCGCCCCGAGTATGTCGGCGTCGAGCCGCCGGGCATCAACGCCACCGTGACGCTGACGCCGCGCGGCGGCCTGCTTTTCCGCGTGCACGAGCTGAGCTGATTTTGTGCGCTGCCGATTCACGTCGCGCCTGATAGGCGTCGCGACGATCGGAGCGCCAGCGAATTCCGAAATGAAAGGGCCCCTGACCGGGGCCCTTTTTTGCTGCCTATCCCCTTTCCCCGTTCTTCATGAGAGGAGAGAGGGTGAGGGGCAGAAGCCGGGCGCTGCGGCGCGCAGTCGCCCCTCATCCCGACCTTCTCCCCTCAAGCGGGGAGAAGGAGATTCAATCGAACGAGGGCTTGGATTGGCGCAGCTTCTTGACGCTTCCGCGCTTGACTTTGCTCTCGACGCGCCGCGCCTTCTCGCCGCGTGAGGGCTTGGTGGCGATGCGCCTTTTCGGAACGATCAACGCCTGGCGGATGAGATCGGCCAACCGGGCGCGCGCATCCTCGCGGTTGCGTTCCTGTGTGCGAAACCGCTCGGCGCGGATGATGAGCACGCCCTCGTCCGTGATGCGGCGGCCGGCGAGCGTCACCAGGCGGTCGCGCACGGCCATCGGCAAGCTGCCGGAATGGCGCACGTCGAAGCGCAGCTCGACCGCGGTCGAGACCTTGTTGACGTTCTGGCCGCCCGGGCCTGACGAGCGGATGAACCGCTCCTCGAGCTCGCGCTCGTCGATGGTGAGTTTGTCGGTGACGCGCATGTGCTGGGGTTTAGCAGAGTTTCCCGGCCGGTGCAGCCGGTTGGCGATGAGATCTCTTTTGGGTTTAGCTCCTCCTCAGGGGGCGCGGTCTTCTCTGGGGCCTTCAGGCCGCTCATAGTCGGCGCCGATGGGAGGACCGCATTGTGGTGCGCGCGGCAGCGACAGCTCGGAGACGACCCTGCTGATCTCGTCCGCCTCCTTGGCAAGATATACCGCAGTACTCGCCTCGAGGCGTTGCAGCGCTGCGGGTGAAGAGTTGTCGATGTCCACCGGACTGCCACCAAGATCGACTTGCAGGCGGAAATAGCCGCCACGGCCCTCCAGCGTGCGACGCATCACGTCATCGATCGCCGGATCCGAGAAGGCGATCTCGAGCAACGGGTCCATCCAACCCAGAACGCCCCATCCCCACGCCTCCTCGAACGAGTGCTTGCGGGACGACCGGCCGGTGCCTATCGACACGAGGAGCACGCTCGCGGCATCGCGAAGCTTCTGGCCGAACTGAAGCGCGTCCTGCGATGGGTTATTCGCAAACAGCGCGCCGTCGACGATCGCTACATTCCCCTTCGACGAGACCGACGGCCGCACCGCAAAGCGCGCCGGCGCGAAGTAGGTCGGCGCTGCCGTCGCCCCGCGCACGACGTCGCGCATGAAGAGATCTCCATATGGCGAAGAATAGCTCTGAAACCAATCGACGGCCGTCCTCGATGTCATAGGCGGGAATAGCGACATTGGTCAGCGCCTCGATCAGACGCACGCCGCCAAAGTAGTCCTGGTAGACGGACTCGACTTCGGCGGGGCTGAATTTCGGCCGGAAGATGCGCCGCAGATAGCGGATGGGCGCGTAGGAAGAGGGAAAGATGCGCGCCGCGTGGTCACGATACAGCTGGACGAGATCCTTGGCCGCAAAGGCAGGCCGGCGCGCGTCCGCATCGCTCGGCCGCGTCAATCCCAGCGCAAGGATGGAACCGGTCGAGGTCCCGACGATGAGATCGAATTGCTGATAGATCGGCCGGCCCGTGCGCTTCTCTATTTCAGCAAGGATGAGCGCGGGGACGAGGGCCGCGCACGCCGCCGCCGTCGAGGGACAGGATACGCGTGCAGACGCCGTAGTCCCTGGGACCGATGCGGGGCACCCAAGTTACCGCCGTTTCGGTTCGTGAGGCCGCGTCGGCAATCGGCGCATCGGGCGGGCTCGGCAAGCCGGGCGGCGCATCACCCAGGAGCGTCAGCCAGACGCCCGCCGCGAAGCGACAACGACGATCAGTGCCCCAAGCAGGCGAAACGTGTACCGAAGGATCGATGATACCAGCCCCCGAAGGCCACTTGCCATACGCGCCCCAACTCAAGCTGGCGAAGCCTAGCGCGTTTTCACGTGCCGGTCTTCATACGCGGACCAATTGGCCGCTCACCCCCAAGGCGTCGGAGTCTGTGCGGCGGCTTAGCCCTGATGCGGGCCGCGGCGCCAACCCTTGAAATCGCGGATGATCTCGCGGGCCGCGTTGTGCCCGGGCACGCCGGTGACGCCGCCGCCCGGATGCGCGCCCGACGCCGCACAGGTAGAGGCCCGCCAGCGGCATGCGGTAATCGGCGTAGCCGAGGACGCGGGCGCAGCCGAGAACAGCTGATCGAGCGACAGTGCGCCGTGGAAGATGTCGCCGTCGACCATGCCGAAGCGCTGCTCGAGATCGAGCGGCGACAGGATCTGCGCGGCCGAGCACCGACGCGCTCGAAATTCGGCGCATGCGCGTCACCGTGTCGATGACGAGGTCGGCGAAGGCTTCCTTCTCGCGCGCGTCGGCCCAGCTGCGCGCCTCGGGCAGGTGCGGCGCCACGTGCTGCACGAACAGGCTCGCCACGTGCTGGCCCGGCGGCGCCAGCGTGGCATCGAGCGTCGAGGGGATGAGCATCTCGACCACCGGCTCGCGCGACCAGCCGCGTCGTGCGCGCATCGAGATAGGCGCGCTCCAGATAGTCGAGCGTCGGGCCGATGACGATGCCGGAGCCGTGGTGATCCTGCTGCGTCGGTGCCGGGCCGGCAGGTGAAATCCGGCAGCTCGCGACAGCGCCACGTTCATGCGGAAGGTGCCCGAGCCCGGTCTTCATGCCGGTGAAGCAGTGCGCGCAGTCTCCGGCGTCGACGGCGCCCTCCGGCACCAGGTCGCGGAACAGCAGCTTCGGCGCCGACGTTGGCCGCGACGGCGCGCGCGAAAATCTCCTCGCCGCTCGCCAGCACGCACGCCGCGGCGCGGCGCCGTTCTCGATCATGACCTCCCGCACCTTGGCGCCGGTGCGGATCTCGACGCCGCGCTCGCGTCGCCGCCGCCGCCATCGCCTGCGTGATGGCGCCCATGCCGCCGATGGCGTGGCCCCAGACGCCGCGGCTTGCCGTTCACCTCGCCGAAGCAGTGGTGCAGCAGCACGTAGGCGGTGCCCGGCGTGGACGGCGCGGCGTAGGTGCCGACGATGCCGTCGAAGGCGAAGGCGGCCTTGACCGCCTCGCTCTCGAACCAGCGGTCGAGGAAGTCGGCGGCGCTTTCGCGTGAAGAGGTCGAGCGAGCGTCGCGCTGCTCGTCGAGTCGAGGCAGCGCCAGGACGGCGCGCGAGCATGGCGGCGCCCTTGATCAGCTCGCGCGATGCCGCCGCCGGCATTGGGCGGCGTCTCCAGCACGAGGTCGCGCAGCACGTCGGCGGCGCGCTCGAGCGCGGCGTCGTAGGCGGGCAAGCCGTTCGGCATCGCGCGCCGAGAACTGCGGCGATCGCCGCCTGCCGCTCGGCCAGCCCATACGGCATCAGCAGAGCGCGCGTGCTCGTCCACCGGCCAGAAGTTCGCCGCCGGCCGCTCGACGATCTTCAGGCCGTGCCGGGCCAGCTCGAGATCGCGCGATGACCTTCGGATTGAGCAGGCTCACCGTGTAGGCGGCGACCGAGTTGCGAAAGCCGGGATGGAATTCCTCGGTCACCGCCGCGCCGCCGACGACGGCGTTCTTCTCCAGCACGACGACGTCGCAGGCCGGCGCGCGCCAGATAGGCGGCGCGACAGGCCGTTGTGCCCGCCGCCGATGATGCAACGTCATCCGCTGTGTTGTCCGGTCAGATTCGTCCGCCCCACGTGCACACCCCAGGTGCGACAGACTCTGTACCGCTGGCGCCGACGATCTTGACACGCGCGCGACGCCACGTAAGCGCAGACGCGGCAGCTATAGGAGGAGAGACAGCCGCGATAGCTGCCGCCCTTCTTGAACTGGCAGGTGGTGATGGTCTGGCAATCGCGGCCGGGATTGATCGTGCCGCCTGGGCCCTCCTGCGCGAACGCCGGGGCTGCGGTTCCGCAGACCGCGACTGCTAGCACGAGACACGAAAGGAAAACGCTCAGCAGCTTTCCCATGACCGTCATCCCAATCCAAGCCTCCGCCCACTTTCTGCCACTTTTCAGAACGTGGCAACGGGGGTGTTGGTTGGGATGGCTAGCCAGGCGTTAACTGTGATGCACCAGACACGGTAAGGCGTCAGCCGATTACTCGGCGGCGGCCTTTTTCTTCGGCTGGACGAAGGTCATGTAGTCGTTCAGCAGCGTCTCGGTGATCTGCGCCCGGCTTGATAGTTGAAGTCGCCGATCTCGGACACCGGCGTCACCTCGGCGGCGGTGCCGGTGATGAAGCACTCGGTGAAGCTCGCCAGCTCGTCCGGCATGATGGCGCGCTCGATGCACCTCGATAGCCGCGCTTCTTGGCGAGCTCGATGACCGTGCGGCGCGTGATGCCGTCGAGGAAGCAGTCGGGGTCGGGCGTGTGGATGACGCCGTCCTTGACGAAGAAGATGTTGGCGCCCGTGCACTCGGCGACGCGGCCGCGCCAGTCGAGCATCAGCGCATCGGCGTAGCCGGCGTTCTCGGCGCGGTGCTTCTCGATGGTGCAGATCATGTAGAGGCCGGCCGCCTTGGCCTTGGCGGGCGCCGTCGCGGGATCGGGGCGGCGATACTTGCGCCATAGCCGATGCGGATGCCCTTGAGGCGCTGCTCCATGGGGAAATAGGAGCCCCACTCCCAGGCCGCGACGGCGAGATGGATCTTGGTCAGCTGGGCCGAGACGCCCATCTGCTCGCTGCCGCGCCAGGCGATCGGGCGCACGTAGCAGTCGGACGAGCTTGTTGGCCGCGATGACGTCGCGGCAGGCCTGATCGATCTCGGCCACCGTGTAGGGGATCTCGAAGTCGAGGATCTTGGCGCTGTCGATCAGGCGCTCGGAATGCTCGGTCAGCTTGAAGATCTCGCCGCCGTAGGCGCGCTCGCCCTCGAACACGGCGCTGCCGTAGTGCAGGGCGTGGGTCAGGATGTGGATGTTGGCCTCGCGCCAGGGAACGAGCTTGCCGTCGATCCAGATGAAGCCGTCGCGATCGTGATAGGGAACGAGCTCAGCCATGATGCCGTCCTGTTGGGCTTTCGAAGAGTGTTTCTTGCTGACCGCCCGATCCGTCGGCGGGCGGCCAGCGTAGCACTACGCTGCAAGCCCGAACGCAACCCGGCTGCCACTGTGAAAATGACTTGCCAGGACTAACAATGGGCCTCAAATAAGTCAACATGGCTGACATAACTCGAACACCGGCGCGCGGACGCGCGCGCCAGCTTCCGCCGGCAGGCGATGCGACGCGGGGCGGAAGATCGGCGCCGACAAGACCGCGGACGCTCATCGCCCACGTCGAGCTGTTGTTCTTCGCCTATCGCGATTTCACCGGCGATCCCGATGCCGTGCTGGCGGAATACGGCTTCGGCCGCGCGCATCATCGGGTGCTGCATTTCGTCAACCGCAAACCCGGGCCTGAGAGTTGCCAACCTTCTCGAAATCCTCAAGATCACCAAGCAGAGCTTCGCCCGCGTGCTGAAGCAGCTCATCGATGAGGGCTTCATCATGCAGCGCGCCGGAGCCGAGGACCGCCGCGAGCGCCGGCTTTACGTCACGGCCAAGGGGGCACGTCTCGCCGACAAACTTACGACACTTCAGGTTCAGCGGGTCGAGACAGCACTGCAGAGGGCCGGCGTAGAGGCGGAATCCGCGACGCGCCGCTTCCTGCTCGCCATGATTTCGGAGGCAGACCGGCCTCAGGTGGAGGCGCTCGTCAGAGTTGCTCAATCACAGGCGTACGGATCGCGACTAAGGTGGGACCATGAATTCGGGGGCGGCTCAACGCGTCGAACCTCTCGCCGACGATGCACCGCACGTGCTCATCGTCGACGACGATCTCAAAATCCGCGACCTCCTGGCGCGCTATCTTCATTCGCAGGGGTTTCGCGTGACGACGGCTCAGGACGCCGAGACGGCGCGCGCCTCGCATGCGCGGGCTCGCGTTCGATGTCGTGCTGCTCGACGTCATGATGCCCGGCGAGAACGGTCTCGAGCTCGCGCGCGAGCTCAAAGCCGCCAACCGCGACATTCCGATCTGCATGCTGACCGCGCGCGCCGAGCCCGAGCACCGCATCGAGGGGCTCGAGATCGGCGTCGACGACTACGTGCCCAAGCCCTTCGAGCCGCGCGAGCTGCTGCTGCGGCTGCGCAACATCCTGCGCCGCGGACAAACTCTCGCGCTGCCGCTCTCGCGACGAGATCCGCATGGGCAACTTCGTGTTCCATGTCGGCGCGGCGAGCTCAAGCGCGACGACGAGACGATCAAGCTCACCGAGCGCGAGCGCGACCTCTTGCGCCTGTTCGCGCAGAGCGCGGCATGCCGATCCCGCGCCACGAGCTTGGCGGCAGCGACGAATTCACCGGCAGCGAACGCGCCATCGACGTGCAGATCAACCGTCTGCGGCGCAAGATCGAGACCGACCCCTCCAACCCCGTCTATCTCCAGACAGTGCGTGGCAAAGGGCTACATCCTCTATACCGACTAGACTCTGATCCGGACTGAGGTCTTTGCTGCGACGGCACGCCTTGTTCAGTTGACATCGGCAAGCGGACGAACGCCGGCGCGGCTTCTCGAGGCCGCGATGGCAAGGTCATCCGTTGCCGTCGGCCGCAAAGGCGCGCGTCGCGCCATGCCATACCGCTCATGGCTCAACCTGGCTCGCCGACGTGCTGCCGAAGGGCCTCTACGCCCGCGCGCTCATCATCATCATCGCGCCCATCGTCGTGCTCGAAGGCGTCGTCGCCTTCGTGTTCATGGAGCGGCACTGGCAGAACGTCACGCGGCGCCTGTCGGAAGCCACCGCGCGCGACATCGCCGCGCTGATCGACATCTACGAGGCCGCGCCGGACAAGGACGAGCACGCCAGCTCATCGAGATGGCGCGCGACCGGCTGAACCTGTCGATGCAGATCCTGCCGCCGGGCGACCTGCCGGAGGCGCGCCCGAAGCCGTTCTTCGATCTGCTCGACCGCGCGCTGTCGGACGAGATCCGCCGCCAGGTCAACGGCCGTTCTGGATCGACACCGTCGGCCAGTCGCGGCACGTCGAGATCCGCGTCAAGCACGACAACGCCATCCTGCGCTTCCTCGCCGCGCGCACGCAGACCTACGCCTCCAACTCGCACATCTTCCTGCTGTGGATGGTGGGCTCGTCGGTCATCCTGCTGACGGTCGCCATCCTGTTCCTGCGCAACCAGATCCGGCCGATCCTGCGGCTCGCCGAGGCGGCCGACGCGTTCGGCAAGGGCCGGCCCGTGCCGCGACGATTTCCGGCCGCGCGGCGCGCGCGAGGTGCGCCAGGCGGCGCAGGCCTTCCTCGAGATGCGCGACCGCATCAAGCACGCACGTCGAGCAGCGCACGACCATGCTGGCCGGCGTCAGCCACGACCTGCGCACCGTGCTGACCCGCTTCAAGCTGGAGCTGGCGCTGCTCGGCGAGACGCCCGAGGTGCAGTCGCTGCAAGGCCGACGTCAACGAGATGCAGCACATGCTCGAGGACTATCTCGCCTTCGCCAAGGGCGACGGCGGCGAGGAAGCCGACGCCCACCAACCTCGCGAGCTGCTCGAGGAGGTGCACGAGGAGGCGCAGGTCTACGGCACGCCGATCGAGCTCAAGCTGCGCAAGCGGCGCGAGGCGACATGGTGCTGCCGCTGAAGCGCCAGGCGTTCAAGCGCGCCATCACCAACCTCGTCTCCAACGCGGCGCGCTTCGGCGACCAGATCGTCATCCGCGCCGCCGACGGAAGGGCAGTGGCTGCGCATCGAGGTCGACGACAACGGGCCCGGCATTCCCGCGGCCGAGCGCGACAACGTGTTCAAGCCGTTCTACCGGCTCGACCACGCGCGCAATCAGGACGAGGGCAACACCGGCCTCGGCCTCGCCATCGCGCGCGACATCGCCAAGAGCCACGGCGGCGACATCACGCTCGGCGAAAGCTCGATGGGCGGCCTGCGGGCCATCATCTCCGTGCCGCTTTAAGGCGTATTTCGCTCAAAACAGGCGGCTTTTTGGGAAGATTTCCCGGTTAATGCCGCTACACAATCCTGTGATTGGGAAAAATGCCGCGTTGCGAGAGTTGTTACTGTATAGCATAACCGTGGGGTGAGAGACGCGCTGCTCTTCCGTCGCGCCACGCTCTCCGAACAGCTCGATCAGAAACGGCCCCGCCAGCCGCTTCTGGTGTGACACTCGGCAGGATTTGACGTCGGAAGCTCTCCTCCTTGCTTCATACGTCCTCTGCTTAGCGCCACGTGATCCGGTCGCCGGGGCCTTCGGGCTCATCCGGGTTGGAGCTTCTGCTAGGAATACCGCAGCCTCGGGCTTGCGCGAAGGTCCGCCATGATCACTTCGCCAGCTCGCGGCTGCGGCCTGTTCCGGCAGCCACGGCCTCAGTGAGCAGCTTCTCCAGACCATTCTCGCCCATCAGAACCGCAAGCGCCGCGGCCGTCGTGCCGCCGGGCGAGGTGACGTTCTCGCGCAGCGCCTTGGGGTCGAGATTGGAGCGGTGCATCAGCTCGCCGGCTCCCGACACGGTTGAAATCGCCAACTGCCGCGCCAGAGATTTGTCGAGGCCCGCTCGCTCGCCTGCGGCGGCCAGAGCTTCGGCCAGCAGGAACACATAAGCCGGACCCGAGCCCGAAACGGCGGTCACCGCATCCATCATGGCTTCGTCGTCGACCCAGGCCACCTCGCCGACCGCCGAAAGCAGATCCTCGCACAACGTGCGCTGACCCGCCGTTACGGCGGCGTTGGCGGTGCAGACCGTGATGCCGCGGCCGATTGCTGCCGGCGTATTCGGCATGGCAGCGGACTACGGCGGCACCGGCGGGCAGATGCGCTTCGAAGGCCGCGATCTTGCGGCCGGCGGCAATGGAGATGACGAGCGTGTCGCGGCCCGGCAAGACGCGCGAGCGCGGGAAACACCGCGTCCATGGACTGCGGCTTGACCGCGACCAGCAGGACGCCGGCCGGCTCATCCAGCTTTTCGATGGCGGGCTCGACGCGGATGCCGCTAGCCGGCGAGAAGCGCCGCGACCTCGGCCGGGGGCGAGGGATCCTGAACGCGGACCCTGGCCGGCTCGAATCCGCGAGCGAGCAGCCCCTCCAGCAGGGCGCCTCCCATCTTGCCGGCTCCCGCCAGCACGAGCGGCCCGTCAAACTCAAATCGCATGGCTCACAGCCCCTGACACTCACGGCCCTTGATACGACGGTTTTCCCGACGCATCAGGCCATGTGTTGCAGTCAACCGGTAGGGGCTGATGCGATCAAGGAGCCTTGGACGGGATCAGGCTTGGCCCTCGGTCTGGAACATGGTCGACACGAGCGCCTCGCGGCTTCCTTACCCGCCCAGACGACGAACTGGAAGGCCTGATAGTAGCGCTCGCAGGCTTCGAGCGCGGCCTGCAGCATGGCTTCGCACTGGCTCGGGCGTGGCCACCGCGCCGTTCAGCAGCAGCGCGTGGCGGAACATGACCAGGCCTTCCTGCGTCCACAGGTCGAAATGGCCGAGCCAGAGCTGCTCGTTGATCTGCGCAATCAGCCGGTACATTTCGTTGAGGCGGTTTCGGGCACGCGGAAGTCGAAAGCGCAGGCGAGGTGCAGCGCTTCGAGATCGTCGCGCCAGTTGAGCGAGACGTGATAGTCGGTCCAGTTGCCGGCGACGACCAGCGTCAGCTCGTCGTCATCCGTGCGGTCGGTTGCCCAGTCGTGAGCGGCAGCCAGCTGCTCGACGAGATCGATCGGATTCATAATGCGGTCATAGCCCGTTTCGGACGATGCCATGCTGGCTCCTCGAGTTAGCGACGCCGCGTTCTTTAGCCCTGGCGGCCTTGCGGCCGACTGCAAGCTGAAGGCGCGGCGGGATTAGGGCAGAGAGAAGACCTATCCTCAATTGCATCGCGACGAAAACAGACGGAGGCGCGAGTTGCAAGCAGCCGGCCTCCTTGTCCACGAGCAATGTAAACACTGATCTGATAGGCGCCCGTGAACACTAATGTCCAGCACCCGAGGGTCGAGGTTTTGTTGAAAAAACTCGATGAGGTGTGGAAACGGCAGAGCTGCACTCGACGAAACGGCACGAATACTTTGCGCGCGATTCACGCGCCGGCTTTTGTCCGTCCGATTTCTGCCTCGAGTGTTGCCACGCGAGCTTCGAAGACCGAGATAAGCGCCGCCAGACGCTCATTCTCTTCGCGGGCCTTCGTGGCCATCGACCTTGACCGCCTCGAACTCCTCGCGCGTCACGATGTCCATGCTCTGCAGGACGCGCTCGGCCTGGCTCTTCATCACGCCTCGACCTCGCGGCGCATGCCCTGTGCCGCTCCTGCCGCGTCCGTCATAAGGCGGGTCAGGTCGTCGAGCAGGCGGTTTGACGTCTGGGTCATGATCTCTCCTTAGGGACACCTGGCTTGAGGCCACTGGCTTGAAGCCACTGGGCGGCGGCCGCCGTGCCTCAGTCCCGGCCGGGTGCATAGAGCCGCCATATGACCTCACTATGGTGCCCCGGACGATGCGGTTCAAGCGGCCGCGCCCCGTCTCTTGACTTCGGCCAAGCCTTCGCCGCAGGTTCGCCCCCGTTTCAAGGCCCGATCAAGCCCAGCCCGAAAGCCCAGTCCATGGACCTGCTCGCGATCCCGTTTCCCAATTTCGACCCGGTCGCCATCTCGATCGGTCCCATCGCGATCAAGTGGTACGGGCTTGCCTATCTGGCCGGGCTCGTCATCGGCTGGCTCTATATCCGCCGGCTGCTCCGCGAGCCCAAGCTTTGGGCCGGCGACAAGCCGCCGTTCGCGGTCGAGAAGGTCGACGATCTGCTGCTCTATATCACGCTCGGCGTCGTGCTCGGCGGCCGCCTCGGCTACGTCTTTCTCTACGAGCCGAGCACTACCTCGCTGACCCCTCGAGATCTTCGCGGTGTGGAAGGGCGGCATGAGCTTCCACGGCGCGTCGCTCGGCTGTAATCATCGCCGTCTGGATGTTCGCGCGGCGCAACGGCGTCAACTACTTCAGCACCATGGACCTGTGCACGGCGGCCGTGCCGATCGGGCTCTTCTTCGGCCGCCTCGCCAACTTCATCAACGGCGAGCTGTTCGGGCGCGTCCGGACGTGCCGTGGGCCATGGTGTTTCCGCATGCCAAGGATCTCTACCCGAGCATCGAGCCAGCGGCGCGGCATCCGAGCCAGCTCTACGAGGCCGCGCTCGAAGGTCTCGTGCTGTTCCTGGTGTTGCGGCTGCTGACGCACTACTTCGGCGCGCTGAAGCATCCCGGGCCTCGTTAGCGGGCGCGTTCCTCGCCGGCTATGCGCTTGGCGCGCTCGATCGCCGAGTTGTTCCGCGAGCCGCATTTCGGCATGCCTTCAATATCGGCCCGTTCACGGCGGGCATCGTCTATTCGCTGCCGATGCTGCGGCTCGGCCTGTTCTTCGTCTGGTACTGCGCAGCGGACTCCTCGCCCGGCCGTACACAATGAGCACGGCCGGAGGCCGAGCAGCGCGAGACGCCGCTCGCGACTCAAGCTCAAGCGGCGCATTCGCCGCGACGGCCCGATCAGCGTCGCCGACGTACATGCAGGCCTGCCTGCACGACCCCGAGCACGGCTATTACCGGCGGCAGCCTGCCATCGGCGCCGGCGGCGATTTCATCACCGCGCCCGAGATCAGCCAGGTGTTCGGCGAGTTGATCGGGCTGTGGTGCGCCGTCGTCTGGCAGCGGATGGGCTCGCCGCCGCACCGTCAACCTCGTCGAGCTCGGGCCGGGACGCGGCACGCTGATGCGCGATGCGCTGCGCGCGATGCGCGTCGTGCCCGGGCTTCATGCCGCGCTCGCGGTTCACCTCGTCGACAAGAACGAGACGCTACGCGCCGTTCAGCAGGCGACCTTGGCGGAGTCCGGCGTTGCCCTCGCTTTTCACACCGAGGCCTCGAGGGCGCTGATGATGCCGTCTAAGATGGCGCCGGAGCCGACGATCCTGATCGCCAACGAATTCCTCGATGCGCTGCCGGTGTATCAGTTCGAATACAGGAACGGAAAATGGCGCGACAGGGATGTCGGTCTGGGCGGCATAGGCGGGGACCGGCTGAGCTTCGAGGCCGACATGACCTCCAGCGTCACGCCACCCTTTTTGCCCGAGGACGCCGCGCCCAAGGAGGGTGACGTCTTCGAGACATCCACCCAGTTTGGCGTCCTTGCCGGCGAACTTTTCCGGACGCGAGCGGAGCTCGCGCCTTTCGCGGCACTCTTCATCGACTACGGGCACATGAAGACCGGCTTGGGCGACACGCTGCAGGGCGTTGCCGGACAGGCCCATGTGTCGCCGTTCCATGCGCCGGGAGAAACCGATCTCTCGGTCCAGGTCGACTTCGAGCGCTTCGCCGCCGAGTGCCGCGGCGCGGGGCTCGATACGGACGGCCCGCTGCCGCAAGGCGAGTTCCTCGGCCGGCTCGGCATCATGGAGCGGGCCTCGCGCCTCATGGCCGCCAATCCGGACAAGGCCGCTCGCCATCGAAGCCGGCGTCGCACGGCTCATGGCGCCCAGCGGCATGGGCTCCCGCTTCAAGGCCATCGGCATCAGCACGGGCCTTGCGCCGCTGCCCGGATTTGCCTAACGCGACATAGGGCGAAATGTTGCGGCCGCTTCGCCGCATCCCCTCGAACTCGGTCCCGGTCATCCCCAATTGCGGAAGCCATGCTGACACCCTTCGAAGCCGACAACCTTTCCACTGCTGCCCGGCATCCGCCACGGCTTCTTCACGCGCCAAGGCGGCAGGTCGCGCGGGCTCTATGCGAGCCTCAACTGCGGCCGGGCTCGGCCGACGACCGCGTGGCCGTCACCGAGAACCGCAGCCTTGTGGCGCGCCATCTCGGCGGTTTTGCCGACGACGTGCAGACCATTCACCAGGTGCACAGCGCCGATGCGCTCGTCGTCGACAAGCTCACGCCGAGGGACGAACTGGCCAAGGCCGACGCGCTCGTGACCAACACGCGCGGGCTCGTCGTCGGCATACTGACGGCCGATTGCGCGCCCGTGCTGTTCGCCGACCCTGAAGCGGGCGTGGTCGGCGCCGCGCATGCCGGCTGGCGCGGCGCGTTCGGCGGCGTGCTGGAGGCTACGGTCGCGGCCATGGAGAGGCTCGGAGCCGAACGGCGCCGCATCCATGCCGCCCTCGGGCCGTGCATCAGCCGGAAGTATTACGAGGTGGGTGCCGGAATTCGTTGCGGATTTCGTTTCACGCGACGCCGCGAACAAGCGCTACTTCGCAGACGCCGAAGGGGAAAACCAAGGCCGCACTTCGATCTTCCCGCCTTCGTCCGCGACAGGCTCTCAGGGCTTGGTCTGCACTCATGTCGAAATAGCGAGCGCCGTGCACTTACGAGAACGAATCGCTTTTCTTCAGCTTTAGGCGGTCTACGCATCGATCAGAGCCCGATTACGGGCGTCAAATCTCCGCCATTGTTGTGACTTAAGTGCCATTTCCACAATCTATGCTGTGGATGGTGCGGATAGAATTAGCCACGATGGCGGTTTCAGCATCGAATCCGTCTCGACTCATGAAATGCTGATGAGTACAGACTCAAGGAGAGGGTACCGGTAGCGTTAAGGGAGACCTAGGCCGCAAGGTTAGTACGCCGGCCGCCGGAGAACAGCGGATCATTCATAGGGGGACGTCATCGTGACGACCATTGATGCTGCTGCGGCGTGGCGCGTACACAAGACCGTCACGCTTGCAGTGTTCGCAGCTTTCATGGGCCTCGGCCTTGGCGGATGCGAAACAGGGCGCAAATCTCTTCGCGAATTCGGGCGATTCCGCTCTACCCACCACCGTCGCAAATCCGACGGCGCAGACGCCTGCGACGCAGACGCCAAGATCGCCATCGCGCCCGTGATCGGCGCTCCCGATGCGGTCGCAAAGCAGCTCCAGACGCA
Source organism: uncultured Alphaproteobacteria bacterium (assembly GCA_963831345.1). Lineage (GTDB taxonomy): Bacteria > Pseudomonadota > Alphaproteobacteria > Rhizobiales > Hyphomicrobiaceae > Hyphomicrobium_C. The sequence continues at coordinate 118,256 of CAWHPZ010000013.1, forward strand.
GCTGGCCACCGTCATCGAAGGCACAGCGGATCACGCGTCGCCAAGACGCCGAGCGAGAAGGCCGAGTACACGCTGCGCGGCTACGTCGTCTCCGCGCGCGAAAAGGGCACGCACGAAGGTGTCCTACATCTGGGACGTGACCGATCCGACCGGCAAGCGCGTCAACCGCATCACCGGCGAAGAAGTCCTGACCGGTCGCGCAGAGCAAGGATCCGTGGGCGGCGGTGACGCCGCAGGTGGTCGACACGATCGCCAGCAAGACCGCAGGCTCGCTGGCGACGTGGCTGCCGACGCAGAGCCAGGCCGCCATTGCCGCGGCCACGCCGACACGCGGGCGCCGATCAGGCCTCGTCGACCGGTGCAGCGGCACCGCAGACGGCAGCCGCGTGCTGCCTACCGCCGCGACTGCCGCCGCTCCCGCAGCCTCGGCTGCGCCGCAGCGCGCACGACCGGCAGCATCGCCCGCGACGGCGCGGTGAACGCCATGGTGCCGACCGTCACCGGCGCACCGGGCGACGGCAGCGTCGCCTTGACCGGCGCGATCCAGCGCGAGCTGACCACGCAGCGGCATCGCCCTCACCGAGACGGCCGCCGCCGGAGACCTACCGCGTCGAAGGCAAGGTCGTGGTGGGCGCAAGGCGAGAACGGCAAGCAGCCGATCCAGATCGACTGGAGCGTGACGGATCCGCAGGGCAAGAAGCTCGGCACCGTGTCGCAGAAGAACGAGATCCCGCAGGGCTCGCTCGACGGCGCGTGGGGCAAGACGGCCGATGCCGCGGCTGCGGCCGCGGCGCAGGGCATCGTCAAGCTGCTGCCGCCCAGCCCAAGGCCAACTGACGCAGCTCGACCTAGCGGCCACACCTGAGGTGCGTCCGCGGACACACGCGTCAACTATTCTGCGGCATCATGCCGGGCCCGGGCCGTTTACACACCTGGGCCCGCTTGCTAGAAGCGCCGCGTCATCGAACTGTCGCATGAGGCGTCTCCATGCCCTTCGATACGCGTCCAGACGGTGGCAAGGGCGGCCAGCACGATGAAGATCGTCGCCGGCAACAGCAACCGCCCGCTGGCCGAGGCCATCTGCGCAGCACCTCAAGATCCCGCTCGACCAAGAGCCAGGTGAAGCGCTTCGCGGACATGGAAGTGTTCGTCGAGATCCAGGAGAACGTGCGCGGCGAGGACGTCTTCGTCCTGCAGTCGACCTCGTTCCCCGCCAACGACAACCTGATGGAGCTGCTGATCCTGATCGACGCGCTGAAGCGCTCGTCGGCGCGGCGCATCACCGCGGTCATGCCCTACTTCGGCTATGCGCGGCAGGACCGCAAGCCCGGCCCGCGCACGCCGATCTCGGCCAAGCTGGTCGCCAACCTGATCGAGCGCGCCGGCGTCGACCGCGTCATGACGCTCGACCTGCACGCCGGCCAGATCCAGGGCTTCTTCGACATCCCGACCGACAACCTGTTCGCCGCGCCGGTCATGGTGCGCGACATCCAGGAGCAGCTACGGCGTCAACAACCTGGTGGTCGTCTCGCCCGACGTCGGCGGCGTGGTGCGCGCGCGCGCGCTCGCCAAGCGCATCGACGTGCCGATCGCCATCTGCGACAAGCGCCGCGAGCGGCCGGGCGAGTCCGAGGTCATGAACGTCATCGGCGACGTGAACGGCAAGCGCTGCATCCTCATCGACGACATCGTCGATTCCGGCGGCACGCTGGTGAACGCCGCCAACGCGCTGCTGGAGCAAGGGCGCCACCGAGGTGATGGCCTACATCACGCACGGCGTGCTGTCGGGCGGCGCGGTCGTCGCGCATCCAGAACTCGCAGCCTCAAGACGCTGGTGATCACCGACTCGATCCAGCCGACCGAGGCGGTGCAGGCCGCGCGCAACATCCGCGTGCTGTCGATCGCGCCGCTGCTCGGCGAGGCCATCGCGCGCACCGCGCGCGAGGAAAGCGTCTCGAGCCTGTTCTACTAAGCATGAGCGTCCGGCGCCCCAGTGCGGGGCGTCGCCGCCGACCATCCCGCCCACTTTTTCCGCATGACGCCTCCGCTAGACTTGAGGCCTGGAAGACGCTGGCGCAGCTTCGGACGCGGGAGTAGTGTCCCCGCGAACTCCGGCCGGCGGTCTGATCCACAGGGCCAGGATCACAAGGATCAAATGAATGGACAGCGACAGTAGACGCCACGCGTCAATGCCGCCGGCTCCCTAGGACAGCTTGAACCAAGGCTCCTGGGCGGCCGTCGGACCGCCTCATCGCAAGGGAGCCGATCTTCATGCTTCGCAGCTATCTCCGCAACGGCGCCAATCTCAAGATCGGACCAGAGCAACAAGCTCCCGCCACCGTCGATCCCGCCGCTCCCCCGGTCTGGCTGGACCTGTTCAACCCAACGCCCGAGGAGGATCGGCTCGTCGAGCAGCTCGTCGGCGTCAGCATCCCGACCCGCGAGGAGATGCAGGAGATCGAGGTCTCGGCCCGGCTCTACCAGGAGAACGGCGCCGAGTTCATGACCATCACGGCCGTCACGCAGCTCGAGACCGAGGAACCCGTGATGACGCCGATCACCTTCGTCTTGAAGGGCAACGCGCTGGTCACCGTCCGCTATGCCGAGCCGAAAGCCTTCGCCAACTTCGCGGCGCGCGCGCTCAAGCCCCATGCCGTGCCCTGCTCGACCGGCGAGCAAATCATGATGGGACTGATCGAGTCCCTGTTCGACCGCATGGCCGACGCGCTCGAGCAAGTCGGTGTCGACATCGACGCCATATCGCGGTCCGTCTTCCGCAAGAAGAAGTCGGACAAAGCGGCCAAGACCACGCAGGACCTGCAGGCCATCATCGAGCGGATCGGCCAGAACGGCGACCTGTTGACCATGGTCCGCGAGAGCCTCGTCAGCATCAACCGCGTCCTGACCTATCACACCAGCGTCGAGCAAGAGGACAAGCGGATCACCAAGGAGGCCAAGGTGCGCACCAAGGTTCTCTATCGCGATGTCGTCGCCTTGACCGATCAGGCCACGTTCCTGTCCAACAAGATCAACTTCCTGCTCGATGCCACGCTCGGCCTCATCAATCTGCAGCAGAACCAGATCATCAAGATCTTCTCGGTGGCGGCCGTCGTGTTCCTGCCGCCGACGCTCGTCGCATCGATCTACGGCATGAACTTCGAGGACATGCCGGAGCTCAAATGGATGCTGGGATATCCGTGGGCGCTCGGGCTGATGGTTCTCTCCGCCATCCTCCCGTACCTCTATTTCAAGCGCCGCGGCTGGCTCTGATTTTGCCTGTGGCCGCCGTTGCTCGACGAAGTGATCCTGCGCACGCGCGAAGAGAGCGTGTTGAGACCCGACCGAGAGCTTCAGCGGACTCTGGTCCAGTCCGGCCGAAGTCTCAGAGTGCCCTTACGATCGGTTTCCAGCCAAACGGGGAATTCTGCGATCGTCGGATCGACGAGAAGCTGAGTCTCCACGCCTTCGTCCTCGATCCGAACCAGCAGCTCTTGGCCGAGCGCAAGAAATAGAGCGTCGGCCAAGCTGCCGCAGCTCCCGTCGCGGCGGGTGATCAGCCTTGGGCCGTCGATGTGATCCTGATGTATTTGCCAGTAGGCAGGACCGCCGCCGCAGCGTTCCGGCCCCCTGGGCTGGAAGATCACCGCGCCATAGCCGTCACCCGCCTCGACCCAGATCATCGTCGAGGTCTGATAGATCGCAAGCGTCTCGGCCGAGACGGTTTCGGGGTGTCCCCAAAGCGTTACGAATTGCCGGTCGGTCAGCGGCTAGCTCGGTGGCAGCAGTCATCCCCAAATCCTGGAGCTTAACCGGCCCTGTCGTCGCGAGGACGGCCTTCAACTCCGGATCAAGCCCGAAGCCCAGGTGCGCTTCAGCCGCTTGGATCGCATCGAGGTGCTGCGTGTCCCCGAAAGACAATCCCAGCTCTGCGGCCGTAACCTTGGACCCTATCTCGCTGAGAAGGAGGTCGACGTTGCCACGTAGGCCGGCAAGAGCAACCGCGGGGGGTTCCTCGCGGAGCGGCGCTGATAACTCGGCGACCGAGACGAGATCGAAGACTTGCGTGTGGCGACCGAACTTCGTGCCGATCAGCGGAATGACGTGCGCCGTTCCATCGTAAGGCGCTCGGCATTCGCCGGTATCGCGATCTTGATCTCATGTGGATCAGCCGACTTTCCAGTCAACGCGAATTGCGAGACCTCGCGGCCGTCGGCGAAGACGGTGTAGGCGCCTTCACCTGCCACGTTCGGATTGATCAAGACGATGAGCACGAATGCCGGCAGCGGCGACATGAGGTTCCTGGGGTTTGTTCGTTTTCCCTCTCCTTTACGCCTCAGCCGCTGCTCGTGTGTACCCGAGGGAACACCGCGTACCCCATTCTCACGCTTTTTCTCCAGCTGATCCTCAGTTCAGCTTCACCGATCCGAACAGGCGCACGCTGGCGCCGGGCTCCAGGACCTCGTCCTTCTTGAACGAGACGGCGTTGCGGACGTCGTCGTTCAAGAGGTTGCTGCCCTGTAGGCCGAGGGTGAACTCGGGGCGGTCCGCGGTTGCGGGCACCGTGTAGCTCGCCGTCGCGCCCAGCAGCGTGTAGCCCGCTGTCGGCGTCTCGCCAAAGCCGATCTCGTCCTGGTTGAATGCGTGCAGCAGGTTGACGGCCGCGGCCCAATTCATGTCGCGATAGTAGACGCCGCCGCCGAAGCGATGCGGCGGAATGCGCGGCACGTTCTCGCCGTCCGAGAACTCGGCGCGAACAAAATCATACTGAGCCGAGATGCCCCACAGGCCGCGCCAGACGCGGGCAACGTCGTACTCACCGGCGAGCTCCACCCCGTAGAACGTGGCGTCGCGCTGCTGGAAAACGACCTGCTTCAGCTCGCGGCCGTCGCCCGGAGCACAGGTGCTGAGCTCGTCATCGCACGTGGCGCCGGTGAGCTCCTTGAAGATGAAGCCGTCGAACACGGTGTAGTAGGCCGAGGTATCGAAGCGGAACGCGCCCTCGGAACGTTTGAGGCCGATCTCGACTGTACGTGCCTCTTCCTTCACGAGGTTGGGATCGCCGATTTCGAACGTGCCGGTAGCCTCGTGCACGCCTTTCGAGAACAGCTCGGCCGCATCGGGCGCGCGCTCGATGTATTGAGCAGTGGCGCGGGCGACGACGCTCATGGGCAGCTGGTACAGCGCACCGATGCTGGCGCTGACCGGGGTATAGGTTTTATCAAACTCCGCCACGCCCTAAACCCGGGTCCGCGATGTCGTCGAACGTGGAGCCCTCAACGTGGGAGCGTTCGATGCGGGCAGCGCCCTGCAGGCGCAATTGCCGCGAGACCTGCAACTCCTCGAAAATGAAACCGGCGATCGTATGAGTGGTATTGGGATTGAGCAGGTTGTCGCCGCCTTCGAAGCTCAACGCGGTCAGGTCGCGATGGCCGATCTGCATGCCGACGGCGCCGTGCATCTCGCCGAGGCTGGTGGCGACGGGCAGATGCTGGACCTCGACGCGGCCTTCCTGCTCCTTGTTGGTGAAGCGCGAGCCGACCTCGCCTCCATCGACGAGCTCGTTGTGGGCGTAGTCCGAGGCACCAAACCAGAAGCGCGCTGCCTCGATGCCGAGGGCACGCGGCCGCCATTCACCCTTGGCCAGCACCTTGTCCTGCACCATGTCGATGTTCACGCCCTCTTCCACGGCTTCCTCGCCGGGGATGCCGTAGAGGCTTTCGAAGCGCGAATAGGCGACGCCGATGAAGCCGTCATTCCAGACGCGCGAGAGGCCGACAGAGCCGCCGTTGCTCTCGACGAACGTGTTTTCCTGCCGGCCCTGCGGGGTGTCGTAATCGTCGGCGTCGCGGCGATAGCCGTCGGCATGGACGGCGAAGCCCGCGCCTCCCGCCGTGACCTTGAAGCCGCCGTCCGCGCCCTCATCAACCGACGAGTAGCCGCCGAAGACCTCGCCGGCGATGCCGCCGCGCGGAATGAATTCAGGGATGCGGTCGTTCTCGGCGCTGACAACGCCGCCGATAGCCTGCGATCCGTAGCGCAGCGTCGCCGGGCCTCGCACCACCTCGACGCGATCGGCGGCGTTGGGATCGATGGGAACGGCGTGATCCTCGGACAAGCGCCGAGACGTCGTGCGTGCCGATGCCGTCCTCCTGCACGCGCACGCGATAGTTGTCGAGACCGCGGATGATGGGCCGGTTGGCGCCGGCGGCGAAGTTCGAGCCGGTGATGCCGGGCTTGGTCTGCAGCGTGTCGGTGATGGTCGGGCCGCCGTTCGCCTGAAGGTCGCGCTCGGTGGCGACGGTGACGGACACGAAGGCGTCGGTGGACACGATCAGCGTTCCCGGCGGGGGTTGGAACGCTGCCGCATCCACCGGCTCCGGCAGCGGTTGGGTCGTGCCGGAAGCGGGTGTACTGGACGGTGCGGAGGCCTGTTTTTTCGGCGCGCGCTTGACGGGGCTCTGGGTGGTGACCTCGATGGGCGGCAGCTCGGTCGTCGTCTGCTGGGCCTCGGCTGCGAGTGGCAGGGTGAGACAAGCCGCGAGCCCACCGGCGATGTGCCTTGATGCCGCGGCCACGGGCCGAAGCTACTCTCACGCACGATCCGCTACTCAATACGCTACTCATGGGCGCCCTCGATATCGGATGTTATACTATCCATGGATGTTATAATATCCGTATCGTACTGCTGAACGATGCACAACAGGGTGCGTGAGCGCTTTGGCGAAAGCGGACGAGGTGCGTTGCGCCGAGGGCACAGGCAGGGATGGAGCTCAGACGAAGTCTCCCTCCCGAGCCCGCGCTGCAGACCGATCCGTTCTCGGGCTCGGAACACCTGGCCGGCTCCGACCGGCAGACGGAAGGCTCCAAGACTACGCTTCAGGACTTCAACGCTTCAGACTCTGGCGGGGACAGGCGCCTTGCACTGCGAGACAACATCGAAAGGACAAAAGCCGCGCAGGGCTTTTGCTGCTATAATTTACCCACTGCGCACCTAGACAGGTCCGGGCGAGGTTTCGCCGACGCACGACCAAGCCTCCCCCGGCATCCATCGCCGAGAGGAGCTGGACCATGCAAGAGCCGCGCATCATCTCTCTAGCAGATCACGAAGGTGGCGACGCCACCTCCACCGAAGCTGTTGGCCTCTTCCATGACGCCAGTCTCGCTGCAAAGCGCCGTCGATGCGCTGCTCACGCACGGCTTCGACCATTCCGCGCTGAGCGTTCTCGCCAACGCGCGAACCATCACCGAGAAGCTCGGACACGGCTACTCATCGACGGCCGAGCTCGAGGACGATCCCGACGTGCCGAGGATCGATTACGTGCCGAACGAAACCATCGGCGACGCCGAAGGCGGACTCATCGCCGCGGCGGTCTATTTTCCGGCCGTGATCGGAAGCCTCGTGGCTGCAGCCTCGGGCGGAACGCTGCTTGGCGTCGTGGCTGTGGCGGCCGTCGCGGGCGGGACCGGGGGCGGCATCGGCGCAGCCCTCGCCGGCTTCATCGGGCGCGAGCATGCCCGGCATATCGAGGAGCATATCCGCAATGGCGGCCTGATCCTGTGGGTCAGGACGCCCGATGCCGAGCATGAGCAGGCTGCGCTCGACATCCTGGCGGAGCACGGCGGCGATCACGTGCGTTTGCATGAGATGCCACCCACGAAGCCGCTGGCTTCAATACCGACGCGCCGGCCGCTGCTGTCATTCGGACCGGCGGCGTGATCCGACGGCGCCTGCGCGAACCTCAGAACTGGAGAGAAAGGTCATGGGCATTGCAATTTCACTCAAGAAGTTCCTCGAAGGCCGCGGCGTGCCTTACCAGGTGATGGCGCACGAGCGCACGCTCCGGTCCGAGACCACTGCGGAAGCGAGCGGCGTGTCGGAGGAAAATCTCGCCAAGGGTGTGCTGATCCGCAGGCGCGACGGCTATCTGCTCGCCATCCTGCCGGCGTCGCGCCATGTGGAGCTGGCCGAGGTCGGAAGCTGGCTGAACCAGCCCGTGGCGCTTGCGACCGAAGCGGAGGTGGCGAAAATTTTCGCTGACTGCGAGCTTGGGGCCGTGCCGCCGGTGGCGGGTGCCTACGGACTACCCGCGGTGATGGACGAGAGCCTCGAAGGCTTCAAAGACATCTACTTCGAGGGCGGCGACCATCGTACGCTGGTGCATCTCAGCGGACAAAATTTCCATCTGCTGACGATGGATGTTCCTCACGCTCACATCAGCGTGCGCAACCACTGAGGACTTTGATGAGACCGATGATTCACGCTTCGGACTTGATAGGATCCTGACGCGATCATGGTGGTCCTTACGTCGCGCCCAATAGGAGGCGCGGCGATCGGAGCGACTAGGGTCCGAAGCGATCATGGTGGTCTTTAGTGAGACCGATGATTCACGCTTCGAGATTGATAGGATCTGAAGCGATCATGGTCTGAGGCCGGCGCCTACTTGATGACGTCGATGATGAAGCGGGCGATGGCGCTCTCGCGCACGCCCTTTTCGCTGCGCGCGAAGTTGCGCACGGAAATGCCGGCCGAGTGCACCGTGTCGGGGTCGCCCGAAATGAGCGGATGCCACCAGGCGAGATCGCGGCCCTCGGCGACGAGGCGATAACCGCAGGTCGCGGGCAGCCAGCGCAGCGTGCGCACGTTCTCGGGCGTGATGGCGAGGCAGTCCGGCATCTTCTTGTGGCGGTTGGCGTAGTCGCTGCAGCGGCAGGAGCCAATGTCGAGCAGCCGGCAGGCGAGCTTAGTGACGTGGATGTCGGTTGAATCCTCGTCCTCGAGCTTGACGAGGCAGCACTGGCCGCAGCCGTCGCAGAGGGATTCCCACTCCGCGTGCGTCATCTCCTCGAGCTCTTTGGTTTCCCAGAACGGGGTGTCGGGAAGGGGCCGTTTTTTGGCGGCCTTGGTGCGAATCTCGTTTCGGGTCGTCTGGGCTTTGCTCATGCCGAATTGTCTATGCGATCCGCCGCATACGACCAAGCGGGATTTGAGCCTCAACCCTGCGGCTGAGGCGCCTGGGACGCCGGTGCAAGGAGATAGTTTTTCACGAGGTAGGCGAGGCTGCGCGCCCAGGTCTCGTCGGTATTGCCGCGAATGTCGACGCTGTGGGCAAAGATGCGCTTGCCGGTCGCAGTATCGGCCATGAACACATTCATGTTGAGAATCAGGTTCGAGACCTTCTGCACATTGATCCAGGCGACGATATCGCCGCCGATCTCCTTGCCGAAATCCAACTCGCAGCCGCCGCAATCGCCGATGCTCTGTCCGGCCTCGATGCGGGCGCGCACCTCGTGCGGCGTCGGAAGAACCTTATAGCTGCCGCTGTCGTCCAGGGCCTTGACGAACTCCTTCTCCGTGTTGGCCATGCGCGTGCGCTCGGCGTCTGCTGGTCGGCTCGTACATCTCATTGTCGTTCTGCAGATGAACGCCGAGGAAGGCCACGGATTTCGATGCCGCCATCGCCGAAGATGTCGCCACCGTGATTGCGAAGCCGATGATGAGGAGCTGCGCCATAACCGTGCGCATCAGAATTCCGGTCGGCGTTGCCATAAGCGTTAGTCTCCGTACAGCGAGGCGCCCACTCGTCACAACGAGCGGGCGCCAATTTCGTTTCACCGCGAAGAGCGGGACGATCCTTGCTCGTTAGCGCCAGCGGCGACGGCGGTCGTAATCGCGGCCACCGCCGAAGCGCAGCGTGATGCCTGGGCGATATCCATAGCGCGAACCATAGCGCGGGCCGTCGTAGCGGTTGCCGTAGCCGCCGTGGCAGCGCTTCACGCCGCCGCGCCAATGGCAATGGCGACGGCCGCCGCGATAGTCGACGTCCTGGGCGAGAGCGGACGTGGTGGCAAGCGCGCTGCCGGCAGCTTGCGACGAAGCGGGACCGGCGCTGGCGGAAGCGGCGAAGCCGAACACAGCCGCTGCGGCGGCAAGAGCCGCCACATAGTTTGCTCTGATCATTCTCATTCTCCTTGAGTGGATTCTCGTATCCGGGCCGCTTTTGAACATTGCGACCTTGTCAGATCCGAACGAACGATGGCCAGGAAGGTTCCCGCTCGGGTTTCGCCGCTGCGAACGCAGTTCCGTTAGCGGCTGTTTTTCCAACGCGAACTTTTTTCTCGCGCTCGCTCGAGGGCCGCGCATGGAACGAGGCCGCGCGCGTGGAATACGACTGGCCACCGCGTGGAACACGACTGGGCATCGCGTGGAACACGACGCGGACAGCGCACGGTGTTTCAGCACTCAGGATCGCGTTGAAGATGGATTTAGGAGAGATCCGATGATGCGTACCGAGTTTCTCACATTTGACGTTCGCGACACTTCTCGCTGGCGCGGCGCTCGTTGGCCCAGCAGTCGTTGCGCCGGCCCTCATTAGTTCAGCAATGGCTCAGGACGTGATCGTCGAGCACTACGATGAAGATACCGGCGTCATCGTGGCCCCGGATGAGCCCGCCTTCGTGGACGAGGAGGACGGTCCGGTCGTCGTCGAGGAGTACCCCGACGTGCCGCCAGCGCGCTACGAGCCGCCGGTGTACGGCTGGATCTCGGAGGCGCCAGCGAACTGCGGCACGTTCAAATACTGGAACGGCGAGCGCTGCGCGGACGCCGCGCTATGGCCCGGAAGAATAGCAGCGCGTCCCCTCGCGTTGCTTAGCCGTGAGATGCGGCCGGACGCTCTGCGCTCGAAAGGGTGCAGGGCGTTTCGCTTTGATTCTGAAGGCAATGATTCACGTGCGGCATGGAAGGATGCCGCACGATCATGGCCTTGGAGGCCGCTGATTCACGCGCCGCGTGATAGGACGCGGCACGATCAGGGCCTTGGAGGCGATGATTCACGCGCGGCGTGGATAGGATCGCGGCATGATCAGGGCTTCTTGCTTAAGGCCGATGATTTCACGCGCGGCACGGAAGGATGCGGCACGATCATCGGCCGTTAGCCAAAAGTATCCCCGAGAAGCCTCATTGTGCAGTGCGAAAATGCGGCGTAGACTTCTTCCCGATGGGCCCGGGGCGAGGCCAATGACGGTGTCTCCGGATCCATGTCTGCGTGGGGAGATGCCTATGCTGGATCATCGCCGGAGTCCGCGGAACTACAAGATTTTCATCTGTCACCGCTACGGCGATCACCACATTTACGCTGCCCTGCGACATGCCCTCAATGCGGCGCCGCATTTCTCCTGGACCAACCTCTCCATTCAGCCCGACCGGCCGCTCAGGCTCCGCAGCGAGAACGGCCTCAAGACGAGCCTGACCACCAAGGTTAAGAACGCCGACGTCATGCTGGTGCTGTCGCACAGCGCCGGGCGATGGATCGATCATGAGATCGACGCGGCGGTCCGCTTCGGCATTCCCATCATCTCGGTGCTCGACCCCAACCGGCTCGGCCAGCGCGACCGCCCCATCCGCACCGAGACGATCGCCGCCGACGCTCTCACCGAGGTGCGGCTCGACCAGACCGAGCGGATCATCGCCGCCGTGCGCCGCTATGCGCGGGCGCAGGGGCTGCCGGTTTCCGAACGCACGTCGATCTCGCCGCTGGCGAGGCCGGACAGGGATCAGCCGATCACGCGGCCGCAGCACATCGCGCAACGCCTCGGCGCACAGCGGGACGGCTTCGCGCTGCTGGCGCGTCTCGGCGCGCTGCTGTTCGGGCGCGGGACGACGCATCAGAACCGTTTGCGTTAGTTTTTGATGAGCCCGACGATTCACGCGCTGCATGGAAGGATGCGTCACGATCGTGGGCTTTGTTGGCCGCTGATTGCGTACGCGCCGATCATGATATTCACGCGCGCGTCAGATCGATAGGATGCCGCGCGATCATGGCCTGCCCAGCTTCTCCAGCTTCTCGCGGGCGGTGTCGACCTCGGACTGGCAATAGCCGCGCTCGATGGTGACCTGCTCGAGGCGGCTGCGCAGGCTGTCGGCCCCATCCCGCATCGGCGCCTGGCCGGGCTGGCCGCCCGCGAAGCGCTTGCGCCACCAGTCGGGACCGTCGAGCAGATAGTCGATCAGATGCTCGGCCGCGCGCTCCGCCTGCCAGCGTTCCTTGTAGCGCTTGGTGTCGATGTGATCGCAGGTTTCGAAGTGCCAGCGGCGCAGCGATTTTCGGTCGAGCGTGAACGTTTTCACGAGCCGGATGCTCTTGCCGCGGTACTCGGACGCCACCTCGTCCGACAGACGCTCGTTCTCCTGCACGTGCCCCACCATGATCGGATGCGGGGAAATGAATAGGTTGAGTTGGCTGGAGTGCAAAGCTGCTGGTGTCGGTGAGGCGATTTCGGCCTAAGCGGCCTTACCCGTGCAGTTGGCGCAGCGGCCGCGCAGCTCGAGGGTCATGGAAGTGACCGCGAACTTCTGCTTCTTGGCCCAGGCGGAGAGGCTCTCCACGGCGCGGGGCTCCTCGAACTCGGTCACGGTTCCGCAATCGTCACAGATCGCGAACACCGCCGCGCCCGTGTGCGTGCCGGAGTTGGCGGCGTGGCTGCAGGCGACGAACGCATTCAGGCTTTCGAGCCGGTGGGCCGAGCCCGCCGTGATCAGCCGGTCGAGGGCGCGATAGACCGTCTGCGGCGCGAGCGTGACCTTGCCGCGCAGCTGGTCGATGATCTCATAGGCCGAGACGGGGCGTCCGGCGCCGCGCAGCGCGTCGGCGATCATCTTGTCCTGCTCGGCGGCGGGGCGGCGCTTCGTTTCCTTGCGCGGAAGGGGTTTCTGAATCATCGGCTATCTTCTGTTGCGTCCGTTTCCCGCCAACATAGCACAACCGACGTGCGGTGCGCGCGGCGGCAGGCGGCCAGGGTGTTGGCAGGTCATTGCGGTTAATATGGGTTCGCAGGCTAGAAGGTTCAAAAGGGCCGCCGCACGCTTGGCACTCCCCTCATCTGCCTGCGCTCCTGCCACTTTGCTGCCCCTCACCCTAACCCTCTCCCCGTGAACGCGGGGAGAGGGAATGAGATGCGCCCAGCTTACCGCTTCACCCCCGGCCTTCGCAGGATAGGCCCCTCACCCGCCCGCCATAGCTGCGCATGGTCGGCCGGCCTCTCCCCAAGGGAGAGGCAAGATTGCCGTCGAGGCCAAGGGATGCCAGGAAGCGAGAGCTTCGAGCCTAAGAGCCGTGACGAATAGACTTTTGCCTTGCGCGCACATGACGGTAGGCTATTGGAAATTTCCAATAGTATTCCGAGTAGCATTCCGGGATCGGGCGCGAGGATTGTTGCATGTCGACCAAAAAGCCGGGCGAGAGCGCAGGGGCCAAGCCGGAGCGGGATAAACCCTGGCTTTTCAGGACCTATGCCGGCCACTCGAACGTCGCCAAATCGAATGAGCTCTACCGGAACAACCTCGCCAAGGGGCAGACCGGCCTTTCGATCGCCTTCGATCTGCCGACGCAGACGGGCTACGACAGCGACAACGAGCTGGCGAGGGGCGAGGTCGGCAAGGTCGGCGTGCCGGTCTCGCATCTGGGCGACATGAAGACCCTGCTCGACGGCATCCCGCTCGACCAGATGAATACGTCGATGACCATCAACGCCACGGCGGCGTGGCTGCTGTCGCTCTACATCGCGACCGCCGACGCGACGGGCGCCCCGCGCACCAAGCTCACCGGCACCATCCAGAACGACATCATCAAGGAATATCTCTCGCGCGGCACCTATGTGTTCCCGCCCGAGCCGTCGCTGCGGCTGATCAAGGATACGATCGTGTTCTCGTATCTCGAGGTGCCGAAGTGGAACCCGACCAACGTGTGCTCGTATCACCTGCAGGAAGCAGGCGCGACGCCGGTGCAGGAGCTTTCGTATGCGCTGGCGACGGCGATTGCCGTGCTCGATACGGTGAAGGCCTCGGGCGAGGTGCCGGACAAGGATTTCGGCACGGTCGTGGGCCGCGTGTCGTTCTTCGTCAACGCCGGCATGCGGTTCATCACCGAGATCTGCAAGATGCGGGCGTTCGGCGAGCTGTGGGACGAGATCTGCCGCGAGCGCTATGGCGTGACCGACGCCAAGAACCGCATGTTCCGCTATGGCGTGCAGGTGAACAGCCTCGGCCTCACCGAGCCGCAGCCCGAGAACAACGTCTATCGCATTCTGCTCGAGATGATGGCGGTGACGCTGTCGAAGAACGCGCGTGCGCGTGCCGTGCAGCTGCCGGCGTGGAACGAGGCGCTCGGTCTGCCGCGTCCGTGGGACCAGCAGTGGTCGCTGCGCATGCAGCAGATCGTGGCCTACGAGACGGATCTGCTGGAATACGGCGACATCTTCGATGGGTCGGAGGAGATCAAGCGCAAGGTCGAGTCTCTGAAGGAAGAGGCCCGTGCCGAGCTCGCCACCATCGACCGCATGGGCGGCGCGGTGGCGGCCATCGACTACATGAAGCGGCGGCTCGTGGAGAGCAACTCGTCGCGCGTGGGCCAGATCGAGACCGGCGAGCAGATCGTGGTCGGCGTCAATCGCTGGACCGAGACGGAGCCGTCTCCTCTCACGGCCGGCGAAGGCGCGATCATGGTTGTCGATCCGGCCGTCGAGGCCGAGCAGATCGGCCGCCTCAAGGCGTGGCGCGAGGCGCGCGATGCCAAGGAGGTCGACGAAGGCGCTGGCCGAGCTCGAGTCCGCGGCCAAGGAAGGCCGCAACATCATGGAAAGCTCGATCGCCTGCGCCAAGGCGGGCATCACCACCGGCGAGTGGGGCACGACGCTGCGCCGCGTGTTCGGCGAATATCGCGCGCCGACCGGCGTTGCCCAGGCCGCGCCCGAGCGGGCACGCGGGCAATTGGACGGCATCCGCGCCGCTGTCGATGCGCTGTCCGACAAGCTCGGCCGGCGCATCAAGTTCCTGGTCGGCAAGCCGGGCCTCGACGGGCATTCGAACGGCGCCGAGCAGATCGCCGTGCGCGCCCGCGACGTCGGCATGGAAGTGGTCTACGAGGGCATCCGGCTGACGCCGGCGCAGATCGTGCGCGCGGCGGTGGACGAGAGCGCGCATGTGGTCGGGCTTGTCGATTCTGTCGGGCTCGCACGTGCCGCTGGTGGCGGACCTCATGGAGCGCATGCGCAAGGAAGGCCTCGGCGACATTCCCGTCGTCGTCGGCGGCATCATCCCGCCCGAGGACGAGGTGAAGCTCAAGGCGTTCGGCGTCGCGGCGGTCTATACGCCCAAGGACTTCCAGCTCAACGACATCATGGCCGACATCGTGCGGCTGGTCGAAGGGCAGGAGAAGGCGGCCTAGGGGCACTTCATCTAGCTTTCACTTAGCTTTACTTCGTGGGGGGACGTCCCATGCGCGAGGAGACGCGGCGGAAGCTCGACGGCTTTACGAAGCGGCAGAAGCTCAGGCGCGTTCTGATCGTGGGAGGAGCGCTGATCGCAGCCGGTGCGCTCTATGCCGTCATGTCCCCCGTCTACTCGCAGCGGGAGGTTTCCGGCCTCGTCCAGCGGGCTCAATGGGCCAGGGGCTATGAGAAGACGCCGGGCGTCTTCCCCGATATCGAGGTCGTGCTCGACAGCGGACCGGTGGTCAGCGTCGGCACCATGGCCGGGGTTCTGCCGGACGTCGGCTCCGAGATCGTCGTCATCGAGGAGGAGCGAATCCTCGGCATCACGACCTACCGCTGGGCGGGGCCTCGGCAGTAGATGCCGGCGCGCTTAACCCTCTCCGCAGGCCCGAAATCCGGGCATCTGGCACGTTGCCAAGGCCGGAAAGCCTCTGTATAACCCGGCCATCTCAAGCAATAGCGCGAGGTCCGCCCGGCACCCTTGGAGGCCGATCGCGGCAATGTGGGCCTTAGTCAAGGCCCTATTTTCATTGGAGAAAAGCCATGGCAGAGATTACCGAGCTCAAAGCCACGGCGCGCCCACGTGCAGGCAAGGGGGCCGCACGCCAAGCTCGCCGTGAAGGGAATGTCCCCGCCGTCATCTATGGTGACAATCAGCCCGCCGAGACCATCGCCATCAACGGCAATGATCTCTGGAAGCAGTTCATCAAGGGTCACTTCACCTCGTCGGTGTTCGATATCGACATCGCCGGCGGTAAGAAGATCCGCGTCATTCCCCGCGACGTGCAGGTCGATCCGGTCAAGGATCATCCGCTCCACGTCGACTTCCTGCGCATCGGCAAGGACGGCCTCATCCGCGTCGCCATCCCCGTGCGCTTCATCAACCATGCCGCGTCTCCGGGCCTGAAGCGCGGCGGCGTGCTCAACATCGTGCGCCACGACATCGAGGTGTTTACGCCCTACGACCAGATCCCGGCGTTCTTCGAGGTCGACCTCGACGGGTCTCGAGATCGGCCGCTCGATCCATGTCTCGGCCGTGACGATGCCGGAGGGCGTGCGTTCGGTGATCGCCAACCGCGACTTCACGATCGCCACCGTCGCCGGCGCCAAGAAGGAAGAGGAAGAGGCCGCAACGCCGGGCGCTGCTGCTGCCGCCGACGCGGGTGCTGCTGCTCCGGCTGCTGGCGCCAAGGGCGCTCCGGCCGCTGCCGCTGCCGCCAAGGGCGCTGCTCCGGCCAAGGGCGCTGCTCCGGCCAAGGGCGCGGCTCCTGCCGGCGGCAAGGCCGCTCCGGCTGCCGCCGCTCCCAAGAAGAAGTAAGGCGGACGCGTTACGACATCAGGCCGGCGTCCCGTCATGGGCGCCGGCCTTTTTTGTTCGGGCGGCAGCGATTTACGCGCGTGATGATAGGATCCCGCGCGATCGCGGCCGCGGCACGTCACTCGTTGCATTAGAGGCGTCCCATGAAGCTTTTCGTCGGTCTTGGAAATCCGGGCAGCGAATACGCCGCGGAACCGGCACAACGTCGGCTTCATGGCCGTGGAGCGCATCGCGTCGGCGCATCGCTTCGGGCCGTGGAAACGCAAGTTCCAGGGGCTTGCCGCGGACGGCGAGATCGACGGCGAGAAGATCCTGCTGCTGAAGCCCGACACCTACATGAACGAGAGCGGGCGCTCGGTGGGCGAAGCCGCGCGCTTCCTCAAGATCCCGGAAGAGGACATCGTCGTGTTCTACGACGAGATCGACCTCGCGCCGGCGAAGCTCAAGGTGAAGACCGGCGGCGGCAACGCCGGCCACAACGGCTTGCGCTCGATTTCGGCCCACCTCGGCAACGACTACGTGCGCGTGCGCATCGGCGTCGGCCACCCGGGCGTGAAAGAGCTGGTCGTGAAGTGGGTGCTGAACGATTTCTCCAAGGCGGATCAGCAGTGGCTCGACCCGCTGCTCGACGCCATCGCCGCCTCGGCCGGGCGGCTCGCGCGCGGCGACCAGTCCCGCTTCATGACGGACGTGATCAAGATCGTGGGCGGCAACGGCGCGCCGGAGAAAGAGGCGAAGGAAGAAACGCCGCCGCCGCGCCCGGCGAAAGGCCCCGCATCCTGCAGGCGAGCGCGCGGGAAAGCGCGAGGGCGCGCTGGCGGAGAACCTGCGCAAGTTTCTTGCCGGACGTAAGCCGAAAGAGTGACGGCGATTTGCCAGCGCGGGCCTGTTCACGTGTCGTCGTCGCCTTGTCTTGGTCATGACTCAACTCTGCGGCAGGTTCGGGGTCACACTTCGTGGGGAGGCCAATGGACACGCAAACCGGAAGCGACGCGCCGAAAGGCAAATCCAAAATCAGACGCGCTTGGGGCTATTACCGCTGGTTCGATCGCATCAAGGGCTGGCATGACTGGTCGACGTGGATCGCGTCGTTCTTCCAGACCAAGGCCGGCATCGTGGTGGCGCTCGGATCGACCGCAATGGTGACGACGGCTGCGGTCGTCGGGCACAACATGGTCGACGATCCCTATGACGACATCTTCACGCCGACCGAAATCGCGGCTCCCGTGTCGACGGCCAATGTGCGGCAGACGCAAAGCACGCGCATCTTCGCCATCACGGGCCAGGACAAGGCGGGGCGGCGCGGCACGTTCGATGTGGTCGTCGCCAACAAGGACTTCCTGTGGGTGCGCGGCAGCTCGGACGATCTCGAGAAGGCCGGCAAGGTGATCAGCGGCGAAGTGCTGGCGCAGGAGGTGCTCGACGCCGACGTGCGCGCGAGCCTCAGGTCGTCGATCGAGATCATCGCCGTCGGCACGGCCTCGCAGGAGGGCGACGCCAGCGAGGAGACCCAGCGCGCCAAGCGGCGGGCCGAGCGCACGGCCGAGCTCGATCCGCGGCGCGGCCGAGGCCGGCATTCCGATCTCGACGTTGAACCTCGGGCAGTTCCGCGGGCGCGAAACCGGCGGCACCAACTGGCAGCGGCCGTTCATGGTCATCGCGGTCAAGGAGCTGGAGCCCGGCGCCAATCTCGGCGAAGCGCTGGCGGACGCCATGACGGGCAAGGAGAAGCTCCCGAGCCCGGCCGCCTACTCGGCCTTCGATCTGGCCAAGACGCGGTAGCGTTTTTATCTTTGAGGCTCGGGGTCACTCACCTCTCCCAGATGGGAGAGGTCGACGGGCGCGGCTTGGCCGCGGCCCGGCGGGTGAGGGGTTGCGGTGTTCGCAAGTCGAAGACTGTCCTCGAAGCGATCACCCCTCACCCGCGCCCCGGCATTATCGCCGGGCCGCGACCTCTCCCCCACCGGGGAGAGGTGTCGTGCATGCGGTACGCTCGAAGGTCCGCCGATCGGGCGTGGCGGGGCGGCCACGCTCGATCGAGTTGCAGATGAGGCGTCCGGTTTTGCTCCGTGGGCGGTGCTATGATCCGGCTTGCGAAGATCGAGTCAATTCGACTTCGGGGCCTGCCCCGTCGCTGCGGATCGTCCGGGCAATGTTGCGCATCACGCCGGGCACTTCCTTCGCGCAATCTGATCTAGTTCTTTGATGGGACCGATGATTCACGCTTCGGACTTTTCCAGCGCTACGATTTACGCCGCGCCTGATAGGCGGCGCGACGATCGGAGCGACTATGATGCGCAGCGATCACGGTCAAAGGGAGCACGCTTGGTACGATACGTTGGCCGCACTCGTCTGCCTGGCCGCGACTGGACTCTCGACACCGGCTGCGGCCGATAGCGTCGATATCTCCACCATCACCTGCGAGGATCTGATCAAGATCTCCGACGCAGGAAACGACAAAGACCAGTACGGCATGGGCGCGATCCTCTACTGGATCGCGGGCTACTCGGGCACCGACGAGCAGGGCACCGTCATCGACTTCGACAGCCTCCGGACCGACTTCGACAAGATCGTTGCGGGCTGCAAGGAGCAGCCGAAGGTGGGCGTGCTCACCGTGTCGGCGAAGTACCTCGGCGAGAACGCGACCCCGCAGGGCAGCGGCGCCATGGATCTCGCGACCATCACGTGCGAAGCCGTGCTCAAGTCCGACAAGAAGGACGAGGAAGGCATGGGGCTGATCCTGATGTGGATCGCCGGCTATCACGCGGGCACGGACTCGGACAACGTTTTCGATTCCGACGACTTCACCAAGTCCATGACGGAGATCGGCGAGAAGTGCGGGGAGAACCCGAAGCTCGGCCTGATGACGGTCTCCGACGAGGTCATGGGCGAATAATAACGCCGTTTCGTCACTGTGCGGCCGATAGGCGAAAGACCGGCCGGGTGGGGACAGATCCTCGCCCGGCCTTTTCATTTGGCCAGGCCTCGCATTAGGGATGCCACAAGGTCCCGCGGCGGCCTTTCTGCGCTCTGAATTCACGCCTCGCCTGATAGCCGGCGGGACGATCAGAGCGACTAGGCATTGATCGCCGGGCCCTGCCGGTGTAGCCCACTCTCAAACAATTCGAGGGTTTCCCCCACATGGGCTTCAAATGCGGCATCGTGGGCCTGCCGAACGTCGGCAAGTCCACTCTCTTCAACGCGCTGACGCAGACGGCCGCGGCCGAGGCCGCCAACTATCCGTTCTGCACCATCGAGCCGAACGTCGGCGAGGTCGGCGTGCCGGACGAGCGCCTGGACAAGCTCGCCGCCATCGCCAAGTCCGGGCAGATCATTCCGACGCGGCTGACGTTCGTCGACATCGCCGGCCTGGTGCGCGGCGCCTCCAAGGGCGAAGGCCTCGGCAACAAGTTCCTGTCGCACATCCGCGAGGTCGACGCCGTCGCCTACGTGCTGCGCTGCTTCGAGGACGACGACATCACCCACGTCGAGAACCGCATCGATCCGCTGGCCGACGCCGAGGTGGTCGAGACCGAGCTGATGCTCGCCGACATGGAGAGCCTGGAGAAGCGCATCGCCGCCGTCGAGAAGAAAGCCAAGACCGGCGACAAGGAAGCCAAGGCGCTGTTCGCCGTGATGGAGAAGGCGCTGGCCCCGCTGCGCGAGGGCAAGCCGGCGCGCATGGCCGAGATCACGCCCGAGGAGACGCCCGATCTTCCTCGGCGCTGCAGCTGCTGACGTCGAAGCCCGTCGTCTACGTGTGCAACGTCGAAGAAGCGTCGGCCGCCAACGGCAACGCCTATTCCAAGATGGTCGAGGAGCGGGCCAAGGCCGAAGGCGCCGTCGTGCGTCATCATCTCGGCCAAGATCGAAGCCGAGTTCGCCGAGCCTGCCGCCCGACGGACCGCACGCGAGTTCCTGGCCGAGATGGGGCTTGCGGAGCCGGGGCTCAACCGCCTCATCCGCGCCGGCTACTAGCTGCTCGATCTCGTGACCTATTTCACCGTCGGCCCGAAGGAGGCGCGCGCCTGGACGATCACGCGCGGCACCAAGGGGCCGGCGGCGGCCGGCGTCATCCACACGGATTTCGAGAAGGGATTCATTCGCGCCGAAACCATCGCCTATGAGGACTACGTGGCGCTCGGCGGCGAAGACGGCGCGAAGGATGCCGGCAAGATGCGCCTCGAAGGCAAGGAGTACGTCGTCAAGGACGGCGACGTGATGCACTTCCGGTTCGCGAACTAGGCTTCACGGAAAGACCTGCGGGAACTCGTCGCGCAATTCGCCGTGGCGTCAGTTCATGACCCATCAGCTGACATTTCCTTCGCCTCAACTAAGCGGCTATGCCAACATCAACCAACCGGCCCGCATGACGAAGGGGAAGTTGGAGATGAGCAAACGTTTCGACGGCTCGACCGTTTCTGTTCCCATTTGCGGTGAGGTTTGAGCCATGATCCAGGCCTGGGCGTCGATCGGTTTCATCGTCCTCCTCGCGATTCTCGTGCTTGCCTTCATCTTATGGCGCAGAGGGGCGCCCGTCTTGGCCATCGCCGCACTCGTGGTGGGCATCCCTCTCTGGTTTGGGTGGGAGTACGCGCGTCCAACATGGACAACCGGCGTCATCACAGGAACGGAAGTGCGCCGCAGCGATCCCGACGCCCGCGGTAACACGACCGACATCGAATACATCTACATGCGCAACCGGTCCGACAGAGGGATGGAGCTGACCAACGACGATTCCTGGTGGTGGTTGAAGCGGAACAGCGAGCGCGTCTTCAACGACGCCAAGACCGCGCAGGCTCGCAACACGGAAATGACCCTCATGTGGTATCGGTGGCGCTCCACGCTCTTCAGCTGGTACCCCAACGTGATCGCCATCGGCCCCGCCGGCAATTGGCCGTTTTGGTCGGTGCGAACCATCATCTTCTATGGCCTCTCCATCGCCCTCTGGCTCGGTTATTTCTACGCCTTCTTCAGGCTGAGCCGATCGAGTGAGGACGTTGCATAATCGCAAGCGCGATTGTGTGTAGGCCATCGAAGGAGGAGACGCGACAGAGAGCGAACCAACCTCCGTCGGCGCACTGAGGCAGCCTAGCTTCACCGCAGGGCCCCCACCACAGCAAGAAAGCTCGTTGCAGCTATCTGCGATAGCTACTGTGATACTTGCGCGGGATCTCGCCGGAATCGGCCAGCGCATCGAGGCAGCGGCTCGAAAGACCACCGCCATTGGAGCGCATGCATGCCCTGAGTTGAGGGCTATCAAGCTTGTAAGATGGGCAGAACTTGTAGAAATCGGATTTGCAGGCCGATTTCACACGCGAACTGTAGGCGTTCGCATCACCGGCCGCTGTCAGCATCCCGGAACCGACTGCAAGTACCACGACTAACTTAAGCCAATCCATAATCAGTCTCCACTGCATGTCTGGAACCGTTTGTTGCTGGCAGCGTTCGCCATCATATCGCCCAGGCAAGCCACATGCACAGTGCCTCCGCAATTAACGCGGTCGGTTAACTTTCGTTGATCAGATCGTTCTCGCCCGGCGCAGCGTCGACGTACAATGAATGACTATTTTTCTGCGGGGAGATTGCGGGTCATCCGGCGAGCGCCAGAGCAGAGCGCTCTTGCTATTACCCGACCATGGTGGCAGCTTTGCCATGCCCTGCCTGGATATCAGCGTAACTAGCTGGGAGGACTAGCGAATATGTGGATGAAGATCAGTGCGCGTCCTTCGGCAGCATGCCTCTCCGCTGCCGCAGCGTTTTGCGCTTTCGCCGTTGCGATCTCCTCCGCGCAAGCTTCAAGCGAGCGGGTCAAGAGTGCGTGCAGAGACGACTATTTCCGCCACTGCAGCGCGCACGCGGTGGACAGCCCGTCCCTTCGTCAATGCATGCGTAATGTGGGCGAAGGACTTTCCAATCCGTGCCTCGCGGCCCTCGCACTCGATGGCGAGATCACGAAGGAAGATGTTCAGCGCTACCAATCGCGCGCGGAAAACGGAAGCAAAGCGGCGAGCGACCAGGTTGCACCTAAGAAGGCTGCGAGTGCCGGTGCGGCTGCCAAGGGCGGCAAGGCCGTCACCGCCAACAAGGACCAAGGTCGCCAGCATCGGCAAGACTGCCAACGGCGGCAAGGCCGTCAGCGCCAGCAAGGCGACCAAGGTCGCCAGCATCGGCAAGACTGCCAACGGTGGCAAGGCCGTCAGCGCCAGCAAGGCGACCAAGGTCGCCAGCGTCGGCAAGACTGCCAACGGCAGCAAGGCCGTCACCGCCAGCAAGACGACCAAGGTCGCCAGCGTCGGCAAGACCGCCAACGGCGGCAAGGCCGTCACCGCCAGCAAGGGGACCAAGGTCGCCAGCGTCGGCAAGACTGCCAACGGCAGCAAGGCCGTCACCGCCAGCAAGACGACCAAGGTCGCCAGCGTCGGCAAGACTGCCAACGGCAGCAAGGCCGTCACCGCCAGCAAGGGGACCAAGGTCGCCAGCGTCGGCAAGACTGCCAACGGCAGCAAGGCCGTCTCCGCCAGCAAGACGAACAAGGTCGCCAGCGCCGGTAAGACTGCCAACGGCGGCAAAGCTAAGCATGCTGTGAAGGCCAATGGCGCCAGTCAGGCCAAGACGCCCTAGGCACGGATATCGCCAACAACGGCGACGTGATGCGCTTCCGCTTCGCGCAAAAGTGGGCGGTTCGCTGCCCTATCCAAAATGTATGCGAACGCAGCCCATGCGTGCGCACGCGTCGGCGGAGGGCGAGCTGAGCCGCTTTGGCGGAGCATCGCCAAGGCCGGGTGGTCTCATTCCCCGCGGCCTTGGTGGGCTAGCGGTAGTAGCGATGCTCGAAATGACGATAGTAGGGGTGGCGGCGGTAAGGCGGGGGCCTGTTGTATCCCAATCCATCGACATAGATGCGGGTAGGGCCATAGTAATATGGGCGGTATCTACCTTCGCCGTAGTAGCGGCGGGGAGAGGCGTAGCGATAGACGTCTGCGGCGGCGGGACCTGCCCCGGCGCCACCTTCCCAGGCTTGCGCACGATCAGCTGAACTTCCGATCGCCGCAAATGCGAGAACTACCGCGGCGGTAAGTGCTGCCAGATTTGGACTCTTCATTCGAAGCCTCCACTCGAGAACGTTGCTCGCGGAGTTTGGCTCCGGCTCTCTGCGTTGACTACTGATTGCCGTGGGCAGAGTAAACTCGCGTTAAATGAGGAACACAGGTGCCCCCTTGCGGGCGTCTATTCGGATCAGCGTTCACAATCCCACACCTCCCCGCCACTCAAGGGCTGTCTTTATGCTGATCTGATTACGAACAATTGACGGTTTTGGGTTCGTATCGGGGAACCCGGTGGGCGATGCCATCGGCGTGGGAGGGTAGAGATGCAGCGTAGAACCTTGCTCAAGGGCGGAACGGCGCTTTTCGCCATGACGGTGGCAGGCAGAGGCGAAACCCGCGCCCGTTCAGTATCCGTCCTGCCCGATGACGCGCGCTTCATGAAGCTCGCGATCGACGAAGCCGCTCAAGCCGACTTTCCGTTCGGCACCGTCATCGTCAAGGAGGGCGAGGTGCTCGCCCGGGGACGCAACCGCGGGCGTGTCGATCACGATCCGACAGCTCACGGCGAGATGGTGGCCATCCACGCCTTCCTCGCCGAACACGGACCCGAGGCCCTCAAAGGAACCACGCTCTACACCTCCGGTGAGCCCTGCCCCATGTGCATGGGCGCGATCATCTGGTGCGGTATTGGACGGGTCGTCTTTGCCGCTTCGATCGCGCAACTGTCGACCAAGATCGGCCAGATCATGATCACGGCGGAGGACGTGGCGGCAAAGACGCCCTTCGCCTCGATCGACATCACCGGAGGGGTTCTCAGCGACGAGGCCATGGCGCTGTTCAAGTAGGCTCTTTCTTGCGCTGCCGAATTCACGTCGCGCCCGATTAGGCGCGCCGATGAGAGGCGCATGCCGGAGGCATGTCTTCGACACATGCTGGAAGCATGTCTTCGACATGACACGATCGGAGCGGCTTTTTCCTGCGCTCCGATTCACGTCGCGCGCGAAAGGACGCGCGACGATCGGAGCGGCTTTTTCCTGCGCTCCAATTCACGCCGCGCCCGAAAGGAGCGCGCGACGATCGGAGCGACAGGTCTAGGCTTCGCGCACGTTGGTGAGGAACTTCTCGACCTCGGCCTTGAGGTTCCGGCTTTCGCCAGACAGGGCCTTGGCCGAAATCAGAACCTGCGACGATGCCGTTCCGGTTTCCGACGCGCCGCTGCTGACGTCGGTGATGCTCGAGGCAACCTCCGCCGTACCCTTGGCCGCTTCCAGGACATTGCGGCTGATTTCGCGCGTGCTCGCACCTTGCTGTTCGACCGCGGCCGAGATCGTAACGGCGATCTCATTGATCTTGCTGATCGTCGCCGTGATGTCGTGAATGGCCTCGACCGCGTGCTCCGTCGCGGCCTGCATGCTGGCGATCTGAGCGCCAATCTCACTGGTGGCCTTCGACGTCTGCGTGGCGAGCGCCTTGACCTCCTGAGCGACGACCGCGAACCCTTTACCGGCTTCGCCGGCGCGTGCGGCTTCGATGGTGGCGTTGAGGGCCAAGAGGTTGGTCTGGCCGGCAATGTTATTGATGAGATCGATCACATCGCCGATGCGATGGGCCGATTGCGACAGCTCGGCGACCTTCTGGTTGGTCTTCTGTGCCTGCTCCACCGCCTGGCTCGCGACCGCGCTGCTCTCCTGTACCTGCCGGCTGATCTCCGTCACCGTCGACGAGAGTTGTTCGGAGGCTGCCGCCACACCCTGCACGTTGACCGATGTCTGCTCGGACGCGGCCGCCACCATGCCCGAAAGCTGCTGGGTGGTTTCAGCGGTGTTTGTCAGCGTCGATGCGGCCGTTTCGAGTTTGCTCGAAGCCGATGCGACGGTCTCGATGATGCTGCCGACCGCGGACTGGAACTGATCGGCGAGCTTCAGCATGGCCGACTTGCGCTGTGTTTCCGCAGCGCGGCCTTCCTCGGCGTCACGCATGGCCTTCTCGGCGGCCATGACTTTGAATTCTTCGACCGCGGCGGCAATGCCGCCGATCTCGTCATTGCGTTCGATGCCCGGCAACACGACGTCGAAATTGCCGCGAGCAAGCTCTCCCATGGCGGCGGTGATGCGCACGAGCGGCGTGACGAGACGCCTGTCGAGTCCAACGGCGCAAACAATGAGAACGAGAAGCATAAGGCCCGAGACGACAGCGACCGCGGACATCAACCAAAAATCGCGAGACGCGGCCTGCGCTTCCGTTGCGGAAACGAATTGCGTGGCGCCCTGCACGATCTGGTCGATCTTCTCACGATGGGCGCCATAGGCCTTGCGCATTTCCGCATAAGCCTCGCGCGCCGTCGTCATGTCACCCTTTTCAAGAGCCGGCAGAAAGGTCTTCTCGGTAATCTCCCAGAAACGGATTGCGGGGCCGTGCGCACCCTCGACGAGGAGGGCACGAAGATTGTCGTCGAACTGCTGCGGGATCCAATACTCGTGACGCGTGTCATAGTCCTTGCGCAGCGCGGTGAGCCTTTCGCGATGCTGCGCCACGGATGCCGGATCATCGAGCGCCAGGGTGGCTTCGAGATAGGGTTCGATAATGTATTCCGGCGGCGGGAGAATATCGGCAAGCAGATCCTTGCCGAGGACAATCTGGCCGTAGAGATCGCCGCCAACCTTGAGCGTACGTAACGCGAAATAGGTCGTCGCGAGCATGACGATGCAACCCGCGATCAGCACGGCGCTCGCCAAATTTGAAATTTTGCGCAAACTCATGGGAATATTTCCGGGAAAATGGCTTGGTAATCGAAACTCTAACGAAAAACACTTAATGCCTTATAAAGCGGCAACATTTTTCCATCTGTCACCAAGCGTGCAAAATGCTGCACTGCATTAAAGTCAGCGGGCCATTCCGGAATGCGGGATTTTTCTCTGAGCGAATTATAAAACTGCACGAATGCCGCGAGCCGGCTCAATGGCAGGCCCTTCTCAGGCAACGCGTCGCAAGATTTCTACCGACGACACTCTGCGATCTAGAGGCTCTGGCCGGCCGCCCAGCCGCTGGACCAGGCCCACTGAAAATTATAGCCGCCGAGCCAGCCGGTGACGTCGACGGCTTCGCCGATGGCATAGAGGCCGTGGACGTTGCGTGCCGCCATCGTCTTCGACGACAAGTCGCGCGTGTCGATGCCGCCGAGCGTCACCTCGGCCTTGGCGTAGCCTTCCGTGCCGGTGGGCCGAAACTCCCAGCGCTTCAACCGGCCGGCAAACGCCGCTAGCGCACGGTCGCGAGATGTTGGCCAAGTCTGCCGGCAGGCAGGTGCGCGGCCGTCAGCGACCTGCGCCAGGCGTGCCGGCAAGATCTCGGCGAGGACGGTTTGCGGCGACGCCTTGGGGCGCGCGCGCTTGCGCTCGACCAAGAAGGCGGTGGCGTCGAGATCCGGCAGCATGTCGATCGAGATCGTGCCACCCGGGCGCCAATAGGACGAGATTTGCAGGATCGCCGGACCGGACAGTCCGCGGTGCGTGAACAGGATGTTCTCGCGGAAGCTTTGCTTTTCGACACGACGCGATCGCTTCCAGAGAGACACCGGCGAGGGCCGCGTCGAAGCCGGACTGGTCGGCGCCGGCCTTGAAGCGGCACGAGCCCCGGCAGCGTTTCGCGTGACGCGCAAGCCGAACTGCCGCGCGACGTCGTAGCTGAAGCCCGTCGCGCCCATCTTCGGAATGGAAAGGCCGCCCGTCGCCAGCACCAGCGCCGGCGCGGTGAAGTGATCCCGATTGCGGTTTCGACGCGGAAGTGATTGTCGGCGCGCGTGACCTCGGTGACGGTCTGGCCCAGCCTCAGATCGACGCCGCCAGCCGCGCATTCCTCGAGCAGCATGGCGACGATGGCGCGCGCCGAGCCGTCGCAGAACAACTGGCCCAGCGTCTTCTCGTGAAAGGCGATGCCGATGGCGTTGGACGAGGGCGATGAAATCGGATCTGCGTGTAGCGGCGCAGCGCCGACGTGCAGAAATGCGGGTTGCCGGAGAGGAAGCGATCGGGCGCGGACTTCGAGATTGGTGAAATTGCAGCGCCCGCCGCCGGAGATGAGGATCTTGGCGCCGGCCTTGTCGGTGTGCTCGAGCAGCAGAACCTTGCGGCCGCGCTGTCCCGCGGTCAGCGCGCACATCAGCCCGGCGGCGCCGGCGCCGAGGATGATGGCGTCGAACGCCTCGTTTTGTGCAGTCATGTTCCGATGCCGTCGCGACGTGGCGCAGCTATCTCATGGATGAGCTTGCGGGTGTAGCGCCTTGCCGCGAGTCAGCAGTGCTATTCCATCGCCAGGATGAAGTTGCGGACCACGGGATAGATCTCGTTCTCCCAGCGCTTGCCGTTGAAGGTGCCGTAGTGGCCGACGTTGGCCTGCAGGTGATGGCGCTTCAGATGCGGGCGCAAAGAGTTGCAGAGATCATGGGCGGACGACGTCTGGCCAAGGGCGCAGATGTCGTCGCGCCCGCCTTCGACGGTGAGAAGCGCCGTCCGGCGGATCAGGCCGGGATCGACCTTGCGGCCGCGATAGGTGAAGTCACCCGTCGCCAGCTCGGCGCGCTGGAACACACGGTCGATGGTCTCGAGATAGAATTCCTCGGTGAGGTCGAGGACGGCGAAATATTCGTCGTAGAAGGACTTGATCTTCTCCGCCTCGGCGGTCTCTCCGGCGGCGAGATGATCGTAAAGCTTTTGATGCTGCGTGCGGTGACGCTCCATGTTCATGGCGATGAAGGCCGTGAGCTGCACGAAGCCGGGATAGACCTTGCGGCCGCGACCGGCATATCGGGCCGGCACGCGCGCGATGACCGAGTTCTCGAACCACGACATCGGCTTTTCGGTCGCGAGCTTGTTGACGGCGGTCGGGCTTTCGCGCGGGTCGATGGGGCCGGCCATCAGCGTCATGGTGCGCGGCGTGGCCGGGTTCTTGTCCTCGCTCATCACCGCGACAGCGGCGAGCGCCTGCACGCAGGGCTGGCAGACCGCGAGCACATGCGCGCCGGGGCCGATCTCCTCCAGGAAGCGGATGACGTAGGCGACGTAGTCCTCGACGCCGAAACGTCCGGCTTCGGCGGGTACGTCGCGGGCGTTGACCCAGTCGGTGATGTAGACGTCGTGATCGCGCAGCAGGGTTTTGACCGTGCCGGTCAGCAGCGTGGCGAAGTGGCCTGACAGCGGGGCTACGACCAGAATCTTGGGCTGGGGCGTGTCGACGTCCTTGGCGAAACGCATGAGCTTGCCGAAGGGTAATTCGAGGACGATCTCCTCCACGATAGGCACATCGCGGTTTCCGACCCGGGCCGAGGTAATGCCGAACTCCGGCCGGGTAGTGCGTCAACTGGAGGCGCGAGACCAGCTCCATGCCTGCCGATAACTGGCGGACCAGGCCATCGGCCATGGGCCAGAACGCCCCTTCGGCGGCCGACCGCGAGCTTTTGGCGAAGTTCCTTAGCGGGGCAATGAGGTCGTCCTGGAACTGATAAGCTTGGTAAAGCATGGCCCCCCGATGTCCCGCCGACGGATAGAAAACCGACGATTTTGAAAAAGTTAGTGCAAAAATTGCTGCACTGCGAGAACATTGTGCTCGGTTAGATGAATGTTTTCGGACGGAGACCTGGGTCACGATGTCGAGTGCCACACTGACGATCTCCTCGAAAAACTACTCCTCCTGGTCGCTCCGGGGCTGGCTGCTGTGCCGCATGGCGGGGCTCGATTTCGAGGAAAAGCCGGTTGCAGTCGACGACGCGGGGGCGCGCCAGGAGCTTCTGCTGCTGTCTCCCTCCGTCCTTGTGCCGCGGCTGACCCATGGCGACGTGACGGTGTGGGATACGCTCGCGATCGCGGAGTATCTGGACGAAATCGCGCCGGAAGCCGGCATCTTGCCGGCTGATCAAGCCGTGCGCGCGCATTGCCGCGCGGTGTCCGGGGAAATGCATTCGGGCTTCTACAATATGCGCTCGGCGCTGCCGATGAACCTCAAGGCGCGGCATCAGTCGTTCAAGATCTTCTCGGGCGCGCGGCCGGACGTGGAGCGCATCAAAACCATCTGGTCGGAGTGCCTGGAGAAGTATGGCGGGCCTTATCTCTTTGGGCCCTTGAGCCTCGCCGATGCCATGTATGCGCCGGTGTGCACGCGCTTCCGCACGTATGCGGTGCCGCTCGAGCCGGCGCTTCAGGCCTATTGCGATCGCATTTTCGAATGGCCGCTGATGCAGGAATGGACAGAGGGCGCGCAGGCCGAGCCCGACGAGATCATCGAGCTCGAAGTGGAGTTCTAGGCTTTTGATGAGACCGATGATTCACGCTTCGGACTGATAGGGTCCGAAGCGATCATGGTCTAATGCGAGCTGCGCCAGCGCCTGCTCACCACTCGGTCTTCTGCGGCAGGCCGTCGGCGATGTCGTAATAGTCGGACTTCGAGGCGACGAAGATGTGCTCGGCGATCTTGAGGCCGGTCGGCTGGTCCAAGCGTGCCAGCGGTGATGTAGACCACGTCGGTGCCGTTCTGCTTCCAGAACAGATTGCTGCCGCAGCGGGAGCAGAAGCCGCGGCGAACCTCGGCGGACGATTGAAACCAGGCCAATGTGCCGGTGTCGGTGATCTTCAGAGGACGACTCGGCGCAACTGGTCATGGCGGCGTAATTGCCGCTGGTCTTGGCGCATTGGGAGCAATGGCAGGCCAGGATCGGCGTCAGGCCTCCCTCGACCGAATACGTGACGGCCTTGCAGAGGCAGCTGCCGCTTCTCGAGGTCATGACGCGTAAGCTCCCTTGATCAGAATGCCGCCGTGGCGATGGCCTGGTAGTCGTCGTCCGCCAGCTCGATCATGGTGGCGGCGACGTTTTCCTTCAGATGCGTGAGCTTGCCGGTGCCGGGAATGGCAAGCATCGCCGGGCTGCGCTTCAACAGCCAGGCGACCATGATCTGAGTGGGAGACCCGCCGTATTTGGCGCCCAGCTTGTTCAGGAGGTCTGAACCCGCTTGCGCGATAGCGCCGCCGTGCAGCGGATAGAACGGAATGAAGCCGATGCCGTTGGCTTCGCAGAAATCGACGACGTCCTCATGTTTGCGGATCACGAGGTTGTAGTGGTTCTGGACGGTGACGACGTCGAAGTAGGCCTGCGCGGCGATGATCTCGGGGATCGTCACCTCGCTCAAGCCGACATGCCGGATCAGGCCCTCCTTCTGCATCTCGGCGACGACCTCGAACTGCTCGTCGCGCGGCACGGTCGGGTCGATGCGATGCAGCTGCCAGAGGTCGATGCGTTCGAGACCCAGGTGGCGAAGGCTGAGAAGGACCTGCTGGCGCAAATAGTCGGGCCGCCCGCACGGCACCCAGAGCGTTCGCGTCGGCCGGACAAAGCCAGCCTTGGTGGCGACCAGCATGCCCGGATAGGGGTGCAACACCTCGCGGATCATAAGCTCGCTGGTGTGCGGGCCGTAGCTGTCGGCGGTGTCGATGAAATTGATGCCGAGCTCGGCCAGCGATGCGAGCGTCCGGCGGGCCTCCTGCGGGTCCTCGGGGCTGCCCCAGAGATCGCGCCCCGTTATGCGCATGGCGCCGAAGCCGAGACGATTTATGCGAAAGTCACCAACGGTGTACTCCCCACTTTTGTTCTCGATCCGCATTCGGACGTCACGCCCCAGCTAGCTCCCACCGCTGGAACTATGGGCAATATATATTCCTCACAGTCAAGCGACGGCGAGCCGCAGATTGGAACGGAAGATCAGCCCGGGCGTTGATGACGTCGGTGTCAATAACGTGGCTCGTCGAGAAATGTCAGACCCGACCCTTACCAACAGCTCTCATGAGCTCAGGCGTGTGCGCGAAGGCGCGTTGATCGCGGGCGTTTGCGGCGGCATCGCGCGCTGGCTCGGCTGGGACCCGACGCTGACCCGCGTGCTCTATGTCGTCCTCACCGTCGCCTCGATCGGCTTCCCAGGCATTCTCACTTACCTGCTGCTCTGGTTCATCATGCCGCGCGATTGAGCGGCGACGGAACGCCATCCGCCCCTGATCAGATCTGCGAAGCGCTTCGAGCGTCTTGCGCCAGTGCGCGAGGCGCTCTTTCAGCAGCGTGTCGCGGACATAGGGCGAGCTCAAAATCTCTTCGTCATCGATGCGCTCCAATTCCTCGAAGCTGAGGCTGTCGGGGCCGTGTGTGTTCCAAGCGGCGCGCAGGCTCGCCATCTCCTGGTATCTCTGGGCGGCCGTGGGTCAGCATGAACCAGAGCCGGTTTTGAATTGTGAGAAGCGTGAGGGTTTGCCCGACCCAGACCTCGCCGGACGGAGCGCAGCGGATGGCGAAGATGCCGGCGACCTGCTTGCGCTCCTTGTAGGCGGCGCGTGCGGCCTTCTTGTCCTCGGTCTTCATGCGTGTCTCCGGCCAGCGGCTGCATCGAAGCCGCATTTATACCCGGGTATTAATTGACATGCAAATATTATCCGGGTAATAATTGGCCTTCCTGATGGAGGCTCCTCCCGTGTCCGATTTCGTTTCCAAGCCTTGCACCGCTTTCGACGGACACCGGCTGCTCTCGACCGGGCCGTCTCGGCGAAGTCGCCATGGCGGTGAAGCGTGCTGACGAGCGCGGGGCCAAAGGGCCGGTGCTGGTGTTCGACGACGCGACCGGCGCCGTGGTCGATCTCGATCTGCGCGGAACCAAGGCGGAGATTCTCGAGCGGCTGTCGCAGCGCGGCGCGGGCGCTGCCCTCTCACCAACAGATGGCGATGTGCGCGAAGGCGTTGCGAGAGGACGTGGCCGGCCAAAGCTCGGTGTCGTCGCTCGCGAGGTGACGCTGCTGCCGCGGCATTGGGAGTGGCTGGCGGCGCAGCCCGGCGGCGCCTCTGTCGTATTGCGGAGACTGGTGGAGGACGCGCGACGAGGAGACGCCGGCCCCGGCGAGGCGCGCGCGAGGCGCGACGCCGCCTACAAGTTCATGTCGGCAGTCGCCGGTGATTTTGCGGATTTCGAGGAAGCGACGCGAGCACTTTTCGCCGGGCGTCACGACGCCTTCGAGGAGCACATGGCGTCCTGGCCCAAGGACGTACGCGGCTATGCGCTGAAGCTCGCGATCGGCCTGGACGCGCCTTAGACGAACTTCGCCTCGGGGGCGGACGTAAGAACGGCCGCGGGCTGGCGGCCGTTCTTCTTACCTTGCGTTGACGCGGCGGGCAGAGCGTTCAAGATTTTCTGGCTTGTTCAGCTTCGACGCGGCCGACGATTGCGTCGAGCACGGCCAATTTCGCCTGCTCGATCGATGCAATGGCGTAATCTACCGAACACTCGGCCTCGCGATCGAGCAGGTCGGCATAATTTTCGGCGCGTTGAACGCCCTTGTCATGTCGTCTCTGCTCGATACCCGATTTCAGAGCGTCCAAGTCCGAAGCTAATTTCGCTTTCAGCGCGTTCCAGTTCGCGGTGGCTGCGTCGCCGGCCGATCTGAGATCCTGATCGACTTTTTCCATGGCCGCGTTAACCGCTGCGCGCGACTGCTCGCGGCGCGCAACGACTTTGTCATGAGCTTCCTTCTGCGCCGAAGCCAAAGCGGCCTCAGCGTTCTTGGCGCGAACCGACAAGTCGGAGAGCTGTTCGGAGAGTGGCCTACCCATGGTATCGCCTCCTGTGCCAAACTTGCTTAGTCAGGTTTTGCGGATGGCGGACGGAGGGCCACGTCGAGGGATTGATGGCGCGGCCACCGTCCCCCGACTGAACCTTACGCCTCTCCCAGAGACTTGGGTAGACCCGGTACACGCGCCGCGCGAGAGATGACTGCCGCGCGTGATGACAATATTGAACGTCATCGACGCTTCGTGCGCGGGATCGATGCAGATCTCGTCGATGCGCTGGAGTGAAACCCTAGACCTTCGCGGGCCTTGTCGTCGCCGAGGCTTGAAGAGCCCAGAGGGCAAGCACCGGGGGCGCCAAAAAGCACCACATCCCGTAGAAATAATACAGAGCCGCGGCCGTTGCGCAGCCGAGAGCAAACGCGGCGACACTGACGGACATGCGCGACAGGCGAGCCCGAGCCGCGGCGGTCGCATCGGCGGCGCCGGAGAAGATGTCCGCAATGTCGATCATGATCTGTGTCGTGGTCATGGTCATGACCGTCGACGGCGGCGCGTCGGCGAGATGAACTCTGTGGACCGCATTCTGGATGGCCATGGCGGCGACAAGGCTCATGCCCGTCGCCAGCGCCGGCAGGGTGTCGCCGTCGGGAAACGGACCGAAATATGAAGCCATGCCTGCTGCGGCGAGCAACAGCACGACCTTCACGGCGAGTGCGGGAGCGAGTGCCGAACGCTCGCGCCGTCTGAAGCCGTCGCCGAACAACCGCGTCAGGAATACGAACAGGCAGAACACCGGCAGCGCCAGGAGCTTGCCCACGGCGCCGGTGGTGCCGAGAACCATCGCGGCGGCGAAGGTCACGAAGTTGCCGGTGACGTGCGACGTGAAGAGACCATGCAGCGCGAGGAAGCCCGCCGTATCGACGAAGCCGGCGTTGAGGCTGAGCAGCGTGGGCAGTGTCGGTTTCATGAAGCAATCCTGCAAAAGGTGGCGTGCCGAGGCGGGTCCGGCGGCCGACTTTACAGGTTTTGCTTCGAAGTGAACGAGACTCGCGACTGACCCGAGACGCTCGGCGCGCGCCCAACTGTCATCCTAGGCCTTGTGCCTAGGACCCAGCCATCCCTAGGGGAGAATCTAACCGCCTTGCTCGCGGGTGAAGCCCGGCAGCAAATCCGCCCAGTGCGGGTTCTGGCGTTCGATGAGATTTGTCTTCCACTCGCGTGGCCAACGCTTCAGTGATTTTTCGCGTTGAATGGCTTCCGCAATGCCATCGAAGACCTCGTAGTAGACGAGCTGCTTGACGCCATACTTCGTGGTGAAGCCTTGAACAAGACCGTCGCGATGCTCCACGCCGCGGCGTACGAGATCATTGGTCACGCCTATGTAAAGCGTGCCGCGAGGTTTGCTGGCCAGGATATAGACGAAATACTGCTGCACCCGATCACCCACCTTAGAGCCCTGACTGTGTGGCACGATGGGTCCTAGGCACAAGGCCTAGGATGACAGGGGAGAGACGCATGCGCGGTCCTGCCCCAATGCACTCGGGTCGAGAGCCGCTCTGACCTGATCCGTGGGTGAGCGGCAGCTGATAAGCCGCAGCTTCCTTTCCCCATCGAAGTTGGATGGAGAACGGGGAGCTTCAATCACGGCTGATCGCTACCGGCTGAGGCCCTTGGCTTTCAGCTCGGCGAGATACTCCGCCCACTTCTTGTCTTTCTGCAGCGACAGGAGGTGGAGGTAGCTCCAGACGAACAGGCCGGTGTCGTGGCCGTCGTCGAAGACGATGCGGACGGCGTAGTTGCCGACGCCGCGCAGCTCTTTGATCTTGACGTTGCGCTTGCCGCCGACGGTGACGCGCTGCTCCTTCGAGTGGCCTTGCACTTCGGCCGAAGGGCTCATGACGCGCAGCATCTCGGCCGGCAGCTCGTGCACGTCCTTGGTGGCGAAGGTGACGCGCAGCGCTTCGCCGCCGTGGACGACTTCGAGGCCGGGCGGCTTCATGCCCTTGCCCTGCACGCGCTCGAGCTCGGCCCAGGCCTTGGCGGCGATGTCGCGGAAGGCTTGCGCGGGCGGGCTGTCCGGCGCGGTTGCCGTGACGGGCCGCCCTGAGTCCGACGTCTCGCGAACCGCGATGGTGAGCGGCACCTCGCCGAGGAACGGCACCTCGAGCTTCTCGGCTTCCGCCTTGGCGCCGCCGTGACCGAAGATGTCGTAGCGGGCGCCGGTATCCGGCGCGATGAAGTAGCTCATGTTCTCGACGATGCCCAACAGAGGCACGTTGACCTTCTTGAACATGGCGAGGCCCTTCCGGGCATCGATGAGGGCCAGATCCTGCGGCGTCGAGACGATGACGGCGCCGGCGAGCGGCACCTGCTGGGCGATGGTGAGCTGCACGTCGCCGGTGCCCGGCGGCATATCGATCACGAGCACGTCGAGATCACCCCAGGCGACCTCACGCAGCATCTGGTTCAGCGCGCCGACGACCATGGGCCCGCGCCAGACGATGGGCGTGCCTTCGTCGACCATGAAGCCCATGGACATGACCTTGAGGCCGTAGTTTTCCATCGGCTCGAGTTTCTTGTCCTTGCCCGGAACCGGCTTGCCGGTGATGCCGAGCAGGCGCGGCTGCGAGGGGCCGTAGATGTCGGCATCGAGAATGCCGGCCTTGAGGCCGATGGCCTGGAAGCCGAGCGCGAGGTTCACGGCCACCGTCGACTTGCCGACGCCGCCCTTGCCGGAGGCGACGGCGACGATGTGCTTGACGCCGGGCACGCCCTGCGACTGGCGCATGCCCGTTGGAGCGGGTGCAGCCGGTGGAGGCGCCGGACGATGGGCGGCGTCACCTGCAGCGCCGCGAGCGCGGGCTTCGGCCACGCGCGGATGCTCGCGTCCGTTGCCGCCGCCAGTTGTTTGGGCCGGTCGGTCTGCTTCGGAGCCGCGGGCCGGCTCGCGCCGGGGGCGGCTTCAGCCGTCAGCACGGCGACGACGCCCGCCACGCCCTCGATCTCGCGCACGACCTTCTCGGCCGCGCCGCGCAGGGGCTCGAGCTCGTCGGCGCGGCTCGCCGGAATGGTGATGGAAAAGTAGACGCGGTCATCCTTGATCAGGATATCGGAAACGAGGCCCAGGTCGACGATATTGCCGTCGAGATCCGGACCCTTGACGCGGCGTAGCCGGTCCAGAACCTGCGTCTTGGAAACGGACATAGAGCGCCCTCCTGACTTCTGTGTCCCTGCCGGTTTACTTGTTCATTCCGCGGCCGGCGCCGCAGCTCCAACCCCGGCCGACCGGCCTCGCGGGGATACCCTCGGGGCTGGCGGCGACAGGTGGCTGGGAGCTTGCCCTAAGTCAGGGCTGAGAAGACCGCAAGCACAGAGTTTTGGGGCTCGGACACGTCCTGGCTGGAGCAAGGCTCCGGTATTCGGATATAGGAGAGCCGGAACACTGTTGCCAGATACCGGTCCGAGGGGGCCGGGGGCCGGGGCCAGACCGGTCCCAAGGGACCGAAGCCAGACCGGCGCCGAAGGAGGCCTGGACGTGAAACAGCTACTCGGACTGAGCCAGGCCATCGACCGCATGAGCGGCCATATCGGCAGGTGGGTCGCCTGGCTGATCGTGGCTTGCCGCCGTCATCAGCGCCGGCAACGCCGTGGTGCGCAAGATCTTGCACACGAGCTCGAACTCGCTGGCTCGAAGTGCAGTGGTGGCTGTTCGCGGCCGTGTTCCTGCTGGCGGCGCCGTGGACGCTGGCGCTCAACGAGCACATCCGCATCGACGTGGTGAGCAACTATTTCTCGAAGCGGCAGCGCAACGCCGTCGAGATGATCGGGCACATCTTCTTCCTGCTGCCGACGGCGGCGATGATCGTGTTCACGTCGTGGCACTTCTTCCTGACGTCGTGGGCGCAGAACGAGCAGTCGCAGAATGCCGGCGGCCTGCCGCAATGGCCGATCAAGGCGCTGATCCCGATCGCGTTCACGCTGCTGTTCGTGCAGGGCCTCTCGGAGCTGATCAAGCGCATCGCCATCATCCGCGGCGATCTGCCGGAGCCGGGCGCGCACGACGGCTATCACGACATCGCGGCTGCGGCCGGCGCGGAGTTCTCGCCGGACGACGGACGCGGCGGCGACAAACGCTGAGATCCGGAACCACCGGGCAACGACAGGGGCGAGGGGAACGATGATTGCCTTAGTGGCCGAGAATCTGGCGCCGATCATGTTCGCGGCGCTCGTCGTGACGCTGCTGCTCGGCTATCCCGTCGCGTTCTCGCTCGGCGCAGTGGGGCTCATCTTCTTCGTCGTCGGCGTCGAGCTTGCGCCGCATTCGAGCGGCGTGGTCACGCTGTCCTGGACACTGCTGCAATCCATGCCGGGCCGCATCTACGACGTGATGCGCAACGACACGCTGCTGGCGATCCCGTTCTTCACCTTCATGGGGCTGATCCTCGAACGCTCGGGCATGGCCGAGGACCTGCTCGAGACCGTGGGGCAACTGTTCGGCACGCTGCGCGGCGGCCTCGCCTATGCCGTGATTTTCGTCGGCGCGCTGCTGGCGGCGACCACGGGCGTCGTGGCGGCGAGCGTCATTTCCATGGGGCTCATCTCGCTGCCGATCATGCTGCGCTACGGCTATGACCGGCAGCTCGCGGCGGGCGTCATCGCCGCGTCGGGCACGCTGGCGCAGATCATTCCGCCGTCGCTGGTGCTCATCGTGTTGTCGGACCAGCTCGGCCGCTCCGTCGACGACATGTACAAAGGCGCGCATCGTGCCGGGCCTGCTGCTGGCAGGCCTCTATGCGCTCTATGTGCTGGGCATGTCGCTGTGGAAGCCCGCGGTCGCGCCGGGTCTGCCGCCGGAAGAAATCGGCCACCGCAAGGAGGACGGCTCTCGCGGGCTGCCTTCGCTCGGCGTGCTCGCGCTGACGTCGGCCGTGTTCGGCGCGTGGGCCATGCACGGGTCAGCCTACCAAGGCGTGGATCTCACCATTCTCGCCATGGCCTGGAGCATCGGCTTCGCGCTGGTGGCGGCGCTCGCCAATCGCGCGCTGCAGATGCTGACAGGGCACACCTTCCTGTCGCCGCTGGCCGAGCGCGTGACGTTCGTGATGGTGCCGCCGCTGCTGCTGATCTTCCTGGTGCTCGGCACCATCCTCGTCGGTTTGGCGACACCGACCGAGGGCGGCGCCATGGGCGCCGTTGGAGCCATGGCCTTGGCCGCCGCGCGCCGCTACGCCACCGGAGACGCGCGCCGGTTCAGCATTCCGATCGTGCGCCAGGCCGCCGAGGCCACGGCCAAGCTGTCGGCTTTCGTGATGTTCATTCTGATCGGGGCGCGGATTTTCTCGCTCACTTTTTATGGGGTCAACGGCCACATCTGGGTGGAGCATCTGCTGACCTCGATGCCCGGCGGCATGTACGGCTTCCTTATTGCCGTCAACCTTCTCGTGTTCTTCCTCGCCTTCTTCCTCGACTTCTTCGAGCTGGCTTTCATTCTCGTGCCGCTGTTGAAGCCTGCGGCCGAAGCCATCTTCCGCAATGCGCCGGAAGCCGTCGCGATCGCCAAGAGCCTCGGCTTCGCCGTCATCACCGTGACCGATCCCTCGGGCGTGACGCGCGAGGTGGTGGCAGATGTGACGCCGTTCGTGATCTGGTTCGGCGTGCTGCTCGCGGTCAACATGCAGACGAGCTTCATGCATCCGCCGTTCGGATTCGCGCTGTTCTACCTGCGCTCCGTGGCGCCGAAGAAGCCCTATCAGGATCGCGTCACCGGCCGCATCACGGCGCCCGTGACGACGGCGCAGATCTATCGCGGCGCCATTCCTTTCGTGTGTATCCAGCTGGTGATGGTCGCGCTCGTTATGGCTGTTCCGAGCCTCGTCGTGCATCAGAAGGTGAAGACGACTAACCCGGCACTCTCGTCCACGCGCATGTCGGCGCCGGCAAGCGAAGCTGTGCATGGACATGGTTTTGCACTTCCCGGCACACCGCCGCACATCGACGGAGCGCCGGAGCAACCGCCGCTTTCGGGACCGGGCGCGCCGACGCTGGACCTGCGTGAGCTGCCGAACTTCGATACGCCTCAGCGCATCATGCCAAGCAATGCGGCGCCTTAGATGCGCGGCTTCACATCTGTCCCCGCGCTGACGATCACAATACGGGAACTAATAAACCGGGCCTCCTGCATAGACGAGCGCTCCGATCAAGGCATGTAAAGTCAAATGGGGCTGCACTGCAACACTGTGGCGATCCTGTTTGTGCCGCGATGATTTCGCACTAGAGCTAACGGCGATGATATTGCTAACTGACTGCGTGGCTCCGCTTCGACGCATACGTTTGCGAGTCCACTGCCGCCGGAAGCGAGTGCAGGGCACGGCCCACTTCGTCCGTTGAGCGTCATGCGTCTTTCATCAGCGAGCATTCCGAAGGTCACCTAATGCCGAAGACAAAAGCCTTAGCCCGTACGAAGCTCAAGGCTCAAAGCATCGATGATCTCGGAGCGGCTGTCGAAGTGCGACGCCATCCGGGAGCGCGGCGTCTCACTCTGCGCGTCAGCCGCACGCGCCGCGCCGTCATCGTGACGCTGCCGGTGCAATGCGATCTCGATGAAGCGGGATCGTTCCTCTATCGCAATATCGATTGGGTGCGCGAGCGCCTCGACAGCTTGCCTTCGCCCGTGCCTTTCAAAGACGGTGTTTTCCTGCCTTTGCGCGGCGAAGTGCATCGCGTGGTGCTTGCCGGCAAGGGCCGCGGACGCGGCACCGTCGTGCGCAAGGATGCGAGCGAATACCCTGAGCTGCACGTGTCGGGCGATGCCGAGCATCTGCCGCGCCGCCTGCGCGACTGGCTCGGCAAGGAAGCAACGCGCGATCTCGATCAGCGCGTCATGTTTCATGCGCGCCGCCTCGGTCTCACGGCAAAGCGCATCGCCGTGCGCGATCAATCCAGCCGCTGGGGCTCGTGCTCGACGACCGGCGTGCTGTCGTTCTCGTGGCGTCTCATTCTCGCGCCGCCCGCCATCCTCGACTATGTGGCCGCACATGAAGTGGCGCACCTCAAAGAAATGAATCACGGCCCGCGCTTCTGGGCGCTGGTGAAGCAGACGATGCCCGCCATGGATGAAGCCCGGCGCTGGCTGCAAATCTACGGCATGGACCTGCACCGCTACGGCGCTGTGGACGAATCGGCGGACTGAGCGCCGTTTATTTTCCGCAGATGCTTCGGCTTAGATCGAACCGGCTGCATCGCCCTTACTGCATACTCCGTAACCCCTCACCCGCCGCTCGGGCTTTTCGCCCTCGCGTCGACCTCTCCCTCTGGGAGCAGGTGAAGCATGGCTTCGCCATGACGGGAGAGGTAAGTGATGGTATGCCGCGCTTCACCTCTCCCCGGTGGGGAGAGGTCGCGACCCGGCGCCCATGCGGAGCATGGCTTCGCCATGACAAGCCGGGGCGCGGGTGAGGGGGACAGTCGGTTCGATCTTGGTCAGCAAGATCTAGCGAGACGGTGGGCGGACGATGATCCGGCCGGTCGGGTCGGTGCTCGCCGTGCCGACCGCGGTCGCGCCCGCGCCAGACTCGTCATCGTTGGCCGCAGTCTCCGCCAGCGTTCGCGCAATGAGATCGCCATCGGGGCGTGACGCTGATGAGGGCGGCGATGCCTTCGGCGCTTGCGCCTCATCCACAGCATCCGCCGCCTTGACCAAGTTCATGAGCTTTGCCGAATCCGTCTCGCGCGCCTTGTCGGCGACGGCGGGAGCGGTGGCCGCGACAGGCGGTGGGAGATCGCTCAGCGCGTCGGGAAGCGCTCGCGGCGCGAGGCCTTGGTGCGCGATCGTCATCACCTGGCGCCAGATTTCCGCCGGCAGACTGCCGCCGCGGACATTGTTCATCGGATCGCCGTTGTCGTTGCCGACCCAGACGCCGCCCGCCAGGTGGGCCGTGTAGCCGACGAACCAGGCGTCGCGGAACTCCTGCGAGGTTCCGGTCTTGCCGGCGGCCGGATGATCCGGCAGCGCCGCGCGCTTGCCCGTTCCCGATACCAGCGTGGCGCGCAGCATGTCGTTCATGGCGCCGACATTGCGAACCGTGATGGTGGGCGCCGACTTGGCTTCGAGGCGCTGGTACAGCACGCGGCCGCTGCCGGTGCGGACGCGGCGGATGACGTAGGGCTCGTTGACGTAGCCGCCGTTGGCGAAGGCGCCATACGCGCCGGTGAGATCGAGCAAGGACACTTCCGACGTGCCGAGCGCCAGCGACGCGTCGGTCCGGAGCACGGATTTCATGCCGAGCCGGCGCGCGGTGGCGGCCACGCGGGCGGCTCCCGCGTCGAGCAGCAGCCGCACGGCGACGGAGTTGATGGAGTGCGACAGCGCTTCGCGCAGCGTGGTCGTGCCGAGGTAGCGGCCGTTGTCGTTCTTGGGCGACCAGCCCTTGATGGTGATCGGCTCGTCCTTCACGGGGCTGTCGGGCGTGAGGCCAGATTCGAGCGCGGTCAGGTAGACGACGGGCTTGAAGGCCGAGCCGGGCTGGCGCTGTGCCTGCACGGCGCGGTTGAACTGGCTCTCGGCATAGGAGCGCCCGCCGACCAGCGCCCGGAGGCCTCCGTCGGGCGCGATCACGGCCATTGCCGCCTGACCGGCTGCCAGATCCTTCCCGGCGCGGTCGAGCTCCTTGGCGATGATCTCGCCGGCGCGCCGCTGCAGGTTGGCATCGAGCGTGGTCTCGATGACGATCTCATCGGCGTCGGTATTCTCGAACGACGACGCGCGCTCCAGCACATAGTCGACGGCATAGCCCATGTCGGCCTGCTCCGGCCCGCGCATCAGGGCGGAGAAGCGGATCTGCTCGCTCGCCGCCGCCCTCTCCTGGTCGGCCGTGATGGCACCGGTCTCGCGCATCTTTTCCAGCACGACGCGTCCGCGCGCGAGCGCCAGCGTCGGGCTCGCGGTCGGCGCGTATTTGGACGGCGCCTTCAGCAGCCCGGCGATGATGGCCGCCTCCGCAATGGTGAGCTCGCGCGCCGATTTGGCGAAATAGCGCTCCGCCGCTGCCTCGATGCCATGCGCGCCGGCGCCGAAATAGACGCGGTTGAGATAGAGCTCGAGGATGTCGCTCTTGGAGAGCCGCAGCTCGAGCCACAGCGCCAGCACCAGCTCCTGTGCTTTGCGAGACAGCGTGCGCTCAGGGGTAAGGAACAGGTTCTTGGCGAGCTGCTGCGTCAGCGTCGAGCCGCCCTGCGTGAGCCGGCCCGCCCTCAGATTGGCGAGTGCGGCGCGCGAGATGCCCCAGACGTCGAGACCGGGATGATCGTAAAAGCGGCGGTCCTCCGTCGCGACTACGGCCGAGGGAACGTGAGCCGGCAGCATGTCGAGCGGCACATAGGCGCGCGAGACGCCGCGCTCGGCCACGGGCTTGCCGTCATACCCGATGATGCGCAGCAGCGGTCCGGTTGTTTTGGGGCGCAGCGACAGCGGATCGGGAAACAAGAATGTGTAGTAGATGAACAGCGCGCCGATGGACGCGACGACGGCGAGGATGCAGATCAGCGGCGCGAACAGCAACACGCGCACTCTGAGCGGCACGCTGCGCTCCGGCGCGTCGGTATAGGCAGCCGGGTTCGTCCCGTAAGTCTCCTGCGGAGCCGGTGGATAGAAAGACGGCGGTTCGGGTGGAGGCGCCCGTCCCGTGTTTCGGCTGAAGAACCCCATTTTCCCAGGCCCGGCGTCGGCGGCCGGCACGGCCCGCGCGTCCCGCGCCAGGCGTTGCCGCTCGCATGCAACAATGGGCGCGGAATGGCTAACGGGGGGTTAAGCGGGTGGCGTCGCGCGCACCATGCGCAGGATTAGAACAGCTCCTGTTGCGTTTTCGGTTTGGCCGGCTTCGGAGCGCGCGATGTCTTCGCAGGCGCCTGCTCCGTCATGGTCCAGTTCCCGCCATCGTCGAACGTCCGGAGCAGCGCCTTCACGTCCGCCAGCGAGCGCCCGTCTCCCCCAGCCATGCCGCCCAGGACTCGCGCGGCAGGATCGCGGGCATGCGGTCGGTGATGCGCGAGATGAGCGCGTTTGCGGGCGTCGTCACCTGAATGAAGGTCTCGAGCGATTTCCGGCCCGTTGTCCACTGCTCGCAGATCACGGCGATGGCGATGGGCTGGCCGTCGTTGGGAGTGATCACCCATTGCTTGGTCTTGCCGTTCGGCAGCTCCTCGCCCTCGTTGAAGGTGTGGACCATGAGGATGCCGCGTGCATGGGCGAAGGCGTTCGCGAACGTCGGCTTCGTGTCGATGGTCTCGCTGCGGGCGTGCATGTGCTTGGGCCGCGCGGGCGTTGCGTCGTCCTTGCCGGCGAAGCTCCAGCGCATGGAAACGAGCTCGCGCTCGCCGCTCGCATCGAGCCGCATGATGTTGGCAAAGCGCATCGGCGTCGCGACGACCACCTCAGCCGCGCCGCCCGTGAGCACGAGCGGCCGCGAGAAGGCATGAACCTCCTGCCACGAAGCCATCTGGGTGAACTTTCCGCACATCCGCACATAATTGGCAGAGTTCGGCGGCGGTTCAAGCCCCTCGGTTTCCCTCAGCGCATGGTGAAGGGGGCGGCGAGGATGGCGAGGACGATGCGGGCGGCGATGGTGAAGAACATGAACAGCAGCTGGCGCTCCTCGAGCAGAAGCTCGAGCCAGATGTTGTATTTCGGATCGAGCCCCGTGTTGGTGATGACGCCCTTGAGGTCGCGCGCCCATGCCAGCATTTCGGACAAAGTCTCGGGATAGGTGTAGCCGACGTAGGCGAGCGCGAAGGCGCCGAGGATCAGCGACAGGAATATTGTGCTGGTGGCGAGGAAAAGCCTCAGCAGCATGTGAACCTCCAAAAACTCCGGCCGTTCCGGCGGCGCCGTCTTGACGAGTTGCTTGAATACGGGGGAACCCGTTCTTGAATACGGGGGAACCCGTTGCAACATAGCAGGGTTGGTAAGAGCACGGCGCAAACTTGTGATGCGGCTGTGTCGGAATTTTGGACGGGCACTGACAGATGGATGCACGCGTCGACCGCTACGTAGACCCCGAGATCGAGGCCGCACTTGCGCGCGTCGAGGCCCTGGCTCGCGTCATGGACAGCATGTTCGAAATTCCGGGCACCAAGGTGCGCATCGGCTTCGACGCCATGCTGGGCCTCGTGCCGGTGCTCGGCGATCTGCTTTCGCAGGCCATCTCGAGCTACATCATCTGGGAGGCGCGCCGGCTCGGCGTGTCGCGCTTCACCATGGCGCGCATGATCGGCAATTCCGCCATCGACACGGTCGTCGGCATCGTGCCGTTCGTGGGCGACGCCTTCGACGTGGTGTTCCGCGCCAATATGAAAAATCTGGCGCTGCTGAGGGCGCATCTGGAGAAGAACGGGCACGTCTCACGCAAGGCGGGCGGCAAGGCCGGGCCTGTCATCGATATCCCGTCACGCCGCGTGGGGTAGTGTCTACGGGACGCGACTTGCGCCGCATCGCGCTTGCGCTCGAAGGGACGACCGAAGCTCCGCATTTCGACCGGGCCGCGTTCAAGGTGGCGCGCATCTACGTGACCCTTGCCGCCGACGGCCGCACGGCCAACTTCAAGTTCACGCCCGATGAGCAAGAGTTCAAATGCATGATGGCGCCGGAGGCGTTCTCGCCCATACCGAATGCCTGGGGCCGTCAGGGATGGACGGCGGCGAAGCTTTCCGCGCTCACCGATTGCTGATCTAAAGGCCGCGCTCGAAATGGCCTGGCAGCATG
Source organism: uncultured Alphaproteobacteria bacterium (assembly GCA_963831345.1). Classification (GTDB taxonomy): domain Bacteria; phylum Pseudomonadota; class Alphaproteobacteria; order Rhizobiales; family Hyphomicrobiaceae; genus Hyphomicrobium_C. The sequence continues at coordinate 163,234 of CAWHPZ010000013.1, forward strand.
CGCAGCCGAAAAAGCGCAACAAGACATAGCCTACGCATCCGGCATCATCAGATTGGCGTCGCGCACCAGAACCCAGTTTCCGGCCGGCTCCTTGCGCAGGATCGTGAGCGTGTAGCCCGAGCGGCGCGTGGGCTTGCCGCCGTCGAGCGGGGTCATGGTGACCGAGATGTGGTTCCTGAGGTAGGCCCAATCTCCCAGGACTTGTATCTCCTGAATTTCGCTTTCCCCGTCCATGGTGAAGGTCCGCTGCGCGCCGGCGGCGGCCTTGAAGGCTTCCTTGCCGAACGGCTCATGCCCCGGCACCATGAACACGGCGTCGTCAGCCATCAGACGCATGACCGTGGCCGTATCGCCCTTTTTCGAGGCCGTCATCCAGGTCTCGACCAGGTCGCGGATGGCCTTCTCATCGTCCGTCATTGCCGCTCCTTCGCGAATTGAACGGTGGGCCGGGAGGTATCTCACTCCGCATACGCTCACCATGTTTAGTCCGCAACATTGGCATTGCCATGCGTCGAGCCTTATGGTCAGCCGTCGGATCGGGGATCGGCAGAAATCATGGGTCGTGAGGCGAACAATCGGTCTGAGGCGTGGCGCGTCGGCGCGCCGGCTGCTTGCCGTTGCCTCAGTGCTGGTCATGAGCGCCGGCCTGACCAGTTGCGCGACGCTCGATCGCCTGCCGCCGGTGCCGCTCGTCGCTCGCCTCCGACATCGTGCCGCTCAGCGTGCCCTTTGCTCGCTTCTATGCCGACGGCGATCAAGCCCAGGTCGAGGCCTTTGCCCGTGAGCTGGCCGAGAAGGCGTATGCCGCGGAGAAGCTGCATCCGACGCCTGCGAAGACGCCAAGCATTTATCTGGCTTTGTCCGGTGGCGGCGACGACGGCGCCTTCGGCGCGGGCCTCTTGCTCGGATGGACGGCCCGCGGCGACAGGCCGTCGTTCCGCATCGTCACCGGCACCAGCACGGGCGCGCTTTCGGCGCCATTCGCGTTCCTCGGTCCCGAGTACGATCCGCAATTGAAGGCCGTCTATACGGACACCGCCGCCAAGGACATCTTCAGCGCCAAACCCATCCTGGCCGCGGTCTCGGGAGATTCACTCGCCGATACCAAGCCGCTGCGCAACCTCATCAGCCGGTATCTCGACAAGAAGATGATCGCGCGCCTCGCCGAGGAATACGACAAGGGCCGCTTCCTGCTGATCTCGACCACCAACCTCGACCAATCGCGCGCCGTGATCTGGAACATCGGCGCCATAGCCAAGAGCGCAGACCCGCGCTCGCGCGACCTCATCATCGAGGTGCTGCGGGCATCCGCCTCCATTCCCGGCGCTTTTCCGCCGGTCATGCTGGATGTGACGGTGGACGGCAAGCGCTACGAGGAGATGCACGTCGACGGCGGCACGGTGGCGCAGGCGTTCCTCTATCCGCCGCAGATCAATCTCAAGACCGAGACGGAGCGCTACGGGATCTCGCGCAAGAAGGTGGCCTACATCATCCGCAACGGCCGCCTGTTCCGGCCGGAGGAATCGGTGAAGCGCAACTCGCTCGCCATCGCCGGCCAAGGCCCTCTCGACCATGACGGCGGCCGGCGGCGTCAACGACACCTACCGCATCTATCTCACGACCAAGCGCGACGGCGTGGACTTCAACCTGGCCTTCATCGGCGAGGATTTCACGACTCCCTACAAGGGGCCGTTCGACAAGACCTACATGAACACGCTGTTCGACTACGGCTTCGAGAAGGGCAAAGCCGGCTATGCCTGGGCCAAGGCGCCGCCGGGTTACGCCGAATAGGTCCAACGGCGGCAAAGCGGTGCAACTGTTGCGCGGCGGCCCCGCGAACTTGCCGAATTTGCGGCAATGCAGCACTCGCCTGTGCACAAGCCGTGGATCATGAGCCTTTGATGTAGGCTTAAGCCCCCGACTTAGCGAACAAAAAGAGCAAGCGCCGCTTTTTCTACAGGCGTAGTGCACTGGCCGGGCTGTCGCGTCGAAGCCAAGAGTTTCAAACACGCGAGACAGCCATGCCGAGATTGCATCACCTTCTTGTTCTGCCTCTCTGCGCCCTTGCACTCTCGGGCTGCTGTCGCGACACGATCCGCGAGCTGTCGAGATACACGCTGCGCCCCGATGCGGAACCGGCAAAGAAGGTTTCGCGCAGGGAGAGCAGCGAGCATCGCGCCAAGTCGGTGGCGGCTTCGGCGTCCGACGTGGAAACGGGCTCGGTTTCGAAGTCCAGCATCGAGACGGACTGCCAGGGCGAGCATCTCGCCTATCAGGCGACGCGCGAATATCTCAAGATGGTTGGCCCAAAACCGCCAAGCGCGCCGGGCGAGCAGGGGCCATGCGCGGCCGCCGCGGCGGCGCAGGATTCCAAGTAGAACTCGAGCGCGGCCTCGCAGACGCGGGCGTCAGAGCGCCAGCGGCAGATCCCTATCGGGTCGGCAGCAATTCGAGTTCCCGCGCCGGAGCAATCGGCGTGGTTGTCAAGCTGTCGACAACGACCGCGCTCACTCCCGGACCCAACATCTGAAGCGTCATCTCGGTGCCGTCGGCAAAGCGCACGCCGTCGTGATACGGCCCGTAGTCGAGGCGCACGAACGTGACGCGTGCGGTCTCCTCGATATTCAGGGTCTGCTGCAGGAAGCGCGGGATGCCGGTTAGCTCGAGACGCGTGTCGCAGGCCATGCAGATTGCAGTCGTGCCATCGCCAGGAGACACGAACCCCAGACTTCCGCTCGGAAATCGGCGCGTTTCATAACGCTCGCCCATTGCGGCTGGCCGGGTGCGGTAAGCTTCGAGTGAATAATCGCACATGACGAGTACCTCCACACTGGAAGATGCCTCGCGGCGATCGAGAAGGTCGCCGTGAGGCAGACCACTTCAAGTCAAATACGACGTTGGGTCGAAATTCAGCGATTGCAAGATAGCGCGACGGATTTAATCGCGACCACGAGCCGAGTTGGAACGGCTGGGCTGCCGCGCCGGTTATCGTCTATGGTCGCCGCACTCCGCGGCCCATAGGACCTGCCATGACCCAGCCCCTCGTCGTCACCGTCTCGCACAGCCTCGGCAAGGAAGAGGCGACCAACCGGCTGAAGAACGGGCTGGCGAAGGCCACGTCCAGCCTGCCGATGTTCAAGCTCGACGAGGAGCAATGGACCGGCGACCGCATGAGCTTCAAGCTCAGCGCCATGGGGCACGTGGCGTTCGGCACCGTGGACGTGGCCGAGAAGGACGTGCGCATCGAGATTACGCTGCCATGGCTGCTGCAGCGCTTCGCGGAAATGATCCAGGGCGCCATCAAGGCCAAAAGCCAGGTGCTGCTGGAGAAAAAGTAGCGGCACGCGCGGGCCGGTGTAAGATGTTCACATCGGCGGGGAGAGGCCGGTTCCGGGGGGCAAAAATGCGTACCCATGGAGGAGCCCCTATGTCGATACCGTGCAAGGCCGAGCGAGCCCTGCTCAATCACGACGAGCTGAAGATCGTCGCGGCGACGCATCATCCCGCGATCTACGAAATGGACGCCACGGAGCTCCATGACTTGCAGAAGCAGTTGCGCGGCGAACGCAGCAAGGCGCAGACGCTATCGCGTCAAATGCATCGTGAAGCACGCGGGAAGGCCGAGGCGAGAGGAAAGAGCTTTCCGGGGACGGCGGCGCAACCGGCCAAACGCAAGCAGGTTTTCGCCAACGCGCTGAAGCGGGTGAACCGGGAGCTCGTCAGGCTGCACAAGCTGGAAGCCAAGACGGAGCATGTCGAGGCGGCTCACCGTGCGCTGGCGCAGCTCCGGTCGGCGAAGTTCGTGCATCATCCGCCTTCGGAGAAGACCGCGGGCAAGGGCATGCAGCCGGTCGTGAGCCTGAAACGACGTCAGACGCTGCCGAGGAGCAAGGTGGGAAGCGTGCTCAAGGCGAACAACGTGGCGCAGGCGATCCGCGACGCCCGGCCGACGTGAGGTGATGCTCGTTGCGCGGTGGCCGATGAAACCGCAGGGCTCGCGGCGGCGCTTGGGAATTCCGTGACCGGAATTAGCCAAGCGTCGCGGCGACGGCAGCCGTTCAAGCCGCCGCTACGTGTCCGGTCGCCGTATGATGGGCGGCCGCAACGTTCGATTTCACGCGCACGATGATGGCGGCATGGATCGCCACAGCGATCACGAAGCCGACCACCTGTTGTAATGTCGTGGCCGGCACCAGCAGGGCCGTCGCCAGTCCCAGAGGAATGAACAACACGACGCCGGTTACGAGGCCCGGGTTGTAGCCCTTGAAGCGGGCCGCCATGCCGACATGGGCGATGCCGTTGATCAGCATCAGGTAGCCTGCCGCCAGTCCCCAGCCGACATCGATGAAATGAGCGGCATAGAGCGCCAGGAGATTCATTCCCCAGACGCCGGGCAGGTTGATCCAGAGCACGTCGCTCACGCTGAGCGCTTCAACGCCGCCGAACACGGTGCGGTTGACGTAAGCGCGGAAGCGGTCGCCCGTGTGCTCCTCAATCTGATGCAGCATGTAGATGGGGGTCGCGAGAAAGATGAGCAGCATGGCGCCGGAACCGCCTGCGCCGGTGGGAAGCAGCAGAAGCAGCGCGGTGCCCATGAAAAGCGCGCCAGCGACCCAGTGCGCTTGAAGCCAGGATTTGATCATCGTCGGACCCTTGGGCCGATACGCATGCACACGATCTGCGCTGAGCGCAGCGCGCATCATTGCATCGAGTTCCTAAGCGAGGATGAATCCGCGTTGCGCGGTCACCTGCACGGCGCATGTGCGGAGAGGCGTTCGGCAACGCCGAGCAGAGCGAGACGGAGGTGCGCGTCGTCGTTGCGCGGCCGCGAACCCGACAACCGGTTGATCTGAACGTTGGCCGCTTTGCGTCGGGCCGCCAGCTCGCTGTTTCTGCTCAAATGAAACTTATTGAGTACGGGCGGCATCTAAGTCTGTTCGTGCGACGTTACAAAACGCTGCTCGCTCAGACAGAGATAGTACCAATGTCTGGTATCAGACATTTCCGTCGAACTCCCTCCGATGGAGAAGCCTACTTTCACATGTGCGCGACAGCGCTCGCTCGCTGTATTTCAGAGTAGAGCCTTGCTCGCGAGAGGGTCCGAAGGGTGCGGTCGATATTCTTGCGGCGGGACTGAGTTGATCCGAGTCAAATTGCTCCATCGTTGACCGGCGCATTTTTCGCACGATCCGATTGTCTGAGTGGAGTCTGTGAAATGAGAACCCAGCATCAGGCAAATAGCGAAAGCGGGCTTGCGCACTCCATACCCACTGACCGCACAGTGGCGAGCTACGAGCGGGAGCTCGCGGCCCGCAGGCAAATCGAAACCGAGCTGCGAGAGGCACTCGCTCGAGAAGCAAATCTCCTTCGTGAGAAAGACATTCTGATCCTCCGGCAGGAGGAACTGAGCACGGAAGCCGATCATAGGCTTTTGAATAACGTGCAAATGATCGTCAGCCTTCTGTCGCTGCAAAGTCATTTGACGTCGAACGCGGAAGCCGCTTCGCAGCTCGCCACAGCAGCCAAGCGCGTGGCGACGATCGGCCGGGTTCACAAGCGTCTGCACTCCTGCAACGGCGTCCAAGCCGTTCCGTTCAAGCAATACATCGAAGACCTCTGTCACGATTTCTCGACCATGCTGGCGTCCGACGAGCATCCCGAACAGGTCATCGCCGTCGAAGGTTGTGAAATCAATCTGCCTGCTTCAACCGTCATTCCGCTCGGCTTCATCGTCAACGAGCTGATCACGAACGCCGCCAAATACGGCAAGGGTCTCATCACGGTCCGATTGGAGCCCGACGCCGACAAGGGTTATGCGCTGTCGGTCTCGAACGAAGGCCCGGCATTGCCCGAAGGCTTTGATCCCGCTGCGAGCAAGGGATTGGGCATGACGATCATTCGGTCATTCATCCAGCGCATCGACGCGCAATTGCAGATCGATCGGGGCGAGAATAACCAGGGCACGCGATTCACGGTGCTGTTCTCATAGGGGCCAAAGACCCTGAACGCGGCGACCCGTCGCGGCGTACCCAGCCCTCAGCCGACCTGCAATGCCGGTTCTCGTCTCAGCTCTTCAGCGGATTTTGGCCGGCCGAGCATGTAGCCCTGGGCCTCGTCGCACTGCTCTGCCTTGAGAAGCTCGAACTGCAGTTCGGTCTCGATACCTTCCGCCAAGACCGGGATGTCCAAGGCATGCCCGAGTGCGATGATGGCGCGAACAATGGCGACGGCCTGAGGGCTCTCACCTACCTCCGCGACGAAAGAGCGATCCAGCTTGATCTTGTCGAAGGGGAAGGTCTTGAGCGTGTCCATCGACGAGTAGCCAACGCCGAAGTCGTCAAGAGCGATGGCGACCTGCATTTTTTTCAGCTGGGTGACGATCCCAAGAGCTTTGGCCGTGTCGCCGATGATGGCGGACTCGGTAATTTCGACTTCGAGATTTTCGAGGGGCAGACCGGTCTCAAGCAGAATGTCGTGAATACGTTCGGCGAGATCCGAATCCGAAAGTTGTATCGGTGACAGATTCACGGCGACCTTCATCGCGCCGGGCCAACTGCGCGCCTCCTGGCATGCCGTTCGAAGCACCCAATCCCCGATATCTATAATGAGCCCGGATTCCTCGGCCAGAGGAATGAACTCGGACGGGGGGATAGATCCTCGCTCCGGATGATTTCCACCTCAGCAACGCTTCATAGCCTGTCAGAGCCGAGGTCTTGACGGAGACCTGAGCCTGGTAGACGAGCGTAAGCTCCTTGCGCTCGATGGCATGCTTCATGTCCTCGACGAGCCGCCTCCGGTGCCGCGCCGCTTCCTCGATGCGCGCCTCGTAGAAGCAAACCGGCAGACTGGCCTCCTCCATAGCCCGGTGAAGAGCCATGTCTGCCCTGTTGACCAGCTCGTCCTTCGTGTTCGCATCCGTCGGGAACACCGCTACACCGAGGTATCCACCCGCGCGCAACTTAGCGTCCCGAATGGACAGCTCAGCCGACAGCGAAGCCTCGAGGCGGGCAACGAAGCGCAGCAGGGACTCTTGATCCGCAAATGTCTTGACCGCGGCGAACTCGTCTCCGCCGACACGCGCGACGAATTCTCCTTCGCCTAGCTCGGCTGTCATGACACGTGAGATGTTCTTCAACATCTCGTCTCCTGCGGCGTGTCCGTGAGCTTCGTTGATTTCCTTGAGCTGATCGATGTCGATGGCTATGACGGCGACGCGATGCCCGCTCTTGCCGTGCTGCTCCAAAGCGCTATCCAAGTGTCCATTGAAGCTGGACCGGTTTGGCAAGTCGGTCAGCGCATCATGTCGCGCCAAATGCGAGACCTTGCGCTCCGAGATAACCTTGTCCAGCACGTGCATACGGAATATGTCGAGCGATCTGGCCAGCGTGCCGATCTCGTCTTGCCTGTCCCTGTAGCCAACGTCGATATCGAGCAGTCCGCTCGTCAGACGCTGGGTCGCCAATGTCAATTGCCGGAGCGGACGAAGAACCGTCGCGCGAAGCAAAAGCGCGATTGCCAGAAGAGCAAAGCAGGTCGCGCCAGCGGCTAAGACCGCGTCGCGCCAAATGCCATGCCGCCAGGCTGCGGTTGCAGGACCAAGGTCCACCGCGGCGCTCGCGGCGCCAATGATTTCGCCCTGCTTAACTCCCATCAAGTCAGCATGGCATGAGGCGCACTTGTCGTTGCTCGCCAGACCTCGTCCCAGCACGATGGGCCTGGTGGTACGCAGCCAGCCACCTTTGATTGCGGTTTGAGTCTGAGCCGAGGCGATTGCCAGCTCGTCGATGTCGTCGAGAGGGGGTTCCAACTCCCGCTGACTGGTTCTCTGCTGGTGGGCCAGAACCTTGGGGCCCATGACCAGCCACAACCGCATGCCTTCGTTGGAGGTCGAGAAGCGCGCCATAGCGCCATCGAGCGTTGCGATGGCCGGATCTCCGTCCGCCTGTCTGCCGCCGATTGAGCATCGATTCAGCGTGAAGCTGCTCCAACATGGTGAGCCCGGCGCTCGCGCGTTTCTCCGCTTCGGCTTTGATATCGCTCCAATTCGCAGAGCTCTGCAGCGCAATCTCAGCGGCCGTCAGTACAGCCATAGCCCCGCCGATGACAGCGAGGACCGACGTGGTGACGGACCGATCATTTAGTGAGGTGAACATGGACCTCGGGCTCAAAAAGAGCAGTTGGCTAACCTGAGAGCCTTAAAAATCGCGTGCCGGATATGCTGAATAAAAAATTTATTGGACCAAAGCACAGTATAAAAGCCACAGTTTAATAAGCGCTCAATAGGCGCGGCCCTTTCGGGATTTTTTGATTCAATCAGATCTGGAGGACTTTCTCGGGGTTCAAATTCCGCAAGCGAGCGCGGAATTGGCCTCGCATTGCATCGACCGCCTCTGCGTCAGGCGTCGCGCCCGCGGCGGAGCTTATATTTAGACGACTTGCCGCCCACCTTGCCGGTACCACGATTTGTGCCGGTCTTTGATTTCCGTTTCGGCGCCGTGCCGGGCAAGGGATGCAGTTGCGGGATGATCGCCGCGATCAGATGCATTCGGCCCGAGATCACGCCCCTGAGCGTGATCATTTCGTCGGCGATTTCCTGCAGCGCCGGCGGCGGGCCCTGCACGAGGACGACCTCCATTGTCTGATTGTTCGCCAGATGAACGTGCAACGAGCTGATGACCTCGTCGATGTTCTCGGACTGGAGGTCCGCGAGCTTCTTCTGCAGCCCCGGCACCGAGTTGTCATAGAACAACGTGATGGTGCCGACCATCACGTCATCGCCATACTCGCGCTGGTGCTCGACGAGCGAGTGATGGAGCATGTCGGTGATGGCTTGCGAGCGGCTGGAAAATCCACGCGCCTTGACCATGAGGTCGAGGGCCTGGAGGAGGTCCTCCGGCAGCGACACGCTCATGCGTGCAACGAGACCGTTCGAAGCGTCTGCGTTTGTGGTCATTATTGTCCTCCGGCCCGCGAACGGGCGGCGCGGCGGCCAAGCCCGTTCGCGAGTCGGATTCTAGAAGAGGTGGCTGTAGCGTTCCACTTCCCAGTCGCTGACGGAAAGGTGGTAGCTGTCCCACTCGGCGCGTCTTGTAGCGGATGAACTCGTCGCGGAGCTCCTTGCCCAGCGTCTCTTCCACAAATGGATCGCCGGCGAAGGCGGCCACGGCTTCCTGCAGGTTCTGCGGCAGAAACTCGATGCCGCGCTCGCTGCGCTCTTCCTCGGAAATGGCGTAGAGGTTGTCCTCGTTGGGCTGGCCAGGATCGATCTTGTTGCGAACGCCTTCGAGGCCTGCCGCAAGCGCAAGCGTGGCGGCGAGATACGGATTGACCGAACCGTCGGCGTTACGTGATTCGCAGCGACCACCGCCCATGGGTACGCGCACCGAGTTGGTGCGGTTGTTCGAGCCGTAGGAGTTGAAGACCGGCGCCCAGCTGAACGTGCCCATCGCGCCCTGGCGCACGAGGCGCTTGTAGCTGTTGACGGTGGGCGCGAAGGCCGCGCAGAGCGCCCGGCCGTGACGCAGGATGCCGCCGATGAAGTGATAGCCCGTTTCCGTGAGCCCAAGGCCGCGCGGGTCGTCGGACGGCTTGCAGGCGAAGACGTTGCGACCTGATCGCGAGATCGGAAAGCGACATGTTGAAGTGCGCGCCATTGCCGGTTCTGTTGGCGAACGGCTTCGGCATCATGGTTGCGATCAGCCCCTCCTCCTTGGCGTAATGCTTGGCCATGAAGCGGAAGAACGTCAGCCGGTCGCACATGGTGAGGGCGTCGGCGTAGGTGAAGTCGAACTCGAACTGGCCGTTGGCGTCCTCGTGGTCGAACGAATAGAGGTCCCAGCCGAGGCCGTTGATGCAGCTCGCCACTTTGTCGAGCCAGCCGAAGGCGTTGACGAAGCCCTGCACGTCGTAGCAGGGCTTCGACAGCTTATCGTCGGGATCGGGGATCGAGAGCCGGCCGTCGCCGTCTTTCTTGAGCAGGAAGATCTCGCACTCGACGCCGAGATTGAAGCCGAAGCCCATCTCCGCGGCCTTCGCCAGCTGGTTCTTGAGCGCGACGCGCGTGTTGAGACGGTACGGCGCGCCGTGGAACGTCGAGGTCGGCCGGCATCCAGGCGAGCTTCGGCTCCCAGGGCAGCTGGATGATGTGATTGAGGTCCGGGACGGAGGCGAACTCGTCCTCGTTGGGCTCCTGGCCGAGCCCATCCAGCGCGTAGCCGGTGTAGAGCTCCGAGCCGCCCGCCATGTGCGCGAGATGCTCGATCGGCACGACCTTGCCCTTCTGGACGCCGTGGATATCGACGTAGGCGCCGATGCAGTATTTCACGCCCTGTGCCTTGAGCCGCTTGTAGGTCTCCTCGACGTCCGCGGCGGGTGCATGAGTGTCCATGGGCTAGCCAACCTCCATCCGAACTCGGTATTACGAAATGTAATTTTCGTAATACCGAGCAGAGCAAGCGGCGTGCCAGATGCAAACGGCCCGGTTTTGCTGGATTTTTGGCAGTGACTTGCTGTGACGCCGCCTTGCAGGCGTGCCTAACTCCTGATCTCGACGCCGTTCGAACGTGCAGCTAGCTCGTCGCTGGTACGGCGGCGGGCATGCGCTCCTTTATTCGGGCGCCGTGCACGACGGCGTAGATCGCCGGGATGACGACGAGCGTGAGGATGGCCGACGAGATCATGCCGCCGACCATCGGCACGGCGATGCGCTGCATGACCTCCGAGCCCGGTGCCGTGGCTCCAGAGGATCGGGCAGCAGGCCGGCCATGATGGCGACGACCGTCATCATCTTGGGCCGGACGCGCTCGACCGCGCCTTCCATGATGGCGGCGTGGATGTCGTCGTGCGTGAAGGCTCCTGTCCCTCGCGTTCCGCCATATGGCGGCGCTCGTCGAGAGCGTGATGCAGGTAGATCAGCATGACGACGCCGGTTTCCGCGGCGACGCCGGCCAGCGCGATGAACCCGACGGCGACGGCGACCGACAGATTGAAACCCAGCCACCACATGAGCCAGAGCCCGCCGACCAGCGCGAACGGCAGCGACAGCATGACGATCAAGCGTTTCGGTCATGCGCCGGAAGTTCAGGTAGAGCAGCAGGAAGATGATGCAGCAGCGTGAGCGGGACGACGATCATCGAGCCGCTGCTTGGCGCGCTCGTAGTATTCGAACTGGCCGCTCCAGACGGCGTAGTAGCCGGGCGGGAATTTGACCTTCTCGCGACCACGGCCTTGCGGCGTCGGCGACATAGCTGCCGAGATCGCGATCGCGCGCATCGACGAAGATGTAGGCCGCAAGCTGCGCGTTCTCGGTCCGGATCGAGGCCGGGCCCTTGCGTCCAGCTTGATCTTCGCAACCTGGCCCAGCGGGATCGACGCGCCGTTCGGGCAGGGGCACGAGCACTTCGCTGCGCGATGGCCTGCGGATCGGAGCGCATGTCGCGCGGGATAGCGAAGGCTGACAGCGTAGCGCTCGCGGCCCTCGACCGTGGTCGTGACCGTCTCGGCGCCGAGCGCGGAGGCGATGACCTGCTGCACGTCGCCGACCATGAGGCCGTAGCGCGCCAGCTGCGTCGCGGTCCGGCTCGATCTCCAGGTAGTAGCCGCCGATGATGCGCTCGGCGAAGGCGCTGGACGTGCCCGGCACGGACTTGATCGCCGCCTCGATCTCGCGGGCGAGGCCGCTCGATGACGGTGAGGTCGCGGCCGAACACCTTGACGCCGACAGGCGTGCGGATGCCGGTCGCCAGCATGTCGATGCGGGCCTTGATCGGCATGGTCCAGGCGTTCGAGACGCCGGGGAACTGCAGCGCCTTGTCCATCTCGCGGATGAGCTTGTCGAGTGGTCATGCCCTGGCGCCACTCGCTCTCGGGCTTCAGGTTGATGACGGTCTCGAACATCTCGGTGGGCGCCGGGTCGGTGGCGGTGGCGGCGCGGCCCGCCTTGCCCCAGACGCTCTCGACCTCGGGGAAGGACTTGATGATCTTGTTCTGCGTCTGCAGCAGCTCGGCCGCCTTCGTGATCGAGAGGCCCGGCAGCGTCGTCGGCATGTAGAGCAGCGTGCCTTCGTTGAGGCTCGGCATGAACTCGGCGCCGAGCTGCGTCGCCGGCCAGACGCTGACGGCGAGAACGGCCATCGCCAGCGCGATGGTCAGCGCCTTCGCACGCAGCACGCCCTTGATGACGGGGCGGTAGATCCAGATCAGGAACGCGGTTCACCGGGTTGCTGCGCTCCGGCACGATGCGGCCGCGCACGAAAAGCACCATCAGCGCCGGCACGACGGTGACCGACAGCAGCGCGGCTGCGGCCATGGCGAAGGTCTTGGTGAAGGCGAGCGGCTTGAACAGCCGGCCTTCCTGCGCTTCGAGCGCGAAGATCGGCAGGAACGAGACCGTGATGATGAGCAGCGAGAAGAACAGCGCCGGTCCGACCTCGCTCGCCGCCTCGATCAGGATTTCGGTGCGCGGCTTGCCGGGTGGCGCGCGTTCCAGATGCTTGTGCGCGTTCTCGATCATGACGATGGCGGCGTCGACCATGGCGCCGATGGCGATGGCGATGCCGCCGAGGCTCATGATGTTGGACGACAAGCCGAGCGCGTACATGCAGGCGTAGGCGATCAGCATGCCGAGCGGCAGCGTGATGATGGCGACCAGCGCGCTGCGCACGTGCAGCAGGAAGACGACGCAGACCAGCGCGACGATGAGGCTTTCCTCGATAAGCGTGGCTTTGAGCGTGGCGATGGCGCGCTGGATGAGGTCGGAGCGGTCGTAGACGGGAACGATCTCGGTGCCGTCCGGCAGGCTGTCCTTGATCTCGGCAAGGCGCGCCTTGACGTTCTCGATGACCGACAGCGCATTCTGCCCATAGCGCTGGACGGCGATGCCGGAGACCACCTCGCCCTCGCCATTCAGCTCGGTGATGCCGCGCCGCTCGTCGGGCGCAAGCTCGACGCGGGCCACGTCGCGCAGCAGCACGGGCGTGCCGCCTTCGGCCTTGAGCACGATCTGTTCGATATCGCGCGATGCCGCGCAGATAGCCGCGGCCGCGCACCATGAATTCGGTCTCGGCAAGCTCGACGACGCGGCCGCCGACGTCCATGTTGGATTGCCGGATGGCGTCGCGGACTTTCATCAGCGAGATGTCGAAGGCCTTGAGGCGGCGCGGATCGACGACGACGCTGATATTGCCGCACGAAGCCGCCGACGCTCGCGACCTCGGCCACGCCTTCCGCCTTGGCAACGCGCGAAGCGCACCTGCCAGTCCTGCGTCGAGCGCAGCTCGGCAAGCGTGCGCTTGGCCGCCATGACGGCGTACTGGTAGACCCAGCCGACGCCGGTCGCGTCGGGCCCGAGCGTCGGCGTGACGCCAGCTGGCAGGATCGCGTGCCGCGGCGGACAGATATTCGAGCACGCGCGAGCGCGCCCAGTAGATGTCGGTGCCGTCCTCGAAGATGACGTAGACGAACGAGACGCCGAAGAACGAGAAACCGCGGACCACCTTGGATTTCGGCACCGACAGCATGGCCGTCGACAGCGGATAGGTGACCTGATCCTCGATGACCTGCGGCGCCTGGCCCGAATACTCGGTGTAGACGATGACCTGCGTGTCGGAGAGATCGGGGATGGCGTCGAGCGGCACATGGCGCACGGCATAGATGCCCGGCGGCCACGGCGAAGGCGCAAGCGATCGAGACCAGGACGAGGTTGCTCGCAGACCAGCGGATGAGGCGCGCGATCATTTCATCTGCTCCTCTTGGCCGGCGTTTTGGGTCGGCGCTTTCGGCGCGTCGCCCGAGAAGCCCGACAGCGCCGCCTTGAGATTGCTTTCGGCGTCGATGAGGAAGTTGGCCGTGACGACGACCTTCTCGCCGGCCTTGAAACACCTTCGCGAATTTCGACCAAGCCGTCGCCTCTGACGCCGAGCTTCACGGCGCGCGGTTCGAAGCGGCCTTCGTCGCGCTCGACCATCACGACCTGGCGGTTGCCGCTGTCGATGACGGCGGAGGCCGGCACGGCCAGGCGCTCGCCTTCGCCCGAGCCCGCGTCGATCTCCACGTCGGCGTACATCTCGTGCTTGATGCGGTGGCCGGGGTTCTTGACCTCGATGCGCACCTTGCCGGTGCGCGTGGCGGCATCGAGCTCATGCAGGACGAAGGTGACGCGGCCTTCGAAGGTCTCGCTCGGGAATGGCCTGGAAGGTCACCTTGGCGGGATCGCCGATGGTTATGGTGGCCGAGGTCCTGCTCGGCAACGTCGGCGATGACCCAGATATTGGCCAGATCGGCGAAGCGGAACAGCACATCACCCATGCGCGCCATCTGGCCTTCGATGACCTGCTTCTCCATGACCACGCCCGAGACCGGAGACGGCCAGTCGATCGACATGACGGGCTCGCCTTTGCTGCGCAGCGCGTCCAGCACCGCCGGCGGCACTTCGAGGTTCTGCAGCTGCTGCTCGGCGCCCCGGGTGCCCATGGCGGGTGCGATCGCGGGCCGCGACCTGATAGTCGACCTGCGCCGTCACCATCTGCGGGCTGTAGATGCGGAACAGCGGCTCGCCGGCCGTGACGTGCTGGCCGGTCTCGTTGACGTAGAGCTTCTCGATGAAGGCATCGGCGCGCAGCGTGACGATGCGCATGCGTGCGCTCGTCGGGCTTGGCGATGGCCGGCGCGCGAACAGGCCGCGCCAGCTTGGCCATGCGCGCTTCCTCCGTGCGCACGCCCGAGCGCTGCACCTTGTCGAGGCTGACCGTGACCGACGAGCCGCCCTGGTCCTCGCCCTCGTAGACGGGGATGTAGTCCATCCCCATCCAGTCCTTCTTCGGCACCGGCGAGGTGTCCGGCAGCCCCATGGGATTGCGGTAGTAGAGGATCTTGCGGTCGGCGTTCGCCGCCTCGCTCTTCGGCTTGGACGGCGCAGGCGCGATGGCCTTTTCCTCGTCCTCGCAGCACGGGGATGTAATCGCGGCCGTCCTTGGTTTTCGCCGGCACGGGCGAGAACTCGGCAATCCCGTCCGGGTGCTTCCAGTAGAGCACGTTGCCGCTCGGCCTTTCTGGGCGGCGGAATGATCATGGTCTTGCGTTTGAGCCATGGCCGGTCGAACCGAGGGACCGACCGCCCAATGGTAGCCGGCAACGGCGCTCGCGAGGAGCAGCGCCAGCGCTGTCCCCACGGCGAACATCCTGGTCATGGCTGCTCAGTCCTTGGCCTGGAAGACGACGGAGCCTTCGACCGTCTCGCGTCTCGCCCGGAACCTTCGCTTGAAGCTTGAGGGCCCAGCCTCCGGCCATGGTGAGATCGGCCTTGAAGCGGTAGACGCCGGCTTCAGTGGAGGCCAGCGGCGGCGTGCTTGGCTTCCATCTCGCCCATGCTGTCGGGCGACATATCGAGGCGCGTGCGGAACACGACGGCGCCCGCGACCGGCTTGCCGGTGCGCTTGTCGATCAGGCGGACGGCGAGCTCAGAGCCGGCGCCGTTCTTCACGGTTGGTGTGACCGGCTGGAACTCGTAGTCGGTGGCGGCGGCGTGCGCGACCGACACTGCGGATAAAGCCAAGAACCCGGCCGCGGCCAGGGATTTTCTGGTGATGATCATGAACTGATCCTTCTCGAATGAGATTGCAGGGCGCGCTCGGTAGGCGCGCAGACGCGTTGGCTCGGCCGCGGGCTTCTGCCGGCGGCGTTCGAGCGTCCTGGCAATCTCAGGTTCGAGGAGGTGGCGTTCGGGGTTTATAGCTCCGAGCCTCGAGCGCCGTCTGCGGCGAGAGGCTGAACTTATCGGCAATCAGCTGTGCCGCGCGGTCTTCATCGTGAAGCGCGCCCAGAACCTTGAAGCATTTGAGCTGGCAGAGATCCGCAGCGCACGCGCCGCGCTTGTCGCAATCGGGGCAGTTCTTGTGGTTGTCCGATTTAACCGGCGCGGGTTTGTGCTCAGCCTGTTGCATCATCATGCGATGGCAGTCCGGCATGGCTGCCATCTCGGCCGCCATCTTCTCCTGAGCCGCCATCTCGCTGTGAGAGGCGCCGGCATGTCCATCGTTCACGGCGAAAGCAGCCCGCGCCGCCGCGGGTGTCACCGCGAGGCTCAGGACCAGCAAGGCCGCAAGTATGGACCGGATGCGCATTCGATCTCCCATATGCGCTTCGATTAAGAGCCGATGGTGGCGTTTCGTCAACTCATCCCTGAACTGGGGCCTGAGTTGGGCCGGCAATACGGACCCGTTATCGCGTTGAATGCAGCAGAGCGCAGACCAGAAGCTTCGGCAAAAATTTCATCACTATCACTCCACGGACGAGTTGAGACAGATCAAGGCGGTCCGTCTGCGCGCGCGATGAAATACCGGGTCGGCTCGATGCGGCATTCTTGAATGTGGTCATCTGTTGGCACGCGCCAGGACTTCCATCAGCTCGGCCACCTTCTGGCGCTGGTCCTTGGCGTTGCCGCTCTGAATGGCGTGCTCGACACAGTGGGCGACGTGATCCTTGAGGACTTCCTCCTCGACGCGGCGCAGGGCAGCGCGAACGGCCGAGATCTGCGTGATGATGTCGATGCAGTAGCGCTTCTCGTCCACCATCTTGGAGATGCCGCGTACCTGACCCTCGATACGGCCCAGGCGTTTCATCACGGTTGCTTTTGAATCGTTGTGCATGCCTTGACTGATACCCACTAGGGGTATACGATGTCAAGTACCCCCACGGGGTATAACTCGAATTTGGAGATCGCGATGAGCGGAACGCACGATCACGGCAAACCGGCCGCCGAGAAATCCTGCTGCGGCGGGCACAAGCACGAGCATGGATACGTCCCTCTCGAGGTCTACGGTCAGGCTCAGGCCGCGCCCGAGCCTCACATGATCATCGTCCATGATCACGGCCCATGATCAGGCCATGGCCATCGATCCCGTCTGCGGGATGAAGGTCGACCCGCACACAGCCAAGCACCGCGCCGAGCATCACGGCCGCACCTATTATTTTTGCGCTGCCGGCTGCCGCACCAAGTTCCTCGCCGATCCGCCAGCGCTATCTCGACGGCAAAAAGGTCGACGAAGCGCCCGTGCCCGAAGGCACGATCTACACCTGCCCCATGCATCCCGAGATCCGCCAGGTGGGCCCGGGCTCGTGCCCGATCTGCGGCATGGCGCTCGAACCCGAGCTGGTCACGGCCGAGCGCCGGGCCCAATCCCGAGCTCGCCGACATGACGCGCCGGTTCTGGATCGGCCTCGCGCTCACCGTTCCCGTGTTCGTGCTCGAGATGGGGGCGCATCTCATCGGCGCGCACGGTTTCATCGCACAGCAGACCTCGAACTGGATCCAGCTCGCGCTGGCAACGCCGGTGGTGCTGTGGGCCGGCTGGCCGTTCTTCGAGCGCGCCTGGGCGTCGCTCAGAACGCATGAACCTCAACATGTTCACGCTCATCGCCATGGGCACGGGCGTGGCCTGGGCCTATAGCGTCGTCGCGACGCTGTTGCCGGATCTTTTCCCGGCCGCCATGCGCGGCCACGACGGCGGCGTTCCGGTCTATTTCGAGGCCGCGGCCGTCATCACGGCGCTGGCGCTGCTCGGCCAGGTGCTGGAGCTCAAGGCCCGCGAGCAGACCAGCGGCGCCATCCGCGCGCTGCTCGATCTCGCGCCCAAGACGGCACGGCGCATCGACCCGGACGGAAATGACGAGGACGTCAGCCTCGAAGCCGTCGTCGTGGGCGACCGCCTGCGCGTGCGGCCGGGCGAGCGCGTGCCGGTGGACGGCGAGGTCGTGGAAGGCCGCAGCGCCGTGGACGAATCCATGGTGACGGGCGAGCCCATGCCGGTGACGAAAGCCTTCGGCGACCGCGTCATCGGCGGCACCATGAACCAGTCGGCGGGCTTCGTCATGAAGGCCGACAAGGTCGGCCGCGATACGGTGCTGGCGCAGATCGTCGACATGGTGGCGAAGGCGCAGCGCAGCCGCGCGCCCATCCAGCGGCTCGCGGATCAGGTTTCGGGCTGGTTCGTGCCGGCCGTCATCGGCGCGGCGGTGCTGGCGTTTCTGGCGTGGTGGACGTGGGGCCCGGAGCCGAGCTTCACCTATGCGCTCATCGCCGCGGTGTCGGTGCTCATCATCGCCTGCCCGTGCGCGCTCGGGCTCGCGACGCCCATGTCGATCACGGTCGGCATCGGGCGCGGGGCGCAGGCCGGCGTGCTGATCAAGAACGCGGAAGCGCTCGAGCGCATGGAGAAGGTCGATACGCTCGTCGTCGACAAGACCGGCACGCTGACCGAAGGCAAGCCCACGGTCGTCTCGATGAGCACTGCGCCGGGCTTCGACGAAGCAACGCTGTTGCGTCTTGCCGCGAGCCTCGAGCGCTCGAGCGAGCATCCGCTGGCCGCCGCTATCGTGCGGGCCGCAAACGCACGCGGCATCACACTCGCGCGGGCCGATAATTTCGACTCGCCGGTGGGCAAAGGCGTCACCGGAACGGTCGACGGCCGCGCGCTCGTCATCGGCAACCGCCACATCATGACGGAGGCCGGCGTCGATACGGCGGCGCTCGACGCCAAGGCGGAGGCGGCACGCGGCGACGGCGCGACGGCGATTTATGTGGCGGTCGACGGCAAGGCCGCCGGCATCATCGCCATCGCCGATGCCATCAAGCCGACGACGCCGGCCGCGATCTCAGCGCTGAGACAGGCCGGCATCCGCGTCGTCATGCTGACGGGCGACAACGCCACGTCCGCACACGCCGTGGCGCGCAAGCTCGGCATTTCCGAGGTCGAAGCCGAGGTGCTGCCGGAGCAGAAGGGCGACGTGGTCGCGCGCCTGCGCCGCGAAGGGCGCGTCGTGGCCATGGCCGGCGACGGCATCAACGATGCGCCGGCCCTTGCCGGGGCCGACGTCGGCATCGCCATGGGAACGGGAACGGACGTGGCCATGGAAAGCGCGGGCGTGACGCTGGTGAAAGGCGATCTCAACGGCATCGTGCGCGCGCGGCATCTGTCGAAGGCGACCATGATCAACATCCGCCAGAACCTGGTGTTCGCGTTCGCCTACAATGCGGCTGGCGTGCCGATCGCGGCAGGCGTGCTCTATCCCGCCTTCGGCATCCTGCTGTCGCCGATCATCGCGGCGGCGGCCATGGCGCTGTCATCGGTGAGCGTGATCGGCAATGCGTTGAGGCTGAGACGCGCGCATCTCTAAACTGTCATCTTCGCGCCGGGTCACCCGCGTCCGAGGCGAAGATGACGCAGTCGCGCGGTTCACCTACTTGACTTGAAGTTGTTCGGCCGCCCGCCAGCGTGCGTTATGGTGCTTGTGCCTCACGAGGACAGGTGCATGGAAACGCACGCCCACGGCAGGCGGATACAGGGCTTCGATGGCCTGCGCGCCATCGCCTTCGTGCTCGTGTTTCTCAGCCACAAAATCAAATTCGCGGATGCCAGCCCCTACGGCAGCGTCGGCGTGTGGGCGTTCTTTGTCCTGAGCGGGTTTCTGATCACGCGCATCCTGGCCGCCACGCGTACAGAGATCGAGGCCGGACGATCGAGCGTGGCGCAAGGCCTCGGTCGCTTCTATATCCGCCGCACCGCTCGCATCGTGCCGCCCTATTACGTGCTGCTCGCGGTTTTGACGGCCGTATCGTTGTTCGCGCCCGTCGAGGCCTTCACGCACGCCAATAAACTCGCGTCGGCGACGTTTACGCTCAACATTCTCATCGGATACCACGGGTATTGGGCAGGGCACTTCGGTCACTTCTGGACGCTTGCCGTCGAGCAGCAATTCTACCTTCTATTTGCCCCGCTCGTGCTTCTGGTGCCGCGACGGCACACCCTCGCCGTGTGTCTCACGGTCCTCGTCATCGGGCTTGCGACGATGATCGAACTCGAGGCGAGCGATGTGACGGCGGTGACGAGATACGTGAACTCGCTCGTCAACTTCTCGCTTCTGGCCTTGGGTGGCGCCGCCGGGATCAATGCGCACCGGAAGCTTCCCGCGTGGCTGGCGAAGGGTAGCGCCCAGCTTGCCACGCTGGGCGTGCTTATCGCCTCCGCCCTCCTGTTCGGCCACACGCAGGAATGGCCGCTCTATGGCAGGCTCGGTTGCGCCATCCTGGCGGCGCTCCTGCTGCTGCAGATCGTGCAGGGACAGGAAAGCTGGTTCGTGTCCGCGCTTGAAATTGCTCCGCTGCGCGGTCTGGGCCGCATCAGCTATGGCGCGTATCTCGTGCATGAGTTCATTTTCATGGCCCCGTTCCTTTACGGCTTAGATCCGCAGACCTTGGGTTTCGGTCTGCCGTGGATGGCTGCAACGCTGCTCGAGTTCGCCATCGTCGTCGCCATTGCCGCTTTGTCGTGGCGCTACATGGAAAGGCCCATCATCGTCTGGGCGGCCAGGGTCACGACGCGCGAGCCTGCGGCGGTCGATGCCGCTCGCAGCCTGTCGCTGCGATCGCAGGCCTGACGAAAGACGGCGGGCCGCGCCAGACACACATCGCGACTGGAACGGCCCGCTAACCTAGGCTGGATAGAAAGAGGTTAGCCGTTCGCCGGCTTCGTGGCCGACGCAATGGCTTCGGCAAGCTTGGCGTAGTCCTCGCACGATGTCCCGCAGCGCTTCTCGATCTCGACGAGCTGCTGAGCTGCGCCTGCGAGATCACCCTTGGTGAGGAAGGCCTCGCCCATGTACTCGCGCGTGCGCGTGTCGTCCGGATTGATGGACAGCGCCTTCTGATAGTAGGGCATGGCGCCATCGACGTCGCCGAGCTTGCGCGTAGCGAAGCCGGTCACGCGCAGGATGCGCGGATCGTCCTTGTTCTTGGCGAGCGCGACTGTGGCGAGCGCTTCCTTGTACTTGCCGTTCTTGGCGTTCCAATAGGCCGCTTCGTAGATCTCGTCGTCATTGAGCTCGCTGTGCTTCGGGGCGCAGGCGGGCTTGGCCTTGTTGACGGGATTGGTGCAGTCGACCTTGGGCTTTGCAGGCGGCTCGTCCATGGCGGCCATAGCGGACGCGGAAGCAGCGAACGCGGTGACAGTGGCAACGGCGAGGCTGCCCAAAGCAGAGCGGAAGTTCATCGGGTCTGATCTCCAGGATGAATTGAAAGACGGGTGAGCGAACCGCCGGTGCGCTATCAGCGCCGCGCCGGGTCGGGCCGGTGTTGTGCGCGAAGATGAGATTCAGAGCTGTTCCTGGGAGGACATGCCGCCTGATGGCCGCCTGATGCAGTGAGCAATTGTCTCTTTGCTGATCATCGGAGCCCAACGCGACGAATTCGCGCGGTGCGCCTTCGCAAACTTTCCCGTCTAAATTGCGGAGATCGATTCGCTTCGCGCTGAGAGTTCAGAATGGCAGACAACGCACGCACAAACCGCCGCCGTCCGACGAACACGGCTGGCCTGGCGAAATTCGACGGAAAGGAAGTCGCTCTGCTGCTGCGGGACAAGTCCGAGAGCGGTGCGAGAATCAGACCTGTCGGGTCCTCAAAGGTCCCGGACCGCTTTCGCCTCGTCGTGCCGATGGAAAAGATCGACACAAATTGCATCGTCATATGGCGGCGGGGCAATGACTGCGGCGTGAAGTTCGAGACTTAAAGCACCTGCGCGTCACGCGCGGACGCGATAGCCGGTGTGGAAGATCCAAGCGATCGCGGCGGTGCAAGCGACGAGAAATGCCAGCGTCATGGCGAGGCTGATGCCGACATTGACATCGGCGATGCCATAGAACGCCCAGCGGAAGCCGTTGACGAGATAGACCACCGGATTGAACAGGCTGACGGTCTGCCAGAACGGCGGCAGCATGTGGATCGAGTAGAACGTGCCGCCCAGGAAGGTCAGCGGCGTGATGACCATGAGCGGCACGATTTGAAGCTTCTCGAAGCCGTCGGCCCAGATGCCGAGAACGAAGCCGAACAGGCTGAAGGCGACCGAGGTCAAAACGAGGAAGGTCAGCATCCAGAGCGGATGCGCGATCTCAAACGACACGAACAGGCGAGCCGTCGCCAGAATGATGAGGCCGAGAATGATGGATTTGCTGGCTGCGGCGCCGACATAGCCGAGAAGCACTTCGACGACGGAGATGGGCGCCGACAGAAGCTCGTAAATGGTGCCGGTGAAGCGCGGCAGATAGATGCCGAACGAGGCATTCGAGATGCTCTGCGTCAGCAGTTGCAGCATGACGAGCCCGGGGATGATGAAGGCGCCATATGGAACGCCGTCGATGGTCGACATGCGGCTACCGATGGCGGAGCCGAAGACGATGAAATAGAGCGACGTCGAGATCACCGGCGAGGCGATGCTCTGGAACATGGTCCGCCACATGCGGCCCATCTCGAAGCTGTAGATAGCTCGGACGGCGTGAATGTTCATGCGCGCTTGCCCACAAGAGTTACGAAAATGTCCTCGAGCGAGGACCGGCTCATATCGATGGTCTTGAAGTCGATGCCGGCGGATGCCAGCCGCTTGACGAGGTCGGCTGCGCCTCCGTCCGGGTCCTCACCGTTGGCGGGCACGGTCAGCGACAGCGTGAGCCCATCCTCGGACAGCACGAGCGGGAGGTCGGCTGCCGCGGGCGGCACGGCGTCGAGGGCCTTCTTGAGCCCGATCGTCACCTGCGTCTGCCCGAGCTTTTGCATCAGGGCGCGCTTTTCCTCGACCAGCACGATCTCGCCCTGGTCGATGACGCCGACGCGGTCGGCCATCTCCTCGGCCTCTTCGATGTAGTGCGTGGTGAGGATGATGGTGACGCCCTTCTCGCGCAGGCGGCGCACCATGGCCCACATCTCGCGCCGAAGCTCGACGTCGACGCCCGCGGTCGGCTCGTCGAGAAAGAGGATCGTGGGCTCGTGGGCCAGCGCCTTGGCGATGAGCAGGCGACGCTTCATGCCGCCCGACAGCGTGGCGATGCGGCTGTCCTTCTTCTCCCACAGCGACAGCTCGCGCAGGATCTGCTCGACGAAGGCGGGATTGGCGGTCTTGCCGAACAGGCCGCGGCTGAAGTTGACCGTGGCCCACACGGTCTCGAACATGTCGGTCGAGAGCTCCTGCGGGACGAGGCCGATCTTGGCGCGCGCGGCGCGGTAGTCCTTGATGATATCGTGACCGTCGGCGACGACGGTGCCCGCCGTCGGCCGCACGAGGCCGCAGATGACGCCGATGAGCGTGGTCTTGCCGGCGCCGTTAGGGCCGAGCAGCGCAAAGATCTCGCCACGCCGGATCGTGAGATCCACGCCTTTCAGCGCCTGGTGCCCGCTGTCGTAGGTCTTGTCCAAGCCCTTAACTTCAACGATGGGATCCATACGACGTCCTTCTTGGGGCGCACTTTTTGGAGTGCGGCCCCGCCTTGCAGCATGATCACGCAGGATTGGCAAGCCGCGCCCGTCCCGTCACGGACGCCACTTATGGCGCGATGCGAAATAATCCAGATGTCGGGAACAGAAAGAAAAGCTGGGATGCGCGGACGCCACGCACCCCATGGGGGCCAGCCCGGCCGGAGTATATGGGATCAGACCGCGCCGGGTCCGATCAAGCTGACGCTTGCATCGTCGTCCAGGGGATGCGGCTCCTCAGCGTTCGCCTCGCTGGTCACGAGCCGCCAGAACGCCGCCATCTTGGCCGCATCGTGGTATTCGTCGAGACGGAGGATCTTGTTGCCTCGATAGGTCACGATCTGGCGGAACGAGCCTGACAGGACGAGGCCAGTCTGCCTGTGCCGAATGTAGGCTTCGACCTGGGCCCGGCCGATGCCGTGGCTGAACTGAAAGTGCTCCGTCACCGACACGGCTTCCGCGACACTCGCGATCGACTTCACCATCGCGAAGTGAGCAGCTCTGCCGTGGATAACGAGCGGACTTCCATCCTGCGAGCCGGTATTGGACCAGTAGGTCATGTCGTCGACGAACCACGAGGACATAGCGTCAAGGTCGCCTTTGCTGAAGGCGGCGTGCGTGGCGTCCAGAATTTCGCGCGCATTGTGCGCGTTCAAACTCATGGATGATGCTCCTTGATGGTTTCGAGTTGCTGCCATCATTTTGGCGAGCCGCAAGAATCTCTCGATCGCGCAAAAATGGCAGACTTCTGCGACTATCGTCTAGACACATTCGGTTACGTTGTCGCCTGAACATCTGCGTCATGACGCCAAGTGCATGATCCCTGCCGGGGAATGCGGCTTTAAAGTGAACGGCGGTCAATAAGCGTTTCCGCTTTGGCTCTCCTGGAAACACTCACTGTTAAAACCCGCCGCTGTGGGCTGCTGACGATGGTTCAGCAGGAGTAATATATTTGCGGGCGGAAGCGGGGCTGAATTCAGGTGAGAGTGTGAAAGCTGTGATGCCGTGGCAAAATGGCTTCCGCAGATACTGCGGCTTGCCTATTTTTTCACCTTCGGCGTGTGGATGCGCTGGCGTCGAACCGCTCGCGAGCCGCATCGAGCGCCGGAAAATTCTGCTCGGCCCACCCATCCAACGTGACGAGCACGTCACTTAAGGATCGGCCAACCCGGCTCAGGCGATACTCCACATGCGGCGGCACTGTCTTTCGATCATGCCGGACAACGAGGCCGTTGCGCTCGAGGTCACGAAGCGTCTGCGTCAGCATCTTCTGCGATATGCCGCCGATGCGGCGCAGCAGGGCGCCGTTGCGCATGGGGCCTGCGGCCAAAGCCGGCAGAATAAGCATGGTCCATTTACTTGCCACCAGCTCGAGCGCATGGCGCGCCGAGCAACTGGAGTTCGAACACGCTCGGCGGGAGTTGTGCTGAAGGGCGAGGCTTCGCCTCGACTGACGAAGTGCGAGGCTTCGCCCGTGAGGAGGAGCGAGGCTTCGCCTCGGTCCGTCGCAGGACGCGAGGCTTCGCTGAAGATCTGCTCATGACTGCCCCCGCTGAATAGGCACCAAAAGGTACGTACTTGCCTTGTGGTTCTTGCGCACCCTAGGCTGCCCTGCAAGAGAAGTCATGCACGGCGAGGCGGCAATGAAAGCAATCGTATTGAGCTCGAGCCCGAGGCGGGACGGCAACTCGGCGCAGCTCGCTGCTGCGGTGAGCCAGGGAATAACGGAAGCCGGCCACGAGGCCGAGGTAGTGTTCGCCAGCGACGTTCTTGGAGCCTTTCTCGGAGACTGCCGCACCTGCCGGCGCGCCGACGGCGAATGCGCCATCGAGGACGGCTTCAGGACCACCTTCCTCGAGAAATTTCTACCGGCGGAAGGGTTCGTGGCCGCGACGCCAGTCTACTGGTACGGCATGTCGGCGCAGCTCAAGGCCTTCTTCGACCGCATGTTCTGCTATGTGGCGGCTTCGCATCCGAGCTCCGCCGCCGTCGTCCAAGGCATGAAGGGCAAGCGCATCGGCCTTGCGATCAGCTCGGAGGAAACTTTTCCGACGGTGGCGGCCGGCATCGTGCATCAGCTGCAGGAGTACAGCCGCTATACGCACTCCGACTTCATCGGCGCCGTGCACGGCATCGGCAATGCTCGCGGCGATGTGAGGAAGGATCCGAGCGATCCGCTGACGGCGGCGCGCCGCTTCGGACAGAGCTTCTTTTCGGCGCATGCCACGGACTACAAGATCGACACCGTGCGATCAGGACGCGTGTGGGGATAGGTGCGGTGCAGCCCCGTAGCCAACGGAAAGCCCCGGTAGACCGGGAGGCGCTACCGGGGCCAACATCAGCGCCAAGCATCGAGGGACAGCGGAGGAGTGGGGGAAGACCGCTTGCTCAGCGATACTAAAGTAGAACGCAGCGGGCTCCTCCGCCTTTGACGCAAATCAAGCCACGCACATCATTGATATAAATCGATACTTTCTAATTCTCTCCGCATTAAAAATGCCCCGGCAAGGGGTCGAAGCCTGCCGGGGCAAGTCAGTCGGAGGGGTCGGAGCCTCAACCTGGGACTCTCGCGGAAGTTCTCACGACGAGTCCGACAATGCGGCAGCGCATCATTTGTTCCGTTATCGCATCAAAGAAAATATCGGTCGTCTCCATGGCGTTCGAATTTGCCCCGGCCTTAAGGATCTCTGGACACCGTCCAGGCCCTTCGGGGCGCACACGGAACCGGCGAAGGCCGTTCCACATTGCTCAGATGCGACATTGTTCAGACATCGATCAATTCAAAGGAACATTCCCATGCTCGCCCCAGAATCCATTCTGGCCTGGATCATCATCGGCGCAATCGCAGGCTGGCTCGCAGGCCTTCTCGTCAAAGGCTACGGCTTCGGCCTGATCGGAAATATCGTCGTCGGCATCCTCGGCGCGGGTATCGCCGGACTACTTGCGCCGCGTATCGGCCTCTACACGGAGTTGATGGGCGGCAACATCGTCGCCGCGCTGCTCGGCGCGCTCATCCTACTGCTGCTGGTCGGTCTTGTGCGAAGGGTCTGACGAGCGAACCGCGATCGCCGCAACACAACGGAGCCTCGCCATGCCGGAACTGAACCGCTGCGCCAAATGCGGAGGGAAAGCGGAGCTGATGTTCTTCGAAGGCTACGGCGAGCGGAACTGGCCGATGGCGATGATCAAGTGTACTTCGTGCGACAACGAGGTCGCGATGCCGGTGCCGCCACTGGATCAGAACGAGCCGCCGGATGGAGGACAGGCCGCGGCGGTCCATGCGAAGCATGGCTTCGCCATGACAGCAGCGGTCGTCGAAGCCTGGAACGAAAAGAATCCAGGACCGGCGGCGGCATGAATTTTCGCCGACTTCGCGGAACTCGTGTCTTTCAACTGCATTGTCAAACCGAGGATGACTTGTCGAGATGTCGACGGCTTCCATCATTTAGCAGGCCCCTGCCGGAAACGGTTTGGGGCCTGTGTCGGTTTGAGGCTTTGCCGGTCTGAGGCGTCGTCGGTTCAAGGCTGGCGCGAAAGTAGATTCCGAACTTCGGCTTCGACCGGCTGGTTTAGTGCACGAACCTTGGCCAGGAGCGCACACATGAAAGCCATCCCGCACTTCCTCACGCAGATCGGCGTCATGACGGCGCATCCGGCCGCCTTTCTCATCATCATCGTCTACACTCTGCTTTGGGTCGTATTCGAGCCAAAGTCCTTCGACTGGCACGCGGTTGCCACCCTGGCCACGTGGATGATGACGCTGTTCATCCAGCGCGCCGAGCACCGCGACACCCAGGCCATCCACGCCAAGCTCGACGAGCTGCTTCGTGTCGATGTCGACGCGCGAACCGAGATATCTCAGGTCGACGAGCAAGAGCCGGAAGAGATCGAGCGCGGGAGGGAAGCGGCAAAGAAGAAGATCTGAAAGACGGAGCATCGTCTCGTGTCTGGGGAACGCTTCGGACGGAGGTCATGCCTGCAGAAGCTGACGGTGAAGGAGTGGTGATCTTGAAGGTAGCAGCAGTCACGGGCGGGGCGCAGGGCATCGGGCGGGGCGTCGCTTATGCGTTCGCGAAAGCGGGATACGCCGTGTCGATTTTCGATCCCGAAAAGGACGCCGGCGAAGAAGCAGTGCAGAGGATGCGCGAGATGGGCGCCAAGGGGATTTTCGTCCAAGGCGACACCGGGAAGAAAGCCGATATCGACAGCTGGCTCGACCAGACCGCGAAAGAGCTCGGCTGCCCGGACGTGCTCGTCAACAACGCCGGCATCAATCGCAACACGCCGTTCCTGGAGCTGACGCCAGAGGACTTCGACCGCGTGATCGCGGTGAACCTGCGCGGCGCGTTTCTCTGCTCGCAGAATGTGGCCCGGCGCATGGTCGAGCGCGGACAAGGCGGAGCCATCATCAACATGGCCTCGACACGCGCGTTCATGTCGGAACCTGGCACCGAAGCCTATACGGCATCAAAAGGCGGCATCGTCGCGCTGACGCACGGCATGGCGATCAGCCTCGGCCCGCACGGCATTCGCGTCAACGCGGTAAGCCCCGGCTGGATCGAGACGCGCGACTGGCAGTTTTCGGCGCGCGCTGAAACCCCGCGGCACTCGGAGCGCGACCGGCTGCAACACCCGGTCGGCCGCGTCGGCAAGCCCGAAGACATCGCGGAAGCGTGCCTGTTTCTCGCCGAGCACGCCGGGTTCATGACCGGCCAAAACATCATCATCGACGGCGGCATGAGCGTGAAGATGATCTATGAGGAGTAGGTGATTTTGCGCCTCGAGGCTCGCGAAACTGGCGTCGCGTGCGGCACTGAGACTGTTCGAAAGCGACGCTGAAACGACCTCCAAATATCTAGTCCGGCTGCGAATCTGGTGCAGATGCAGCAGATAAGCTGTTGTATCACCTAGATGTTATTGTTGTAGAGTCCGGCGAGCTTGAGCGTTTGGAACGCCGCGCTCGATGCAAACGGAGAAACAAGAACAGAACGATATGAGTCCGATCCTATTCCTTAATCTCATCATCTTGTTATAAGTATATGTTTTTGCTTTCATAAATTTATATTGAGAACACTACATGCACAAACGAGAACGGCTATGAGCATCGTGAAATAAGATGCTCGAGTTGCCCCGTAAACGACGCCCCGCTTAGGACGAGACCTGCGAACGGATTGGCGCGGGATAAACCTTGGGCGGAGGGGAGAAAGAGCGCTGCCCGCCGCGGCGTCCCGGAGGCGAACCCCGCGAGCGCCGCAGCGGAAGCTCTTACGCCAATCAGTGGATGTCGACCCAGACGCCGCTGCGCCAGTACCCGTGGCCGCCATGCTCACGCCACTTGTAGTGGCCGCCCTTCCACTTCCAATTATCCGGGTGCACGTGGAGCCTGAATTCAGGCTTGTAGGTGGCGTGTCGCTTCACGTGCCAGCATTCGCCTTCGTCGTTGCACACGATCGCGGCCGAAGCCGTGGTTGCCGACAAGGCAAGAGCACCTGCTGCGACTAATGCCAAACTCGAGATTTTCATGTGTCGTCCTCTTTGCTCGGTCCTGTCCTGGGCGTGACTTGCGAGGCTGACAACTCCCTGTCGCGGCGATGGTTTCAGGACAGAACTGTCACCAAACGGGCGGCGTCGCGGGCACCGTTTGGGCCAGACCCAGCCAAAGGTACGAGCGACGAGCCATTGATGCAGGGCAAGGACAGGTGCCCGCCGATGTGCAGTGCTGAAGCTCGAACTTGATGAAAGCCGAGCTGTGTCATGACCCTTCCCTCCCACGTTTCGCATGCTGTCCAGACGATCCAGGAATGGCTGAGAGAGCTGAAGGACAAGGGCGAGCTGGCCAATGAGGCCGCCGCCTACTCCGTATTGCGGGCCGTTCTGCACCAGCTCCGCGACCGTCTCACTCTGGAAGAAGCGGTCGATCTCGGGGCCCAGCTGCCTCTCATTGTGCGGGGGCTCTATTACGATGGCTGGCGACCGCATGCGGTGCCGCGCAAAGTGAGGTCGAAGCAGCAGTTTCTGGATGAGCTCAGCAAAGACATCCTGCCCCACACTTATCCTGTCGAATGGGCGGTGAGCCACGTGTTTGCACTTCTGGCGCGCCATTGCGATCCCGGCGAAATCGCCAACGTGATCGGTCAGCTGCCGGAGGACATCAAAGAGCTGTGGCCCGAGACGGCCAGAAGCACGCACGAATAGCGTCACACAGGAAGGGCATCATAGCGGTTCACGCCGCGTTGATTGTGAGAACGCTCCAAAGGGAACTAAAAACACCGGCGTGCGTAAGGTGTTTTGTGTAATGCGTAGGGAGCCGGCACCATGGGAAGCAAGCTTGTCAGCCAGCTGGAGGAAATCACCGACCAGCTGTTGTCGAACGCGGATGATGTCATCGCTCAGTCGCACCAGCACATTGCAGTGCTGAAGGACGAGCTCGCGAGGGCCGACGATGCCATGCTGCGCTACAGCAAGCGGCGGCAGCTGACGTTAGGGCGCAATCAGTAGCAGTCGAGATCTCTCAATCGCGCACTCGAGTGTAGGGGCGCGCCGGCGGCGCGCATGTTATCGTCGGGGCCCGGCCGTGTTCACTCCCCTGCGAAACGAATGAAATCTGATCCCTCTCAAGCCTCTCGACGACCGGCACCCAACTCACCGCTCGGGAAATTGCTGGCTGCGCCGACGCGTCCCGGCGAACTTCTCTGGATTGGACTTCGCCCAGCGCGCAGGGCACCGATCGTGTCGCAATCGACGGCGAGGCTGGTTGCCGGGAAAGGCATCGAGGGAGATCACTACGAAACCAGCCGCGATGGCCCGCGGCAGGCGACGCTTATTGCCAGCGAAGATATTCAGGCTATCGCGTCGTTTCTCGGCAGGGAGATGATCGCGCCCGAGCTTCTGCGCCGAAATTTCGTGACCCGTGGAGTGAATACGGCGGCTTTGAAGGGCCGCCGCTTTCGCATCGGGACGGCGCTGCTCGAAGGCTCAGGCGATTGCGCGCCCTGCAGCCAGATGGAGGAGGCGCTCGGTACCGGCGGCTACAATGCCGTTCGCGGGCATGGCGGCATCACAGCGCGGATCATCGAGAGGCGGGTGGTGACGATCGGCGATGCGATGGTGGTGGTTGGGTAGGTGGGGAGCGTGACATCCCGATCTCACACCAACACAGTGCGCCGCTCACTTAGAGCTTCTGTCGGGGCAACCGTGGCTGGGGTCGGTACGCTGGCTGCGGTCAATGAGGACGACACAGTCTGGGTCGAGTACGGCGCCCGCGTCGGCTATGCCGTCACGGAAAACGTCACCTTCGACGTCTTCGCCAACGGAGTTTCAGGCGAGGATCAGATCGATACCCGTGTGCACACCGGCGCCGGACTTCGTGTGAGGTTCTAACGCGATACCCGATGAAGTAAGTGGTGCCCCTGGCCCAACTCGAACGGGCACGTCATTGCTGACAACAGATTTTGAGTTTGCCGCGTCTACCGATTCCGCCACAGAGGCAATCTACGAAAGTGGGAACGGAGGCCGCACTATAGCCACGAAGCCCGCCCCGTCAACGCGCCGCCGCGCCTATCCAAAACGAGGTTCGCTCCGGGCCGGCAGACCTCAAAGCAACGGCTCCCGCAGGCTCCGGGGGAGCCCCCAAACGCTTTTACTTCCAGCTGAAGGTGATGCGGCCGGTGCCGTGGATGTGCTCGGCGACCTGGATGTGATCGCCGACATGCGGCTCCGTGGTCTTGAGGGCGATGACGTGGACAAGGCGCCCGTCCTCGAGCTTCACGTCGACCGCAAGACCTTCCTCGATGACCTTGGTGCTGGCGCCGCTTATCGGTCCTACGCTCTGCACCACGCCGGGTATGTGCTTGATCTCCACCGAGGCGTCGAGGCCGGTGAACCACATGCCGGTGCCGATCAGCGCCAGCACGCCAAGACCAGCGCCCGCCCACTTCGCCCGTTCGAGCCAAAGCTGGCGTTCGAGCCGCCGCCGCGTTACGTCGCGCATATCCCCACACCCTCGCTTGTTCAGGCTTGCGCTGACGCCACCATGGAAGCGCCAGCAGAGCCCATATCGCTATTTTGACGCCTATATAGCCGTGCGCCGACGTTCTGCGAAGGGCGTAACTGCGGCTGAGGTGTCTGGCACGCCAGGACGGTTACAGGCGATCTGATCGCGGTTCAGGGAGCCGCGCGGGTCAATCCAGACTTGTGGGGGCCATGCTGGTGCGGGCCGGCCGGATGCCGGTGCGGCGGGGCTCGACGGAGCGCATGAAGCCTCCCGACGTGTCCTCTGGGGCGGCGAGCCGGGTTGCCGCATAGACGAGCCGAGTCACGACGACAGCGGCAAACAGCGCCACGACGAGGCCGGCCGTGGCCGCAATCACCGCGTTCGAGGCTTCATCGCGGGTGAAGTAAAGCCCGTTGCGCTGGCAGGCGTAAATGCCCGAAAGGCCGCCGAGAAACAGCACCGGGGCATAGATCGTCGCCAGCGACTTGACCGGGAACACCGTGTGCATCACCACGAAGGCGACCAGGGTGAGGCCGCCGCTCACAGCCCAGGCGGTCGCACTCAAGGTCCAGAGTCCATAGATAACCTGAATGGCGGCATCGAAGCTTTGCATGAGCAAGGGCCCTCAGTGGTGGGCCGAACGGCCGCGGCAGGACGCGAAGCTAGCTCGTTCTCATTAACTCTTCGTTGGGCTACGCTTGCCGTTTGCAAGCATCCTCTTTATTGCGCCGCCGAAAAGTGCTTGAACCGGGGCGAAGGACACGGCCGAGTGAGCAAAACCACTGCACCGGCCGGTGCCGCGAAGGTTCAGGCATGGACCTTTTATGACACGTAAGCGTCAGGGAGAGACGAGAGAATGTCGAGCCAGAGCGCCGCAGCCAAAGCACCAGTGACCGGCGCGCGCAAGAGCGGCCCAAGAAGGATCTCTACGAGATCGGCGAGATTCCGCCGCTCGGGCACGTTCCGAAGAACATGTATGCCTGGGCCATCCGCGAGGAGCGCCACGGCGAGCCGGACAAGGCCATGCAGGTCGAGGTCGTGCCCACGTGGGAACTCGACAGCCACGACGTGCTCGTGCTCGTGATGGCGGCGGGCGTCAACTACAACGGCGTGTGGGCTTCGCTCGGCATGCCCATCTCGCCCATCCGCGACGTGCACAAGCAGCCCTATCACATCGCCGGCTCGGACGCGTCGGGCATCGTGTGGGCGGTCGGCTCCAAGGTGAAGCGCTGGAAGGTCGGCGACGAGGTCGTCATCCACTGCAACCAGGACGACGGCGACGACGAGGAGTGCAACGGCGGCGATCCGATGTTCTCGCCCTCGCAGCGCATCTGGGGCTACGAGACGCCGGACGGCTCGTTCGCGCAGTTCTGCCGCGTGCAGGACCGCCAGCTGCTCGAGCGTCCGAAGCATCTGACCTGGGAAGAGAGCGCCTGCTACACGCTGACGCTCGCCACCGCCTACCGCATGCTGTTCGGCCATCGTCCGCACGTGCTGCGTCCGGGCCATAACGTGCTCGTGTGGGGCGCCTCGGGCGGCCTCGGCTCGTTCGCCGTGCAGCTCTGCGCCACGTCGGGCGCCAACGCCATCGGCGTCGTCTCCGAGGACGACAAGCGCGACTTCGTCATGCAGCTCGGCGCCAAGGGCGTCATCAACCGCAAGGACTTCAAGTGCTGGGGCCAGCTGCCGAAGGTCGAGCACGCCCGAGTACAACGACGTGGCTGAAGGAGATGCGCAAGTTCGGCAAGGCCATCTGGGACATCACCGGCAAGGGCGTCAACGTCGACTGCGTGTTCGAGCATCCGGGCGAGACGACGATCCCGGTCTCGGTGCAGGTCGTGAAGCGCGGCGGCATGGTCGTCATCTGCGCCGGCACCACGGGCTACAATCTGACCATGGACGCGCGCTATCTCTGGATGCACCAGAAGCGCGTGCAGGGCTCGCACTTCGCCAACCTGCAGCAGGCGGCGCAGGCCAACAAGCTGGTGGTCGAGCGGCGCATCGATCCGTGCATGTCGGAAGTGTTCTCGTGGGCGCAGATCCCGAAGGCGCACATGCGCATGATGCGGAACGAGCACAAGCCGGGCAACATGGCGGTGCTGGTGTCAGGCTCCGACGACGGGCCTCAGGACGCTCGAGGACGTGCTCGACGCGGGTCCGGCTGCGGCCTGATCGCGGCTGTCTGAAGTTTGAATTGAGAAAAGCGCGGCGCCTCAGGTGCCGCGCTTTTTTGCTGGCCGATCGCGCAGACTTTATGTGTGGCCGAGGTCGGCGGCGTGCTTGCCGTTGGTGAGCTTCTTCAATTCCATGATGCCGCGATTGAGCTCGGCGCCGAGAATGATGATGATGGCCGTGAACTGGAAGAAGATCATCGCCACCATGAGCTGCGACAGGCCGGCATAGAAGCGCGTGTAGTCGCTCAAGCTCAGGTAATACGAATAGAAGCTGGCGATGGTGAGCCAGAGAACCACGGACAGCGCTACGCCGGGCCAGACGTCGGCCACGCGCCGCTTGCCGGCCGCCAGCCACAGATGGAAGGCGAACAGCTGCGAGCCGATGACGAGCGTGGCAAGCCCGTAACGAACGATCGGCGCGAGCCAGGTGGAATCGAGCAGGTCCTTGGCCCACGAGGGCTCGAAGCGGGCGGCGATGCCAGGGCCGACCACGACGGTCCATGTCAGCACCAGCATCGAGGCGGCGCTGACGAACACGAGCAGCATGCTGAGGCCGAGGCAGACCGGATAGGCGCGCGTCTCATGCACCCGATAGGCGCCGTTCAAGGCCGCGCGCAGCGTTTCGAGCGCGCTCGTGGCGAAGAACAACGCGAGGAAGCCGCCGAACGTCAGCAGGTCGATGCGACTTTGACCCATGATGTTCTCGACCTGAGGCACCAGCCCCTGGGCAACGGCCGGGGGCAGGATCTGGAACAGCCGGCTGACCGCCTCCGCCGCGAGCGGACGGCCGCCGAACAGACCCGCGAGCGCGCCAAGGAAAATGCAGAACGGAAACAAGGATACGATAAAGGCGAAGGCCACGGCGCTCGCCATGGCGAAGCCGGAGTGCTCGTAAAGCCGGAAGATGGACTCGAGTATGGTACGGAAACGCTTCATGGGTCCTTCGGGCTTGAGGTCCTTGCTGGCTGCCGGGCCGTGACGTGGCCGCAACCTAGCCGCCGGGGCGCCGTGGGTCCATCGCCGATCGGCAACGATCTGTGCGAGGAAAGTTATTGTCTCGGCGCCGTTAACTCAGTCGCAGCTCAAGGATCGACTTGGCTACCGCGCGATACTGTCGCGCAAGTCTTGGTAGTTCTTGATT
Source organism: uncultured Alphaproteobacteria bacterium (assembly GCA_963831345.1). Lineage (GTDB taxonomy): Bacteria > Pseudomonadota > Alphaproteobacteria > Rhizobiales > Hyphomicrobiaceae > Hyphomicrobium_C. The sequence continues at coordinate 197,832 of CAWHPZ010000013.1, forward strand.
GTCTTGGGGCACTAACTGGCTAATTTGCGGATGAGCAGCACACCGGTCCGACGCCGGCCAATCAACGTAAGAACTCGGAAATCGGACGAGCGGGAGGAATCCGGAATGTCGATTGCGCAGATGAAAACAGGCTCAAGCCTTCTCACGGAAGGGCCTCAGTCGCTCATCAAGCGCACGGCCGAGGTGGTCGAGGCCGCCGACAAGATCCTGGCCCTCGCCAAGGCCGGCGTCCGCATCAAGATCCAGGAAGCCGGCGGCGTCGACGCAGCCCAGCATGCCGCCCACGGCCTCGCCTGGCTCGCCACCACCGTGGAAGCGCTCCGCCAGATGAACCTGTGGGCGGTTCGCCTCAACGACGAAGGCTCGTTCGGCCGCTTCGAGCAGCTCATCCTCGCCGCCGCCTTCGCCGAATACGGCGCGCAGATCGCGGGCGGCATCCCCATGAGCCAGCTCGAGATCATCCGCCCCGACGCGCTCGGCGTGGCCAAGGCCGAAGTGCGCAAATACGAAGATTCGATTGCGGACATCGTTGCCGCCGGCGGCGATGAAGCCGTGAAGGCCGAGCTCGCCGAGCTGATCAAGAACGCGCAGGGCGCGACCACGTACGGCAACTCCGGCCTCGACGAGACCATGGCCGCCATTCACGACCAGATGCGCACGTTCTCGGAAGCCGAGGTGGTGCCGCACGCGCACGAATGGCATCTCGCCAACGAGTACATTCCGCTCGAGATCATCAACAAGGTCGCCGAGCTCGGCGTGTTCGGCCTGACGCTGCCGGAGGAATACGGCGGTCTCGGCCTCGGCAAGCTCGCCATGTGCGTTGTTTCGGAGGAGCTGAGCCGCGGCTACATCGGCGTCGGCTCTCTCGGCACGCGCGCCGAGATCGCAGGCGAGTTGATCCTGCACAACGGCACGCAGGAGCAGAAGGAAAAGTATCTGCCCAAGATCGCGACGGGCGAGATCCTGCCGACCGCCGTGTTCACCGAGCCGAACACGGGCTCGGACCTCGCTTCGCTCAAGACGCGCGCGGTGAAGTCCGGCGACGTCTACAAGATCACCGGCCAGAAGACCTGGATCACGCACCCGGTGCGCGCCGATCTCATGACCGTGCTGACGCGCACGAACCCGGACGAGAAGGGCTACAAGGGCCTTTCGATGTTCCTCGCCGAGAAGCCGCGCGGCTCCGACGAAGAGCCGTTCCCGGCTCAGGGCATGACGGGCGGCGAGATCGAGGTGCTCGGCTATCGCGGCATGAAGGAATACGACATCTCCTTCGACGGCTTCGAGGTGCCGGTCGCGAACCTGCTCGGCGGCGCCGAGGGCCAGGGCTTCAAGCAGCTCATGAACACGTTCGAAGGCGCTCGCATCCAGACGGCGGCGCGTGCCGTCGGCGTCGCCCAGTGCGGCATGGATCTCGGGCTCAAGTACGCGCTGGACCGCATCCAGTTCGGCAAGCCGATCTACTCGTTCCCGCGCGTTTACAACAAGGTCGTGATGGCGGCGGTCGAGACCATGGTCGCGCGGCAGCTCACTTACTTCGCCGCGCGCGAGAAGGACGAAGGCCACCGCTGCGATCTCGAAGCCGGCATGGCGAAGCTGCTGGGCGCCCGCGTCGCCTGGGCCAACGCCGACTGCGCGCTGCAGATCCACGGCGGCAACGGCTTCGCGCTCGAATATCCGGTGAGCCGCGTTCTGTGCGACGCGCGCATCCTCAACATCTTCGAGGGCGCGGCCGAGATCCAGGCGCAGGTCATCGCGCGCCGGTTGCTCGAAGAGCCGAAGTGAGAGGCTGAGGCCTCTCACTCAATCTTTCATCAATTGGAAGAACTGTGAGCCGGTTCAGCGCGCCTTTTGGGCGTGCTGTTTCTTGCCGTGATCATGGTCATGCGAATGATCGTGGCCGTGGGCGTGATCATGGCCGCCGCAGCAGCCTTCGCCAGCGCCGTGGGCATGATCGTGGTCGTGGCTGTGGCCCTTGCCACCGCAGCAGCCGCCCTCGTGAGAATGGGCCTCATGTGAATGGGCGTGCGCGTGATCATGGCTGTGGTCATGGTCGTGGCCGTGGTCATGCGAATGATCGTGCCCGCAACCGCAGCCGTCGCCATGACCGTGATCATGGTCGGGATCGACCAGCGTCGCCGCAAGCCGCCGTTCCAGCGCGATGGACTGCTCGCGCGGCGCGTCGCGGGCTTCGATGGCGAGCGCCATGACCTCGGCGCCGAGACGCAGGTCGTCGACCTGACCGAGGTAGTGACGCCTGAGCCGGCCCTGGCGATCGAACACGAGCACCGTCGGGGTGCCGCGGATCTCGTAGGCTTCCATGGTTTTCGGAAGGTCTTTGCCGTTGGTCTTGTCGAGCGCGATCGGGAACGGCAGCTCCTGCTCGTCGATGAAGGTTTCGAGGGCAGCGGCCGTCTGCTTGTCCTGATGCTCGAACGGGGTGTTGAGGCCGATGACGGCCACCTCATCCTCGTTGAAGGCGCCGGAGATGCGAGCCGCCTGCGGCAGGCCATGCTTGATGCTGCCCGGGCAGTGCTGCTGGAACGCCGTGAGGACGACGACCTTGCCCTTCAAGTCCTTGAGCTTCAAAGGTTCTTCGGAATTGAACCATTTCGAGGTCTCAAGCTCGGGCGGATTCTCAGGATCGAACATCGGAAGTCCTCGTGGTTCAGGCGCGAACGGCGTCAGGGATGCTGTGACAGCGACATGTCGGGCTCGGGAGCCTCATTCTCAAGATGGCATATCAGCATTTTATGCGGGGCGGGATGCGAAACTTGGCCCCTTGGGCTGCCAGTCCCCAGCAACTCCGGGGGACTTGGGGCGCAACTTCGGAATCTGGCCGGGCCAAAACGTGACCTAAGTCACATTTGGGGCGTGCCCTCTGCGGGTATAGGCTCATACTCAAAAAAGAACCGGAGGATACGACCCATGAAAGCTCGTCTTTTGGCCGTTCTGGCATTGGCGGGCGTTGTCGCCGGATCCGCTGCGGCTCAGGCGCAGAACATGCTCGACATGGTGGACCTCACCTCCGACCAGTTCACCAAGTCGGAGATGAGCCGTGCCGACATCGAAGCTGCCATCGCCAAGCTGCCGGAAGGCGAAAAACTCGATCTGTTCGGCAAGGCGCTCAACAATCTCGATCTCTCGGGCATGGACCTTCGCCGCGTCAACCTGCAGGCGGCGCGGCTGATGATGTCGAACCTCGCGGGGGCAAACCTCGAAGGTGTGAACCTCAACTCCGCGTGGTCGCTGAACTCGAACTGGACGGGCGCCAACCTCAAGGGCGCGAGCCTGTTCGGCACGCAGTTCGTGGGCGCCAAGCTGGATGGCGCCGATTTATCGGGCGCTCACGTTGCGGGAGATTTCTCCAAGGCGAGCATGGTGGGCACCAAGCTCGACGGCGCGGATCTGTCGGCCAACGAGAAGAACCAGTCCATGGGGCTGATGCGCGGCACGTTCAAAGGCACCAATCTCGAAGGTGCATCCTTCAAGGGCGCCAACATGCGCCGCGTGTTGATAGAGTTCTCCTCGCTGAAGGGCGCGAATTTGACGGATGCGTCACTGGCGGGCAGCGAGCTTGCCGGGAGCGATTTCTCGGGCGCGAACGTGACGGGTGCCGATTTCACCGATGCGGACGTCAATTCGACCCGGCTCACCGGCATGGTGAACGCGGACAAGGCCAAGAACCTCGACAAAGCGAAAAATCTCGATCGCGCCTACCGAAACTGAGCCCGGCCCTGGCCCGTATATCAGCTCGCGACAGGTGGCCGAGCCACACTCGCCATTGTATCGGGCTTGAGGAGAAACTTTCATGATCACTCGCATTACCGGCACCCTGGCTGCCCTGCTCGTCATCTCGCTGGCCGCGATGGCTCCAGCGCAAGCCGCCCCCAAGCCCTACGACCCGGCCTCGTTCGCGGCGGCGCAGAAGGCGGGGCAATCCATCCTCATCCACGTCACGGCGCCCTGGTGCCCGACGTGCAAGGCGCAGAAGCCCATCGTCGAGAAGCTGGCGGCTCAGCCGGAGTTCAAGGATCTCGTGGTTTTCGAGGTCGACTTCGACACCGGCCGCGAGGCGCTGATCGCCTTCAAGGCGAGAAGCCAATCGACGATGATCGCCTTCAAGGGCGACAAGGAGACCGGCCGCTCGGCGGGCGATACCAACCCGGCGAGCGTCGAGGCGCTGTTCAAGTCGACGCTCTGAGACCACGCCATGGATCTCGCCACCCTCGGGCTCTCCGGCCTCGCCGGCGTCCTTTCCACGTTGTCGCCCTGTGTGCTGCCGCTGCTGCCGATCGTGCTCGGCGCAGCGGCGACAGAGCATCGACTGGCTCCGGCGGCGCTTGCCTTCGGCGTCGCACTTTCCTTCACCGTGCTGGGACTGTTCGTCTCCACGATAGGCTTTGCGGTTGGGCTTGATGCGGCGCTGTTCCGCTATATCGCCGCGACGCTGCTTATCCTGGTGGGCGTGGTGCTTGCGGCCGAACCGCTGCAGGTTCGGTTGGCTGCGGCCGGGAGCCCATGGAGCACGTACGTCGAAGAGAGTTTCGGCCAGCTCTCGACCCGCGGCGTGGGTGGTCAGTTTCTTTTAGGGTTGTTGCTCGGGGCAGTCTGGGCGCCGTGCGTGGGACCGACACTCGGAGCAGCGTCGGTTCTCGCAGCGCAGGGCGAGAACCTCGGACAAGTTGCAGTCACTATGGCGGCATTCGGCATCGGCGCTGCGCTGCCGCTGCTGGCCATGGGTCTTCTTTCGCGGGAAGCGATGATGCGCTGGCGCGGCAAGCTGCTCGAAGCCGGGAGCGGCGGCAAGACAGCGCTCGGCGTGGTGCTTGTGATCATCGGCCTCATGATCCTGACAGGGGCCGACAAGGCTCTCGAAGCGCGGCTGGTGGAGCTGTCGCCGGATTGGCTGACGCAGCTTACGACACGCTATTAGACGGGCCTGCCGGCCAGATCGGGAACTTGGCTTCGCCGGTGCTGCTCATGGCCTCGATGACGGCCATGTTGTCGAAGCCGGCAAGGCGCACCTGCATGGCCTTGACGAGTTCATGCTCGCCTCGGGCGCCCATCGGCACCACGGGTCCGCGGCGGCCGCCCTTGTCGGTGAGCACCCAGAATAGATCGATCTCGAAGGGCCCGCCGCCGGTGGTGATGACATCGACGTTGGCGAGGTCGGCCCAGGCTATGGATTCAGTGGAGCCGTCGGGATCAGTGAGCGTGATGATCCTTCTCGTCGAACGCGACTTTATACGGGGGCTCGGTCGCGGGCGGCTCGATCCGCTCGGCGCGTCGCTCGAACAGCCTGGTGAGCCAGCTCAGCATTCCATGACAATCCACAGTGTCGGCCCGTAACGCGAAAGCGCGCGGCCGCCTACGGACTATAGCTGATGCGCGGCCAGACCGAGACCGGAGCGGTGAAAATCTCCTGAAAGATCTGTTGGGATTAACCGCACGTCAGCGGGGGAGCCGCGCGCACGCTTTTGCGTGGTGGATAAACTGCCCGGGGGCGCTGCGGTTCGGTGTCTTAGCTGAGACGCAGATTCAGCCATGGTCTAGGCGAGCCGGCGCTCCAGCGCATCGAGCTCCTGCTTGAGTGGCTTCGGCAGACTGCCGCCGAATTTCGACAAATGCTCGCGGATCGACGGCAACTCGGCCTTCCAGCCGTCGCTGTCGACCTTGAGAAGCTCGCTGACCGCCTCGGGCGAAATCTCGAGACCGGAGAGGTCGAGCGAAGCCGGCGTCGGCAGCAGGCCTATCGGCGTATCGTCGGCCTCGGCCGAGCCGTCGCAGCGCTCGAAGATCCACTTCAGAACGCGGCTGTTCTCAGCAAAGCCTGGCCACAGGAACTTGCCCTCGGGGCTCTTACGGAACCAGTTGACGTGGAAGATCCTCGGCATCTTGCCGCCGCCGGTTTCGCCCATCTTCAGCCAGTGGGCGAAATAGTCGCCCATGTGGTAGCCGCAGAACGGCAGCATGGCCATGGGATCGCGGCGCAGCTCGCCTATTTTGCCGGCGGCCGCAGCCGTCTTCTCGGACGCCATGATCGAGCCCAGGAACGTGCCGTGCTGCCAAGACAGCGCTTCGAGCGCCAACGGCATGACGGTGGCGCGGCGCCCGCCAAAGAGTATGGCGTCGATCGGAACGCCTTGGGGATCGTCCCACTCCTTGGCGATTACCGGGCATTGGGCCGCCGGCGCCGTGAAGCGCGAATTGGGATGCGCCGCCGGCCGTCCGCATGCCGGGCGACCAAGGCCGGCGCAGCCAATCGATGGCGTGCTGCGGCGGCTTCGAGGTCATCTGCTCCCAGTAGACATCGCCGTCGTCGGTCAAAGCGACGTTGGTATAGATGCAGTTGGCGTTGAGCGTCCGCATGGCGTTGGCGTTGGTTTCGTTCGACGTGCCCGGCGCCACGCCGAAGAATCCGGTCTCGGGATTGATCGCCCGCAGACGTCCGTCAGGGCCGATCTTCATCCAGGCGATGTCGTCGCCGATGGTCTCGACTTTCCAGCCGGGGATCGACGGCGCCATCATGGCGAGGTTGGTCTTGCCGCAGGCGGAGGGGAAGGCGGCAGCGATGAACTTGGAGCGACCTTCAGGATTGGTAAGCTTCAGGATGAGCATGTGCTCGGCCATCCAGCCCTCGTCGCGCGCCTGGACGGACGCGATACGCAGCGCGTGGCACTTCTTGCCGAGCAGCGCGTTGCCGCCGTAGCCCGAGCCGTAGGACCAGATCTCGCGCGTTTCGGGGAAATGCGAGATGTACTTCATGTCGCTCGAAGGCCAGGCAACGTCAGGCGTCGTGGGGTAAGGCAGCGGATAGCCCACGCTGTGCAGGCCGCGCACAAACTCTCCGTCCGGTCCAAGCGCCGCCAGCACTGCATCGCCGACGCGCGTCATGATGTGCATGCTGGCGACAGCATAGATGCTGTCGGTCACCATGATGCCGATGCGGGCGATGGGCGATCCGATCGGACCCATGGAATAGGGCACGACGTACATGGTGCGGCCCGCCATGGCACTGTCGAACAACGTCGACATGCGCGCCTTCATCTCGGCGGGGTCCGACCAGTTGTTGGTGGGGCCGGCGTCGTCCTGCTTTGTCGAGCAGATGAACGTGCGATCCTCGACGCGCGCGACGTCGGCCGGGTCGGATCGCACGAGAATGGAATTGGGCCGCTTAACCGGATCGAGCCACTGCGCGCTGCCGCAATCGACGAGCGTCTTGATGAGCTCCTGATACTCTCGCTTGCTGCCGTCGCACCAATGCACGGTCTCCGGCTTGAACCGCGCTGCCGCCTCGTCCACGAACTTGCGCACTCCGGCATGACTGATCTCTGTCAGAATGGCCGGCTGCATGACGTTCATGTCCGAGTTCCTTTTCTGGAAGCACCAGCCTTTTCTTTTTTGTTTTGAAGCAGAGATTCATTTCTGAACCGGAGATTCGGCTGTGCGCACCGCACATCGCATGGCGGCGGCAGCGAGGCCCAGTTGTAAATTAGTCTGCGTCAGCCTGCGCTACGCGCCACGCCGACGAGACGCACGAGCTCCTTGCGTGCCGCGTCGGGCGATGTGATGCGGCTCTCGAAGCCGAGCCGCAGAGCTTCGCCTTCGAGAAGCATGTCCATGCCGAGCGGGTCGATGCCGATCATACGCCAATCACCGTCGCGCGCACCGAGCAGCGCCGTCGCATATAGCCGCACGGCATCAGCGTGATCCGCGTTCATATGCTCGATGATACCCTCTTCCGCGGCGACGAGGGCTTCTGCATCGCCTAGGTCCACAAGAATGTCGGCGGGAGCGAGATCTACGATGCGGCCGAAGCCGCCGATGAAATGCGCGCGCTCGATGACAAGGCGATAGAACGCGAAGTCCGGGAAATCTACATACGTGGCCGCATGCGGGTGACGCGCCAGGAAGCGCTGCCGCGCCGTCGTGCTTTGCGTGGTTTCGGCGCGCCCGATAACCGTAACGCGCCCTCCGGCGAGGGGGTCGCCTACGGAGTTGGTGCCGTCGATCATGAGGCTGGCGCGGCCGTCGGCGACGATATTCTGCGTGTGCAGCGCGAGCCTCGAGATGAGAAATCAGAGGTGTGACGTCGGGCTCGGTTGCGATGGTCACCAGAGAGGCGTAAGGGTGCCCGGACGTGCGATCCAGCGTGGCGAGAGCCGCCTTGAGGCCTTTGCGAAGGAGGTCACGCACGGCGTCCCGTGGTGTCGGCTCGGATTTCTTTTCGGCTTGATCCACCTGGGCTTTCCTTAACTTACTTTTGAACCTCGTGCCTTGTATCGCAGGGTGCGCTCGCGTATTGAGGCTATTCAGGTTGGGTTCAGGCTTATAAGCCTATCAGCGATATCGCCACAATTGGTCCACCTTAAGACCATAAAGCGCGACACGGTGGGTTCTGCCGCAGGGACATCGGGACATGAAAGAAAAAAGCACGATCGCGCTGGTCGACGACGAGCGCAACATTCTCACCTCGCTCGGCATGGCGCTCGAGGCCGAAGGCTACAAGGTCCGCACCTACAGCGACGGCGCCTCGGCGCTCGAAGCCCTGACCGAGGATCCGGCCGATCTCGGCATCTTCGACATCAAGATGCCGCGCATGGACGGAATGGAGCTTCTGCGCCGCGTGCGCCAGCAGTCCGACATGCCGGTGATCTTCCTCACCTCCAAGGACGAGGAGATCGACGAGCTGTTCGGCCTCAAGATGGGCGCCGACGACTACATCGCCAAGCCGTTCTCGCAGCGTCTCGTCGTCGAGCGCGTGCGGGCGATCCTGCGCCGCTTCCAGCCCAAGGACGGCCACGCCGATCGAGACGCTGGCGCAGCATTCTCGAGCGCGGCAAGCTCAAGCTCGATCCCGAGCGCCACACCTGCCACTGGGACAACCGGCCCGTGACGCTGACGGTCACCGAGTTCCTCATCCTGCAGGCGCTGGCCCCGCGCCCCGGCGTGGTCAAGACGCGCGACGCGCTGATGGACGCCGCCTACGACGATCAGGTCTACGTTGACGACCGCACGATCGACAGCCACATCAAGCGCCTGCGCAAGAAGTTCAAGCAGGTCGACGACAACTTCGATGTCATCGAGACGCTGTACGGCGTGGGCTACCGCTTCAAGGAGGCGTAACGAGCGCTCGGGCGGTTACGGGAGCGCCCCTCAGCGTAATGCGCGGAGGATTGATGGCGCTCGAACTTCGGAGCGATCTCCAGCAGCTGCTGGCTATATCGATACGGCGACGGCGATGGCCTCGGACGCCATCGCGCGTAGCGTGTCGACGGCCTGCAGGGCGAGCCGCTGCGACTCCCTCGGCCTCGCTTGGTCGCGACACGGCCTTTCGCCGGCATCGCAGTCGCTCGCCGGCCGTGCGCTTCATCGCCGGCAGCCTGCTGCGCCGCATCCTCGTCGCCAATCTTGCCGGCCTCGGCATCATGGTCGGCGGCATCCTCTATTTCAGCCAGTACAACAGCTGGCTCATCGACGCCAAGCGCGAAGCCCTGAAGGTCCAGGGCGAGATCATCGCCGCCGCCATCGCCAGCAACGCGCGCGTCGAAACAGGCCGCATCGTCATTCACGCCGACAGCTTGCCACCGGCAGACGAGAAGCAGCAGCGGGCTGACCAGCGTGATGACGGGTTCGCCGCGCTCGAGCTGTCGATCCGTCCGGAGCGAGTCGCGCCCATCCTGCGGCGGCTCATCCAGCCGACCAAGCGGCGCGCCCGCGTCTACAGCCGGGACGGCACGCTGATCATCGATTCCGCAACGCTGATTGCAGCGCGGCCAGCTCGCGCGCAACGAGCCGGTCGTCACGAACGGCGGCAAAACGCGGACGAAGAACTTCTGGACGCGCCTCAAGGCGTGGATGATCGACAGGAGCTGCCCGTCTACCAGCGAGATCGGCAACGCCAACGGCACGGCCTATCCCGAGGTAAGCGCAAGGCGCTCTGGACGGCACGACGACTGCCATGCTGCTGCTCAACGAGAAGGGCGAGCAGATCGTCTCGACCGCCGTGCCGATCAAGCGCCGCTCGACCGTGCAGGGCGTGCTGCTGCTGTCGACGCCGCCCGGGCGAGATCGACCAGATCCTGAGCGAAGAGCGCGATCTGATCTGGTGCTGGCCGCCATCGCGCTCCTGGCCTCGTTGGTCACGTCGCTGCTGTCTGGCGCGCACCGTCGCCGGCCCGATGCGCCGCCTGTCGGCGGCCGCCGAGCACGTCAGCCGCAACATCAATGCGCGCCGCGAGCTGCCCGAATATCAGGGACCGCACCGACGAGGTGGCGCAGATGGCGCACGCCTTCTCCGCCATGACCGCCGCCCTCTATCGCCGCATCGAGGCGAGCGAGAGCTTCGCCGCCGACGTCGCGCACGAGCTCAAGAACCCGCTCGACCGCCGCGCGCTCGACGGCGGAATCGCTCGCCTACGCCAAGACCGAGGAGCAGCGGACGGAGGTGGTGCGCAGATCCAGAACGAGCTGAAGCGGCTCAACCGGCTGATCACCGACGTCTCGAACGCCTCGCGCCTCGACGCCGAGCTGGCCCGCCAGCAGATGGAACCCGTCGACGTTACCGGCGTCGTGGCGAGCGTCGTCTCAGATCTTCCGCGACATCCTCTGCGAGCGACAGCCGCGCGTTGATGCTCGCCATCGAGCCTGCGGCGTTCGACGGGGCCTTCTTCGTCAACGGCGACGACGGCCGCCTCGGCCAGGTGCTGACCAACCTCATCGACAATGCCATCTCGTTCTCGCCGGAGGCTGCGACGGTGACGGCTCAGCGTGCGTCCGGCGCGCCGATTCGTCGAGATTACAGTCGAGGACGAAGGTCCGGGCATTCCCGAGGACCGCCTGAGCATCATCTTCGACCGCTTCTATACGGACCGCCCGGCGACCGAAGCGGCCGCGGCAAGAACTCAGGCCTCGGCCTTTCGATCTCGCGCGAGATCGTCCGCGCGCATGGCGGCGAGATCGTCGCCGGGAATCGCTACGATGGCGGCGACGCCGCTTCCGGCAAGCTGGTCGGAGCCCTGTTCACCGTGCGCCTGCCCGCGCTCGTACTTTCGTCCCAGCGCGCCGGCATGACGAGCGGCCGCCGTCCGAACTCCGACGGGACCAATGAGCAATTCCGGACCGCGCCTGAAACCGTCCACGGGACGGCCATCGTCGCTCGGTGGCAGGCGGCGCTGATCCGCGGCCCTCGGGCTCCGGCAAATCGGACCTCGCGCTGCGTTGCCTCGCCTTGGCGCCGTCAGCGCTGATCCCGGCGCAGGCAAAGCTCGTGGCCGACGACAGGGTTCTGCTCGACAGTACGGAAAGCGGCATCTCGGCCTCTGCGCCGCGCAACATTCCCGGCAAGCTCGAAGTGCGCGGGCTGGGCATCGTTACCGTAGAAGCCCTTCGCCAAGGCCCGCCTCGTCCTGGTCGTGGATCTCGTGCCGGCGTCCCAGTGGAGCGTTTTCCACTGTCCGATCCGAAGGCCACCTGCTCGGATGCGAGCTGCCGCTGTTAAGCTTTCGCCCTTCGACAGCTTCTTCGGCCATCAAGCTTCTGCTGGCACTCCAACGCGCCCGAGAGCGCATAAACATCGCCATGATCGGTGCGCGGAAAACCCTTGCGTTGCCCGCGAACCCCTGTAAGTCTCCGGCCCCGCGAAGCATTTAATCCGGCAGGATAGGTCTCAGGCGGGGACCGTCCTCTAAGATTAGCCAGGGCAAGCGCAGTTGCAGTCGCGCAATCCAAGCAATTTCGGCTCACATCGATGATCGGACTTGTCATCGTCACGCACGGCGGTCTGGCAGTCGAGTTCCGCGCGGCGCTCGAGCACATCGTGGGGCCGCAGACGCCAGCTCGAGACCATCTCCATCGGTCCCGAGGACGATATGGCCGCGCGCCGCGCCGACATCCTCGACGCCATCCGCCGCACCGATACCGGCGAGGGCGTCATCGTCCTGACCGACATGTTCGGCGGCACGCCGTCCAACCTCGCCATCTCCGTCATGGACGAGGCCAACGTCGAGGTGATCGCCGGCATCAACCTGCCCATCCTCGTCAAGCTGGCCGGCCTCCGCGGCGAGGTGCCGCTGGACGACGCCGTGACTCTCGCCCGCGAAGCGGGCCGCAAGTACATCAAGGTCGCCAGCCAAGAGCTGTCCGGCGAGCAGTAAGGCGGGACGTGCGGATGCCGGAGATCAAGGACAGCAAGCGCCCCGAGGCGGTCGTCACCTTCGTCAACCGCAAGGGCCTGCATGCGCGCGCGTCGGCGAAATTCGTCAAGCTGGCGGAAGAGTACGAGGCCAACGTCACCGTCACGCGCGACGGCCAGACGGTCGGCGGCACGTCGATCATGGGCCTCATGATGCTGGCGGCCGGCCCCGGCTCGAAGCTGCACATCACGGCGCAGGGGCGCAGGGCCCCGAGGCGCTCGAGGCGCTCGTCGCGCTCGTCGAGACCGGCTTCGGCGAGGAGCTGGCCGAGGAAGACTGATCGCGTCGCTCTGACGTCTCCTCCTGGCGCCCTCCGCTGACGATTGTCGACCCCACACCTGACTCATCCCACTCGGCTCGCACCCTGATCCGACGTGCCGCTGCCAAGACTCCAACTTGGCAATCTAGGCGTGCTGCTCCTCACGTTTGCGGGAAGGACATAAGGACTTGTTTATATCTTATTGCGATTGCCGCGAAGCGCCGCTATAGGGAGGCGTCCACGGGCGGCTCTGGCGCAGAGGGCGCGAAGCCCATGGTCCGTGAAAGTGCGGCGCCGGCCCCGCTCTGTGGGGCTGCAGACGCCGAAAGAGCTCGCAAAAAGGGATCCGCATGACCAAGGACTACATCGTGAAGGACATCTCGCTGGCCGCCTTCGGCCGCAAGGAGATCGACCTCGCCGAGACGGAAATGCCCGGCCTGATGGCCATCCGCGCCGAGTACGGCCCCAAGCAGCCCTTGAAGGGCGCCCGCATCGCCGGCTCGCTGCACATGACCATCCAGACCGCCGTGCTGATCGAGACGCTGAAGGCGCTCGGCGCCGACGTTCGCTGGGTCTCCTGCAACATCTTCTCGACGCAGGACCACGCCGCCGCCGCCATCGCCGCTGCCGGCATCGCCCGTGTTCGCCTACAAGGGCGAGACGCTGGTCGAGTACTGGGACTACACCGCGCGCCTGTTCGACTGGCACGGCGGCGGCTTCCCCAACATGATCCTCGACGACGGCGGCGACGCCACCATGCTGATCCATCACGGCCTGCGCGCCGAGCAGGGCGACACCGCCTTCCTCGACAAGCCAGAGCTCCGAGGAAGAGGACGATCTTCTTCGCTCTCATCAAGCGTCTCCTGAAGGAGAAGCCGAAGGGCTGGTTCGCCGAGGCCGCCAAGTCGATCCGCGGCGTCTCGGAGGAGACGACCACGGGCGTGCATCGCCTCTACAAGCTCGCCGAGCAGGGCAAGCTTCTGTTCCCGGCCATCAACGTCAACGACAGCGTCACCAAGTCGAAGTTCGACAACCTCTACGGCTGCCGTGAATCGCTGGTCGACGCCATCCGCCGCGGCACCGACGTGATGCTGGCCGGCAAGGTCGCGTTCGTCGCCGGCTTCGGCGACGTCGGCAAGGGCTCGGCCGCCTCGCTGCGCCAGGCCGGCGCGCGCGTCATCGTCTCCGAAGATCGATCCGATCTGCGCGCTGCAGGCGTCGATGGAAGGCTACGAGGTCGCGACCATCGAGGACGCCTTCAGCCGCGCCGACATCTACGTCACGGCGACCGGCAACAAGGACATCATCACCGTCGAGCACATGCGGCAGATGAAGGATCGCGCCATCGTCTGCAACATCGGCCACTTCGACAACGAGATCCAGGTCGCGGGCCTCAAGAACTTCAAGTGGAACAACATCAAGCCGCAGGTGGACGAGATCGAGTTCCCGTCCGGCAACCGCATCATCCTGCTGTCGGAAGGCCGCCTCGTGAACCTCGGCAACGCCATGGGCCATCCGTCGTTCGTGATGTCGTCGTCGTTCTCGAACCAGACGCTGGCGCAGATCGACCTGTGGGCCAACCCCGGCAAGTACGAGAAGAAGGTCTACACGCTGCCGAAGGTGCTCGACGAGAAGGTCGCGGCGCTGCACCTCGATAAGCTCGGCGTGAAGCTGACCAAGCTGCGTCCCGAGCAGGCCGACTACATCGGCGTGCCGGTCGAAGGCCCCTACAAGGCGGACCACTACCGCTACTGATCGCGACGGTTCGCGCGTCCGAAGCAATTGGCGCGGGGCCGAGAGGCACCGCGCCATATTGTTTTCCGCGCCGGCCCGACTGAGCTTTCACCACACTGGCGAGCCCCGGCGAAGCTCCCCATAATCGACCAGATGATTCGCCGCCGCGCTGCAGGCGAGGCGTCCTGCCGCGCGTCGTTCGCTGCGCCACGCCGACACCCGGGACCAATGCCAGTCAAGAGCACAGACCTCAGAGCGGCAGAACACCCGGGTCGAGCTGATCATGCTTCTGCTCGCGAGCTTGGCGTGCGTCGTGGTCTTGACCGCGAGCCTTGCCACGAGTTCGGGGCCGATCGCCTGACGGTCGGCAGTTTCCCAGCGGCACGCTGGCGCTGGCGGCGCTTGATCGGCTTCACCGCGGCTTGCCGCCGATCTACGTGTCTGGTCAAGACCGCTGCGCACCATGCGCAGCGATGCGGAGGCCGCGCCCAGGCCGAAGCGCGCGAGCTCAGGCGCACGCTCGCCGCGGCCGAAGCGCTGATCAAGGCCGAGCCGCAGGTGCTGATGCACTGGGAACCCGGCAAAGGGCTTTCCGTCGTCACCAATACGCTGACCGGCGTGCCGGGCCTGCCCGCGAGCCAACTGAGCTGATGCGCTTCGCGTTCTGGCTCGATCAGAAATCGGCGGCGACCATCAAGCCGGCGCTCGATCTGCTGTTCTCCGAAGGGCGCGCCTTCAACATCATTCTCAAGACATCGGCCGGCGGCCACGTGGAAGCCGACGGACGCGCAGCCGGCGGCCGCGCCGTGCTGAGATTGCGCGACGTCGGCGGGCTACAAGCGCGACCTGACCGCGATCCTCGATCAGCACACGCGCCTCGCGCGCGACGTGCGCTCGAGCCGGGCGCTGCTCAATGCGCTGCCGCATCCCGTGTGGCTGCGCGATCAGGACGGGCGGCTCAGCTGGGTCAACAGCGCCTACGTGAAGGCCGTGGACGCCGAGAACGAGCGCGAGGTCATCGAGGGGCAGATCGAGCTTCTGGAATCGCGTCAGCGCAAGAGCATCTCGCAAGCGTGCTGAAGACGCGGGCAATCGTTCACCGAGCGCATGCCGCTCGTCGTCGGCTCGCGAGCGCAAGTCGCACGAGGTGACGGTTCTGCCGCTCGGCGACGCCACCGCGGGTGCGGCCATCGACGTTGCCGCCATCGAGAGCGCCCAGGGCGAGCTCGATCGCCAGATCGCCGCCTACGACCGCACGCTCGACCGCGTTGCGACGGCGGTCGCCATCTTCAGCGCCGAGCAGAAGCTCACCTTCTTCAACGCCGCCTATCAGAAGCTGTGGCAGCTCGACGCCGGCTGGCTCGATACGTCGCCCTACGGACGGCGCCGTGCTCGACCGGCTGCGCGAGCTCGGCCGGCTGCCCGAGGTCGTCAACTACCGCGAATGGAAGGACCGCATCCTCAAGGTCTACAAGGACGGGACCGAGCACGAGGACTGGTGGCACCTGCCGGATGGCCGCATTCTGCACGTCATGGCAGCGCAAAGGCCCGACGGCGGCGTCACCTATCTCTACGCCGACGAGACCGAGCGTCTGGCCCTCGAAAGCCGCTACAACGCCTGATCAGCGTGCAGCGCGAAACGCTCGACAGCCTCAAGGAAGGCGTCGCCGTGTTCGCGACCGACGGGCGTCTGCAAGCTGTCCAATTCGGCCTTCGCGGCCATCTGGAAGCTGTCGCCGCCGGCAGCTCGAGGAGAAGCCGCACATCGACGAGTTCATCCGCGGCGCGCAGGTTCTCTATGGCGACAACGCCACGTGGGCGCGCGTCAGCCAGCGCCGTCACGTCGTTCTCCGACGAGCGCGAGCCGCTCGAAGGCCAGATGGTGCGCCCCGATTCAAGCGTGATCGACTACGCGGTGACGCCGCTGCCCGACGGCGGCACGCTGTTGACCTTCGTCGACGTCACCGATTCCAAGCGCTACGAGCGCGCGCTCGATCGAGCGCAACGAAGCGCTCGTCGCCGCCGACAAGCTCAAGAGCCAGTTCATCAGCCACGTGTCCTACGAGCTGCGCACGCCGCTCACCAACATCATCGGCTTCAGCGAGCTGCTGGCCAACCCGCATCTTCGGGCCGCTCAACGACAAGCAGCGCGAATATCTGGACGACATCTCGTCGTCGTCGAGCACGCTGCTCGCCATCATCGACGACATTCTCGATCTCGCCACCATCGATGCCGGCGCGCTGGAGCTGAAGCTCGGCGAGGTCGACGTGCGGGCCATCATCGACGGCGCCATCGCTGGGCGTGCGCGAGCGGGCGGCGCGCGCGCGCCTCACGCTCGACATCGCCATCGCCGACGACGTGACAGCGTTCATCGCCGACGAGCAGCGCGTGCGGCAGGTGCTGTACAATCTCCTGTCCAACGCGGTCGGCTTCTCGAAGCCCGATGGCGTCATTCACCTCTCGTGCTGGCGCGACGACGGGCAATATGGTGTTCGCGGTCGAGGACGAGGGCGTCGGCATTCCGAAGGAGCAGCAGCGGCGCGTGTTCGAGCGCTTCGAGAGCCGCAGCCAGGGCTCGAAGCATCGCGGCGCGGGCCTCGGCCTTTCGATCGTCAAAAGCCTCGTCGACCTGCACGGCGGCGACATGAGCCTCGACAGCGAGCCTGGAAAGGGCACGCGCGTCACGGTACGGTTCCCCGAGAGCGGCATCAGTAAGAGTAGCAATGTCCCGGCAACAGATGATGTCGCACGACTGGCACGTGGCTGAAGCGAGCGAAGCTGCGCTTTGCCGGCTGGCCGAGCGTCTTGCTTTAAAGCTCGCTCCCGGCGACACGATCGCGCTTTCGGGCGAGCTTGGCGCCGGCAAGACCACGTTCGCCCGCGCGCTGATCCGCGCGTTGCTGGGCGACGCCGAGGCCGAGGTGCCGAGCCCGACGTTCTCACTCGTTCAGACCTACGACACGCCGCGGCTGTCATTGGCGCATCTCGATCTCTATCGCCTCTCGGGCGAAGACGAGACGGCGGAGCTGGGCATCGAGGATTACATGCGCGGCGGCGCGCTGCTGGTGGAGTGGCCGGAGCGTGCGCCGGGCGTGCTGCGGGCCGAATCGCCTCGATATCCGCCTCTCGATGGGCTCGACGCCGGAGACGCGAAACATACATCTCGGAGCCTCGGGAAGCTGGGGGCCACGTCTCGGGCGCATCGAGGCCATGGCGGACTTCCTTTCGCGCCTGCCGGCCTGGGCCGGAGCGCATACGCAGTATCTGCAGGGCGATGCCTCGGCGCGGGCTTACGCGCGCCTTGAAGCGGACGGACAGCTCGCCGTGCTGATGGACCAGCCACGCCAGCCGGACGGACCGCCGATCCGCGGCGGGTTGCCTTACAGCCGCATCGCGCATCTGGCTGAAGACGTGCGGCCGTTCGTGGCGGTCGCGAGCGTGCTCAGGGACGCGGGCCTCAGCGCGCCCGAGATTTATGCCACCGATCTCGATCGCGGGTTTCTGCTGCTCGAGGATTTCGGCGAGCGTATCTTCGCCCGCGAGATCGCAAACGGTGCGTCGCAGGCAGAGCTGTGGCGCGCCGCCGTCGAAGCGCTGGTGACGCTGAGCACGGTTCCCGTGCCAGATGTCATTCCGCTTCCCGACGGCTCGACATACCGCGTGCCGGCACAAGACAAGGGCGCGCTCGCCATCGAGACGGAATTGGTGCCCGACTGGTATTGGCCGGCGCTCAAAGGCGCTCCGATCCCGGACGAAGCGCGTGCCGAGTTCATCTCGCTGTGGGACGATGTCATTTCGCGCCTTGTCTCGCTGCCTACAGGCCTCGTGCTGCGCGATTTTCACTCGCCGAACCTGATGTGGCTGCCCGAGCGCCGTGGCGGGGCCCGCGCCGGCCTTCTCGATTTCCAGGACGCGCTGATAGGTCCGCTTGCCTACGACTTGGTGTCACTTCTGCAAGATGCGCGCGTGGACGTGCCGCAAGAGCTTGAGACTGCACTATTTTCCGAGTATTGCGCCGCGCGGCGCGCCGCCGATGCGACCTTTGATAACGAGGCGTTTTCTTTCGCCTATGCGGCCTTAGGGGCGCAGCGCAACACCAAGATCCTCGGTATCTTTGCCCGTCTCGCCAAACGGGACGCGAAACCGCACTACTTGAAGCATATCCCTAGGATCTGGCGCTATGCCGAGCGCTCGCTTGCCCACCCAGAGCTCGGCGGATTGCGCGCCTGGTACGATCGTCACCTTCCGCCCGACATCCGCGCGGCGATGCTCAACATCTGACAACTGCGAGCTCCCAATATGACTAGCCCGGTGACGACGGCGATGGTGCTCGCGGCTGGGCTCGGCACACGCATGCGGCCGCTGACGGACACGATCCCGAAGCCGCTGGTGCCGCTGAAGGGCCGGCCGCTGATCGATCATGTGCTGGACCGGCTGATGGTGGCCGGCGTCACCAAGGCCATCGTCAATGTGCATCATCATGCGGATGCGCTGGAGGCCCATCTCAAGCCGCGCAAGAAGCCCGCGATCACCATTTCGGACGAACGCGGCATTCTGCTCGATACGGGCGGCGGCGTCATTCGCGCCCTGCCGCTGCTCGGGGACAGCCGTTTCTGATCCACAATTCCAATTCGGTCTGGATCGAGGGTGTCGGCTCCAACATCGCCCGCATGATCGCCGTCTGGGATCCGGAGCGCATGGACAGCCTGATGCTGCTGGCCAACGGCGTTACCAGCCTCGGCTATGAAGGACGCGGCGACTTCATGATGGACGCGGGCGGGCTGCTCTCCCGCCGGCCTGAGCACAAGGACGCGCCGTTCGTGTTCACGGGCGTCTCCATCGCGCATCCGCGCATGTTCGAAGGGGCGTCCGAAGGGCAAATTCTCTTTGAATAAGCTGTGGGATAGGGCCATCGAGGCCCGCCGCCTTTTTGGGCTTCGGCTGGACGGGGCCTGGATGCACGTCGGCACGCCCGAAGCGCTCGCCGAAGCAGAGCGGTGGATAGACGCCTCCAAGGCCGGTTGAACGGCGTACGACGCGCTATGATGGCGGGTCCGGTTTCCGCCCGAATCGAAGTTTTAGACCGTGATCCACGTATCCGCCTGATCGGATCCGACGCGGTCATGATCTAGAGCGCGGGGACGGTCTCGTCATCCATGAGGGATCATGACCTCTCGCGCCAACGTCTTCACGATTCCGGCCGGTCAGCCGTTTCTCGATTGTCTCGCGACAGCCATTCTCGCCGGTGATCTGCCAAAAGCTGGCGGGGCGCCGCGTTCGGGGATCGAGCTGCCGGACATCACACTGCTGCTGCCGACGCGGCGCGCGACACGCGCGCTGCAGGAAGCGTTCCTGAGGGCCGCAGGCGGGCGCGCGCTGCTGCTGCCGAAGATCATGCCGATGTCGGAGGGCGAGGAAGATCTCGCGCTCATCTCTGGCCTCGCCGGCCGAGGCGCGATTCGGCACCGAGCGACCTCGGCATCGCGCCGGCCATGAGCGAGCTCGAGCGGCGCCTGGCGCTGACGAGCCTCATCCTGCGCTGGTCGGAGGCAATGCGCGGCGATGCGGCGCAGACGGCGAGCGCGCGCATCGCGGCGGCGGGCAGCCAGCACGCCGGCGCAGGCGGCGGCGCTCGCCGCCGAACTCGCGTCGCTCATGGACATGATCGAGACCGAGGACAAGAGCCTCGAAGGGCTCGCCGGCTTGGTGCTGGAGAAATTCTCCGCCCACTGGCAGCTCACGATCGACTTCCTCAAGATCATCACGGAATACTGGCCAGCGTATCTGGCCGAGCGCGGGCTGCATGTCGCCGCCGGCCGGCGCAATGCCGTCATCCACGCCGAGGCGCGCCGGCTCGCGGCCTCGCCGCCGAAGGGCCCGGTGATCATCGCCGGCGTCAGCGGCTCGATCCCGGCGACGGTCGAGCTCATGCGCACCGTGATGGGGCTGCCGCAAGGCGCCATCGTGCTGCCGGCGCTCGATCTCGCGCTCGACGACGCAAGCTGGGACACGATCAAGCCGACCGCTGCCGATGCCACGGCGCATCCCGAGCATCCGCAATTCGGCATGAAGACGTTGCTCGATGGGCTGGGGCTTTCGCGCGCGGATGTCTCGGTGCTGAAGGGCGCGGAGCAGGCGCCCGATCAGGCCGCGCGTTCCGTGTTCGTGTCCGAGGCCATGCGGCCCGGCGGGCACGACGGCACGCTGGCAGGCCTTCGCCGCCGCGGCGCGCAGCGGCAAGGTGAGGCCGCCCGCGGGTCTGAGCCTCATCGAAGCGCCGACGGCCCAGGACGAAGCCGAAGTTATAGCGCTCATTCTGCGCGAGGCCGCCAACACGCCGGGCAGAACGGCCGCGCTCGTTTCGCCGGACCGTTTGCTCGCGCGCCGCGTCGCCGTGCGCCTCGAAGCCTGGGGCATCAAGGTGGACGACAGCGCCGGACGTCCGTTCGCCAAGACGCCGCCGGGCGCGTTCCTCGATCTCGTCATCAACGCGGTGGCCAAGAGCTTCGCGCCGCGCGAGCTGATGGCGCTGCTCAAGCATCCGCTGACGCGCCTCGGGCTCGATCCGTTCGCGGCGCGGCGTGCGGCGCGTGCGCTCGAGATCGCGGCGTTCCGCGACGGCCTATCTCGGCGAAGGGCTCGACGGCGTCGAAGCAGCGCTCGAACGGGCCGCGCGCGAGACGGCGGCCAGGAAGCGCCGCGACCGCGCGGTCAATCGCCTTTGGCCGGAGACTGGGACGGCGCGCGCGATCTCGTCGCCCGGCTGCAAGCTTGCCGTTGCGCCGCTGACGACGGCCGTACGCGAGCGGCCCGCAATCGCTGGCCAGACTTCGCGCGCGCGCACGTCGCCGCCGCCGAGGCCGATCGCGCGCGTTCCGGCGGAGGGCGAGGCAGAGGCGCCCGCATCGACCGCTGTGGCAGGGCGAGGCCGGAGAGGAAGGCACGCGCTTCTTCGCCGGTCTCATCGACGAAAGCCTGCCTGCGCTCGAGATCCCGCCCGCCGACTACGCCGATCTCTATCGCAGCCTCGTCGCGACATGAACGTGCGCCCGCGCGGCCCCGTGCATCCGCGGCTCTCCATCTGGGGTCCGTTCGAGGCGCGCCTGCAGCAGACCGACGTGGTCATCCTCGGCTCGCTCAACGACGGCACGTGGCCGCAAGTCCGCCGATCCGGGCCCATGGCTCAACCGGCCGATGCGCCAAGCAGCTGGGCCTGCCGTCGCCGGAGGAGAAG
The DNA here is from genome assembly GCA_963831345.1 of uncultured Alphaproteobacteria bacterium. Taxonomy (GTDB): domain Bacteria; phylum Pseudomonadota; class Alphaproteobacteria; order Rhizobiales; family Hyphomicrobiaceae; genus Hyphomicrobium_C. Next base: position 219,257 of record CAWHPZ010000013.1, read on the forward strand.
ATCGGCCACGCCGCGCACGACTTCGCGACCTTGCTGCGCGGCGCCGCACGTGGTACATGACGCGCGCCGAGAAGATCGACGGCGTGCCGACCGTGCCGTCGCGCTGGCTGCTGCGCCTCAGGCGCTGCTCGACGGCATGGGTGCCGGCGACGCGCTGGCGCCCGCGTCAGCCCTGGCTCGGCTGGGCGCGCAGCGCGACGGAAGCGCTCGCGGCCGAGCGCCTCAAGGCGCCCGAGCCGCGCCCGGCGGTGGAGCATGCGTCCGCGCAAGCTCTAGCGTCTCGCGCATCGAAACGTGGATCGCCAATCCCTACGCCATTTTCGCCAGCGAGATCCTGGGGCTCGAGCCGCTGGACCCGCTCGGCACCGAGCCGGGCGCCGAGCCTGCGCGGCAGCATCATTCACGAGGCGCTGTCGCGCTTCGCGGAGAAGTATCCGACGCGAGCTGCCGGCCGATGTCGAGCGCGAGCTGGTGCAGATCGCGCGCGGCGTTCTCGACGACTACGCCGCGCATCCGCGCATCGCCGCGTTCTGGGTGCCGCGCTTCGAACGCTTCGCGGCGTGGTTCGCCGAGACCGAGCCGGCGCGGCGCGACGGCTGTCGCAGAGCGTGGTCGCCGAAACGTCCGGCTCGCTCATCGTCTCGGCGCCCGCGGGGCCGTTCACGCTCACGGCGCGCGCCGACCGCATCGATGTGATGGCGGATGGGCTCGTCATCACCGACTACAAGACCGGCACGCCGCCGAACGATGCCAAAGTCACGTCGCAGCATCTGCGCCGCAGCTGCCGCTGGAAGCCGCCATCGCGTCGGCGACGTCGGGATTTGCCAGCGTGCCGAAGCTGCCGGTCACGACGCTGCGCTACATCCAGCGCTTCCGGCGGCGAGCCGCCGGGCGAGGAGCTCGACGTCAAGGTCGATGACGTCGCCGCGCTGGCCAGCGGGGCGCTCGACGGCCTCGCAGCGCCTCATCGCCGCTTCGACGACCCGCGCGACGCCCTACCGGCCGCTGCGCCGCGCGCGCTTCTACTACGACTACGACGACTACGCGCATCTGGCGCGCGTGGCCGAGTGGTCATCGGGCGCGACCAACGGGGAGGATGCATGATGGGCGAGCTGCCGATGATGAAGACGATCCAGACCGAGCTCGACCGCACCACGGCGCCTGCAGCGCGACGCCGCCGACCCGCACGCCTCGGTGTGGGTCAGCGCCAACGCCGGCACCGGCAAGACGCACGTGCTGACCATGCGCGTGCTGCGCCTGCTGCTGGCCGGCACCGCGCCCGAGCGCATCCTCTGCCTCACCTACACCAAGGCCGCGCCGCCGAGATGTCGAAGCGCGTGTTCGACACGCTGGCGAAGTGGGTCGATGCTGTCGGACGCCGACCTCAAGGAAACGCTGGCAACGACAAGTTGCTCGACCGCGAGCCGACGGCGGACGAGATGGCGCATGGCGCGCACGCTGTTCGCGCGCGCCATCGAGACGCCGGGCGGCCTCAAGGTGCAGACCATCCACGCCTTCTGCGAGCGGCTGCTGCAGCGCTTCCCGCTGGAAGCCGGCGTGCCGCCGGGCTTCACCATTCTCGACGACGAGACGTCGCGCACGCTGCTGGCGGGAGGCGACCGACGCGGTGCTCGGCAGGCGTCGCGCAGCAAAGCGCAGCGACCTGGGCAAGGCGCTGCAGGCGGCGGTCGCCTACGCCGCCGACGACCGCTTCGATGAGATGCTTGCCGACGCGCTCCGATAGCGCGAGTGGCTCGAAGCGGCGGAACGGCTTCCGGCTGCGAAGCCGGGCGCGACCGGAAGGTCTCGACGCCATCGCAGGCGCTGTTCGAGCGCCACTTCGGAGTTCGCAGCGGCGCGACGCGCGCCTCCATCTGCGAGCGAGATCGGCAAGCTTCTTTCGCGACGCAGACCTGACGCGCATGCGCGACGTGCTGCAGCGGCGGCTCGAAGAACGATCAGAGATTGGCGGCGAAGATTGCATCGCTGCCCTTCGAGCGACGACGCCCTACGATCGCGCCGACGAGCTCTAGCGGCTTCTTCTTCAAGTCCGACGGCACGCCGCGCGACAAGTTGCTGACCAACGGGCTCAAGGCCTCGAACCCCGAGCTCGATGCCGATCCTCGATCGCGCCGCACTCGCAGCTTCGTCGCGCTGTGGAACGAGCTGCGGGGCGCCGACGCGGTGTCGAGGCGACCATGGCGCTGGTGCGGCTCGCGACGCCGTGATGCAGCGCTACACGGAGGCCAAGGCGCGCCGCGCCGCGCTCGACTTCGACGATCTGATCGCCAAGACGGCGAGCCTGCTCGCGCAGCCGCGAGCTCGCCGAGTGGGTGCTCTACAAGCTCGACCGCGGCCTCGACCACATCCTGGTCGACGAGGCCAGGACACGAGCCCGGCGCAGTGGCAGGTCGTCGAGGCGCTGGCGGCGGAGTTCTTCTCCGGCGCCGGCGCGCGCGAGCGAAGTGCGCACGCTGTTCGCCGTCGGCGACGAGAAGCAGTCGATCTACTAGCTTCCAGGGCGCCGCGCCCGAGATGTTCGCCGCGCATGGGCGAGCGCTTCGCGCGAGATCGCGCAAGGCGCGCGGGCTCATCCTGGCGGCGCATTCCGCTCGATCTGTCGTTCCGCACCGTCGAGCCGGTGCTCGCCGCGGTCGACCACGTGTTCGCCGATCCGACGCGCACGCCGGGCCTGTCAGCGCGGCCGAGCCATCGTGCGCCATGTCGCCAAGCGCCTGGGCCACGCCGGCCTGGTCGAGATCTGGCCGACCGAGCGTCCGGCCGACATCGCGCCGACGTCGATGCCTGGTCGCCGCTCGACGAAGAGACCGCGCGCGCTGCCGGTCGTGCGGCTCGCCGAGCGCATCGCCGACACCATCAGCGGCTGGCTCGACAGCGGCGAGATGCTGGCCTCGGAAGGGCCGGCCGATCACGCCCGGCGACATCCTGATCCTGGTGCGCAAGCGCCAGCCGTTCGCCGACGCCGATGGTGGCGGCCCTGAAGGCGCGCGGCATCGCCGTCGCCGGCGCCGACCGCCTGCGGCTGACCGAGCAGATCGCCGTGCAGGACCTGATGGCGCTCGGCGATTTCCTGACGCTGCCGGAGGACGACCTGGCGCTCGCCGAGGTGCTGAAGAGCCCGCTCTTCGGCCTCGACGACGACGATCTGCTGCGCTCGCGCGCCGGCCGCAAGGGCACGCTGTGGAAGGCGCTGCTCGACCATGCCGGCGACAACCCGCGCTTCGAGGCCGCCGCCGACGACGCTGAAGCGCTGGCGCACGCGCGCCGACTTCCGCGCCGCCGTTCGAGTTCTTCGCCGACATGCTCGATCGCGAGGGCGTGCGCGCCAAGCTGCTCGCCCGGCTCGGCCCCGAGGCCGCCGACCCGATCGACGAGTTCCTCAACCTGGCGCTGACGCTACGACGACGGCGCGCCGCCGTCGCTGCAGGGCTTCCTCGCCTGTCTGCGCGACGGCGACCGCGAGGTCAAGCGCGACATGGAGCAGGGCCGCGACGAGGTGCGCGTCATGACCGTGCACGGCGCCAAGGGTCTCGAGGCGCCGATCGTGTTCCTGCCCGACACCTGCTCGACGGCCTCGGCGGCGGCCCGGCGGCAACGCTGATCGACAGCTCGACGATCTCGGGCGTCCCGACGGCATCGCCGGCAAGCCGTTCGTGTGGCCGGTCAAGGGCACGAGCAGGCTCGAGCCGATCACGCGCCGCCAAGCCGCGAGCGCAGGCGCGCGAGACGCGAGGAGCGCAACCGCCTGCTCTACGTGGCCATGACGCGCGCCCGCGACCGGCTCTACGTCGCGGGCTTCGAGGGCAAGAACGGCGTCGCGCCGGGCTGCTGGTACGATCTGATCAGCGACGCGCCTCGCCGGCACGCTGACGAGAGTCGAGGCCGCGCACGGCGTCGAGGTGCTGCGTCTCGAGCCCCGCAGACCGCGCCGCCCGAGGCGCCGAAGGCGCGCAGCTGCACGGCGCCGCCATGCGCCGTCGCTTGCCCGCCTGGGCCTCGGCGCCCGGCGCCGCGCGAGCCGCAGCTGACCGTGCCGCTGCGCCCGTCGCGTCTGGCGCCCTACGACACCGACGACGACGGCGAGCCCGTGGCCGCGCCGCTGCCGAAGGACGACCGCCTCAGCGAGGCAGCCCCCCTGGCGCCGGCCGCGCAGTCGACGGACAATCGCTTCCTGCGCGGCACGCTCACCCATGCGCTGCTGGAGCACCTGCCGGCGTTCGACTGCCAGCGACTTGGCCGAAGGCCGGCGAAGGCGTTCGTCGCCGAGCGCGGCAGCGGCCTGCCATCGCGCGCGCGGCAAGCATCGTGAAGCCGAGACGCTGGCCATTCTGCACGATCCGGCGTTCGCGCCGCTGTTCGGCGCCACGAGCCGGGCCGAGGTGCCGATCGTGGCCATCATCCCGCGCCCGATCAGGAACCGGGCCGCGCGCTCCGCATCGCGGGCCAGATCGACCGGCTGGTCGAGCTCGGCGAACGAGGTCCTCATCGTCGACTACAAGACCAACCGCTCCCCGCCGCGGACGCCCGAGGACGTTGCTCCGGCCTATCTTTATCAGCTGGCTGCCTATCGCCTGGCGGTTGCAGAGATCTTTCCAGGCAAGGAAGTCAGGGCGGCCCTGCTGTGGACCGACGGGGCCAGGCTCATGGAAGTGTCCTCCGCGCACCTGGACACCTATGCAAGCCGACTATGGCAGATCGACCCCGCGCGCGAGGCTGGACCCGGGGTGGCTCTGCAAGGCATCGACTAAGTCCCTGACTTCGGTCTAAAATCACTTTCACGGGGTCGTTGCCTAGCTGTTGCAATAGGCCATTGAACGAGCCTTGACGCCAACGAGGGGCGTTCTTACGTTCCCAGTCCGCAAACGCCGGGCTTCGCAACACACGCGAAAGTCCGCAGAGGAGACACCGCCAATGGCCACCGAGATCGTTTCCGACATGACTTTCGACCAGGAGGTCCTCAAATCCTCCGAGCCCGTGCTTGTCGACTTTTTCGCTGAATGGTGCGGTCCGTGTAAGGCGATGGCTCCGGCGCTGGAGCAGCTTGCCTCCGAGCTCAAGGGCAAGGTGAAGGTGGTGAAGGTCGACGTGGACCAGAGCCCCGGCATCACCACGAAGTATGCCATTCGCGCCATGCCGACGCTGATGATGTTCAAGGGCGGCGAAGTCGCGGCCCAGCACGTCGGCGCGCTGGTGCAGAAGAAGAAGCTCGAGGACTGGATCAACGGCTCGATCGTCGCCTAATCCGCTTCACCGCATCGATTGAAGTTTTGAGAGCCCCGTCAAAAGCGGGGCTCTTTTGTTGGGCGAGCGGGTTCGCCTGAAACTGTCATCCTCGGGCTTGTCCCGAGGATCCATCGCGCCACAAGGGATGATGCCGAATAGGCAAGAGCCATCGCAACGAACTCTGCGAGGTCTCATGTCTCGGATTGAATCTCCCAAGTGGAGACGTGGATCCTCGGCACAAGGCCTAGGATGACAGTTATGGGAAGCATGCCTTCCCTCACTGTCAATTCGCTTGCGGCTCGACGCCTTCCTGGCGGGCGAGCACATGGCCGGCGAGATAGAGCGAGCCTGTGATCAGGATGCGCTTCGGGCCTGGGTCGAGCGCCTCGACGCGGCGCAGTGCGGCTTCCACCGAAGCTGCCGCCTCGGCCTCGAGCGACACGGAATGCGCCACCTCAGCCAGGGCCTCCGGCGTGAAGGGGGCCTCGTGGGCACCGGGAATGGGCACGGTGACGACGTGCTTCGCCAGCCCGCGGAACGACGACAGGAAGCCGGCCGCGTCCTTGAGGCCCATCATGCCGACGATGAGATGCAACGGCTTCGGCGCCCGCTCCTCGAGATCGGCGAGCGTCTGAGCCAGGAACTCGCCAGCGGCCGGATTGTGCCCGCCGTCGAGCCATAGCTCGGAGCCGGGACGAAGAAGAGACGGCAGCGGCCCGGCATCGAGGCGCTGCATGCGCGCCGGCCAACGTGTGGCGACGAGCCCGCGCTCAATGGCGCGCTCATCTACGACCGTGCCGCCGAGCTGCAGCGCTGCCGCCACGGCGGTGCCGGCGTTGATGATCTGATGGCGGCCGACGAGAGCTGGCAGCGGCAGATCGAGAAGTTGATCCTCGCGCTGCACGACGAGACGTCCGCGCTGCTCGTAGGCGTCGAAGTCCTGGCCCCAGACGACGAGCTCGGCGCCGACGCGCGAAGCTTCGCGCTCGATGACGCCCATGACCTCGTCCTCCTGCTGCGCGACGACGCAAGTAACGCCGCGCTTCAGGATGCCGGCCTTCTCGGCCGCAATGCGCTCGATGGTGGCGCCGAGTTTGTCGGCATGATCGAACGATACCGGCGTGATGATGGTGAGCGCGGGCTTGGCGATGACGTTGGTCGCATCGAGGCGTCCGCCGAGGCCGACTTCGAGCAGCACGAAATCAGCCGGGCTTTCGGAGAAGGCCAGCAGCGCTGCTGCCGTCGTGATCTCGAACTGGGTGATGTCGTCGCCATCGTTGACGGCCTGCGTGCGCAGCAGGATATCGACCAGCGCGTCCTCGCCGATGGGCGCCGCCTTGCCGTCCGCGCCGGCGATCTCGATGCGTTCGTGGAAGCGCACGAGATGCGGGGACGTGTAGACGTGCACGCTCTGGCCTGCTGCCTCCAGCATGGCCTTGAGATAGGCCGTCACCGAGCCCTTGCCGTTGGTGCCGGCGATGTGGATGACGGGTGGAAGCTTCAGGTGGGGGCTGCCGAGCTTCGCCAAGAGACGCTCCACCCGGCCCAGCGAAAGATCGATGAGCTTCGGATGTAGCAGCCTCATATCGGCGAGGAGCTGGTCGCTCGTCGGCATCTTAAGCACGTCCTTCCGCAGGCGTCGCCAGACCATCACCTGCCACGGAAACCTGCGTCAACAGCGCTGAGCTGCAATCCTGGGTTAAGAGCTTGGTTTAGGAGTGGGCTGAAGCGGCGGAGAGCCCGCCGCGTGGGATACTCCGGACGGCAACGCTAGCTGCGCGGGCGCTCGTTGGCGCTCCCGCGCGATGTCGCGGCGTCGCCATCGCGCTTGGTCTTGTCGCGCGTGGGCTCGCCCGCCTTGAAGCGCTCTGGGCCTTCGACGGGCTCGGGCTCGATGACCGAGCTCTCGATGAGCTTACCGTCGATGACGGCGCCGTTGTAATACTGCTGGCCGTTCGTGCGCCGACCTGTGGTCTTGGCTACGGGCGCGCCGTGCATGAGCATGGAGCAGATGCGCGACAGCGTCTCGCGCATCTTGTGGCGGTGCACGACCATGTCGATCATGCCGTGGCTCAACAGATATTCGGAGCGCTGGAAGCCGTCAGGAAGCTGCTCGCGGATGGTCTGCTGAATGACGCGGGGTCCAGCGAAACAAATGAGCGCGCCGGGCTCGGCGATGTGCACGTCGCCGAGCATCGCATAGGACGCCGTGACGCCGCCGGTGGTCGGGTCAGTCAGCACGACAATGTAGGGAAGCTTCGCTTCGCGCAGTTTCTGCACGGCAATGGTCGTGCGCGGCATCTGCATGAGGGACAGGATGCCTTCCTGCATGCGTGCGCCGCCAGAAGCCGCGAACAGAATGAAGGGCGCCTTCTTGTCGACGGCGCGCAGCATTGCGGTGATCACGGCCTCGCCCGCGGCCATGCCGAGCGAGCCGGCCATGAACTCGAAGTCCTGCACGGCGGCGACGACAGTCTGTCCGTCGAGCGTGCCTTCGCCGACGAGAATCGCGTCGTCCATGCCTGTTTTGGTGCGGGCATCCTTGAGGCGATCGGTGTAGCGGCGGCCGTCGCGGAAGCGCAGCGGATCCTGCACGACAGCGGGAACTGGAATCTGCTCGTAGGCGCCGTCGTCGAACAAGTTCGCGAGGCGGCCCCGAGCCGACATCTTCATGTGATAGTTGGAGCCCGGCACGACGAACAGGTTGGCCTCGAGGTCTTTGTAGAAGACCATCTGACCGGACTCCGGGACATTTGACCCAAAGGTTCTCAGGAACCTCGCGCTTCGTCGTCAGGAAGCTGCGAATTTTGGGACGGACAACGTTATTGATCCAGTTCACGCGTCTCTAGCGCTCCTCGACACCCGAACCCTGACCACCGGCTGACCCGATGGTGCTTATCCAGCGACGCACTTCGAAGCCCATTGGCTGCGGCCGGTCAAGCGGCCAGTTGCGGCGCAGTGATTAGTTATTTTCCTAGGAGTGCAAGGCGCCACTTAGGCCCTTCACCAGATCTAGGACGGCCGGAACCGTTTTACCAGTTGCTTGCCCCGATGGCTCCAACGACTTCTCGATCGCGCTCACCAGGGCCGAGCCAACTACTACACCATCGGCGCCCTTGGAAATGGCGGACGCCTGCTCGGGCGTTCTTACGCCAAAACCTACGACGACGGGAAGCTCTGTCCTGGCCTTGATGCGCGCAACCTGCAAGTTAACATCGTTTATATTCGGGGCGGCGGAGCCTGTAATGCCCGTAATCGACACGTAGTAAACAAAGCCCGAGGTATTTTTCAGCACTGCGGGCAAGCGCTTATCGTCGGTGGTCGGGGTGGCGAGACGGATGAAGTTGAGCCCCTTCTCGACAGCCGGAAGGCAGAGCTCGTCGTCGGCCTCGGGCGGCACATCGACAACGATCAGGCCGTCGACGCCGGCCTTTACGGCCTCGACGAGGAAAGCTTCGCCCGGGAAGACGTAGATCGGGTTGTAGTAGCCCATCAGCACGAGCGGCGTGTCGTTATCGGTCTTGCGGAATTCGGTCACGAGTTCGAGCGTCTTGCGCATGTTCTGCCCGGCCTTGAGCGCGCGCAGCGACGACGCCTGGATGGCGGGCCCGTCAGCCATGGGATCCGAGAAGGGCATGCCGAGCTCGATGACGTCGGCGCCGGCCTTGGGCAGGCCGAGCAGGATCTTCTTCGAGGTTTCGAAATCGGGGTCGCCCGCGGTGACGAATGTCACCAGCGCCGGCCGGCCTTCCTTCTTCAGCGCTGCAAAGCGCCGGTCGATACGCGTTTCCATTGGTCATGGTCAGATCTTGCATCCCCAGATAGCCGGCGACGGCGAAGACGTCCTTGTCGCCGCGGCCGCACATGTTCATGACCAGGAGGTTGTCCTCGGGCAGCTTCGGCGCGAGCTTCGTCACCCAGCCCAGCGCGTGCGACGGCTCGAGCGCCGGAATGATGCCTTCGAGCCTGGCCGAGAGCTGGAAGGCATCGAGCGCTTCCTTGTCGGTGATCGAGACGTACTCGACGCGGCCGGTATCCTTGAGCCAGGAGTGCTCGGGCCCGACGCCCGGATAATCGAGGCCGGCCGAGATCGAATGGCCTTCGAGGATCTGTCCGTCCGAGTCCTGCAGGAGATACGTGCGGTTGCCATGCAGCACGCCGGGGCTGCCGCCGTTCATGGATGCCGCGTGGCCGTTCTCGACATCGAGCCCATGGCCGCCGGCCTCGACGCCGTAGATCTTCACGCTCTCGTCGTCGAGGAAGGGATGGAACAGTCCGATGGCGTTGGAGCCGCCGCCGATGCAGGCGACGAGCGTGTCGGGCAAGCGGCCCTCGCGCTCCATCATCTGCTCGCGCGTCTCGTTGCCGATGATGGACTGGAAATCACGCACCATGGCCGGATAGGGATGCGGACCCGCGGCGGTGCCGATGAGGTAGTAGGTATCGCGCACGTTGGTGACCCAATCGCGCAGCGCTTCGTTCATGGCGTCCTTGAGCGTCCCGGCGCCGGACGTGACCGGATTGACCTTGGCGCCCAGCATGTGCATGCGCACGACATTGGGCGACTGCCGCTTGACGTCGGTGGCGCCCATGTAGATCTCGCACGGCAGGCCGAAGCGGGCGCACACGGTGGCGACGGCGACGCCATGCTGGCCGGCGCCGGTCTCGGCGATGATGCGCGTCTTGCCCATGCGGCGCGCGAGCTGGATCTGGCCCAGGCAGTTATTGATCTTGTGGCTGCCGGTGTGATTGAGCTCGTCGCGCTTGAAATAGATCTTGGCGCCGCCCTTGCCGCCGGCCACCTGACGGAAGTGCTCGGTCAGCCGCTCGGCGTAATAGAGCGGGCTCGGCCGGCCGCCGTAGTGCAGCAGAAGATCGGTCAGCTCGGCCTGGAAGGCAGGATCGTTCTTGGCCGCGTCGTAGGCCTGCTCCAGATCGAGGATGAGCGGCATCAGAGTTTCGGCCACGTAGCGTCCGCCGAACATGCCGAAATGGCCGCGCTCGTCGGGTCCGCCGCGGAGCGTGTTGAGCTTGCTTTCGCTCGTTTTTTGCTTCTTCGAAGCCATGGGGGAAATCCTCGGTACAGCTACGCCTCGACCCCGGTCGGGCCGTTGAAATCTGGGGACTGCTTAGCCCCCTTTGCCGCCTGAAGGAAGCGCCGTATCAGCCCAATGTCCTTTTCGCCCGGGGCGGATTTCCACCCCCGACGAAACGTCCACGATGGCTGCTCCCGTGAGCTGGATGGCCTCGCCCACGTTGTCGGGCGTCAGGCCGCCGGCCAGGGCGAACGGGATGCGGGCGCTGACCGCCTCCAGGATGCGCCAGTCGAAGGCGAGGCCGTTGCCGCCCGGGAGGGCGTCCGGCGTCTTGGGGGGCATGGCGTCGAACAGCAGGATGTCGGCCCGGATGCCGGGCTCCAGGTAAGGGAGGGACGCCTCCACATCGGCGTGCGTCGCGACCTTCACGGCCTTCATGATCTCGAGGTCGGAGCGCGCGCCGATCTGCGTCACCCGCTCCAGCGTCTCAGCCCCATGAAGCTGGAGGATGTGGGGCTTGATCTCCGCGACCACCCGATCGACGAGCGCGTCGTCCGGATCGACCAGCAGCACCACGACTTTCGCTTTGCCCTGCTCGCGGGCGCGGTGCGCCAGCGCAGCGGCAGCCGGAATTTCGAGATGACGCGGGCTTTTCGCGAAGTGAACGAGGCCGACGTAATCGGCACCCGCCTCGATCGCGGCATCGAGAGCGGGCTCGGTTCTTATCCCGCAGATTTTGACCATCGTCATGCTGACCTCGGACTCGCTCACCACAGACTTCGGGCGATGATGCAATTGAACGCGGGAGCGCCGCAATCGGATGCGCGCCGGCTGAAGAAAGATTGGCTGTTTGCGTTCGAGAAATTAAGCGGCGTCGCGGCGGTTCGTCGGCGCTGCGAGCGACCTGCCGCGGCTCGAGACCTCGGCATCGCGCTCGCGCGTGAGGCGATCTGCTTCGGCCTGCCAGCGGCGCGCTTCCGCCATGCGCGTGCGGGCGGTGCGGCGCCATCGGCCCTGGCTCATCCATGTCGAGAAGCCGCCGAGCAGCACACCGATCAGAAGTGCCGCAAACAAATAGCCGTAGAACGGCAGAACGAGGGAGAGCACCGGCGTTTCGGGATGGAACGGGTCGAGCACGAGGCGCACCGAGTGCCGGTTCGCGATCGCAAGCGTGATCAGGAAGACCGCGACCGGAAACGCAATGATGAGCCAGATGATGCGCTTCAACACGAAAGCGTCTCCCAACTTTGGTTCAGGCCGCTATTCGACAACGAGAACGGCGCGCGCTTCAAGCGTGTCCGTTGTTCAGCCGGTCACGCAGCTCTTTGCCGGTCTTGAAGAACGGCACGAACTTTTCTTCGACGGGCACCGGCGTGCCGGTGCGCGGGTTGCGTCCCTGGCGGGCTGCGCGATGCTTAACCGTGAATGCGCCGAAGCCGCGGAGCTCGACACGGTCGCCTTGCGCCAGCGCATCGACGATCTCATCGAACACCACGTTGACGATCCGCTCCACGTCGCGGTGATAGAGGTGCGGATTTGCCGCGGCTATCTTCTGAATGAGCTCTGATTTGATCACGGACGTTCCTCGGAAAAGCAACTGTATTTCCTCAGTTTTCCGAAGGGTGCCAAACAGAAACGAGGCCGTCAAGGCCAAGCGCTCCGATTCCCCGTGTTTGGCTCGCCAGCTCGATTAATTTTTGTGCAACTCCAGCGGTCATACCGCTCAAAGCGCCCGAAGAAGCCCCGGCGAAGCCCCAGCTGCCCTCTGGGGTGGGTTTCCAATCGACCACCTTGAGGTCTTTGGAGACGCTGCGCTTGTTCCTCGAGCCAGCGGATCGCCTCGGGTTCGCCGCCGATTTCGTCGACGAGCTTGTTGGCCACGGCCTGGCGGCCGGAGTAGATGCGCCCGGACTTGAGCCCGTCGACGCTGCTGGCCGTGATGCCGCGACGTGCTTCCACCAAGGAGATGAACCATTGAAAACCGTCGTCGATGGTCTCCTGCATCACCTTGCGGGCACCTTCAGAGGCCGGCTCGAAGGGATTGGGCGCGGCCTTGAGGTCTCCGCTCTTAACCTCGTTAAATTTGACGCCGAGCTTGGTCAGGAGCTCGCTCACCTCGGGCCATTGCGCCAGAACGCCGACTGAGCCGGTGATGGTGTTGCCGCGGGCGACGATGTGATCGGTGCCGAGGCCGACGATATAGCCGGCGGAGGCCGCGACGGTGCCGAACTGCGCCACGACAGGCTTCGAGGCGGCCACATCGCGCAGGGCGCCGTAGAGGCTTTCGCCGCCGGTCGTCGTGCCGCCGGGGCTGTTCACGAACACGAGCAGCGCCTTTACGTGGCTCGCGTCCTTGATCTTCTTCAGCATGGCGAGCTGGTCGCGGTTGTCGGTGATCGTGCCCTCGATGGTGATGCGGGCAATCTGCTGCGGCGCGAACACGCTGGAGCCGTCCTGGCGCGCGAGCAGCATGGCTCCGAGCATCAATCCGACAATGGCGATGGCGGCGCTGCGCCAGAACGTGACGCGGCGGCGCATACGCCTGCGGTCGAGGACGGCTTCGGTTTCGAGGGTCATCCGTTAAGGCTCCGGATTTGTCACGGGGGCTGCGCGGGCGCGGCGGCGCCAGGCCAATCAACTAGGCATCGATGCAAGAGGTTTAGGATGGCGAACTTGCCGGTTCAATGGCACGAGGTCCCGAAAGGCTGCCGAGGGAAGGCAGAAAAAGGGGTGCGCGAGGGAGTTCCCGCGCACCCCGATGACATTTGATTGACGTTGCGGCCCGCTAAGTAGCCGCAACAGACGGCGAAGATTACTCCTCGTCGCCTTCGGTCTCGGCCTCGCCGGCTTCGCGCTTCTTGATGGCGGCCTTGAAGATGTCGCCCAGAGACGCGCCCGAGTCGGACGAGCCGTACTGTGCCACGGCCTGCTTCTCCTCAGCGATCTCGAGCGCCTTGATCGAGACGTTGATGCGGCGCGCGGCCTTGTCGGCGGAGATGACCGTCGCATCGACCTTCTGGCCGACCGTGAAGCGCTCGGATGACGCCAAGAATCACGCCTTTCATCGCGGCTGCGAAGTAATCGGCTTCGCCGAAATCGGTGGTCAAGGTTATGAGTGGTTTTTTGTCGGACATTGATTGCTCCAGAGGGCGAGTAGTTAGGAGGCACTGTTATTCTATAACAACAGGCAATAGTTCTCGCCGCTAAAGCGCATCAAGCAGTTTTCTGTCTTGCTCGTAGGTGAGTGTTCGAACTGCGTCATCGATATCAAACCAGCCCGCTTGATCGACTTCTTCACCGGGAACGTTGATATCTCCGCTCACAAGTTCCATCAGGAAGTAGTGCACGATCTTCGGCCTGACGAGACCTTTGTGGCGCGTTCGATACGAATAACGAATATTGTGAGTTCGCGGAGATGCGGCACTCGAGCCCGGTTTCTTCCTTTACCTCGCGCAACGCGGCTTGTTCGACAGTCTCGCCGGGATCCAGTTTTCCTTTCGGAAACGACCAGTCATCATACCGCGGTCGATGAACAAGAAGCATTCGCGGCCGGTCCGTTCCATATCAATAACTAGTCCACCGGCAGCTAATATTTCGTAGTCCATCCATCCCGAAGACTAGATCAAATACGCCGAGTCGCAAAGCTATTGGCGGGTGACCCTTTGCGTCTTTGCGAGTTCTTGGCGTTCTGTGCGCGAGGATGCTGATTCTTTCTTTTAGTTTCGCGCAAAGACCGCAAAGACTTCGCAAAGACGCAAAGGGAATCTTCAATCTCTCTGTAATCCCAGACGCCCGCTTTGACACCATCAAGGCCGAAAGCTACGCTGCTGTCATATGAGTGCTCACGTTCGTGACCCCGCTATTCGCGTCGTGCTGATGCCAAAAGATACCAACGCCCACGGCACGATTTCGGCGGCGTCATCCTGAGCTACATCGACATAGCTGCAGCGATCGAGGCCCGCAAGCACACTCCCAAAAAGATAGTAACCAAAGCCATGCACGAAGTGGTGTTCGTGGCACCGGTATTTGTCGGAGACATTGTGAGTTTTTACACCGAACTCGTGCGTATCGGCCGAACCTCCATCACCGTTAAGGTCCTGGTCGAAGCAGAGCGGCAAAGCTCCCGGCGAATGCGCGCGAGTCACCGAGGCCGTGGTCGTTTACGTCGCAGTCGAGACAATCGCCGCCCGATACCGTTTCGTGACTGAGTTTGATCCCGGACATCACACACCGATGGGCTCCAACTACGAATCCAAATCTGCGATCTCAGGTCCTGCCTCTGTCGGCGGCGCCCGTTTCTTCTTATCCTGAGGAAACGGCGATCGTCCCCGGCGTATCCTTCAACGGTGGCTGCCGGGTTCAGATCGGAGTAAGATTCAAATCAGGAGAACAAGATCATGCCCAGCAAGCTTGATGAACTGAGGCGACGCGCGGAAGGAAGCCGCGCGCCAGATTGACGAAAAGTTCGAGATCAAATCGAAGCTCGACAAAGGCGCACGCGCGACGACGGAGCGCTGCGAAAAGGCGCGGAAGTCGCAACGTCAACGATCGATGCCGCCCGCGAAGGAAGTGTCTCGGCATCGACCGCGAACACAGGGTGAGCGAGCGAGTCGGCGAAAGCGCTCGGCGGGCCGCCGACGCCGCCGAAGACGCGCTCCGGCGTTCCGGCATAAAGGACAAGGCTACTGAAGCCGCGAGTGACGCCTCAAAAAAAGCCGGCGAAGTCTTCGACGATGCAAAGGAAAAAGCATCCGACCTGTTCGGCGATGCGCGGCGCTACTACGAGAACGCAAGCGGGGCGGCTCGCGCAAGCGCATCGGCTGCGCGGCTGCCGTCTTCGCTCCTCGGCACCCTGGCCAGCGCGCGACGATGGGCAAAGAAGAACCCGGGCAAAGCGGCAGTAGTCTCGCTCGCGTTCATAGCGGGCACTCGCGCAGGCTCGGCTTTTTCATCGCTGGACGTGATGCTGCTGGGCGCGGGCGGGGCCGGCAACTGGCTCTTTCATTCCGCGATCGTCCCTTACGGTCTGAGGAAGCTCTCCGAAAAGTACGAGACCTATTTGAAACGCCAGGAAGAACTGATCCGCGACGGCAAGCTTACGGAGGCCGAGCGCGTCGCGAGTCGAAGTTTCAGCGCGACATGGCGAAGTATGTCGGCGCTCCGTTGCTTGGCGCTTTCAGCGTGGCGGCGGGCGCGGGGCTGGTGTTCGAAGCAGTTTACGGGCGCGGCAGTCACAGGTTTCCCGATCAACATAGTTCTGGGCGGCAATCCGCTGCTGTCGAGCATCTGGCTTTTCGGCAACGGTCTGGTCTGTTTCCACAACGGCTACAAGTTCTTCATGATGGCGCTCGGCGATCAGGAAGACGTCACCCGCGTCGTGCGCGACATAAAAGGACTGCTGCCCGCGGAAGTAGCATGACTTCAGTATGGAGACATAGACGGGTGCATGAGTAGTGTGGAATCAGACTCAGTCTGTGAAGTATCAAATTTCAACTGTGATGCAAATCACGAGTACAAATCGGAAGTACATAAATCATCAGGTCTTCATTCGACTCATCCCTTGCATTCCTTCATCGAGCTTTCACAGACTAGAGTCTATGCTGCCTCTGCACTCAGCGTCAACGTTGCGCTGCTGGGATTCGGTAATGTCGGCTCGCGCATTTGTTCCGCTACATCCAGTCGAGCATCAGCAAGACTTGCTCCGATTCGAATCCGCGCGGTAGCCGACAGCAGCGGCGGTCTTCTCCTAGACAACGATCAGAGATCGATCGCGTGATGGCTCACAAGAGTCGGGGCAGCGCATACGCCGAGATCGCCCCCGCCGAAGTGATAGGCGACGCAGAGAGTTTCATTCGCGCGCTTCGATGCAGCCGGAATCTCCATTCCTAGTAGAGTCGCTGCCCACGAACATCGCCGACGGACAACCCGCGCTCGGATTGATCGCCGCCGCGCTCGAGCAAGGCACCCACGTGGTCACGGTAGACAAGGGACCGCTCGTTCACGGTCTGGCAACGCTCAAGGAGGCCGCGCAAAAGGCGGGACGCGGATTGGCTACAGCGGCACGACCGGCGTGACCATCGCCGGATCGAACTTGCAAGCGATCGCGTGCTTGAAATCCGCGGCGTGTTGAACGGGACCACGAACTACATACTGACCGAGATGCAGGAACGTGAGAGATCATTTGATGAGGCTCTAGCAAGCGCTCAAGCTGACGGAATAGCCGAGCCTGATCCTTCGCTCGATATTCAAGGCTGGGACACTGCTTCGAAGATATTGATCCTTGCAAAGTCGCTGATGGGCGCTGACGCTGCGCACTCGCTGAAGTCTCACGAATTGGCATCGGTGCGGAAACCGAATCGCTGATCAGAATCGGCGCGTGAAAGCGGCCGCGTCGGTTCGGCTGGTTGGTCGCGCTCGAATATGGCAGGGGCGCGTCCGTGTCAGCGTCGCGCCAAAACTGGTTGAGCCCGATTCACCATTCTATTCTGGTATCGGGGACCTCGAAGGCGGCGGTCTTCCGAACAGAAGCGACAGGGCGCCGTGTTTGCGCTCGCCCGATCCGGCCGCGACGCTATTTCGGAAACGATAGTCGATGACATCTCGAGAATCGCGTCAGAATCCTGACAACCAGGAAGGAGAAATCCGCGGCTCTTCTTTGAAGGTGAAGACGGACGGGCGCGATGTGAGTCATGACTCGGCCGGATCGGCTTCACTCTGACCCGAAAGAGATCCTCAAATGACAATTGCGGGCTTGGCTCCTGCTCCTGTCCGGCTCGCTGCCGTCCGGAGAATGAGACGCGGACCTCGGCCGGAGCGCCTTCTGCACATCGCGCAGGTTGAAGCGGATCAGTCTGTCGGTCAGAAGCACGGCGGGGATTCGGCCGGTCACGTCGAAGCCTGTGAACGGTCGCTTCGCTGATCTGCAGGACCTCGGAGAGTTGACGCGCGGTCAGATACTCGGCTCGCTTGTCCTTGGGCTGTTCCGGCGCATCGGATTCGCCGGTCTTCGCGTGGTGGTTTTTGTCGCTCGGCTGCCACTTATTTCTTCACCGGTTCGAGTGAAAATGACAAGGGAACGGACTCGGACTCGTTTACATCAACGAACTTCGTTTCCAGTTTGTAGCCGTGAAGCGTGGCGGTGATCTGATACCTGGCGCGCTCGGCCGGCACGCGAAACGCGAACTCGCCGCGACTGTTGCTCGTGTAGCTCAACGAGAATGACTTAACCTTTTTTCGCTCTTTCTCTTCTTCTTCGGTGGGCACTCGCTCGAGCTTCAGGTGCACGCCGGCAAGCGAAGCGCCCTGCGAATCGAACACGGCTCCGCGTATCAGCGACGTGCGGTGGCCGGCCTTCGTGAGTCGAATGGTTTTGACGGTTGTCTCTTTGCCTTCCTCGACCTGTTGCATCTGAACCAGCGTTCCGCCCTGATAGCCTTCGGCGTCAAAGCTGACGGTGTAGTCATCCGGCACAAGCTCGAATGAGAAACTCCCGGTTTCATCGGTCTTGGTTTCCTTGAGTGACCGGTCGCGGCTTCTCATCGCCCGCACTTCGGCGCCGGCAATGGGCTTGCCCTTCTCGTTTTCGATTTTGCCCTTTAGACGTGCCCGCGCTTTGCGGCGCCGCGAACGCGGCAATCGGCAAACACAACAACGATCAGAACGATTGTGAAAACCCTGTTCATCACGCTTCCTTGATAAGCAATCGCTGTTGGTTCTTAGACCTTTGGATTGAATGTGATTTTGCGTTCCCGCTCCGAGAAAAGTCAACCAAGTTAGTCCGTAGTCCGTAGTCCAGTAGTTCGTGGTTGTGTTGTGGTTTGTGCGTGGTTGTGGTCGTGCTTCGCGTAGTGGTCACAGTGAGTGACTGCTGGCTAGGACTACGGACCACGGATACGCTATCACTGGCAATAGCCAGATCCTGATTCTCTATGATCATTCTCAGCAGATGAGAGTGATCGGCGGAACTCATCGTGGCAGAAGATTGCGCACTGTCGGCGGCCTTGAGGTCCGGCCGACGTCGGACCGATTGCGCGAAACGCTTGTTCAACATCCTCGCGCCGCAAAATCAACGGCAGCCGCTTTCTGGACATCTGCGCCGGATCGGGAGCCGTCGGCATCGAAGCTTTGAGTCGCGGCGCGATTGCAGCGACTTTCATCGAACGGTCGCGTCACGCTTGCGCGCGTGATCGAGGCCAACCTCGACGCGCTCGGGATCACGGCAAACACAACGATAATCAACCGAGACGCCGCGTCTGCGCTCAAGCGCCTCGAACAGGGATCCGAACGACTTCGAATAGTATTCTTCGATCCGCCTTACGCTTCGGAGATTTATGGTCAGGTGATGAAGCGAGCTCGGCTCGGGCGATCTTCTATCAGCCGAAGCCGTGGTCATCGTAGAACACCGGGCAAAGGCTCCGCCCGAGTCCGAATACGGCATGCTGCGGATATTTCGCGAGGTAAAGCAGGGCGAATCAGCGCTCGCGTTCTATGCAGAGTCCTTGAGACTGACGCGACTTCGTCTGAGCGCGCGGTCAGGGGTCGGGGCTCAGATGATTCGCAATTTCAGATTTCAAATCTGAGATCTCTGATCTCATTGCTGGCTACTGGCCGGCTTTTCCATGCTAGTATCGCTCGCCTTAAAGCGATGTTCGTGCAATCAGAAATATCGAGGAGATAAACGCTGATGCGCCGCGCAATCTACCCGGGATCGTTCGACCCGATCACGATGGGTCACCTGGACATAATCGAGCGGTCGGCAAGGCTCTTCGATGAAGTAGTCGTCGCTCTGCTGCTCGAACATCGAAAAGCAGCCGATGTTCACAACCGAAGAGCGCGTTGAGATGATTCGCGAGGTCATCCCGCTGAGCAACGTGCGCGTAGACACGTTCGAGGGATTGCTAGTTCATTACGCAGTTGAACAGCAGGCGCAGTTTATCGTGCGCGGCATACGGGCGATGTCCGATTACGAGTACGAGCTTCAGATGGCGTTGATGAACCGGGGGATCGAGCCAAACGTGGAGACGGTCTTCTTGATGGCCGGCGAAGCTTATTCGTACATCAGCTCGCGGCTGATCAAGGAAGTCTTCAAACTCGGCGGCTCGATACAAGGACTTGTGCCGGAATTGGTAGAGAACCGGATGCGCGATAAGATTGCGAAGGTAGCTGAACAGACTTACCAGCAGCGCGGCGGGAGAGCAACCGAGCACAACTCATTTCAACTCAGCGAGAATTCGAGGAGGGGTTGACGACAAGCAGATCCGCATTCAAAGAGTCCGACAACGTGGCCGGCATGGAAGTCTCTTCCACGCTGGCGGTTTTGATGGAAGCCGAACGACTGCGATCCGAAGGCGTCGATCTGATCGACCTTGGCGCCGGCGAGCCTGACTTCCCAACGCCTCGCAACGTCAAAGACGCCGCCGAACAAGCAATCGAAAACAACTTCACCCGATACACTGCCACCAGCGGCATCGCTCCGCTGCGCAGAGCAAA
>CAWHPZ010000014.1:0-182525 GCA_963831345.1 uncultured Alphaproteobacteria bacterium
GCGGCAGGCCTTGCTCGATGCGGTGATCAAAAAGTCGCCGCAGCTCGAGCGCTTCGAGCTGACACCGGCCGAGCGCGCTGCGCTCCTTGCCTACCTCAAGGCCCTCTGACTAGGAGCCTGCCGTCCAAACCGTCGCCGTTCTAGCGCGCCGACGGTTTGCGCAAGCTCATGATATAGGCGATGACGTTGTCCTTGTGCTCGGCCGGGATCATGAAATTCGGCATGTTCGGATGCGAGGTCTGCAGCCAGACAGCAAGCGCCCGGTCGGTCATGCCGGGCGTGTTGGCTACGGCGAAGAAGTTCGGAGCGTTGAAGTCTGGGGAGACTTCTTCCGCGCTTTCAACGCCATGACATTCGCCGCAGTGCGCCTGGGCATACGTCCGCCCTGCTGCCTTATCGCCGGCTTCCTGCGCCGCCGCCCCGGTGACGATGACGCAAGCGCCCACAGCCGCGATGGCCCGTATGCCTTTCATTGTGCCCCCCTGCCGGTAATTATTTCACCCGGCACAGCCTCCGGATGCTCATTCAAAAAGTGCTGAAGGCAGACGAGCAGCTCGCGGGCATGGCGGAAATCTCCGCTATCGTGAGCCGCCTTGATGTCTTCGACAATCATGTGCCGGACGGAACTCGATGCCGTGCGCCTGCTTCAGAAGCGAGTTGGCGAGGCCGGCAGCGACGACATCCGGGACATGCTCATGCTCGGCAATGGCCCGGACCTCGGCTTCGTTGAAGCCACAGTGCGATGCAATCATGCCATGAAATCATAACGTCACCCTGAAGCGGTCGCTGAGCGGGTCTAGATTATGAAATTGTTCAGGTGCGAGGCGATCTCTATGTCCGGAACCTTGGTGAGGTCCAAGACCACGTCCGCGGTCGTCCGTTCCTTCACTGCGGGAGACAGGGCCGAGCGCAGATCGCCGAGCATCTGAGCCGGGGCGACGACGACGAGGCGGTCGAAAGACTTCTTCACCAGCTCAGCATCGAGCGCGTCGGCGAGTTCGCCCGCGAACTTGCGTTTCTCCTCCCGATGAGGATCGACCTCGGTGGCGACGGCGTGCCTGGTGTCGCCGACGGATTTGAAGTGCGCGGCAGGCGATCCCGCACGACCTCGCTCGTCTTCGGAAGCTCGTGTGAGAAGGTCATGCCCTCGATGGTCCTGAGCTGCCTGCGATTGTCCTCGTCTTTCTGGAGGATGCGCGCGCGGCTGCCATCTGCGACCAATACCCAGGTTCTCTCTGAAGCCATGATAGCCTCCTTTTGTCAGCAGGAGTGAAACAAGAGCATCCCTGGCGAGACTACGCCTTGAGCCCGATCAAGGGCTATACTCTCCTTGAACGCATGTTTTCCGCTGAACGGTGAAATCCTCAGACTGGCGGTTCAGTGCCTTGCACCATGGGCGACCGCAGATGCTGGATCACATTCTCGGGAACCGGCGCGCTCTTGCATACTTCCAGGGCATCGAGGTGCACAACGAGACGCTCGGTGATGAGCTCGTGGGCTACGAAAAGACTACTGCATGAGCCGGGATCGTTCCATGCTCCGCTGGTGGCCGAGTTTGAATTGCCCTGAGACATCAAGTCCCGAACCGGTGGAGTTCGATCCAAGTTATTTCCCCGCCTGATCGTTGTTCGTAAAAGGCAGCATCAAGGATCGGAGGCAATCGTATGCAGTCGTCCAACCCCGCGAAAGCGCCTTTGCCCCGGAGGGGCGGAGGAAAATGTGCAAGCTCAGGCACCAGCCCGCTCTCTTAGGCCGTTGACTCTGTCATCCACGACGCGAATTCATGGCCGTTCGAGTGGATTTTCTCACGTCTCGCACAGCCTTCAGCGACGTTGTCGATCGATCGCTGCATGCCGCGGTCTCCCGGCTTACTGCCGGTTTCTCGCCCGTAGTGCTGAGACTGAAGCCTATCTCGATTGGATGATCCACTTGGCGGAGCTCTCCCCACAAGCAGGCGCAGCTTCTCGAAAAGGCGGTGCGCAAGTCCACGCGGCTTGGACGTCATACCTGACAGTGCATGCTCGCTGGAGGTCGGCGCCACCACGGCGTGGCCCCCCATCGAGCCACTTCCGATCGACCGCCGCTTCGCCGGCAAGGAATGGCAGCAGTGGCCGTACACGTTCTTCTACCAGAGCTTTCTGTTGCATCAGCAGTGAGGGCGGCTACAACCGCCACGACGGTTGCTCGCGCCACCACTGCTGATGCAACAGAAAGCTCTGGTAGAAGAACGTGTACGGCCACTGCTGCCATTCCTTGCCGGCGAAGCGGCGGTCGATCGGAAGTGGCTCGATGCAGGGCCGCGCCGTGGTGGCGCCGGCCTCAGCGAGCATGCACTGTGACATATGACGTCCAAGCCGCGTGGACTTGCGCACCGCCTTTTCGAGAAGCTGCGCCGGCTTGCCGGGAGAGCTCGCCAAGTGGATCATCCAATCGAGATAGGCTTCCGTCAGCGCTGCGGGAGAGAGACCGGCGGTCAGCCGGGAGACCGCGGCATGCAGCGATCGATCGACAACGTCGCTGAAGGCTGTCGAGGTGTAGGAATCCTGCTTGAATGGCGATGAATTCGCGTCATCGAATCCCTGAGTTGGCGGCATCTGAGAGCGGGCTGGTGCCTGAGCTTGCGCGTTTGCCTCGCCCCTCAGGGGCAAAGGCGCTTTCGCGGGGTTGGACGACTGCATACGATTGCCTCCGATCCTTGATGCTGCCTTTTACGAACAACGATCAGGCGGGGAAATGACTTGGATCAAACTTCGCCGGTTCGGGACTTCATGTCTCAGGGCAATTCAAACTCGGCCACCAGCGGAGCATGGAACGATCCGGCCTCATGCCGTGTCTTTCCGTAGCCCACGAGCTCATCGCCGAGCGTCTCGTTGTGCACCTCGATGCCCTGGAAGTATGCAAGAGCGCGCCGGTTCCCAGAGAATGTGATCCAGCATCTGCGGTCGCCCATGGTGCAAGGCACTGAACCGCCGGTCTGAGGATTTCACCGTTCAGCGGAAAACATGCGTTCAAGGAGAAGTATAGCCCTTGATCGGGCTCAAGGCGTAGTCTCGCCAGGGATGCCTTGCTTCACTCCTGCTGACAAAAGGAGGCTATCATGGCTTCAGAGAGAACCTGGGTATTGGTCGCAGATGGCAGCCGCGCGCGCATCCTCCAGAAAGACGAGGGCAATCGCAAGCAGCTCAGGACCATCGAGGGCAAGACCTTCTCACACGATCTCCCGAAGACCAGCGAGCTCGTGCGCGATCGCCTGCCGCGCACATTCGAATTCGTCGGCGACACCAGGCACGCCGTCGCCACCGAGGTCGATCCCCATCGGGAGGAGAAACGTAAGTTCGCGAGCGAGCTCGCCGACGCGCTCGATGCCGAGCTGGTGAAGAAGGCATTCGACCGCCTCGTCGTCGTCGCCCCGGCTCAGATGCTCGGCGATCTTCGCTCGGTCCTGTCTCCCGCAGTGAAGGAAAGGACGACCGCGGACGTGGTCTTGGACCTCACCAAGGTTCCGGACATAGAGATCGCCTCGCACCTGAACAATTTCATAATCTAGACCCGCGCAGCGACCGCCTCAGGTGACGTTATGATTTCATGGCATGATTGCATCGCACTGTGCGGCTTCAACGAAGCCGAGGTCCGGGCCATTGCCGAGCACGAGCATGTCCCGGATGTCGTCGCTGCCGGCCTCGCCAACTCGCTTCTGAAGCAGGCGCACGGCATCGAGTTCCGTCCGGCACATGATTGTCGAAGACATCAAGGCGGCTCACGATAGCGGAGATTTCCGCCATGCCCGCGAGCTGCTCGTCTGCCTTCAGCACTTTTTGAATGAGCATCCGGAGGCTGTGCCGGGTGAAATAATTACCGGCAGGGGGGCACAATGAAAGGCATACGGACCATCGCGGCTATGGGCGCTTGCGTCATCGTCACCGGGGCGGCGGCGCAGGAAGCCGGCGATAAGGCAGCAGGGCGGACGTATGCTCAGGCGCACTGCGGCGAATGTCATGGCGTTGAAAGCGCGGACGAAGTCTCCCCGGACTTCAACGCTCCGAACTTCTTCGCCGTAGCCAACACGCCCGGCATGACCGACCGGGCGCTTGCTGTCTGGCTGCAGACCTCGCATCCGAACATGCCGAATTTCATGATCCCGGCCGAGCACAAGGACAACGTCATCGCCTATATCATGAGCTTGCGCAAACCGTCGGCGCGCTAGAACGGCGACGGTTGGACGGCAGGCTCCTAGTCAGAGGGCCTTGAGGTAGGCAAGGAGCGCAGCGCGCTCGGCCGGTGTCAGCTCGAAGCGCTCGAGCTGCGGCGACTTTTTGATCACCGCATCGAGCAAGGCCTGCCGCTCCTGAGAGCTAATAGGGCAGCGCGCAGCCGTCCTGCCGCTTGAGGTAGGGCGGGTTGCAATCCCAGTCTGCTCCGGAATAGTCGACGTGCGCATTGGCCGGCACGACAAGCGCGACACATGTGGCCGAGACCCGCTTGAATCCTCTTTCACAACGCCAACCTTGCCCGGCAGCGTCGAGATAGCTGTTCGGCGGCAGGGCAACAGGCGCGCAGGCTTGGCGATCAGGCGAATCTTTGCAGACAGGCCTTCGCTGCGTCCCGTCGCCCGCTGTGCCGGGATCATCGCCACATGGCAGCGACACGGCCGTGAACCCGCGCATGCATTCCCAGCCGCTTCCGAACGAGGAATCGTTCAGATAGGCGTTCCGAGGCAATTTGATCTCGACACATTGCTGATCGGCGATGCGGTATCCGCGCTCGCAGCGCCAACCGCGATCAGGCTCCGCATCGCTCGGATAAGCATGGGCTGGAATAACGAGTGCAGCGCAGCCGCCGTTGGCAAATCGAAAACCGCGCTCGCACTTCCATCCGCTTCCATAGCCCCGGTCTGAAAGGTAGGCGTTTGCCGGGACGACGATAGCAACGCAGGCGTCGCCGTTCTTGCGGAACCCATAGTCGCATTCCCAAGTCGCGCCGATCGCTGTCTCCCCATAATGGGCATTCTCGGGGATCTTCGGGAGAACGCACTCTTCTCCCTGCTTCTTATACCCGCGCTCGCACTGCCAGGCCGACCCGGACAGGTTGTCGATGAGGAACGCGTTCGCGGGCACGGTCACGGGAATGCAGGTTTTTGCTTCGCGGCGATAACCCCAATCGCAATTCCAGCCCTTGCCGTTGGCGGATCGGTCAGGGTGAGCATGCGCGGGAAAATCGGGAGCCGCAGGCTCTTGCGCAAACGACGGCGATGCAAACACGGCGATCGCCGCCATCGCGGCGAGCAGGGATGCAAATTTAGAGGCGGGCAGAAAGCGGCCGTTGGATGCTGCCATTCGCGGATCTCCTAGTGCCGGCACGCGCGCGTGAATACTCGGCCGGCGGCCGTCAGAGCGAGGTTTTATTTAGGCTGCGCGGCAGCGCTGGGCGCGGCGCGCGTAAGAGGATAGCCCTCTGCAGCATACAGGCTTTTGATCTCGGCTGCGCCGTATCTATCCTCGTCCACTTCGAGGACGGCGCCGGCAAGCATCTCGGCCGGCATCTCTTCGATCGCATAGCGGATAGCTTCTGCCGCCGTCGCAAAGCGCTTGTAGGTCACGGGGCTTCGCTTGGCCATTCGCCCGCGCTGCGTAAAAACCTCGGCGCGAGCGTTGTAATCGAAGGTCTGCTTGAGATCAGAGTCCGGCATAGCTGCGCACCGCCTTCACTTTATGGCCCTCCGTGGCCACTGCGATCTCGCTCTCCCGCACGACCCTTTCGAACCGCTCCTCGTCCGACTTGATGCGATATTTCCGCTCCGAGCCTTCGATCGGCATTTGGCGCAGCACGACATATTTCGACAGCGTCGCCGGCATTCCGATTTTTCCGGGCTCGAAGTAGACTTCCTGCCCAATTCCGAATTTGTACTTTGACATGAATCTCTTTGCGAGTTGAGGCAGCATACGAATGAGCGAACTCTTGCGACTTCGCCTCACCGGACCGGCCTGATGCAATTCAGCGTGTTCGACCTCAGGCGCGATTGGCCGGGATTAAGTGCGGATCGCGAAGCGCCGGTTGCGGCGGAGCCTTCTTGGTGCCGGACATGGCAGCGCCGATCGCAACCTGCCTCATCCACATTTCAGTCATGGCTTTATCGAGGAGTTCCAGCGACTCGTCGCTGAATCCTTCAGGGCGCCCAATGAACGGAGCCATAGCGTCACCTCCTCAACAGGCGGGAGCGCGACGCATCTCTCAGCCACCGATGCCTGCGAACGAAGCCGATGGTACGGGCACCATGCGCTCTTAAAGGCGGAAAGTCGAGCCGCTTGTACCCTCGACGGGGCCCGTCGACACCGCGCCGATCCCCGCTTGGAGAGCCGAAGTAACCTAGTATTCTCAGGAGGCGCGTCCGTTTCGCCTTGAATATGTCGAAGATACCGCCTACTTAACTCGCGATCGAGTTTGGCCGGATGACCGGGCTACGGTGCCCTTTCTGAGCGGCCCCAGGTACAGGAACCCAGCAAAAATCGACAATTAGTGCCCGCGCGGCATGTCTATCTTTGCCGCTCGCGCATGATCACTTTTGCCATTTAAGGGGTAATCCATGGATACCGGCACTGTTAAGTTTTACAACGCCCAGAAGGGCTACGGCTTTATCGCTCCCAGCAACGGCGGCAAGGACGTATTCGTGCACGTGAGCGCTCTTGAGCGTGCAGGCATTTCCGGCCTCGCTGAGGGCCAGAAGGTTTCGTTCGATACGGAAGAAGATCGCCGTAGCGGCAAGATCGCCGTAGCGAACATCCGCGCCGAGTAACTTCGGCCACGCCCGGCGCACGCCGGGTGCAATTTTCTGAGAGAAGCTAAGGGGGCGCCTTCGAGGCATGTCCCCTTAGTGCAGTGCCGGCCGGCTGCGGCGGCTCTGTCTGTCGTGTGAGGTCGAGTTCGGAAGAACTCCCTCACTCGACGATCATCCTCGCCTCGCGATCGAGCCCGATACTTGGCCATCAAGCGGGACCGGACTTTGCTTGCCGGCTTCGCTGTCGCCTGTGCCGTCACCGGCGCCTTTCCCTTTCGCCAGCATGTGTCTCACCTGGGTTGCGCGAGTGCGCCGCACAATGCGCCGCCGTTGCGACATCATTAGACCTTAAGCTGATCAAGATCAGAATTCTGAGAGGACACCCCACTGATGCGCTTCAGGACCTTCCTAGCCCTCTCGGCGCTCACGACGGGCGCGCTTGTGCCCTTGAACGGTCGGATCGGCATTTGCGACAGAGGCCGAAGTAAAAAAGGACGAGTTGCGTACTGGCAGCATCGTGACTGAGCGCACCAAAGAAGAGACGCTGGCTACGTGCATGGCGCTATGGGATCCGACGACGCATATGACCAAGGACCTCTGGCGGACCGTCTGCAAGCGACTCGAAACACGCAACAACTGAGTTCCACGTCCGCCAGCCACCCGCCGACCCTACGGAGAGAACCATGAACTCGAGCTTCTCCTGAATTCCCCTGGGCGGTCGTCGACGCATTGATCGTGCAGATGTGCGAACTCGCCGATCGCCTCCCGCCGCCTCTCGAGGGCGAGCCCGAGGATGGGGAAATGGAGCAGTGGGGTTACGCGGTCCGCGCCTTCGAAGTGGTGTATCAGTCCGATACCCAGCCATGGGGCGCGGCCGAGACACTGCACGCGTTGGCCGTTCGCTCGGCGGATCGCCGCGATGAAAATCCCGAGTTCGCCGGCGAGCATGCCGCCCTGGCGCTCGC
Source organism: uncultured Alphaproteobacteria bacterium (assembly GCA_963831345.1). GTDB lineage: Bacteria > Pseudomonadota > Alphaproteobacteria > Rhizobiales > Hyphomicrobiaceae > Hyphomicrobium_C. The sequence continues at coordinate 7,738 of CAWHPZ010000014.1, forward strand.
CATCAAGGCCTACGAGTCGGCACGGGATAGTGCGCATCCATGACGTGGGCGATCAAAGCCGAACATCCGAAACTCGGCGCCCGCTACTGGCTGACAGATCACGCGCACGAGCCCTTCGGACGTTGGGTGAGCGACCGCGCGCAGGCGGACAAGTTCGACACCCACCGGCACGCTGACGAACGGCTTGTCGAGGTTCCTCTTCCCGACACGAGCGGGGAGTGGTTCCTGAAAGCCGAGAGCAGCTCGGACGGGCCGGACCTGCTCGAGCCGGATGCAGCCAAAGAAGATTGATTTCGAAGCCTCCAGCCCCTTAGGCGACCGAGCAGCGGAGAATTTCCGAGGCTGCGGTTGTTGCTCGGCTCACGGCCGCAACGCCGCCACTCTCGGCGGAGCGCGGTGTGGAGCGGTGTCATGCCGGCCTGCAGCGAAGGCGGCGCACCCGGGTCTGCTCCATCAACAAATTCGCAAAAAGCAAAGGGGCCGCCCAATGGACGGCCCCCGTGAGATTGTGGCGGCGATCAGCAGCGGTTGTCGCGCTGGGTCGCTTTTCGTTCTGTCAGACGATCACCAGAGGTAGATCCGGCTTGAACTTGAACGACCACGACATCGCCGTCCTCAAGATCCCACTCGACATCGGATCACCTCCTCTCAGTTGTTGAAAGCTGATCAAAGGCTGACATGCTTCGCGCGATTTGCAAAGTGACATTTTGGAAAGCCTCGACAACCTAACCGGCGGAATTTGATCACCAACTTGTCAGTTTCCAGAGCAGCATGATGCACATCTGTGCATGGCGCGCCTGCCATGCTGTCCGCTGTCGGTACCCTCTGTTAGGCTTCGGCCCGACAACCCGCCCAGCGTTGAAAATAGAGACACTCGAGGAAGCAGAATGCTGAAGGCCATCACTCACGCCCATCGCCGCGATCAGCGTGCCGTTCTTGCCTCCGTGGCCGCAGCAGTCGCGCTGACCTTGGGCGCCGCCGCTGCTTCGGCGCAGTCCGCGCCGCTCCAGGTCAATGTCAACGACAGCACGACTGTCGAGCTCGATGGCAATTCGACCACCGGCTACCGCTGGGAGCTCGACGACGGCGCCAGCGAAAGCGGCGACCTCGTCAAGGTTGAGGACCTCGGCTACGTGAAGCGCGAGCTGAAGCCGGGCGAGCGCCCGCTGATGGGTGCGCCGTCGAAATACCAGTTCCGCGTCACCGGGCTCGAGGCCGGCAACGTCAAGCTCGTCTTCACGTACGTGAAAGGGCAGCGACACTCCGCCCGCGAAGACGCAGGACGTCACCATCGAGGTCGTGGGGGACTGAGGCCTTCCGCTCAGTTTGCGGTCGTCTTGCCCGCGGTTGAACCCTCGCGCTCTCGCGATTACATTTTGCGCAAGCGGCCCTCTCGAGGAGTTTGCGCATGTGCCGTAACATCAAGACGCTCTACAATTTCTCGCCGCCGGCGACCGAGGACGAGATCCGCGCCTCGGCCATCCAGTTCGTGCGCAAGCTGTCCGGCATGAACAGCCCGTCGAAGGCCAACGAGGAGGCCTTCAACCGCGCCGTCGAACAGGTGACGAAGGCCGCGGAGGATCTGCTCGCCTCGCTCGTGACCATGGCGCCGCCGCGCGACCGCGACGTGGAGGCCGAGAAAGCCCGCGCCAGGAACGCCGTCCGCTTCGCCGCGCAATGACACTCAATTGCCTTCAGCGTAGCCGAGTGTTCGGTGATCCCCGGCGCAGCCGGTTCTGATCCAAGACAGCTCGCGGTTCCGTTCCAACACTATCGAAGCCAAACGGGAGATCGGGTATGCGCTCCAAGATCGCCGCACTTGCCGCAGTGCTCGGACTTTTGCCCGTCGTGGCCTCCCATGGCCTGGCGGAGACCACGGCCGCGACGACCGCATGGGATTTCACGTTCAAGTCCATCGACGGCACGGCGATGCCGCTGTCGGATTTCAAGGGCAAGGTGCTGCTGGTGGTGAACACCGCGTCCTTCTGCGGGTTCACGAAGCAATATAAGGCTCTGCAGGCGCTGCACGCCAAGTATGAGGCCCAGGGCTTTGCCGTCATCGGCGTTCCGTCGAACGACTTCGGCGACCAGGAGCCGAACAGCACAGGCGAAATCAAGAAGTTCTGCGAAGGCATCTACGGGGTGACCTTCCCCCTCACGGACAAGTACGTGGTCTCGGGCGACAACGCCCATCCCTTCTACAAATGGGCCCGCGAGCAGGTCGGTTGGCTCAACGCGCCCAAGTGGAACTTTCATAAGTATCTCGTCGGCCGCGACGGGCGGCTCGTGACATCCTTCTTTTCCATGACCGAGCCGGATTCGGAGCGTCTCACGGCGGCGGTCGAGGCGGAGCTGGCCAAGCCGGCCGCACCTGCCGTCAACTGATCTGCGGGGCACTCTTGTCGCGCGCAAGGAGCGCGACGAGGTTCGGCGCGAGCTAAGCGAAAATGCGAAACAGTTGGTAGAGTGCGAACGCCGCCAGTACGCGCCGCGATCAGAAGGTCTGAAACCAGCGCCACTTGCTCCTTCGCGTTCCGCTCGCTGCGCATGAGATGCCCCAGTCCCGCGAGGCCATAGTACATCCCACCGGCAACGGCGGCTGGCACGACCCAGCTATGCGCGATGAGGCTCACGAGCCCGAGTGTGCCCATGGATAAATTGCCGAAGCCGATCTCGCGCACCAGTCCATGGGCGGCCGGATCGTGAAGATTGAAGATGCTTTCCGCGGTGAATTGCGGCTTCGACACCTGCATGACGCCGGCCAGTGAAAAGTCTCACGCCGCAGCCCCAGAACGTGAACCACTTGCCGATGAGCCACATCACGTCGTGGGGACGCGGATCGGCAAAATACTCGATGAAAATCGACGCCACCGGCAGGACCAGCAGCAGCAGGACGACAGAGAGCGTGTACTTGTTGCCCATGGCTCAATCCCCGGCGGCGTTACGGGCAGCTTGCATTTCCAGCACGCGCCCGAGGCCGGCGAGAAAGCTGCCGAGCCCGAACAGCGCGATGACGATCAGCTCGAGATAGTTTTCGACGCGTTCCTTCTCGATCATGAAGTCGGAGATGTTGGCGTCCGAAGTCTTGTAGGCGGCGAGCGTCTCGTCGCGCTTGGTCTCGGTAGCTTTGATCTGCTCGGCCGGCGCATTCATCAGCTTCATGAGCGTGAGCTGGCTGTCGAATGTCGTGCGCAGTTGGATCTGCGCCGATTGCTGCGTGTTGAAGGCGACGAGCCGCCATTCGATCTCGCGCTTCAGCGGCTCGAGATAGAACAGCTGCATCGCCGTCGAGGCGAGCAGCAACCCAATACCCACGAGCTCGCCCATCTGGTAAGCCTTCATCCGCATCGCGTCCCCCATCGATCATTTTACGCAGTATTCGACGGCTGACGGCCTTCGGCAAGGCCGATCGAGATGAATAGTGCAGCGGGAGGGCATTGGGGCACTTAGCGATCACTTAACCGCGGGCTGGCAAGTTGGGCCGCATGCAGTTCCGGCCAGCGGCCCAACGGTGAAGCGATGATATTCGCACTGGCATTTCTGATGGCGACGGCCACCATGATCGCCGCGTGGCGCGGCTCACGGCCGCTCGCGCTGGCCGTCTTCGGTGCCACGCTCGCCGCCTTGCTGATGATCTACATGCATCACGCCACCGACATCCTGCCGCTGTCGTTCTGATGGAGCGTCCGATCGATACGCGCGCCGCCGCTCTTCTGCTCAACACGCTCGCGCTCTATCTGATCGCGGCCGTGCTGAGTGCCGCCTTCGCGCTGCAGCTCACGCTCGGCGAGCTGCCGTGCCCCCTCTGCATGCTGCAGCGGCTCGCGATTGCGCTGCTCGCAATCGGTCCCATTCTGAACCTGCGCTACGGGCCGCGCCCGAGCCACTACGGGCTGTCGCTTCTTGTCGGCGCGGCCGGTGCGCTGTTCGCCGGCCGGCAGGTCCTGCTGCACATCGTGCCGCCGGATCCGGGTTACGGCTCAGCCGTCCTCGGGCTTCACTATTACACCTGGGCCTTCATCGTGTTCGCGTTGGCGATCGTGGCGATCGGCGCCATGCTGATGCTCGACAGCCAGTTCGAGACGCACGCGCAGCCCCGCGAGCCTGCGCTCCATGAGCAGCTCGCCGTGTGGCTGGTCATCGCCGTGACTGCCGCCAACGTGTTCGCGACCGTGCTCGAATGCGGCTTCGCCGCATGCCCCGACAATCCGGTGCGCTACGAGCTCCTGCACTGGGGTTAGGCGCAGCGTCTCGGCTTATGGGCACTGCCGGTCAGGGAGGCGCGAGTCGCAGACCTTGACCTCGCTGAGAAACTTCGAGAACTCCACGATGGTCTCGTCGGTCACGTCCTCGGTCGTGGCGCGTTGCACGACGTAAAAGCTGTCACGCCCCTGGATGAACTTGATCCAGGCCGCTTCGGGCTTATCCGTTTTCGGGTTAAGCGGGCAGGTGAGAAAGCCGAAGGCGAATTTGTAGCCGTGTTCCATGCCGGACCGGACCAGCTTGCCGTTGCCGCCTGGGCAAGCCTGGAGCCAGCCCCCGCGCATCTGGGCGTAGAACTCCTCTGGCGATGCGGGAAGTCCGCCGAAGAAGATCTGCGTGGTCAGCATCTCGCTCCAGTCGTCGAGCGTCTCGTCCTCGGGGATCATCTCGGACATGAGGCGATTGCCCGTCCGGTCCTTGAAAGCGAGCTTGAAGCCTTCCGGCACACCCACCAGAAGGTTCTCGTTTTCCAACTCTGCGCGGGCAGGGTTGCTCACCAGAGCAACGAGCAGCGCAAGTGAGACGTAAAGCTTCCGCATGGCTGGACCTATAGCTGGGCTTTAGGTCAGCGTAGCCTGAAGTCATGCACTGATTGTTAAGGGGCAGGGTTCAACGCCTGCCCCGCCGTTAAGGCTTACTTCAGCACGCGTTTGTCCACATACACCTGCCCGCCCATCTCGCGGAACTTCTCACTCATCTCGCCATGCCCGCTTCGCGGGCATCGCGCATGCCGGCCATACGTGCAGCTTCGCCGTCGGACTCCGGATCGATCATGGTGGTCTCCTGCGCGATCTCGACCTGCTGCCTCGTTGAGCCGCGCCGCGTAGTCGCGCACCTGCTGCGTGATCTCCATGGAGCAGAACTTGGGTCCGCACATGGAGCAGAAGTGCGCCACCTTGTGCGCCTCCTTCGGCATGGTCTCGTCGTGATAGCTGCGCGCCGTATCGGGGTCGAGCGACAGGTTGAACTGGTCCTCCCAGCGGAAATCGAAGCGGGCGCGTGACAGCGCGTCGTCGCGCAGCTGCGCTGCCGGATGCCCTTTCGCAAGGTCCGCCGCATGCGCCGCGATGCGATAGGTAATGACGCCGGTTTTGACGTCGTCGCGGTTGGGCAGCCCCAGGTGCTCCTTCGGCGTCACGTAGCAGAGCATGGACGTGCCGAACCAGCCGATCATGGCGGCGCCGATGCCGCTGGTGATGTGGTCGTAGCCCGGCGCGATGTCGGTCACGAGCGGGCCTAGCGTGTAGAACGGGGCTTCGCCGCATTCGCGCAGCTGCTTCTCGACGTTGACCTTGACCTTGTGCATCGGCACGTGGCCGGGGCCCTCGATCATCACCTGGCAGCCCTTGGCCCAGGCGATCTTGGTCAGCTCGCCCAAGGTTTCTAGCTCCGCAAACTGCGCCCGGTCGTTGGCGTCGGCGATGGAGCCGGGCCGCAGGCCGTCGCCGAGCGAGAACGACACGTCGTAGTTCCGCATGATGTCGCAGATCTCGTCGAAGCGCTCGTAGAGGAAGCTCTCGCGATGCTGGGCGAGGCACCACTTGGCCATGATGGACCCGCCGCGCGACACGATGCCCGTGACGCGATTGGCCGTGAGCGGGATGTAGGCGAGCCGCACGCCGGCATGGATGGTGAAGTAATCCACGCCTTGCTCGCACTGCTCGATGAGCGTGTCGCGATAGACGTCCCAATTGAGCTTGAGCGGATCGCCGCCGACTTTCTCCAGCGCCTGATAGATCGGCACCGTGCCGATGGGCACTGGCGAGTTGCGCAGGATCCATTCGCGCGTGGTGTGGATGTTGCGGCCCGTCGAGAGGTCCATGACCGTGTCCGCGCCCCAGCGGATGGCCCACACCATCTTCTCGATCTCTTCTTCCACCGACGACGTCACGGCCGAGTTGCCGATGTTGGCGTTCACTTTGACGAGAAAGTTGCGGCCGATGATCATCGGCTCGAGCTCGCCGTGATTGATGTTGGCTGGAATGATGGCCCGCCCGCGCGCGATCTCGTCGCGCACGAACTCCGGCGTGATGTGGGCGGGAATGGCGGCGCCGAAGCTTTCGCCGTCCTCGAGCGCCGCTTTCGCCCGCTCCAACACGGCCTCGCGGCCAATGTTCTCTCTGTGCGCGACGTAGATCATCTCCTTGGTGATGATGCCGGCGCGCGCATATTCGAACTGGGTCAGAGCTGCCTCCCCCTCGCGGGGAGGCTAGGTGGGGGGACCCTGCCGGAGCGAGGTGGCGCGCCCCCCTCCCCGACCTCCCCCACGAGCGGGGGAGAGGAGACGATCCGCATGGCTTCGGCTTGTTCGGGAAATCGCGCGCCAAACGCGCGCCGCTGACGTTGCCGTTGTCCTCGGGACGCACCTCGCGGCCGTCGTACTGCTCGACGCCGCCGCGTTCGCGGATCCACGCCTCGCGATGCCGCGGCAGCCCCGCCGCGACGTCGATGCGCGCGTCCGCCTGCGTGTAAGGCCCCGAAGGATCATAGACCCGCACGGCTGCTTCGCCGCTGGTCTTCGCGAGGGTGATCTCCCGCAGCGGCACGCGCACGTCGGGATGCGCCGCCGGCGACGAATACACTTTCGACGACCCAGGCAGCGGCCCGGTCGTGACTTTCGGAACGTCGATATCGGAGCTGCGTGTGGGTTTGTTCATGTGTGAATGCCTCAACCGAGCGGCCCGAGCCAGAAGCCCATGGCGGTGAAATAGGCGCCGAGCGCGAGCGCGAGCAGCGCGGCGGCGGTGATATCGTTCTTGTTTCCAACGAATTTGCTGAGGACGGACTTGGCCGCGTCAGGCGCGATCAAGCGGACGACACCCTTGAGGATCGCCGCCCAGCCGAGAAGCGTGATGGCGATCGGCCAGCCGCTCCAGACGTTGTGGAGCAGGACGATGAGGCCGCCGATGATGAGCGCCAGGATGCCCGACAGATAGAACAGCGCCGGGCTGTCCATGAATTCCTTGACGATAGCGCGGGCGTTGCCCGGATTGAGCAGCAGGCCGACGGCCACGACCAGATAGATGGGGCCGATTAGCTTGGCGAGATAAATTGAGGTTTCCACGGCATCTCCTCCCGTCGGCGCGACCACGCGCAGAAAGCTTGGCTGATCAAAGCCACGGGACGACGGAAATGGGGAACAGGCGGTAGTTTCATCTAGTTCCCGTCCCTTCGCCGGCATAACCCGGATCAGGTTCAAAGGGTGCTCGCGGATTAGCCACCGCGATCTCAGCCGGATCTTTCCAGCGCCCCTCGGAACGCCTGGAACTCTGACGCCCAATGCCGCGAAATGCAAGTAGGTAAAGCTCTAGCCAGAGAGCGCTCACCCTCGGACACGCTGCGCGCAACTCGTCGTTCGGCTTATTCGCTCGTGCCACGACCTTGCTTTGGCCGCGCGTAGTTTCGGTGGCGGAATTCCCGGCTCCAATTCCTTCGATGGCGCGCAGTGATGGCACGACGAAGTCGGTAAAGGCCCGACGGCAGGGCGCATGTAGCGCACCGATGGGTATGCGAGATAGATGTCAGAAGATTTCACTTCGTAATCTGGCAAGATGCGGACAAGTCGGCCTTCGGATAGCTCTCTCGAAACAAGAAGATGCTGAACCGGTCCCGCTAATCGTCCGCTCAGAAGCGCATCGACGCACACCTGGGCGTTGTTTGTGCGGAGGAGGTGGCGAACCGAAACCTCTACAGTCTCCCTGCCTCGCTTCAGGACCAACGTATCCCGCGGAGTGATGACGGCCGCTGTGACTATGAGGTCGGCTCTCGAGAGCTGTTCCAAAGTCTTTATCGGGCCTGAACGTGCCAGAATATTCCGGTGAGGCAACGAGCATCCGGCGAACGTGACCGAGTCTGCGGATGATCAGGTCTTTGCCCTCTGGCCGATCGTATCTCAATGCGAGGTCGATATTCTCGTGCACGAGATCGACGCGGCGGTCATCGAGAAATAGATCGACGCTGACATTCGGGTAGCGCTCCTGAAACTCGGCCACGATGCGATGAATGTGTTTGGCACCGATACAAGAGGGCGAGTGGATTGTTAAAATCCCTTCGACAGCGCCCATGTCCCGCCTGACGCCTTCCAGTGCCGAATCGATTGTCGCAAGAGCCGATCGGCTGGCTTCGTAAAGGCTTTGGCCGAGGGAGGTCGGCCGCACGATTCTTGGCGGACCGTTCGAGCAGGCGTGCGCCGACAAAGTCTTCGAGGCTCTTCAATTGCTTGGTGACCGCCGGCTGCGATACGGCGAGGTCTCGGGCCGCGGCGCTGATCGAGCCGCGCTCACAGGTGCGGATGAAGGTACGAAGGGCGGAAGCGAGATCCATGCATCAACTCCTGCGGGTAAGGCAATAGCCCCCTCTCCACAGCATTATAACCAGAAGTTATAGGCCGCATCACCTCATAACGTATTGGTCTCCGTGACCGCTTGGCGCTAAGTGCCCCGGTCAAAGCGAAGGAGGTTTCATGATGCTCGATCGACGCAAACTACTTGCCGCCACTCCGGCGGTAATTGTTGGGCTCGGAGCCGCCCGTGCGGCAGCTCCCGAACGCAAGCCAGGGAGCGCTGTCGCCCTCGTAGCCAATTTCTGGCGGGAGGTCTGGCAGAAGCCGCAGAATCCGGAGGCTATCGACCGCCTATGCTCAGAGGATTTCATCATCACGACGGGTGGACGCGACATCCGTTCTCGCGCCGCCTTCAAGCAATGGGTCGTTGATTTTCAGGCGAAAGTTTCGGACTTCGATCTCGACGTGCTGGAGAGCTTCGAGAACGTGGAGGGAACGCGTGTTGCGACACGAATGCGCCTCAGGGGCGTCAACGAAGGCCTTTTTGGACCCACCGTTGCGCCGTTCGTTCTGCTGGCAACGTCCATAATGTCGGTCAGGGAAGACGGCCTTCTCGATCACAACTGGGTCGAGCGCAACGCTTGGGAAGTGCATCAGGCATTGAGCAAGAGCTGAAGGATCGCGCAAAAAAAAGGCCGCCCGAAACATGGGCGGCCAAGGCGGAAGGGCGGGTAGGGTAGTAGTGAGGTCGCGAATGCGCGATCCCCGGCATTACCAGTAGGTGCGGTTGAACTTCTTGTAGTTCCAGCCGTAGCGGAACCAGCGCTTCTGGCCGTCGTGCTTCTCGGCGCGAATGTGCTTGCTGGCGCGGTTCTGTTCGGCGCGCAGGACGTGGCGCTCGCCCTTCGTCAGATGCCCATCACGTTCGAAGCGGCGCTCCAATGCGGCGATACGGTTCTGCTCGGCCTTGAGCTTGGCGGCTTCAAGCTTCGTGAGCTGGCCAGTCTTTACGCCCTGCTCGATGCGATGCGATTGCTTGTGCTGGCGCTTGTCGACGCGATCGGCAAGTGCCGGCGTCAGCGTGATCATCGTGGCAGCTGCGGCGAGCGTGGCTTTGACAAGAAATGAGGTCGTCATGTGGATCTCCCTGAGAGCTCTGCCGACACCGTGCCGGCCTCGAGCCTTGAACCCACAATGACCTCGCCGCCTTGAACTGCCTCTGAACGCATGCGTCATTCTGCATTCATTTCGATGCCGCTTTGCCGCCGCTTTCGACCACGCGCACCGCATCAGCGCTCTCGGTCTCGACCGTCCCTTCGGTTACCAGTCGCTTCGCGGCGATCGGCAGCGGGAGTCGCTCCGATCGTCGCGCCGCCTATCAGGCGCGGCGTGAATCGGCAGCGCAGAAAAGCTCCGATTCGTCGCGCCACCTATCGGGCGCGGCGTAAATCGGGCAGCGCAGTAAAGCTCCGATCGTCGCGCATGCCTATCAGGCGCGGCGTGAATCGGCAGCGCAGAAAAGCTCCGATCGTCGCGCCGCCTATCAGGCGCGGCGTGAATCGGCAGCGCAGAAAAACCAGAACGGCGGAGTGGCTTGCGCCACTCCGCCGACAAACTAGGACCAAGCCTAGTGCGGTAAACTAGTGCGGCAATTTACTTGCCGACGCGGGGAAGCCAATCGACGCGGCGCAGGCCGTCATGCTTCTCGGCATAGATGTCTTTCGCGGCCTCGTTCTGCATCTTCGTCAGCGTGCGCTTGTCGCTCTTGCTCAGATAGCCGTCCGACTTGAGCTGCGCTTCCGTGCGCGCAATCTTGCGCTGCTCGGCGCGCAGCTTGATGCCTTCGGTCCAGGTGACGGAGCCGGTCTGACGGCCGCGCTCGATCTTGTAGGCCTGGTTGGCCTGGCGATCGTCGATCGAATTCGCCATGGCGGTAACGGGAGCGAGCGTAAGAAGGGCGAGGGTGATGGCGGCAATCTTGGTCATTGGAAGTGTCTCCTGTGTGATCCGGTGATCTGTTTCTTCGCTCGGATGTCGAGCGCCGATGGACAGGAGAATTAGAGGGTGCGCCTTGAACTCGAACTGAACGCGACGCTTCATGGCGCATTCATTCTGGTGACGGTTCCGTGGCGGACACGCGTGAAAACCCACGAATCCGAGGGATTCGCGTCCCGAGGCCAAAGATCGGCGAAAAAATCCCTCACGCGAAGCCCCCCACGCGCGCAGAATGATGCGCCGCGCTGCGATAGTCTGCAGCCGGAGAGAATCGTCAAAAGCCGAAGGGAGAGAAGGCAAACCCTGGAAAAGGGAACGCCCAACCCCGGGGGGCGGGGTTGGGCGTGTGAGCGCTTTCGCGCAAAACGCCGGGAGGGAAGCCGGCGTTTCAGGGATGCCTTCGGTTAGACGGGGGGAGCTACCGATATCAAGTGGCATCGCCTGACTGAGGATGACATAAGCGCAACACGCTAGCTTTCAATAGGGGACTAAGGTCGATATCACGAATTTGTGATCGAATTTTCCCCGATATCCCCACCTCTGGGCACCAACTCGGCCAAGATCCCAGTTTTATTGGACTTTTTGTGCGGTGCGGGATGGTTTACGCGGCGGTGCAAAACGTTAAAACGGCCTCGTGAAACCCGTTCATCGCCCCTAGGGATGGAATTTATTCAAACTGACGGCTTCGATCTTGAACATCTTCGGATCGATCTCTTCGCCCTTGGTCAGGTTGGTTACCTCGACCTTGGTATCGATGCCCTGGGCATCGGTCGTCACCCACTCTTTGATCTCGAGCGCGGGCTTCGTGTTGAGCACCAGCTTGATCTTGCCCGGAGCGTCCGGGCTCTTGTCCTGAAGCGCCAGAACGATGACGTCGTCGGACTCCTGAACTTCGACGATCTTCGCATCGCGGATGAGATCGACATCCTTGCGCAGCAGCAGCCGGAACGGAGTCTGATCGAGCGCGACGCGATCCTCGTTGTTGAGGTCGAGATCCTGAATGGCGAGATATTCGCCGTCGGAAATGATGAGCTGTTTCGAGGGCAGCGAGTAATCGAAGCGGAAGCGGCCCGGGCGCTTGATCATGAACTTGCCCTTCATCCGCTTGTTGTCGGATGTCGTCTGGACGAAGGCGCCTTTCATGTCGGCGAGCGTGTTGAAGTATTCGCTCACCTTCTTGGTCAGAGCGACCTGCTTGTCGTCGAGCTGAATGCCGGAGGCGGCGTTCGGCGCCACTTCGGCCGACCAGCTGCCCTGTCCGACGGCGCCCGCCGCACCCTTTTCCGCAGTGGCGCCTTTGTCGGGCGTGGCTGCTGCCGGCGCAGCCGGCTTGGCATCACCGGAAATGGCCGGAAGGGGATTGAGCGCAAAACCGACGCAAAGCGCGGCAGCAAGTTTGGACGTCCTGACGATGCTCATAAAATCCCCGGTCCCCGACGATATCCGCACGAATGTGAATTCTCAGACCCGAACAATGCGACCAGAAATGGGCGGCCGCGTTGTCCCCCGACGAGCGTTCCTAGCCTGTTGCCCGGCTTCAACGCTAGCCCTTCGTGGCGGCCGGTGTCCGCTTTTCCAACGGTGAAGGGCCGGGAACACACGTTTCCGGCGCTAACTCACAGGAGAAGCTTGGTAAAGCGCCAGCGCTGTTGAGCGTTCTCAAACGCTCTCAGGCGCTCGCAGCGTGGGCCGGGCCGTCTCCGGCCAGGATTTCGCGCCGCCCCGTCTGATTCGGCGCGCTGATCAGGCCCTCGCGCTCCATGCGCTCGATGAGGTCGGCGGCCCGGTTGTAGCCGATCGACAGGCGCCTCTGGACGTAGCTCGTCGACGCCTTGCGGTCGCGCAGCACGACTGCGACGGCCCGGTCATAGAGACTGTCGCCGCTCTCGCTGCCGGCCGCCGCCCGACGTGTCATCCTGCGAGGCCTTGGCGACGCCGATGCCGTCGATGTAGCGCGGCTCGCCCTGACGGCGCAGGTGGTCGGTGACCGTCTCGACTTCCTCGTCGGAGACGAAGGGTCCGTGCACGCGCACCATCTGGCCCGAGCCGAGAGCGAACAGCATGTCGCCCTGGCCGAGAAGCTGCTCGGCGCCCTGCTCGTTGAGAATGGTGCGGCTGTCGATCTTGGACGCCACCTTGAAGCTGATGCGCGTCGGGAAATTGGCTTTGATCGTGCCGGTGATGATGTCGACCGACGGACGCTGCGTCGCCATGATGAGATGGATGCCGGCCGCGCGCGCCTTCTGCGCCAGCCGCTGCACGGCCGTCTCGATGTCCTTGCCGGCCGTGATCATGAGGTCGGCGAACTCGTCGACGACGATGACGATGTACGGCATCGGCTCGAGGTCCATCTCCTCGCGCTCGTAGATGGCCTGGCCCGTGCGCGCGTCGAAGCCGGTCTGCACGGTGCGCGCCAGCGTCTCGCCCTTCTTCTTGGCCGTCTTGATGCGGGTGTTGAAGGCTTCGATGTTGCGCACCGAGAGGCGCGACATGCGCTTGTAGCGCTCTTCCATCTCGTTGACGGCCCAGTTGAGCGCGCCGACCGCCTTCTGCGGCTCGGTCACGACGGGGCAGAGGAGATGCGGGATGCCGTTATAAACGGAAAGCTCGAGCATCTTCGGGTCGATCATCAGGAACCGGCATTCCTCGGGCGTGTGCCGGAACAGGATCGACAGGATCATGGCGTTGACGCCGACCGACTTGCCCGAGCCCGTGGTGCCGGCAACGAGCAGATGCGGCATGCGAGCGAGATCGGCGATGACGGGGTCGCCGCCGATGGAGCGGCCGAGCGCCAGCGGCAGCACGCTTTCTGTCGCGGCGTAGGCGGGATGCTCGAGAATTTCACGCAAGCCGACCTGATCACGCCGGGCGTTGGGCAGTTCGATGCCGATGGCATTGCGGCCGGGAACGACAGCCACACGTGCGCTGGTCGCGCTCATGGAGCGGGCGATGTCGTCCGAGAGCGCCATGACGCGCGAGGCCTTGGTGCCGCGTGCGGGTTCGAGCTCGAACAGCGTCACGACCGGGCCCGGCTTGATGTCGCGCACTTCGCCTTTGACGCCGAAGTCGGCGAGCACGTCCTCGAGCAGCCGCGCCGTGCCGCGCAGAACGGTCTGCGACAGCTCACCTGAGGATTTGGATGCGGGCGCACGCTTCAGCATGGCCGGCTGCGGGCGTTTGTAAACGTGTTCGGTGAAGCGCTGCGCGATGCCGCCGAGGCCCTTCGCCTGCGGGCGCTGGGCCGGCGCGCGTACCGGCGCGGGCTCGACAGGAGCCTGAGCTGGCTGCTGCAGCGACTGAGCCTGTGCAGGCCGGCCGTTGGCGGGCGCGAACCGCTCCGCGATGGCGCGGCTCGAAAAGTCGATGCTGGGCTCGTCCTCGATGAGGTGCTCAGGAACGACCTGGCCGAGGCTAGCCTCCGCATCCGCAGGCGCTTCGTCATAGTGATCGTTGTGATCGTCGTCGTCGCTGAAATGCGCCGGCATCTGCCGGCCACCCTGATGATGTGACTGGTGCTGTGCCTGGTGGCGGGCCTGAGGCGCATTATCGAAAGCGACGTGAGCGCCTTGCGCGTAGGAGGTCTTTGCCGCCGGATGACGACTGGTTGCGAGACGCGCCATGAGGCTCGACGCCCCAGTGCGAAGCCGCGTTGTCCAGGCGAGCTGAGGCGGAAGCCCAGGATGCCAGTCATCGACCGGCGCGTGGCCGGGCCGTTTGCCCTTGAGGCGGCCGAGCGCGACGAGGTCCTGGAGCTTGATATCGAGGCCGTTGGCGAGGGCCGCCACGCCGGTGATGAAGAACAGCGCGCCCGATGCGGCGCCTGCTCTCTCGGCGTTGATGAGGCTGAAGATGGCGGCGCCGAAATTGTAGACGACATCGCCCAGGATGCCGCCGAAGCCGTGCTCGAGAGGCCAGCTCGGAAGCGTCGGCAGAGACGACAGCGCGCCGGCCAGCAGCAGCACGGACAGCGGGAAATAGGCGGCCTTGGAGCGGAAATCCTGAACGCGCTCGGCGCCCACAAGCTCGAGGCCCCACAGCATCGGCGCCAGAAGCGCGATGGCGGCGGCGAGACCGAGCGTTTGAAGAAGAAGATCGGAAGCGATGGCGCCGGGCGTGCCCAGGTAGTTGCGGGCCGCTTCGCCTGTCGCATGCATGAGGCTGGGGTCGGAAACCGACCACGACAACACGCTCGCCCAGAGCAGGGCGACCGTGAGCAGCAGTGCGCAGCCGCCAACGCGCCCCATGTAGCCCACCAAACGGGCTTCAAGCGACGCGGGTAGGAAACGCTGGTGATCCAGTCCCGAAACCGACGACATTGGCGCGAACGTCTCTTACGCAGTTACATTAACGATTCGTTCGAGAGCCTCCCTGATCGTCGGGACGTCCTGAACCAATGCGACGCGCACGTAGTTGTGCGCCCGGATTGGTTCCGTCACGGCCTGTCTGGGCCAGGAAGGCACCAGGTAACACTTTGACGCCGAAACGTTTCCATAAGGTTATCGCTGCGTGACTGCCGTCTCCGATTTGGCTCATGTTGAGCCAAAGGAAGAAGCCTCCGGCCGGGCGCCGGTAGCCGAAACGGTCTCCCAGGACCTCGTCCGCCACATCATATTTCAGGCCGTAGGCGAGGCGGTTTGAGGTGACGTGCTGCTCCTCGGACCAGACGGCCGCGGAAGCATGTTGCGTCGGCCCCGGCATCTGCGGACCCACGAGGTTGCGCACCTCGAACAGCGTATCGAGGAAGGCGCCGTCGCCGGCAGAGAAGCCCGAGCGCAGTCCGGGCAGGTTCGACCGCTTCGAGAGCGAGTTGAAGACGACGAGGTTGCGGAAGCGCTCCGGTGTTTTGGCTGCAACCTCGAGCCCGCCGGTCGGGGCCGCACCGGAATAGAGTTCCGAATAGCATTCGTCGAAGAACAGCATGAAGTCATAGGCGCGAGCCAGGTCGAGCGCGCGCCGGATGTAGGCTTCGCTTGCCACTGCACCCTGAGGATTGGCGGGCGAGCAGAGATAGAAGGCGACAGTTCGCGTGAGCAGCGCCTCGTCGGCAGCGATCTCGTCGAGGTCCGGAAGATGCCCGGTTTCTTCGGTTGCATTGAGGAAGACGGGCTCCGCCCCGGCCGCCAGCGCCGCGCCGAGATACGCCTGATAGTAGGGATTGCACATCAGGATCGCGGGGCGCTCGACGCCGGGCTTGCGGCCAACCGCGGGAAACGCGGCATAGAAGAGGCCTTCGCGCGATCCGTTGCAGGGCAGGATCTCCGCCGCCGGATCTACAACGCCGTCGAGGCGATAGCGCCGCCCGATCCAGGCGGCGATGGAGGAGCGGAGTTCGTCGGAGCCGCGAATGGGCGGATACTTGGCGAACAGCGCTTCCGCCTCGCGGATCTTCTCGGCCACGAACGTCGGCATGGTCTCGCGCGGCTCGCCGAGCGTCAGGTCGATGGTCTTCGGATTGCCGGGCGCGATGCCATCGAGAAGATGGCGCAGCCGCGAGAAGGGCGACAGGATTGTACCGTCCGCAAGCGCGGCAAGACCGGGGAGGGAGGACATTGCTGAGGCCGTCGAGGTTGCGGAGCTGTGGCTGAGCCAAATACCCCCGCCCGCGCCCTCAGTCCAGGGTTCCCTCTCACCGTGCTTGCGTCCATGCGGAGCATGGCCCCGCCAGGACGACGGGGGTAGAGCCTGCCCCTGCGAAGGCCGGGGGTATGGGGCCAGCAACAACCCGCATCCGACCCTCTCTCACTGTCATCCTAGGCCTTGTGCCTAGGATCCAACTCACCGCTCGGGAGATGCTTTCCTGGCGGACACGGACAAGGACCAACGACCGCTTTCCCTTGTGGCCCCATGGATCCTCGGGACAAGCCCGAGGATGACATCGCACGGCATCCCGGCCGCCCAATCACCCACAACTAAGGCGTCGAGGCCCGCAGAGCCTTGTCGATGTTCGCAGCCGTCGCCAGCCCGACCACCGTATCCAGGCCGCGCGCGCTGCGGAGATCGGCTTCGTCGAGGTTGGCGCCCGTCATGTCGGCGTCGGTCAGGTCGGCGCCGGAAAAATCCGCCTGCGTGAGATCCGTACCGCGCAGGTTGGCGCCGCGCAGATCGGCGTCGATGAAGCGCGCATACTTCAAGCTTCGCGCCGGGAAATTTGGCTTCCTTCAGGATGGCCTTGGTGAAGTTGGCGCTGGTGAGGCTCGCCGGCGAGAAAAGCAACTCCTCGCGGGTCGCGCCGCCGCCGAAGACCGCGCTCGTCAGGTCGGCGCCGGAAAAGTCGGCGCGGTCGAGCCAGCCGTCGGAGCGGATGCGGACGAGCTTCGCGCCCGTGAACTTCGGCGCCTCGCTGCTCACGACTTCGAGTGTTGTGAAGATAGTCGGGCGCAGAATGCGCGCGTCGGTGAGATCGGCGCCGCTGAAATCGGCCGAGGTAATCGTCGCCCGGTCGAGGTGTGCGCCTTTGAGGTCCGTGCCGGTGAGGTTGGCGTGCGAGAGATCGGCGCCGTAGAGATTGGCTCCGGGAAGCCGCGCCCCTTTGAAATCCAGCTCCGCGAGATCGAGGCCGTTGAGATCGGCAGCCCCGAAATCAGGGTGCGTGCCGGCGTCGGCTTTGAACAAGGTCTCGGTGACCTCGCGCGCCGTCATGCGCACGCCGTCGGCGGCTGGCGCGCCAGTTGCGGCTAACGCACCGAAGGCAATTGCAAATCCGGCGCTGACAGTCAGACGTGTCGACGGCATGATTGCCTCCCTGGGCTGACTACGAGAGTGGGGAGCATCCGGTTCACGCTCAAGCGGCGACGGCGCCGTCCTTCACGAGCTTGTAGTTGATGGAATCGAGCAGGGCCTCGAAGCTCGCATCGATGATATTGGGCGAGACGCCGACCGTCAGCCAGCGCTCGCCCGTTGCCGTATCGTGCGTCTCCACGAGAACGCGCGTCACCGCCTCCGTGCCGCCCGTAAGGATACGCACCTTGTAGTCCACGAGCTCGATGGTCTCGATGTACTTCTGGTAGCGGCCGAGATCCTTCGCAGCGCCCGGTCCAGGGCGTTGACCGGGCCGTTGCCTTCGCCGACCGACCACAACGGCTCCTTGTCGCCGTTGACGAACACCTTGACGGTGGCTTCCGACACGGTGACCAGCTCGCCCAGGGCATTGTGGCGGCGCTCCACCATGACGCGGAAGCTGTCGACCGAGAAAAACTGCGGCACGTTGCTGAGGTGGCGGCGCGCCAGCAGCTCGAACGAGGCTTCCGCCGCCTCGTAGGCATAGCCGGCACGCTTCGCGCGACTTCACCTCCTCGAGCAGCAGCGCGACGCGCGGATCGTCCTTGTCGGCGCCGAGGCCGAGCCGTTCGAGGCTGGCGAGCACGTTCGAGCGCCCGGCCTGCTTCGACACCAGCAGGCGGCGCTCGTTGCCGACCGACTCCGGCCGCACATGCTCGTAGGTCTCGGGCTCCTTCAGGATGGCGGAGGCATGGATGCCGGCCTTGGTCGCGAACGCGCTTTCGCCGACGTAGGGCGCGTGGCGGTTGGGCGCCTGGTTCAGGATCTCGTCCAGCATGCGGCTCGCATGCGTGAGCTTGCGCAGCCGCTCCGGCGTGACGCCGGTCTCGAAGCGGTCGGCGAAGTCGCTCTTCAGCAGCAGCGTCGGGATGATGGAGGTCAGGTTGGCGTTGCCGCAGCGCTCGCCGAGGCCGTTGAGCGTGCCCTGGATCTGCCGGCAGCCCTGCCGCACCGCCGCCAGCGTGTTGGCGACCGCATTTTCGGTGTCGTTGTGCGTGTGGATGCCGAGGTGCGAGCCCGGCACGTGCTTCACCACGTCGGCGACGATGCGCTCCACTTCATGCGGCAGCGTGCCGCCGTTGGTGTCGCACAGCACCACCCAGCGCGCGCCGGCCTCGTGCGCCGTCCGTGCCACCGCCAGCGCATAGTCGCGATTGCCCTTGTAGCCGTCGAAGAAGTGCTCGCAGTCGAGCATGGCTTCGCGCCCGCTTGCGACCACGGCCCGGATGCTCTCGGCGATGCCCTCGAGGTTTTCCTCGTTGGTGATGCCGAGCGCGACGCGCACGTGATAGTCCCACGCCTTGGCGACGAGGCAGATGCTGTCGGCCGCCGAGTCTGAGCAGGGCCTGGAAGCCGGGATCGTTGGAGACCGAGCGTCCCGCCCGCTTGGTCATGCCGAAGGCGGTGAAGCGGGCGTGCTTCAGCGGCGGCTTCTCAGCCATGAAGAAGTCGGTGTCGGTGGCGTTGGCGCCGGGATAGCCGCCCTCGATGTAGTCGATGCCGAGCTCGTCCAGCACGGCCGCGATGCGCCGCTTGTCCTCGAGCGAGAAGTCGACGCCCGTCGTCTGCGCGCCGTCGCGCAGCGTGGTGTCGAACAGATAGAGGCGTTCCTTACTCATCGTCACGCTTTCCCGGCAGGGTCTTCCGGCTTCTCGGCCGGACCAAGCTGCTTCTTCATGGTCGTATTCGACAGCCACTGGTCCTCGAGGGGGATCAGGTTACGCTGACCTGCCACATAGCCCCGGCCCTCGAAGAACGGCTGTGCCGTGTCGCTCGCCTCGACGGTGATCTCCTTGACGCCGCGTGCCGTGGCCAGCCGTTCCATGGCGTCCGCGAGAGCGGCGCCGACGCCCTGTCCGGCGGCGTAGGGGTGCACATAGAGCATGTCGAGGATGGAGTTATCCTTAAGGGATGCAAACCCGAGATACTCGCCCTCCACCTGCACGATGATCGTCAGCCCAGCCTGCAGGCGCTCGGCGAAGGCCTCGGCATCCTCGGCAACCGTGACCCAGGCAAGCCTCTGGTCCTCGTTGTAGTCCTCGGCCGTCAGCTCCTCGATGCTCTGCGCGAACAGATCGCGCAGCGCCATCGTATCGGCTGGCATGAACGGGCGGAGCGGGTAGGACGTCTGCATCAGGCTCACAAATATCCGAACGTGCGTGCGGCGAGCCAGAAGGCACAGCGTCACGATGGCGATCTTCACCAACACATAGAAAAGCCAAGGCCGCGGAATCGGCGTGTCGGACTTCCAGTCCTTCATCGATCGTCCTCTGCTGCCCCCTCTCTCCATCCCCTTCGTGGGGAGAGGGTCGGGAGAGGGGAAACCGCAAACGCAGGGGTTCAGTTCTGCCCCCCTAACCCTCTCCCCGCTAAAGCGGGGCGAGGGAACCCGTCACCGCGCGATCTCCCAGGTCGTGACGATCTCGCCGGTCTCGCGGGTCTTTCGCGTCCTTGAGGGCGATGCCCATGGCGGCAAGCTCGTCGCGAATGCGGTCGCTTTCCTTGAAGTCCTTGGCGCGGCGGGCTTCGAGGCGGGCCGCAACCAGCCCCTCCACCTTGCCGTCGTCGATGTTCAGGCCTTCCGCGCCGACGTTGAACTCGTCGCGGGTCTGGTTCTGATAGAGGCCCATGAACGCCAGCGTCGCCTTGAGCTGTCCGGCGACCTCTGGATTGCGGCGCGCCGACTTCGCCAGCCCATGAATGATCGAGAGCGCGCTCGGCGTGTTGAGATCGTCGGAAAGCGCATGGACCACGTCGGGGTGTGGCTCGGCCGCCGGCTCCACGTCGTGAAGCAGATCGGCGAAATCCATGAGCGTCGCCCGCGCCTGCACCAGACGGTCCGCCGTCCAGTCGATCGGCTGGCGATAGTGCGTCCCGAGCATGGCGAGCCGGACGACGAGCCCATGCCACTGGTTGCCACCGAATTTCTTCTCGTCGAGCAGCTCATGGATGGTGATGAAGTTGCCGAGCGATTTCGACATCTTCTCGCCTTCCACCTGCAGGAAGCCGTTGTGCAGCCAGGTGCGCGCCATCACGGGCGTCCCGTGGGCGCAGCGCGACTGCGCGATCTCGTTCTCGTGGTGCGGGAACACGAGGTCGATGCCGCCGCCGTGGATGTCGAACACGGGGCCCAAGTGCTTCTCCGCCATGGCCGAGCACTCGATGTGCCAGCCGGGCCGTCCCGGCTCCTCGATACCGCAGGGGGAGGGCCATGCCGGCTCGCCGGGCTTCGACGGCTTCCACAGCACGAAGTCCATCGGGTCGTTTTTGTACGGCGCCACCTCGACGCGGGCGCCGGCCTCCATCTCGTCGAGCGTGCGATTGGAGAGCCGTCCGTAGTCCGGCATGCTGCGGCACGTTGAACAGCACATGGCCCTTGGCCGCATAGGCGTGGCCGCGCGTCACGAGCGCCTCGATGAGCTTCTTCATCTCGTCGATGTGCTCGGTTGCCCGCGGCTCGACCGTGGGCTCGAGCACGCCGAGCGCGGCGATGTCGTCGTGGAACTGCTTCTCGGTGGCCGTGGTGACGCGGCGGATGGCCTCGTTCAGCGGCAGATCCGGAAAGTCCTTGCCCGGCCCGCGCGTTGATCTTGTCGTCCACGTCGGTGATGTTGCGCACATACGTGACATGATCCGCCCCATAAACCTGCCGCAGCAGCCGGAACAGGAGATCGAACACGATCACGGGACGTGCGTTGCCGATGTGGGCGTAGTCATAGACCGTCGGCCCGCACACATACATGCGCACGTTGGCGGCATCGATGGGCTCGAACGGCTCCTTGCGGCGCGTGAGCGTATTATAAAGCGTAAGCGACAACGGTCCCCTCCTCGAGGTCCGGAATTGAACACGGAAAAACCGGTCCACCGGCTGGGCGGGACGATTCTCTGTCTGGTCTTGAGGCAAAGAAGCGGCCGCGCGCCAGCCGTCGGTCGGCTAGCTCGTAATGATTACGATAATAATGCCGCCACAAACGTTGACGGCGTCTAAGCGCGCAAAGCTTCTCATGGGCGCTTCTTATGCGGGGCCGTACGCCGAGCGTCAAGCCGCGAGAGACGAAAAACGGCCGCATCGATGTGGTCCTGACATGTGACAGCGGCGCGTCGCCCGCGAGGGACCCAAAGGCCCAACTGCCGCATTTGGTCCTCATTGACCCCCTAGGTTGCAGCCCGCATAGTAAATCAAGAATTTGAGCGGGACCGGTTGGTTAGGACGCGCTCCGGCGGCGGGTTAGAGCAGGGTAATGGTGAGAGCTGTCAACAGAAGCGCGCATGTCGTGCGCGCCGTGCGTTGGGCGTTGACCGGAAAGCGGCGAGCGCTTGCGGTGCTGTCTGCGTGTGCTCTGCTCGCCGTTGCCGTTCCCGCTTTCGCACAAAGCTGGTGGCCTTTCGGCGGCGAGCAGCAGCAGGAGCGTGGTCCGCCCGTGCCGCGCGAGCCCGTCTACCGCGATCCGCCTCCTGGAGTACCCGCCCCAGGGTGGGCCCCAAGGTGGCCCGCCGCCTCAGGCCAGGGATGGAGCGGAGGCGGAGGAACGAGGAGCCCGATCTGTCTCGAGCTCGAGCAGCGCCTGGTCCAGGAAGGACAGCGCGGCAACGAATCGCGCAGCATGCTGCCCATGGTCGAGAACGAAATACGCCGTGTGGAGCAGGAAAATCGCCCCGCCCAGCAGCAGCTGGATCGCGACTGCTACGAATATTTCCTGTTCTCGAAAACGCTCCGCCGCACGCGCAAATGCGTCGACCTCTCCACTCAGGTGGAAGAAGGGCGCCGCCGCATCGCCGATCTGGAAGCCCAGCAGCGGCAGTTGAGCTCCGGGCCGCTCCTACCAGGACGACATCGTCCGCGAGCTGGCGCGCAACAACTGCGGCCCTGCCTATCAGCAGCAGGCCCGCCGCCACGACGACAACGATATCTCAATCTGGAACGACGAGGAAAGCAGCGGCGGCGGCATGGGCGGTTCGTTCGGCTCGCTGCCTTACGCCACCTATCGCACCGTCTGTGTCCGCCTGTGCGACGGCTACTATTTCCCCATCAGCTTCTCGACGCTGCCGAACCACTTCCAGCGCGACGCCGAGGTCTGCCAGTCGAAGTGCGCCGCGCCCGCCGAGCTTTATCTATCATCAGAACCCCGGCGGCGGCCTCGAGCAGATGTCGGCCGCGCGCACCAACGAGCCCTATACCCAGCCTGAAGACGCGCCTTCCGCTACCGCAAGGAGTATGTGCAGGGCTGCTCGTGCAAGATCACCGAGTATGTTCCCGAAGCAGGTGCTCCGCAGCAGCACGGCGCTGCCACACCGGGAGCAGGCGAATCCGGCATCCGCCGCGCCGGGTTTCGTGGCAACCGGCCCTCCGGCTTCGACCCCGGCCCCGGCTCAGCGCGCCGAAAGCGAGCCGCAGCCGCTGCCGTGGGAGCAGCGCTGACCCGTTTCACACTTTGAATTTGCGATGGGTTGAGATCAGCCGCGCCGGCCTTCGAGACGCGCACGCGCGCGCTCGGGTCCAATCAGAGGCAGCAGCAACTTGAGCTCCGGCCCGGCGTCGAGGCCCGTCAGCGCCAGCCGCAGCGGATGAAACAGGGCGC
Source organism: uncultured Alphaproteobacteria bacterium (assembly GCA_963831345.1). Taxonomy (GTDB): domain Bacteria; phylum Pseudomonadota; class Alphaproteobacteria; order Rhizobiales; family Hyphomicrobiaceae; genus Hyphomicrobium_C. The sequence continues at coordinate 30,634 of CAWHPZ010000014.1, forward strand.
GGCCCTTGAGCCCGGTCGCCTTCGACACAGCGCTCGTGAGCGCACTCCACGTGTTTCCGTCCCACGAGCCCTCGGGCAGCAGGCCTGCCGCGGCAGACGTCACATTGGCATCTTCGATAACGGGATCGATCTCGCCGGCCGCGACCCGCCACCAGTCGGCGGCATCGCGCAACAGCGTGATGTTACCGCGCACGGCATCCCAGAACGGCTGACCGCCACTGATCCCAAGCGCAGCCAGGCGCTCGGCGACGGCCTCGTAGGGCATCTTGTGCAAGAGCTTCGCATTGAGACCCTTGAGGTCCTCGACGTCGAAACGCCCCGGCGCCATCGAAATTTTGCCGAGGTCGAACAAGGCCGCGAGCTCGTCGATGGTCTGATGCGGCTCGATGGCGTCCGATGTGCCGACGAGCGCCGCGTGGCTCAGAATGGCCATGGGCTCGAGCCCATCGGCGCGGAACGTCTCGACCGACAACGTGCCGAGCCGCTTCGATAGCGCATGCCCATCGGCGCCGATCAGCAGGCTGTGGTGGGCAAGGGCAGGCGGCGTCGCGCCGAGTGCTTCGAAGATGTCGATCTGCACGCCCGTATTTGTGACGTGATCCTCGCCGCGCACGATATGCGTGATGCCGAAATCGATGTCGTCGATAACGCTCGTGAATGTGTACAGCGGGCTGCCGTCGGCGCGGATCAGAACCGGGTCTGACAGTGAGCCCACGTCCACGGTCTGGTCGCCGCGAACGAGATCGTTCCACGACACGATGGTGGGAAGCGGCTCGAGGCCGGTGCCCTCGCCGGTATTGGCGAGGCGGAAGCGCCAGTGCGGACGGCGTCCCTCGGCTTCGAGCTTGGCCCGCTCGTCATCCGTCAGTTTGAGGCCGGCGCGGTCATAGATCGGCGGCTTTCCGCGCGCGAGCTGCCGCTTGCGCTTGCGGTCGAGCTCGTCCTCGCTCTCGTAACAGGCATAGAGCCGCCCGGCCGCCTTGAGCGATTTCAGCGGCCTCCGCATAGCGCGCCATGCGGGCGCTCTGCCGCTCCTCGCGATCCCAGTGGAAGCCGAGCCAGGCGAGGTCCGTGCGAATGCCCTCGGCGAATGCTTCCGTCGAGCGCTCGAGATCCGTGTCGTCGAGGCGCAGGATGAAACGTACCGCCGGCCTTGCGGGCCAGGAGATAGTTCAGCACGGCGGTGCGGATGTTGCCGATGTGGAGCCGGCCCGTGGGGCTCGGAGCGAAGCGGACGATAGGTTTCATGCCTCTCTTATTGAGAGGTCGCCTCCGTCCTGCAAGCCCTTTCCGTAGCGGTGCTAGGGACAGCCTCGGAGGCCGCTATTCCTTCCAGTAATCCGCGATCCAGGCGGCCGGCCCGAACCGTCGCCTCAAGGGTTTGCGGAAGTTGAACAGGGTGCGGCGCGAGCGCTTTTCCGATTTGTTCTGGCCGAGAATGGCGGACTCCGGCGTCACCGAGCCGAAAAACACCAGGATCTTTCCGCCCTCAGGCTTGCGCGGCGTCGTGAAGAAGCGCGCGATCTTGTTGCGCGGCAGGCACGCATACGAGAACGGCACGCACCACTCCGCCGGCCAGAACGTGACGTCCTTCACGGTCTTGGAGACGAAGTTCTGCTCCTTCGACTTGTAAGTCTCGAACCAGTGCTGATGCGGCATCGAGTAGAACCGCTCGAGAACCTCCGGATGCCGGCCGATGAAAAATCTCATCACCGACGAATTGCCGTAGCCCATGTCCGCATCCTGCCACTCGTGAATGATGCAGAACCGGCCCGGATGGGTGAAGAAGGCATCGAGGCTTTCGAGAATGACGAGATCCAGATCGAGGAACAGCGTCATGCCCTCGAGATCGGCGAGCTGAGGCGAAAACAGCCCGACCTTGGGCCAGCGCTTGCCGAGCTTTTCGTCGAGGCGGATCTGCGGCATCGGCCGCGCCTCGACCTCCGGCCGGATGCCCGTCGTATCGTCGGTGAAGCAGACGAAGCGCACGGTCCAGGTGGTGTTCCGCGTCACCATCCCATAGAGCCGGTTGACCCACTCCGGCCCGTAGAGGCTTCCCCACTTCATGCACACGACGTTGACGGTCTTGCTCGCCTGGGCGCGTGCGAAGTCTGTCTGCCAGTCTGGGGACGTCATAGCGTGAGAACCTTCGCGGCCGGATTTGAGCGATGCCAGTCTGCCCATGCGCCAGCGAAAGTGAAGAGGCCGAGGAGCACACCATTAACTTTGCTAGGCCGGTTCGTGCACCGTCTCGCGATGCTATGATGGCATAAGTCTCTCTCTGCGCACCACGCCCAAGTTCTGCGATACGCATCCGACGGTCCGCCTCGCATGCAACCTCAAGATCTTTTCTACCGGCTCACCGTCGCGCTCGCGATCGGCCTCATGATCGGCATCGAGCGAGGCTGGGCGGCCCGCGAGGAGCCCGAGGGTGAGCGCACGGCAGGCTTGAGGACGTTCACGCTGTCGGGGTTGCTCGGCGGCGTGACGGGAGCCCTCGCTCAGGCCCTTCCCGGCGGGGCGACCATGCTGGGCCTCGTGTTCGCGGCTTTCGCCGCGGTCATGGCCATGTTCCGCTACCGCGAGATGGTCCACGAGAAAACGTTCGGGGCCACCACGGTGATTGCGGCGTATCTGGCCTTTGCCCTCGGCGCCCTGGCTGTGCTGAGCGATCCCGCCGTCGCCGCTGCCGCTGGCGTGGCGGCCACCGCCCTGCTGGCTCTGAAGCAGGCCCTGCACGGCTGGGTCGGGCGGCTGACGTGGGAGGAGCTGCGGGCGGGCCTCGTGCTGCTGGCCATGACTTCTCATTCTCCTGCCGTTGTTGCCCAATCGTGAGATGGGTCCCTACGGCGCCTTCAATCCCTATGAGCTGTGGCTGATGACGATCCTGATCGCGGGCGTTTCAGCGGCGGGCTATGTGGCCATGAAGTGGACCGGAGCCGGACAAGGAATAGCCCTCTCGGGCGTCGCCGGAGGTCTCGTGTCCTCGACCGCGGTCACGGTGTCGTTCGCGCAGCTTGCCCGCGAGCAGCCCGAGCGGAGATCGGAGCTCATCGGTGGCGCATTGCTGGCCAACGCCACCATGCTGGGGCGCATCCTGATCCTGGTCGGCTCCATCAACCCGGCACTGTTGCGCTGGCTATTGCAGCCGCTTCTTGCGGCGGCGCTCGCGACCGCCGCTGTCGCGGGCTGGTATTTCTACCGGAGGGAGACGCCCAATGGCAGCGAGGCGCCTCTCAACATCAAAAATCCCTTCGAGCTTGGAACAGTGCTCAAGTTCGGAGCCCTGCTTGCGGTGATCATGGTGCTCGCGAAGGCTTTGACGGCGCTGCTCGGGGCCGAGGGCGCATTTGCTCTCGCGGCCGTATCGGGTATCGCCGACGTCGACGCCATCACGTTGACCATGTCGCGCATGGCCGCCTCGGGGCTTTCGGCCGAGACGGCCTCGATCGCCATCCTCATCGCCGCGGGCGTCAATACAATTGCCAAGGCCGCGTGGGGATGGGGCGCGGGCGGTCGAGAGGTCGGCATTCCGCTGGCCGTGGCCACAGTCATCGTTGCGCTGGCTGCCATCGCGGGCTTCGCCGCCGCCCAGCTGTGGGACCCCTTCGCTGTATTTGCGCCACACCCGGTAGCGGCACAGGCGTAGCCCTTCAATGCGGGTCATATTTTAGGCGATTGGTAAGAATGGTCACCTACGGTCTCACTTGTGTGGCGAGCTGTGGTGGGGACGTAGAATGCGTGTTGTTAAGAGCGTGCCGGTCGAAGAGATCGTGTGCCGCGGAAGTATCAAGGACAGTGACGTCAGCCGCCTTTCCAAGGCCTTCGTATCCGACCAGCACCTTTCCGAGCAGGACGCGGACACGCTTTTCGCGATGACCGTCGCGTGCCCGGTCCAGGCTCCGTCCTGGAACCGCTTTTTCGTCGACACCGTGGCCGGCTATGTGCTGCGGCAGATGGAGCCCGAGGGCTACGTCACCGCCGAGAAAGCTGCCTGGCTGAGGCAACGCATCGTCAGCGGCGGCCGTGTCCGCAGCAGCATCGAGTTCGACCTGCTGATGAACGTGATCGAGCGCGCGCGCTGGGTACCCTTGAGCCTCGTGGCATTGGCGCTCGAGGAGATAAAGGCCGCCGTTATCAACGGTGACGGTCCCTTGAGGGCCGGCAAGGTCACGGTGCGTGGCATTATCCTCGATGCCGAGGTCGATCTTCTGCGCACACTCATCTGCGCCTTCGGCCACGGCAGCAGCCTGCCCATGACGCGGACCGAGGCCGAGGTGCTGTTCGATATCTCCGCCGCCACTGCCGCATCCGTTCCCCCGGCCTCATGGACCGAGCTCTATGTTCAGGCCGTAACCAACATGGCCCTGAGCTCGGCGGGCTTTGCGGCAGCTTCGCGGGAAGCGATCCTCAGGGCCGACCAGGTGAGGCGCCATGTGGATGCGCCGATCGAAACGCAGATCGAGGACATCTTGATGTCGGTCCGCGCCGACTATCATCGCCAGTCCTCCGAGGAGCGGGCGCTCTCCCGGCTCGAGCGCCAGCGCATCGAGATCGTCACCAATGAAGAGCTCGACATGGGCGATAGCGCCTGGGTTGCCGAGCGGCTTCTCCGCGGCCGTCGCCGTTCGCCTGTCGAGATCGCGGTCGTGGCCCATCTGCATCGGGAGAGCCTCTTGTCCGACGAGGCCCGGCCGCAGCAGGGTCGGGACGGCCAGGCTGCGTAAGCAAGGTAAACGCTGAGAACCTGGAGGCTGTGCGTCCCCGCTGGGGGCGCCGCGGGCAGCGTCGGCTCGCCGCATGAGGCGCGCTGGCGGCCCCAATGGCCATGCGCCGCTCGTTATCTCAGTTTACGCGCGATCAGAGATTAGTCTAAGAAGGCCCTTAGCTTATTTTTCCAGACAACATGAGACGGGGCCGCACGGGGTAATGTTCAAGAAAATCCTGATTGCTAACCGCGGTGAAATCGCCTGCCGCGTAATCAAGACCGCCCGCAAGATGGGCATCAAGACCGTAGCGGTCTATTCCGATGCCGATCGCGACGCCGTGCACGTCGAGATGGCCGACGAAGCGGTCCACATCGGCCCGCCGCCCGCAGCCCAGTCCTACCTGCTCATCGACAAGATCGTCGCGGCCTGTAAGCAGACCGGCGCCGAGGCGGTGCATCCGGGCTACGGCTTCCTCTCCGAGCGCGAGTCCTTCCCGGTCGCTCTCGAGAAGGCCGGCATCGTGTTCATCGGTCCGAACCCCGGCGCCATCGCCGCCATGGGTGACAAGATCGAAAGCAAGAAGGCGGCCGCCAAGGCCAAGGTCTCGACCGTCCCCGGCTACATGGGCGAGATCGCCGATGAGAAGCACGCCATCAAGATCGCCGAGGAGATCGGCTATCCGGTGATGATGAAGGCCTCCGCCGGCGGCGGCGGCAAGGGCATGCGCATCGCCTATGACCGCAAGGAGGTCGAGGAAGGCTTCCCGATGGCCAAGTCCGAGGCCAAGGCCTCGTTCGGCGACGACCGCATGTTCATCGAGAAGTTCATCGTCGATCCGCGCCACATCGAGATCCAGCTCATCGGCGACAAGCACGGCAACGTCGTTTATCTCGGCGAGCGCGAATGCTCGATCCAGCGCCGCAACCAGAAGGTCATCGAGGAGGCTCCGTCCCCGCTGCTCGACGAGAAGACGCGCAAGGCCATGGGCGAGCAGGCCGTCGCCCTCGCCAAGGCCGTGGGCTACGATTCGGCCGGCACGGTCGAGTTCGTCGCCGGCCAGGATCGGAGCTTCTTCTTCCTCGAGATGAACACGCGCCTCCAGGTCGAGCATCCGGTCACCGAGATGATCACCGGCGTCGACCTCGTCGAGCTGATGATCCGCTCCGCCTACGGCGAGAAGCTGCCCTTCAAGCAGTCGGACGTGAAGCTCAACGGCTGGGCCGTCGAGAGCCGCGTCTATGCCGAGGACCCCTTCCGCAACTTCCTGCCGTCCATCGGCCGCCTGGTGAAGTATCGCCCGCCTGCCGAGACGAAGATCGGCGACATCACGGTGCGCAACGACACCGGCGTCGAGGAGGGCGGCGAGATCTCCATGTTCTATGATCCGATGATCGCCAAGCTCGTGACGCACGGGCCGACGCGCATCGCCGCCATCGATGCCCAGGCCGACGCCCTGGACGCCTTCTATATCGACGGCATCCAGCACAACGTGCCGTTCGTCAGCGCATTGATGCACCATCCGCGCTGGCGCGAGGGGCGCCTGTCGACCGGCTTCATCAAGGAAGAATATCCCGAGGGCTTCAAGGCCCGTGAGCCGAAGGGCAAGGAGCGCGCCGTGCTCGTCGCCGTCGCGGCCACCATCGACCATCTCTCCAACGAGCGCCGCCGCGCCATCTCGCATCAGATGAGCGGCTCGCCTGTGGGCTTCGCCAAGCGGCGCGTGGTCAACATCGGCGGCGAGGGCCAGAAGGTCGAGATCTCGGCCACTGCCGGCGCGCAGATCGAGGTCGGCTTCCTGGATGCTGCCGGCAAAGTCGTCAGCACGATCTCCGCTGTCTCCACATGGAAGCCCGGCGACCCCGTTTGGCACGGAGACGTGGGCGGCGAGAGGGTCGCCGTCCAGGTTCGCCCCATTCTCAATGGCGCGACGCTCTCCTATCGCGGCATCCAGACGCCGGTGCACGTCTATACCGAGCGCGAGGCCGAGCTTGCGGCCCTCATGCCGGTCAAGGCCGCCGCCGATATGTCGAAGTACCTGCTCTGCCCCATGCCGGGCCTGGTCAAGGCCATCCACGTCGCCGAAGGGCAAGAGGTCAAGGCGGGCGACAACCTCGCCATCGTCGAGGCGATGAAGATGGAGAACCTTCTGCGCGCCGAGCGTGATGGCACCGTGAAGAAGATCAACGCCAAGGCCGGCGACAGCCTGGCCGTGGATGCGGTGATCCTCGAGTTCGCGTGAGAAGCCGCAGCGCCGGGCATCCGGCGCTGCAGGAAGGGGAACGCACGTGCCCGGTCCCGTCCGAACAGTCCATGCCAGCATCAAGGGCCGGGTCCAGGGCGTCGGCTATCGCCTCTGGACCGAGCGCAAGGCAGCCGAGCTCGGCCTCGTGGGGTGGGTGCGCAACAGGCATGACGGCTCTGTCGAGGCCGTCTTTCAAGGGCCCGCGGATACCGTCGACGCAATGATCGAAGCCTGCCGGCGCGGCCCTTCCGCTGCGGCCGTCACGGATGTGCTGATCCGGGAGGAGGAGGCCGGCTCCTTCGCCGGCTTCAAGGTGCGCGGGACCGCTTAGCGGGGGCCTGGAACCCAGGGCGTTGCTCAACGCTCAAGATAAAAGCACCTAGACGAGCTTGGACGAAGCCTGACGCAGTCCGTCGATAATGAGCTCGTAGGCTTCCTCGTCGCGGGCCTCGGGATAGACCATGTAGACCGGATAGACGAACTTCTGCGCCCGCCGCGGCTGACGTAAACGCCCGCGCGCCAGATAGTTCTTCACGATGCGCAGTGGAAAATAGGCCGACGCCTCGTTCTGAAGCAGGTACTCGACGCCGATCGATCCGAGGTCGAGGTTGAGCCCGGGGTTGATGAGCTCGGGGTAGGCGGCGGCATGGTCCTGCTGGAAGTCCGGCCCCCAATCGACGAACACATAGTCGCTCGATCCGCGGCGGCTACCGGGCCGCGCGCTCGAGACGAGCACGAACTCCTCGTCGAAGAGATGCTCGATGACATACCCCGGCGGCTGGATCGGCCGGTACATCACCGCGAGGTCGAGTGTCCCTTCGATGAGCCGCTGCGTCAGCACCGGCGCCGCGGCCGTGACCGCCGAGACGGCGATGTCGGGAGACTCCGAGCGCAGCTGAGACACCCATTTAAGTAGGAAACCCGGCCATAAACTGAGGGTCGCGCCGACCGCGAGGTGGTCACGATGCTGGTTCGAGAGGCTGACCTCGAGCTGAGCGCGCTGCCACACGCGCACGAGCGCGAGGGCATGCTTGCGGAACTGCTCGCCCGCGGCTGTGGGCTCTGCTCCCGACTTCGATCGCTCGAACATGGGGCGTCCGAGCAGGTCCTCGAGGCTCTTGATGCGCGCCGAGACCGTCGATTGAGTGATGTTGAGCTTGTGGGCCGCCTCGATGAAGCTGCCCGTCTCCGCCACCATGAGGAAGGTGCGTGCGAGATTGATATCCATGGGCCGCTCGTGTGCGCGTAAGGCGCAAAAACCTATCTATCGAAATCTTCGATAGGCGTCACCGGAAAATTCCGTTTGAAGAGGGGATTGATTCTGACCACATTGAGCGTCGGCCCGCCGCGAGTTGGGTCAGATTCGGCCTGGCTCATGCTGGGCGTTCAATGGAAGGACTATTAAGATGGCTAAAGCTGCAAAGAAGCCCGCTGCGAAGAAGCCTGCTGCCAAGAAGCCGGCTGCTAAGAAGAAGAAGTAAAGAGTTTCTGCCTCGCGCTTGGAGCTGGCCGTGGTTTCCTTTCGGATGATCCCGGCGTCCCTGATCGCAGTCCTCCTCTCAACGTGGGCCGCTCACGCGGCCTCGGTTACGAACCGAGATGATAGAGACCACAAAGTCACCATCATCGAGGGACAAGGCCAAAAAGATCATATTCTTAAGCCAAATGCGGCATTGGAAGGGATCTGTGAGAAGGGGTGCTTGATCCGGCTCGACGACAACCAAGTGGATCCGTTCGAGCTTGAAGGCTCGGAGATCACGTCGATCGAGGGTGGACAGCTCTACGATGATGAGCCGGGGGCGTCTGTGGATCCGGGTATCGGTGAAACAGGCCCGCCTTCTCAGCCCGGCCCACGACCGTAAGCGAGTGTATTCGAGGCAGTGATTTAAGAGCGCCCGGCTCCGCACAACGCGGAGCCGGGCGTTTCTCATTTTGGGACGTCTTCCCCGTACTAAAGCGCGTCTGTGGAAGCCCGAAGTGGATTCGAAGCGGGCTCGAGGCTCCCGAAGATGCCTTCGAAAGCGGCCACGAGCGACATATCCACATCTTTCATAGAAGCCCCCACGCCGAGGTCGGCAAGGCTCGTGACCCCGAACTCGGTGATGCCGCAGGGGACGATGCCATCATAGTGAGACAAATCGGGCGCCACGTTGAGGCTCACGCCGTGAAAACTCACGCCGCCTCGAACCCTCACTCCGAGCGCTGCGATCTTCGCTTCGTTGCCGCGCCCCTGACGGCGAACCCATACGCCGACCCTGCCGGCCCGCGTCTCCCCTTGGATGCCGAACGGAGCCAGGCTCGCGATCAGCCATCGCTCGAGAGAATGGACGAAGGCGCGCACATCCCCTCCGAAGCGCTGCTTGAGATCGAGCATGACGTAGCCGACCCGCTGGCCCGGGCCGTGATAGGTGAGCTGGCCTCCGCGCCCGGTGACATGAACTGGGAAGGGGGAGGGGCCGGTCAGATCCGCGTCCCGGGCACTTGTCCCGGCCGTGTAGAGGGGCGGATGCTCGACGAGCCAGAGCAGTTCGGACGCTTCGCCGCGACGGATTTTTTGTGCACGATCCTCCATGAAACGCACCGCCGGCTCGTAGTCCGTGAGGCCCGGCGAGGTCGCCCAGGAGATGGCGCGGTTATCGGATTTCATCATGGATGGGAGCTTACAGCCCGCCGATCAGGCCCGATAGATGAAGGAGCCGCGCGGCCTTATGGCGGAAGCGCGGCTGAACAATCGTTTCAGGCTTGCCATCGAACGAACGCTCTGTTAGTTCGACCAGCCTCGGTTGCGCCCCCTTGTTCCCGTACCAAGGGTCCGATATATGGGGCCGTCGCCGAGATGGATGGCTATGCGGTCGTGGCGGAATTGGTAGACGCACTACCTTGAGGTGGTAGCGGGGCAACCCGTGGAAGTTCGAGTCTTCTCGACCGCACCAATCCATTGAGAGCGCTTCGGCGCTGACCGGAACGAGTTCGAAACGCCCCGCACCTCGTCGGGGCGTTTTCGTTTTTTGTGCCCCGCGCGCGCGGTTCATTCCTTCTCGCCGCCTCGGGATCCGCCCGGCCAGGTGCGAGGGCAGCTATCGAGAGCTTTAATCGCATCGCCAAGCCCCCTCACTGCGGCGGGACGGCAGCACTTTGTTTACCACGTTGCGGTCTCGCCTCGGGACGGGCGCCCAGAGCGCCAAGCGTCAATAAATAATTGATCCCGGGCCCCCTAGTGTAGCGCCGGGATCCGAGCGATCGCGTCGGGAGAATTGAATGCGCGTGGGTAACCTGTCCGCGGTGCGCGGCGGAGCGACCTTGAAGAACATCGCCTCGCGCTGGGCGCGAGACGCGAGCGGCGCGACGGCCATCGAGCTCGGCCTGGTGATCGGCCCGTTCATTCTGCTGCTCACTGGCATCATGGCGGTAGGGCTTCAGTTCTTCACCATCCATTCGCTGGAGCGCGGCGTCATGAGCGCGGCGCGCAAGCTCAAAACCGGCGAGGCACAGAAGGCCGGTCAGACGCTTGCCGATTTTCGCCAGATGATCTGCGACGAGGCCGGCTCGCTCATTCCTTGCGACGCGAGCCTCGTCGTCCACGTCAAGAGCGGCGCGACGTTTGCGGATCTCAATCCCCCTGTCGCTTGCGTGACGAACGGCAAGCTCACGCCATCGGGCGGCAGTGCCGCCAACCCCGTCTCGAGCTACTCGGGCGGCGCGAGCGCCACCGTCGTCGTGACAGCCTGCTACGACTGGGATCTCGGCTCCACGCTCTGGCAGACCATCTGGAACATCGTGGCCTCCAGTCCGTCCACTGCAACGAAGCAGGGCAAGACGGTCGTCTCCTCGACGATCGCCTTCCGCTCCGAACCCTATCAGTAGGCGAGCACCCGGTCGGCCCTCCCAACGCTACCCGCAGAGATAATGATGTCGCCTTCGATCTGGTCCCGCAGCATGAAATTCCCCCGCGCCATCGCGAAGAGGTTCGCCGCGGACGTGCGTGGCCTGGCGGCGGTGGAGTTTGCCTATATCGCGCCCATCCTCGTGCTCATGTTTGTCGGTGCTCTCGAGGCGAGCCGGGCTCTTGCAGCCGACCGGCGCTTCAATCTGGCGACGTCCATGGTCGCCGATCTCGTCGGACGCGAGACCAAGCTGACGGCCGCCGATGTCAATGCGATCTACAACATCGTGGCCCAGGCGATGAGCCCGTTCGACGCGAGCACGCTCAAGATCTCGCTCATTCCGGTCAAGGCGAGCTCGACGGACGCATCCAATACTAAAGTGTATGCGGCAGCGACGAACCGCCCCTCGTACCATGGTGGCGCTCAGCCAGCGAAATGCGCCTCATTTCCGCTGACAACCGGGCTCGTCGCTAAAGGTGGCAGCGTCATCGTTATCCAGACCAGCTACCAGTACACGCCGGCATTGGTCAGTCATCTTTGGGGCTCGTCAACTTGGACAGAGCAGGCTATTGTAAGTCCCCGTAACAGTTGCGTTGATTTTGATGCCAATAATTGCATCTCGACTTGTTTTTGATCGCTTCCGATGTGCACACTCTCTTGTTCAGTACGTTTCATCGAACCTCATTTCACGGATTTTCTCCATGATTATACCGCTTTTTGAAAAAACACTGTTCTCAACCAGGTGATTGCCTGCCCTTTGAACCATCGGGCACACTGATCCTCTGACTTCCGTTGAGCGTAGCTTCAGTCGAGAGGCAAGCCATGGGACGTCGTTCGGCACATACTGCTGAAGAATTGCGCGAGCTTATTATTCAAGCCGCGACTGAACTGATCCAGGAATCCGGCTTCGGTGGCCTGTCGGCGCGCGAAATCGCGCGGCGCATCAGCTATTCCCCCGGAACGCTCTACAATGTGTTCGAGGACTTGGACGACCTCGTCCTGACCATCGAAGGGCGGCTGCTGGATAAGCTGACCCAAGCTCTCTCGGATGTACCGGCGAGCGCGGATCCGGCCGATAAGGTGCGTCGCCTGGCCGAGGTCTACGTCGAATTCACCCGCGAGAATCCGAAGCTCTGGAACCTGCTTTTCGAGCATCACCTGCCGGCGGGTCGAGAGGTTCCGGCTTGGTACCGGGAAAAACTCGAAGGTTTGATGTCGAAGGTCGAGGACGCCCTTCAGCCTCTGGCTCGCGACGTCGATCCCGAAAGGCTGCGGCGCTCCGCCAAGACCCTTTGGGCAGGCGTGCACGGCATCACGTCGTTGTCGACGGCCGACAAGCTGTCGATTATCTCCACCGACAGCGCCGGCGCTCTCCTTGACGATCTCGTCAACACGCACCTCGCGGGCCTCGAGGCCATGAGGCACCGTCAGGCGGCAACGTCTCCGTAGATTCCGCGGATCATTGGCCTGCTGGCGGCAGCGCGTCCGTGTTCGCTTGCGGCGCAACCTGAGCCGGTGTGGCCGGCAAAGTGCCTGTCGTGATGTCGGTTGCGGCCGGGCGGCCGGCAAGCCTCGAGATCACCGGCCCGAGTCCGAACCAGCTTTCAGCCGGCATAAGCCGCTCATTGAGAGCGGTCCACATGGGTCTGGACGACATCCCCTCGACGAACATCTGCGGCGACGGCGCGAGGAAAATCGCCAGCGCCAGCGCCACGCCCATTCCCGCCGACGCATAAGGATAGCGCCGGTCATAGAGCTTGAGCGCGGTGCCGAACGACGACTTGATCCGCGTATCCATGACGTCGACCGAATAGATCTCGTCGAGGGTCAGGTGCACGAGGAAGCCGATGAACAGGAAGCCGCCCGCCAGCCAGGCCACGCCGTCAGGCTTGCCGAGCACATAGGCGAAGATGATCGCGGTTGCGACCGCGGAGAATGCTCCGGCCAGGATCGAATGCCAGATGCCGCGGTGAACGGCGAGGTGATGGAAGGCGTTATGCAGTCCATAGCGAATGAGGATCAGCGTCCCGAGCCACAGCACCCATAGCTCGGCGATCGAAAATTTGGTCGCGAACGAGAACAGCACCGCAAACGAGAAGAAGATGGCGAGGCCGGCGAACATCGCCCGGCTCGGCCGGCTGTCCTTGAGATCGATATCGGGCAGGACCGAGCCGAGCACGCCCGCCATGGTCACGGCGATCAGGTTTTCCGGCGCGATGACGTCGGCTGCGAGCGTCAGCGTGGCAAGTCGCACCGGCGGCGATCGTGCCGACGGCGATGTGCGTGGTGAAATTGGCCATTGCGATCGCCTCCATGCGAGCGCGACGCCTCGCGGCACGCGCGTGCGGTCCCTTACGGACTAAGCATCAGATTCGCGTGGCGTCGATTGCAGCTGAGGGCGTTTGATCGATGTGGATAAGGGCCGGACTGCCAGCGGACCGCTCAGGCATCCGCGAATGCCTGCGCAAAACGAAAAAGAAGTCGTGCAAACAATGGAGTAGTCGGCCGCGGAAAAGTCTGGCAGGAGATGGTCCAATTCGGGGAGAGGAAAGAATGCCCGCCGCACCGCAGCCCGGCCAGCTCGACATCGAGACACGCATCCACCGTGCCGCCATGGGCAGCATCGGCGTGGCGTTGACTGTCATGGGCCTCAAGTACGCCGCCTACCAGGCGACGGGCAGCATCGCCCTCTACTCGGATGCGCTCGAGAGCATCGTCAATCTGGTGACGGCCGTCGCGGCGTTCTGGGCCATCAAGATCAGCTCGCTGCCGGCCGACAGGAACCATCCGTTCGGCCATCACAAGGCTGAGTATCTTTCGGCCGTGCTCGAAGGCGCGCTCATCATCGTTGCGGCGCTGCTGATCTTTCGCGAGGTCTACGGGCATTTGGTTTCGCCGCAGCCGCTGGAAGCCACGGGGTTGGGGTTGGCCTTCAATGGTGCTGGCGACGCTGCTGAATGGCGCCTGGTCCTATTTCCTCGTGAGCCGAGGCCGCCGCTGGCGTTCGCCCGCGCTGGTCGCCGACGGCCGCCATCTTCTGACGGACGTGCTGACGTCCGTCGGCGTCATAGCCGGGCTTGCGCTCGCCTACCTGACCGGCGCCGCCATCCTCGATCCGCTGCTCGCGCTCGCGGTTGCGGTCTACATTCTTTGGAGCGGCTACAAGATCACGTTGTCGTCCATGAGCGGCCTCATGGACGAGGCGGCGGGAAGCGAGATCCAGCAGCGCATCCGCGAGTGCATCAAGAGCTGCGGCAACGGCGCCATCGAAGCCCACGACATCAGGACGCGCCACGCCGGGCGCGCGACCTTCATCGAGTTTCATCTGGTCGTGCCGGGCACCATGACGGTCCACGAGGCGCACCGGATTTGCGACAGCATCGAGGATGCGATCGAGAGCGCGATCGAGGGCTCCGAGGTGGTCATTCACGTCGAGCCGGAGCATAAGGCCAAGGTGAACGCCCGCGGCGCAGTGAAGTTGTGATGAGAGCCGCGCGTTCAAATTTAAGGCCGGCGCGAAACATCTATTTTACCATGATATACTGCCGAAAGTGTTCCCTAGGTAACATGGAAGCTGTCGGCCGGGTCTGTTAAGCTCAAGTTCATCGGGGAGCTTTTAGGTTTTCGGCTTATCCAGTATTGGCGAGGTCAACGGCGCTCTGCCGACGCCGTACCTCCCCGCACAGATCGGATGCGCAGCCATGACGACCCGGACATTGTCTGTCGTTGGTCTATTTCTTCTTTGCTCTCTCACGCCCGCCGTTGCGGCCCCGGATCGATCGGATCGGCCCTCAAGGTGGTCAATCTCGTGACCGCGGAGTTCAATCGCGACACGCGCACGCTGCAGGATGGCGACCGGGTGCACCAGGACGAGACGATCGAGGTCGGCCTCGACGCGTCGAGCGAGACTCAAGCTCGATGACGAGACCAAGCTCGCGCTTGGGCCGGGCTCGCGTCTGACGCTCGACAAGTTCGTCTACGATCCCGCCAAGACCAGCGGCTCGATCGTGCTCGACCTGGTCAAGGGCACGTTCCGCTTCATCACCGGCGTCGCCTCGAAGCCCACCTACGTCTCGGACGCCGGCCGCCGCCATCACCGTGCGCGGCACGATCTTCGACGTCTTCGTCCAGCAGGACGACACGGTCGTGGCTGCTGCTGCACGAGGGCGCGGTGCAGGTCTGCAACGAGCGCGGCAAGTGCCAGGATCTCGACGAGCCCGGCAAGCTGATCCGCATCACCAGCGACGGCGACGTCGGCCCGCCGGTGAAGTGGGCGTCGCTGCCCGGCAAGGACAACGTGCCGTTCGACAAGGCGTTTCCGTTCGTCGTCAAGACGCCGAGCATCGATCCCAACCCGATCTTGACGCGCGACATCATCATGCTCGGCACGCTATCCCGGCCGCGATAAGGCGCGACAAAGACGACAAGGGCGATCGAGGACGGCAAAGGCGAAGGACCGCGGCGACGACTCGAAGCCGAACAAGAAGGCCGAGAAGAAGGAGCCCACGAAGAAGAAGCGCGACGGCCAAGAAGAGCTCAGTCCGAGGACGACAACATCATGAGCGGCATGGACATGTCATCGGCGGCGGCATGCATCGGACTCGGTCTCGGCGCATCCGGGCAAGGGCGGCATGCGGGGCGCGGCAAGTACGGTGGTGGCAGGGCGATCGGCGGTGACGGGCTGCCCGGGCGGAGGCATCGGCGGCAAGATGAGCCGGCCCTAGTCGCCCAGTCGGCTCAATGGCTCGCGTGGCAGCGAGTCGAGCTAGCCGTTCATCAGCTCGTCACAGACGGGCGGCATGAGTGTCGAGCAGGCCCTGATCTCCGCCAGCCGAGCGCGCGGCAGGCGTCGATGCACTTCGGCCGTCGCAGCCGCGTCGCCGGCCCGCAGCGCGGCGCAATCGCGGCATAGCTTGATTTCAGCTCGCCGAAACGTACGCTCGTCGCCGTCGCCTCGTCGCCGAGGAGCGCGAACAGGCGTTCCGGGCGCTCCTTGCCGCGCAGCTTCGCCGAGGATCGATCTCGAGGAAGGCAAAGCGCGGCGCCGCTGGCCGTCCGCTCGCCGGCGATGATGGGCACGCCGTAGATCTTGGTCGTGCCTTCGAGGCGCGAGGCGACGTTCACCACATCGCCGAGGATCGAATAGTCGAAGCGCTGCGGCGAGCCGACGTTGCCGACGCAGCAGTCGCCCGTATTGAGGCCGATGCCGATGCGCACGGCGCGAGCGCCTTCACCGCGCGCCGCCGCCTCGCGCGGCCCTCGCGGTTGAGGCGGGTCAAGCCGCTCCTGCATGGCAGCGCGGCGCGGCAGGCGTTCGCCGCGTGCTGCGGATCGGCAATCGGCGCATTCCAGAACGCCATCACCGCATCGCCCATGAACTTGTCGATGGTGCCGCGCTCCTCGAGGATGATGTCGGACAGCGGCGTGAACAGCCGGTTGAGGAAGGCGATCAGCTCTTCGGCGTCCATGCCCTCGGAGAGGCGGTGAAGCCGCGCACGTCGGCGAACAGCACCGTCACCTCGCGCGTCTCGCCGCCGAGCTTCAGCTTGTCGGATTGCGCGCCAGCTCCTCGACCAGCGGCGCGGCGACGTAGTGGCCGAAGGCGGAGCGCACGCGGCTGCGCTCGCTCTCGGTGTTGATGTAGGCGAGGAGCGAGGCGGCGAGATAGACGAGCGAGGAGCGCGATCGACGGATAGACGGGGTCGAGCAGATAGCCGGCGTCGGTGAAGGCGAGCCACGACGCGGCGAAGACGACCAGGATCGCCGCGGCGCCGATGACGGCGGCGCCGACTGGCGCCCGACCGGCGGATGAGCCAGCGACGAAGAGCGCCGACGCGCGACCAGGAATAGACAGCTCGGCGCCGGTGGCGAGCGGCGGGCGGACCAGGTGCTCGCCGGACAGCATCTGCTCGAGCGCCTGGGCGTGGATCTCGACGCCCGGCACCGAAGGCTGCGAGCGGCGTCGCGCGCAGGTCGAGAAGCCCGATGGCGCTGGTGCCGATGAGGATGTCGCGGCCGGCGACCTCCTTGGCATCGAACGTGCCGTCGAGGACGCGGTGCGCGGAGATATAGCGGCGCGCATCGGGCTGAGCGAATTGAGCCACAGCTCGCCGTCGCCGTCGGTCGGCAGCACGGTCTCGCCGACGCGCACGTCTCGATGCCGGTGCGCTGGCCGAACGCGGCGACGCCGCTGCCGCCGGACGAGCGGACGAACAGCGTGTTCTCGCCGCTGGCAACGCGCAGCGCCTCGAGCGGAAGGGATGGGTAGAGCGTGCCGCCGATGGAAAGCAGCAGCGGCACGCGGCGCACGATCTGGTCGCTCGACGGCAGCCAGTTGACCGCGCCTAGGCCCGAGCGCGCCCTCGGTGAACATGGGCAGGCTGCCGATCCCGCCAGGGAAGGCGTGCACGAATTGCTGCGGATCGTCTCCGGCGATGGCGAAGCCGCGGCGGCTTCGGCAAGGCGCCGCTGCTGATGCTGTCGCCGGCAAGGCCGAGGATCACCGGGCGCCTTGGCGATCGACGCCGCGAGGCGCTCATCGTTGGACGGCAGCGCCGCAAGCGCCGCGATGATGGGCGCGAGCTCCGGTCGCGCCTGGGTCTGCCGCGAAAGCTCCTCGGGCGACAGGCGATCCGGCTCGGCCAGGATGAGGTCGAAGGAAATGGTCTTGGCCCCGGCCGCGACGAGCCGATCGACGATGACGGCGAGGTCCGAGCGCGGCCACGGCCATTGCCCGAGCTGGCCAGGGAGGCTTCGTCGATGTCGACGATGCGCACCGGAAAATTGGGATCTGCAACTCGCGCGGAGACATCTTGAGGTAGCTGTCGAACACCGAGAGCCGCAGCCGCGCCACCGGATCGGGATCGGCGATGCGCAGCGCCACGGCGAGCGCGAGGACGCCGGCCGTCAGCAGCACATGAAGCGGGGCTAGGCGCACGGGCAAGCGTCCTCTAGGGGAGTGATATCCGCTGACGCACAGCACCGATATCACAACTGCCTTAGACGACCACGGTCGCCTTGGGTCCCATGAGCGCCTGGACGGCCTGAAGCTGCTTCGCGCCGCTCCACACGTTCTCGATGCGGAACTGCTCGCTGCCGCCGCCGAAGATGGTGAGCTTGGCCTCGATGTCGCTGGTGCCGAAGCCCAGGATCCCGAGCCCCAGCACCTTGTGCGCGATGAGATCGTCGCTGAAGCGCGTCAGCCGGATGTGCATCACCGACCAGCTCTCGGGCGCGCGGCCGAGGATGCTCGAAAACTTCTGCACGCGCTCGACCTGCGTGGCGCGGAAGCGCCAGTAGCTGAGCCGGTCGAAAATGAACACGATGGCGAACCAGACGATGAACAGCACGCTCGAGACCAGCAGGTAGAAGGCGAGGTTCATGTGCACCAGCAGCGACGGCGGCGTGGTCCACAGGCCCGGCATGTTCATGACGAAGTAGGTGCCGGTCGCGGCGCCCGCGATGAGCAGGATCAGCAGCAGCGCGTTGATGCCGCGCGCGCGCACGGTCGTGGCCACGATGACGACCAGCAGCAGGATCGTGAAGGAGAGGCCGAGCCAGGGGCTCGGATGGATGATAGAGCGGCTTGCCCTCGCCGATGACGAGGCGTTCGCCCTGCGACATAGGTGAGCGCGGCGCAGACGAAGCCGTAGGCCCAGACCACCCACCAGTAGATGATGGGCGAGTGCTGATAGATGCGGATTTCCGCGGCACCCTTCTGAGACGTTGCCCCGGCCGTCGGCGCTTCAGGTATGGCCATGTCTCCCCCTCCGATCCGGCGTTTCGGTCTTGCGGCCGATGCTCCCATCATGCCTTATCGTAATGGTAAAAAGTGTCGCATCGCGCCTACACTGTCAACGTGAGCGGCGGGGTTGGCTGCGGCTCGAAGGTTAACGGCGAAACGGGTCAGGAAGCGCCGGACGATCTCGGCCCAGAGGTCGTAGTCGTCCGCATGCTCCACGCGCGCCTGCACGATGTCGCCCGGCGCAGGCCTTCGTTTCGCCGTTGAGGAACACGCTGCCGTCGATCTCGGGCGCGTCCCACTTCGAGCGGCCGAGGGCGCCTTCCTCGTCCACTTCATCGATGATGACGTCGATGGTGCGGCCCACGCGGCTCGCCAGCATGTCGCGCGAGACGTCCTGCTGCGCCGCCATGAAGCGATGCCAGCGCTCTTCCTTCACCTCTTCGGGCACGGCGCCGGGAATCTCGTTGGCCTTGGCGCCTTCCACGGGCTCGTACTTGAAGCAGCCGACGCGGTTGAGCTTGGTCTCGCGCAGCCAGTCGAGCAGGAACTGGAAGTCCTCCTCGGTCTCGCCGGGGAAGCCGACGATGAACGTCGAGCGCACGGCGAGATCGGGGCAGACCTTGCGCCACTCCGCGATGCGGTTCGCGGTCTTCTCCTGATGCGCAGGACGGCGCATGGCCTTCAGCACCGACGGCGACGCATGCTGGAACGGGATGTCGAGGTAGGGGAGGATCTTGCCCTCCGCCATCAGCGGAATGACGTCGTCCACGTGCGGGTAGGGGTAGACGTAGTGCATGCGGACCCAGACGCCGAGCGAGCCGAGCGCCTTGGAGAGATCGAGGAACCGCGCTTTGAGCGGCGCGCCTTTCCACTGGCTCTCCGCATATTTGATGTCGACGCCGTAGGCGCTCGTGTCCTGGCTGATGACGAGCAGCTCCTTGACGCCGGCCTTCACCAGCCGCTCCGCTTCCGTCATCACGTGGTTGGCGGGTCGGCTCGCGAGATCGCCGCGAATGCTCGGAATGATGCAGAACGAGCAGCGGTTGTTGCAGCCCTCGGAAATCTTCAGATAGGCGTAGTGCCGCGGCGTGAGGCGCAGGCCCTCGGGCGGCACGAGATCGATGTAAGGGTCATGCAGCGGTGGCACGGCGTCGTGCACGGCGGTGACGACCTGCTCGTATTGATGCGGGCCCGTGACGGCGAGCACGCCCGGATGCTCCTCGCGGATGCGGCCCTCTTCGACGCCCATGCAACCGGTGACGATGACGCGGCCGTTCTCGGCCATGGCTTCGCCGATGGCGTCGAGGCTCTCGCGCTTGGCGGAATCGAGGAACCCGCAGGTGTTCACGACCACGACGTCGGCTCCGGCGTAGTCGGGCGCGACCTCGTAGCCCTCCGAGCGCAGCTTGGTGATGATGCGCTCGCTATCGACAAGCGCCTTCGGGCAGCCGAGCGACACGAACCCGACCTTCGGGGCGGGTTGGCCGGCGCGCGGGCGTGCGGACGTCGAGGTTGAGTTCAGTGCGAGTTTGCTCGTCATTTCGGGCCATCTTGCTTGAGATGGCTTGGCTTCTATCACAGGGCGACGCGCAATGGTGCCCGTTCGTGGTGAGGAAAGTCGCCGCGTCCGGCGTTCACGCTAAGCAGTTTCTGCGGCATTTTGGTTACCATATGAAACCTTGGCGCCACAAAGCGGCCAACCTCTTCGCCGAGCTTCGAATTTCGCGTTCAAGTCGCAACTTCAGAGATCGGTATCAAAGACATGGGCAAGCGGGGAGCCCGTTGGGGATTGAAGTCCCTTCTCATCACTGCAGCTCTTGCGGCGAGTGCCTCTGCACGCGCTGAGCAGGTGGTGATGCCATTTGCGTGTGATGCGCGAGGCGGCGAGGTGAGGCTCACACCCTCCGATCAGCGCGCCTATCGCATCATCGGCCGTCGTGACCATCACGTCTTTACCGTGTGCTCGCCAACCGATCCCAACCGCTGCCGCAACTGGCGGATACATCGCTTCGACGTCGACTGTGGAGGCGAGCGTGTCTCGTGGCTGAGAGTAGCCGACGCGGCGCGCCGCTATACGCGAGCGAGCGCATTCGTCGAAGGCGGCACGATGCATCTCAGGATTGCGCCGATTTCGTCGTCCGCCGGCCGGAGTGATCCTTACCTGGATCGGCGCTGGGCGCGCCGCGCCGGGCGTTTCGACGAGCCGGAGGAATCGGTGATCGATCTGCCTCCCGGTTTTGCGCCGACCTTCGGACTGTCGGTATCGTTCCAAGGCGGCTCGGGGCCGAGTGAGTCCTTCGATGCAGTTGAAGGACCGCCCCCAAAACCGGAACCCTATGGCGATGAAGACATGGGCCCCGATGAGGACGCTTATACGTCTCGAACTGAGCGCCGCTATGCCCAGGGCCCGGCTGAATGATCGCGGCTATGACGACAGCCGATACGGCGAGCGCGAATTCGATAGGGCGGGTCTTCCGATAGAAAGGCCGCCACAGCAGGTTCAGAGCGCGCCGGTTGAGAAGCTCCGCGAGCTTGAGACGCGCGACAGCAAGACCGAGTCCGCGGCGTCTCAGAAGTCTGGCTCAACGGTCGCCGCGAGTACGGCCAAATCAGCTCCGGCTGAGAAGACCGTTGCTAAATCCGAGACACCAAAGGTCGAGACACCAAAGGCCGAGGCGGCGAAGCCCGAGGCCCCGAAGCCTGCCGCACCTAAGGCCGAAGCGGCAGCTGCCGCGCCGCCGAAGCCCATCCCGCCAACTCCGCCCGGCGTCGTCACGCCGACAATTCTGAATGCTCCGGGTGCCGCAGAGGCGGCGCGTGCGGCGGAAGCGGCTGCCAAATCGGCCGAAGCTCCGCCGGCGACAGTGACACCCACGCCTGAGAAGTCAGCTCCGCCCGCACCGCAAGCGGTGGAGCCGCCAGTCGCTCCGGCTGAGGCGCCCGCCAAGACCGAGACCGCAATCCCCGTCATTGGCCTTGCGGGCCCGTCGAGCGCCGGTCAGGACAGCTTTGTTTTTGCACAGTGGCATTGGATCGCTCTTTCAGGCGGCGCAGCGCTTCTCACGGTTCTGTCGTGGTTCCTGCTCATGCGGCGCAACGAGGGATATGACGCCGGATTCCCGCCGCGCGACTTCGCGGCGGTTTCGCTCGACGGAACTTCGGCAGCCGGCAAGTCCCTCGTGCCGTTCTCGGAGCCGGGACTGCCGAGCCCCGTTCTCGACGCGCCGGCGCCGGCCACTCTGCCGGTTGCCCCGAGCACAGAAATCCGCATGCCGGCGACGCTTTCAGAAGCGTTGCAGGTTCTTGGCTCAAGCGCTGATGCCAGGCCGGACGTCCTGAAAAAAATCGTGGAGGGTCTTCGGCAAAGCTGGCATCCGGACCTCGCCCGCTCGGAGGAGGATCGCAGCTACCGAGCGCAGCGCGTGGCGCAGATCAACGTTGCCTGGGACATTATAGAGGCGAGCTTGCGGCCGGCAGCTTGAAGGCGCTGCGCTCGGCCGCAATCTTCATTGCCTCAAGCCTTGCGCTTCTTTCGCGCGGCATACTTGGCGTCGCGAAGGGCCTTCTGCTCGGCTTGCATTGCGACCGCCCGGTCTGCTTCTTCACGGGCCGCAATCTTGTTGGCGGCCGCGCGTTCGGCCAGTTCCACCGCTTCACGAGCAATGCGTTCAGCTTCAGCGCGTGCCTTCGCTTCGATGCGGGCTTCGCGAGCAGCGACGATGGCCTCGCGCTCGGCCTTCTTTTGCAGAACGGCGGGGTCGTCGGCGGCTGGTCGTGCCGCGCGTTGCATCATGGCCTGCTTCGCTTTGGCAGCCGCTTGCAGACGATCTCCGAAATTCTTGCCGCTAAAGTCTCTCATGTCGCTCCGTTGATTGGTTTAGTTTTGAGGGCGCCCGATGGCTCGGCCGCCGAATTGGATCAGCTTCTATCGGATAACCGCACGCTTCCGCAACGCGCGAGTTGAACTCGCGCGTTGCGGAAGGATGACGAAAGAGTTTAGGCGGCGTGCGGGCGATAGACCGCAGCGCGGGGTTTGGCCGCCTGGAATGCCCGGCGGACGTGGAATTCACAATAAGGGCTTCCGTCCTTCTTGCGCTTGCCGCAGAAGTGGAAATCGCCCGAAAGAGGGTCTCCGAACGGCCAGCGGCAGTCGTCCGCCAGAAGCGTTTCGACTGTCTTGCGTTCGGAATGCGGGATGATCAGATCATCGTCGGCGCGCAAAGGGGCCGGTGGGTTCTTAATGTCACTCATGAGAGTGTATAACACGTTTGGGCGCAAAATGCGTGCGGCGCTTCATCGCCCACCCGCCGGAGGCGGTAGGTTAACTCGCGGCCACCTTAATAGAGCTGGCGTCAGTGTGTTGATTTGGATCGCGAGCTGAGCCGCACCCAAGCAAGATAAAAGTGAACGCGCTCTAGGACTTCGCCCGGACGTAGCTGCCGGGGGCGTCCTCGATGACGCCGAGCGTTGCGCCGGGCTCGCGCGCGGCGGTCCAATCGCCGGAATACTTCGAGCAGCCATGCCGTCCAGTGGGGCCACCACGAGCCCGGATGCTCTTTGGCTATGGCTCAGCCACTCCTCGAGCGTCGCCACCTTCGAGAGCTTCGGCCGCGGTCCAGTACTGGTACTTCATCTTGTCGGGCGGATTGACGACGCCTGCGATGTGGCCCGAGCCGGCAAGCACGAACTCGACGTCGCCGCCGAGACAGCTTGGCGCCGATGAAGACCGACTTCGCCGGCGCGATGTGGTCCTCTTTCGTCGCCACCTCGAAGATCGGCAGCTTCACCTTGCTGGAGGTCGAGCTTGATGCCGCGCGAGCGTCATCTCGCCCTTGGCAAGCCGGTTCTCGTTATAGAACTCGCGCAGATAGAAGTTGTGGTTGGCGGCCGTCATGCGCGTCGAGTCCTGGTTCCAGTACAGCAGGTCGAACGGGAACGGCTTCTTGCCGAGCAGGTAGTTGTTGACGATGTACGGCCAGATGAGGTCGCGCGGGC
The DNA here is from genome assembly GCA_963831345.1 of uncultured Alphaproteobacteria bacterium. Taxonomy (GTDB): domain Bacteria; phylum Pseudomonadota; class Alphaproteobacteria; order Rhizobiales; family Hyphomicrobiaceae; genus Hyphomicrobium_C. The sequence continues at coordinate 54,208 of CAWHPZ010000014.1, forward strand.
GCAGCATGTTGAACACGTTGGCCATGCGCGAGCCGTCGAGATAGCCGCGCTCGGCCATCAGCTCGTTCGAGCGACTCGAGCTGGCTGTCGTCGGTGAACAGCAGGAGGTCGCCGGCCTTGGTGAAATCGACCTGCGTCGTGAGGAACGTCGCGGAGTGGAACGGCTCCTCGCCGCGCGCTGCGAGATAGGCGAGCGTCGTAGCCGAGCAGCGTGCCGCCGACGCAGTAGCCGACGACGTTGATCTTCTCGATGCCGGTCTCGCGCTTCACCGCATCGGCCGCCGTGAGGATGCCCTCGATGCATGTAGTCCTCGAAGGACTTGTGCGACGAGGCGCTCGTCCGGGTTGACCCACGAGATGACGAAGACGGTGAAGCCCTGGTCGACGGCGAATTTGATGTAGGCTCTTCGCCGGCGTGAGATCGAGGATGTAGTACTTGTTGATCCACGGCGGGACGATCAGCAGCGGCACCTCGCGCACCTTGTCGGTGGTGGGCGCGTACTGGATGAGCTGGAAGATGTCGTTCTGGAAGACGACCTTGCCGGGCGTCGGTCGCCAGGTTGCGGCCGACCTCGAAGGCGGTCGTGTCCGTCTGGCTGATCTTGAGCAGGTCGCCCGACTTCTCCATGTCCTCGGCGAGCTGCGCCATGCCCTGCACGAGGTTCTCGGCGTTGCGTCGCGAACGTCTCGCGCAGCACCTCCGGGTTGGTGAGCGGGAAGTTCGACGGCGACAGCGCGCTCGAAACCTGGCGCAGGTAGAACTCGGCGCGCTGGCGCGTGCGTCTCGTCGAGGCCCTCGGTGTTCTGCAGCATGTCCTCGGCCCACTTGGCGGTGACGAGATAGGCCTGCTTCCAGAAGTCGAAATAGGGGTTGCGTCGACCACTCCGGATCCTTGAAGCGGTTGTCGCGACGGCTCGGGCTCGGCGACGGGCGTGACGTCCTCGCCGAGCATGCGTGCGCAGCGATGTTGTTCCACAGCTCGGCGTAGGAGCGCAGCAGCGTGCCCTGCGCCTCGGCGAGCTTGGCCGGGTCGGCGAGCCAATGGCGGGCGAGGTCGACGAGCGTCTTGGTGGCCTCGGTGATCTCGCTGGCCGCCGAGTAGGGGCCGATCTTGGCGTCCGGGCGCTCGAGCAGCCCGGACATGGCGCGTCCGCCCTCCTCGAGCAGCTGCAGCACATTGCGTGCGAACTCCTCGGGATTGCTGATTTGGTAGGCTTGGCCGGGTTTGTCGCCAGTCTGAGTCATGGTGCTGATCATACGCGGTGAGTATGACGGAGCCTAGAGCGCGATCGTTTGAGATGCCTCAATCCCACACCAGAAATCGCGCACTGTGCCCCGCTGACTGCCAAAATTAATAGCGGGCCAAATCTCTAAAGGCCGAAAGCTCTAACGGACAGTGAATTCGCGCGCCGATTGGTAGGGTCCGGGTTCATTACGGTCCATTGGACCTTCGGCCTGACCGTCCACCGGCTGTGCGTCGCGGCATCCCGGTAATTTCGGGTCGAGTGGGGCAACTGCAAGGCGCGACACCACTTTTCCACCGCCACCCGTCGGACAGGTCGCCGCACCGAATTCGGCGGAGCGTGGCCTGGGCCCACTGGACGGGCTGGGTGCCCGGGCGTAAACACGAGGTTCGGACGCGACGCGCATGCCCGGTTATGGCGCTAGTCCTGACGGCCCATGTCTATGGTGCGTAGGCCGCGACCTCGTCAGAAACCGGCTATGTTCGCGGCTGCATCGACCAGTCTGCCGCGCAATCCTCGTCACTTAAGATGAAGCGACCGCCGTGATCGAAGACTTCCACCGCATCAAGCGCCTGCCGCCCTACGTATTCGCCGAGGTCAACCGCCTGAAGGCGGCGGCGCGCGCGCGCGGCGCCGACATCATCGATCTCGGCATGGGCAATCCCGACCTGCCGACGCCGCAGCACATCGTCGACAAGCTGGTCGAGACGGTCGCCAAGCCGCGCACCAACCGCTATTCGGCCTCCAAGGGCATTCCCGGGCCTGCGCCGGGCGCAGGCCGCCTACTACGAGCGCCGCTTCGGCGTGAAGCTCAATCCCGAGACGCAGATCGTGGCGACGCTCGGCTCGAAGGAAGGCTTCGCCAACATGGCGCAGGCCATCACGGCGCCGGGCGACGTGATCCTGGTGCCGAACCCGACCTATCCGATCCACGAGTTCGGCTTCCTCATCTCGGGCGCCGCCATGCGGCATCGTGCCGGCCGGCAACGGGCGAGGAGTTCCTGCGCGCGGTCGAGCGCGCGGTGCAAGCACTCGATCCCGAAGCCGCTGGCGCGTGGTGCTGACCTATCCGTCCAATCCGACGGCGATGACGCCGAGCCTCGACTTCTACAAGGACGCGGTGGCGCTGGCGAAGAAGCTCGACCTCATCATCCTGTCCGACATCGCCTACGCGGAGATCTATTTCGACGACAATCCGCCGCCGTCGGTGCTGCAGGTGCCGGGCGCCATGGACATCACGGTCGAGTTCACCTCGCTGTCGAAGACCTACAACATGCCCGGCTGGCGCATGGGCTTTGCGGTCGGCAACGAGCGGCTGATCGCGGCGCTGGCGCGCGTCAAGTCCTATCTCGACTACGGCGCCTTCACGCCGATCCAGGTGGCGGCCGCCGCCGCGCTCAACGGCCCGCAGGACTGCGTCGACGAGATCCGCGCGCACCTACAAGAGCCGCCGCGACTGCCTGGTCGAGAGCTTCGGCCGCGCCGGCTGGACCATCCCGCCGCCGCCGGCCACCATGTTCGCCTGGGCGCCGATCCCCGAGCCGTTCCGGGAGCTGGGCTCGGTCGAGTTCGCCAAGCTGCTGATCGAGAAGGCCGACGTCGCGGTGTCGCCGGGGCTGGGCTTCGGCGAATACGGCGAAGGCTTCGTGCGCATCGCGCTGGTCGAGAACGAGCACCGCATCCGCCAGGCCGCCCGGACCATCAAAAAGTTCCTCGCCCAGGCCCCGGAAACGCATGCATAACGTGATCCCGATTCGCACAAAGGTCAGCCGCTAGCCGCAACTCATTCCATGTCAAGAGCCTCTGACCCTGGGCGTCGCCGGCCTCGGCACCGTCGGCGCGGGCCTGCTTCAGCTTCTCCAGCCGCATCAAGGCAGCGTCTCGAGCGAGATGCTCGGCCGATCCATCGAGGTCGCCGGCGTGTCCGCGCGCGTCGAGCGGCAAGGACCGCGGCGTCGACATCGACGGCGCCAAGTGGTTCGACGATCCGGTGCGCGCTGGCCGACGGATCCCGTCCATCGAGGTGTTCGTCGAGCTGATCGGCGGCGAGGACGGCATGGCCAAGGCGGCGGTCGAGGCGGCGCTCAAGGCCGGCAAGCACGTCGTCACCGCCAACAAGGCGCTGCTCGCCAAGCACGGCGTCGGCGCTCGCCAAGCTCGCCGAGGAGAACGGCGTCGCGCTCAACTTCGAGGCGGCGGTCGCCGGCGGCATCCCGGTCATCAAGACGCTGCGCGAGGCGCTGGCCGCCAACGAGGTGCCGCGCGTCTACGGCATCCTCAACGGCACCTGCAACTACATCCTGACCGACGATGCCGGAGGAGCACCGCTCCTTCGCCGAGGTGCTGAAGGAGGCGCAGGAGAAGGGCTACGCCGAGGCCGATCCGACCTTCGACATCGGCGGCTTCGACACCGCGCACAAGCTGGCCCTGCTGACGAGCCTCGCGTTCGGCACCGACGTCGCCTTCGACCAGATCACGTCGAGGGCATCGAGTCCATCACCGAGGCCGACATCGAGGCGGCCGAGGACTCGGCTACCGCATCAAGCTGCTCGGCGTCGCCGACGCGCACGGAGAGCGGCATCGAGCCGCGCGTGCACCCGGCCATGGTGCCGAAGCAATCGGCGCATCGCCGAAGTCGTCGGGCGTCACCAACTGCGTCGGCCATCGACGGCGATTTCGTCGGCAACCTGCTGCTTGTCGGGCCCGGGCGCCGGCGCGAGGCCCACGGCTTCGGCGGTCGCCAGCGACATCCTCGACATCGCCCGCGGCGCTCGTGATGCCGCCGCTTCGTCACGGCCCACGCGCAGTCTCGAAGCCCTACAAGCGCGCCAAGGTCGGCGCGCACCAGGGCGCCTACTACGTGCGCCTGTCGGTCTTCGACCGGCCCGGGCGCCATGGCGGCCATTGCCAAGCGCATGGGCGACGCAGAACGTGTCGCTCGAAAGCATCGTGCAGCGCCGCATGCCGCGCTCGGTCATGCCGGCGCCGGCGGTCACGCCTGCGCGACGGGCAGCGACAGGCAGTCACGGCAACTGTCATTCATGATCACGCACGAGACGACCGAGGAGGCCATGCGCAAGGCGCTCGAACGCCATCGAGAAGGACGGCAAGGTCTCCGAGCGCCCGCAGATGATCCGCATCGAAGAGCTATGCGACTGAGCTTAGCCGCGGAAGGAAGCACGACCATGGCGAATGAGAATGGCGATAGCTGGGCTCGATCGCGTGCTGGTGCTCGAGGTGGCGCGCGTGACCGAGGCGGCGGCCATCGCCGCGGCGCGCTTGCGCGGACGCGGCGACGAGAAGGCCGCCGACAAGGCCGCCGTCGACGCCATGCGCCGCGAGCTCGGCCGCGTCTCACATCCGCGGCACCGTCGTCATCGGCGAAGGCGAGATGGACGAGGCGCCGATGCTCTACATCGGCGAGGAGGTCGGCACCGGCGACGGGCCCCGAGGTCGACATCGCCGTCGATCCGCTGGAGGGCACGACCATCTGCGCCAAGGCGATGCCCAACGCGCTGGCCGTGCTCGCCATCTCCGAGCGCGGCGGCCTGCTGCATGCGCCCGACATGTACATGAACAAGATCGCCATCGGCCCCGGCTATCCGGACGGCATCGTCGATCTCGACGCGCCCGCGGCCGACAACCTCAACGCCCTGGCCAAGGCCAAGGGCGTGCCGGTATCGGAGATCACGGCCTGCATCCTCGACCGGCCGCGCCACGCCGAGCTGATCGCGGCGGTGCGCAACGCCGGCGCCGCCGTGCAGCTCATTCCCGACGGCGACATCGCCGGCGTGATCTGGACCACCGACCCCGACGAGACCGGCATCGACATCTATCTGGGCTCCGGCGGCGCGCCCGAGGGCGTGCTGGCGGCGGCGGCGCTGCGCTGCATCGGCGGCCAGATGCAGGGCCGCCTGATGCCGTCGAACGACGGAGAGAGCGACGCGCGCGGCGAAGATGGGCATCACCGACATCAAGCGCAAATCTCCATGCTCGAGGATGGCTCTCCGGCGACGTGATCTTCTCGGCCACCGGCGTCACCGACGGCTCGCTGCTCGATGGCGTGCACTTCCGCGGCGACTTCGCCGAGACGGAGACGGTCGTCATGCGCTCGAAGACCGGCACCGTGCGCCGCATCAAGACCAGCTTCCGCAAGATCGGCACGCGCTTCATGGTCTGAGGCGCGTTCGCTCGTCGGATACATGCGATCTTACGGCTACGGGTGTTTGCTTCCGCACCCGTCTCCGGCTGACGCCGGAGCCGGCACTTCGCCCCGCCATGGCGAAGCCATGCTTCGCATGGACGGCGAGAGGTAAAGGCGGCAGTTCGCTGTATTATCGGCGCACTCGGCTTCACCTACTACACCTCTCCCCTGTGGGAGAGGTCGGCGCGTCATGCCTGGGCATAAGCGCCGGGTGAGGGGGAACAATCCTCGGAGATCAGATCGCTACTTCGCCTCGAGCTTGAAGCCCGGAACGTCGATGCGCACCGCCGTCCGCTGGCTCTCGTAATAGAGATAGCCCAGCACCGCGAGGCCCACGGCCAGCAGAATGATGATGATGTTCTTTGGGTCGCTCATTGGTGCGCGCCTCTCCACGCGGACGATTTTGTCATGTTGGGTGCCACATCCCCGGCCTGTGGACAAGCCAGCTTCGACGGAGCCGTATCCCATCCGCCGTTCTAAGGACCTGTGGACAATCGGCCCGCTGGCGCGATCTGCCCGTTGAGAATGCGGCGCTCGCCAATCGGGCGCGAATCGGCTGGGGGAGCGTGGGGCGATGGGGGCAGCTCAGGAAATTGCGCGATCGCGCAGCCGCGGACGCTACGGCGCCGGGCGCCTATCCTCGGCGTCACCAAGTCCGCCCGCGGCTACAGATGGCGCGAGCGCCTCGAGATGCGCAGCTGCGCAAGACAGCGCTCGCCATCAGCCAGCGGCACGGATCTGCCGGAGCTGCTGGGCCGCGTGCTCGCCGCGCGCGGCGTGGCGCTCGACGAGGTGCCGCGTCGTGCTCGACCCCACCATCAAGGCGCTGATGCCGGATCCCGGCAGCGCTCGCGCGACATGGACAAGGCGGCGCGCCGCGCTCGCCGATGCCATCGAGCAGGCGCGAGACGGTCGCCATCTTCGGCGACTACGACGTCGACGGCGCCTGCTCGTCCGCGCTGATGGCGCGCTTCCTCGCGCATCACGGCGCTGCCGAGCGCGCATCTACATTCCCGACCGCCTGACCGAGGGCTACGGCCCCAACGCCGCGGCCATCGAAGGCGCTCGTCAAGGACGGCGCCAAGCTCATCGTCACCGTCGACTGCGGCACCACCAGCTTCGAGCCGCTGGCGCGCGCCGGCCGAGCTCGGCGCCGACGTCGATCGTCGTCGACCACCACCAGGCCGACGAGCGAGCTGCCGCGCGCGTGCACGCCGCTGGTCAATCCCAACCGCCAGGACGACATCTCGGGGCTCGGCCACCTGTGCGCGGCCGGCGTCGTGTTCATGGTGCTGGTGGCGACCGCGCGCGAGCTGCGCCGGCGCGGCTTCTACGCCGGAGGCATCGCCGAGCCGGACCTCATCGGCTGACCTCGACCTCGTCGCGCTGGCGACGGTGTGCGACGTGGTGCCGCTCAACGGCCTCAACCGCGCCTACGTCACCAAGGGCCTGCAGGTCATGCGCCGGCGCCAGCAAGTCGGCCTCAAGGCGCTGGCCGACGCCGCGGGCCTGAGCGAGCCGCCGACGCCCTATCATCTGGGCTTCATGCTCGGGCCCGCGCATCAACGCCGGCGGCCGCATCGGCGATGCGGCGCTGGGCGCGCGGCTGCTGCGACCGACGACGAGATCGAGGCGGCGCGCATCGCCGTCGCTGCTCGACAGGCTCAACCGCGAGCGCAAGGCGCTCGAGACGCGAGATGCTCGAGGAGGCGCTGGCGCCGACGCCGATCGCATGATCGAGGCGACGCCCGACCTGCCGCTGCTGCATGCGTCGGCTCGCGAGGACTGGCACAAGGGCGTGGTCGGCCTGGTCGCCAGCCGGCTCGTCGAGCGCTTCCGCCGCCCCGCCTGCGTCATCGCCTGGGAACGCGAGCACGGGCGGCGAGGGCACCGGCTCGCTGCGCTCGGTCGCCGGGCGTCGACATCGGCGCGGCGGTGCGCGCGGCGGTTGCCGGCGGGCATCTCGATCAAGGGCGGCGGCCACGCCATGGCGGCGGGCCTGACCGTGGCGCGCGACAAGCTTCGACGCGCTCGAGGCGTTCCTCGCACGACGCGCTCGCGCGAGCCGCCCGTCGGCCACGCGCGAGCGCGTCGGCGCTCGACATCGACGGCGCGCTGACGCCGGCCGGCGTCACCGACGAGCTGCATGGCGCTCATCGAGCGCGCCGGGCCCTACGGCCAGGGCAATCCGCAGCCGCGCTTCGCCTTCCCGGCCCATCGCGTGAAGTTCGCCAAGGTGGTGGGCGAGGCGCACGTGCGCTGCGTGCTGGAGGCGGCCGACGGCTCGCGCCTCGATGCCGTCGCCTTCCGCGCCGCCGGCCAGCCGCTGGGCGAGCTGCTGCTCGATCGTCGGCGGCATGCCGCTGCACGTCGCCGGGCACCTGCGCCGCGACACCTGGGGCGGCCGCGACCGCATCGAGCTCATGATCGAGGATGCGGCCGATCCGCGCCGCCAGGGTTGAAGGCGGCTCCGGCGATATCCCGGGGCCGTCAATTCCCGGCGCGCATCTGCTTGCACGGAGCGCCAAACCTCCCTATACCACCGCCTTGCCCGCTCCCCGGACTGCGTCCGGCGGCGCCGCGGTCCCTTCGTCTATCGGTTAGGACGTCAGATTTTCAATCTGAAAAGACGGGTTCGACTCCCGTAGGGACCGCCATGATTTTGCTGGGAAATTTGGTTCACGTTCCGTCGTTCCCACTCTTCGCCGGCTGTCACATCCCCACTTTTCGACCCGTTCTGTTCTCAACGAGCGTGCGCCTATAGCGAGCAGCGGTCTTTCGTTTCACCTCCGGCGCTTAGATACATCCTCGCGGCCCCCGCGGGATTCACTCACGCGCGAGCTGATCCTCGAGATCGGCCAGATCGATGAACTGGTCGGCCTGACGGCGCAATTCATCCGCGATCATTTGCAAAGTCGAGATCACGCTGACGCGCTTGCCCTTCTGCTGCAGGGCGGCAACGAGAGCACGCATGCCGCCGTCTCCGGAGAACAGAACGACGTGGTCGAAATGGTCGGCAAGCAGCAGCGCATCGACGGCCAGCGCAACGTCCATGTTGCCCTTGATTTTGCGCCGTCCACTCGCGTCGACGAACTCCTTTGCCGGCTTCGTCACGACTGTGAACCCGTTGTACTCGAGCCAGTCGATAAGTGGGCGAAGGGAGGAGTGCTCCTGGTCGTCGGCGAGCAGGGTATAGTAAATTGCTCTTACGACTTGCCCCTTCTGGCGGAATAGAGAGAGCAAGCGCTTGAAGTCGAGATCGAACCCTAGAGATTTGATCGTTTCATACAAATTGGCCCCATCGATAAAGAGCGCAATTCGTTCATCCGAATTGAAATGCATCGCAAGCAATCCGTCAGGGCGATGTGGACGACATGAGATGCGGTGATTGCCGCTTGCGCTCGGCAGGCAGCACGGACTCCACCGCCAGGCCGGGCGGTGCCTTCATCCAGGGATAGCCGCGATATCCCGCTTGATACCCGACGTCGTAGAGCGCGCGCATGTACCTCTGGTCGAAGGGCTCGGGGCTCTTCACCTTGAACGCTGACGGAATGACGGCCAGGTTGAACTCCGTGCCGTCGCGCTGTGCCGTGGCATAAATGCGATAAAGGTCGCCGATGCCTTGATTCTTGGTGAGCGTCGAAAGAGAGCGCCCCGCGATCGAGAGCGCGCTTGCTTCGATGGGCTCCCACTCGGGACTGATCTTGCCGTTGCTGATAATGAAGAGACGCCGCGTCAAGCGCTTCACGCCCGGGTCGACGCTATTGATCGCCACCGAAGGGGGCGCCACGAACACCTGTTGAGTGACCCCGCCATCGACGTGCAGCTCCTCGTAGGTGCGGCCGTTGGCCCGCACCTGGATGCGCACGGGAGCGAAGACGCCCGGGATCGACGCTGATGCCAACAGGACTTTGCGGAAGAGGTCGAGGGCCTGCGGATGGTTGCTCATCGCGATGCGCCCCATGTCCCACAGCACAGGCCGCTGGGCATCCAGGTTCGTCGTGCCGACGAGCAACACCCGGCCCTTCATACGCTCGCGCGCGACATCGCGGAGAAAACGTTCATCGACGTATTTCGCGATCAGGTTCGCGAGCGGTGTGCTGTCGGCCAAGGCTGCGCCGCCGAATAGTCCCGACACGACATTGGTGTTGAGGATGTCCTCTTGGGCATACTTCGTAAAAAGCTCTTTGATCTGCGGGTCCCGATCCTGTCCGAGGTAGACGAAGGGAGCGATCAGCGCCCCGGCGCTGACGCCGGTGACCAAATCAAAGTCAGGCCGTGTACCGGCATCGCTCCAGCCGACCAGGAGTCCGGCGCCGAAGGCGCCGTTTGCGGCCCCACCCGATATGGCGACGAGGTTCAGAGCAGCCGGCCGGCCCTCGCGCTCGCGCTTCGCAGCGCGACGGCCCATCTTTGAGGCTTCGGCTCGGACGAGTGTCTGGAGGGATTTCTCCGAAGCGTCTCCCCAGATGCGGACGCCCGGCATGCCGGCAAGCTCGGCCTCGTCGACCAATCTTTCCGGCAGCACATCACGAGGTATCGTCATGGAGCATCCCGCGCCAGCGAGGCTGAAAGCGAGCGCCACGACAGTTGCAAATACCCGCATCGGGCTACGCACGGACATCGGTCATGGGTTCCAGATCAAGCCGGCACGTTGCGAACGAGACCTGATGGAGGGCGCTTGCAAGCTCGCGCACCGGGTCCAAGGGAAACGCGATCGAGCGCCAGGCGACATAACCGTCGGGACGGATAAGAGAGGCGCCCGCCGGTCCAATGCCGAAGGCCGTGCGGAAGGCGTTCGGATCGACGGGATCCGATGGCGGCGCGTCATAACCCATGGCCGCGAGATCCGACTCTGTCTTCGCGAGAGCTTCGTCTGTGATCTGCCCCTGCGACAATGGCTGGAGCTGGCGCAGGCTCATCGATTTGAACAAGTCGTAGCTCGCATGGCTCATGACCTGCGGCAGGATGGAGTCGAGCACCGCCTTGCCCGTCGGATTGGCCGCGATCGTTTCGATCGGTGCATCGAGCGATGAAAGAACATCGACAAGCGTCGAGGACACAGTCGGTCCGCCGATAAGCACGCATTCCAAATTGAGCTTCAATCTCTCGCCGGCCACACGCGCGGCGGCACGCCAGCGTTCGTCTTCTGTCAGCAGCGCCCAGTCCAGCTGCACCAGGTCGAGCGTCGTAACTCGGACGCCTCCCTTGGTCACCCATACGTGGGGCGCACGTGTTCCTGGCTGGCCAGCCCATTGGTCCGGACGCAAGGCGAGCGGCAGGTCTTCGCCGGCGCCAAGAACGGCGCCCGACCGGTACAATTGGCCCAACTCCATCGCATCATCATTGATGATGGGCACGGCCTTGTCGGCCGGTCTCGCGAACCGCTCGTAATCTGGCCTCGCGAATATCTGGCCATGGCGAAGCCACGCGATCGGTCTGCGCTCGGCGTCATAGGTATCGAGCAACTCGGGCGCCGACGCCTCGCAAAGCACCGCCGCAATTTTCCAGGCAATGTTATGGGCATCTTCGATGCCGGTGTTCGCTCCATAGCCGCCGCGGGCGGGCGGCAGCGTGTGCGCGGAATCTCCGGCCAGAAAGACCCGGCCAAGCGAGAAGCGATCGGCGATCAGCGCGCTCAATTCCCAAAGGCCGGTCGCGATGATGTCGATGTCGAGGTCCGATCGACCGATCGCCTTGCTGACCATCGCCTTGAGGCTGAGCTCATCGCGCTCCGCATCGTCCGCGAACATCAGCAGCCAGCGGCCACCGCGGTGGGTGGCATCGCGATAGGTGGTCAGCATCGCCTCGAAGTCCGGCTGCTGAATTTCGAACTGACTGACGCCGGATTCGAGATAGTGCTCGAGCGGGGCCCGAAACAGGACGCTTCGGACGGTTCGAAGAAAGCCCCGTCCGTCGCGACCGATACCGAGCGCCTCACGGATGGGGCTCGAATGCCCATCTGCGGCGATCAGATAGTCGGCCACAAGCGTGTATTCGCGGCCGTCGCCGTGGCGGAGCAAAGCGGTCACGCCGTCACCATCGTGCTCGAATGACTTCAACGTTGTCGAGAGCCTGACATCGGCCCCAAGTGCAATCGCCTGGGCGCGAAGAATGGGCTCGAGTTTATCCTGCGCGAGCGCCGCAGCTGTGCAGATCGAATAGTCTACCCGAGCCTGCAGCGGCCCCTCCGCTTTGGCGCCGGGCTTGTCGGGAGTCCACGCGACCTCTTCCGTCGCCCACTTTCCGGCGAGGCTTTCAACCTTCAACCGGCGTGGGCGGCCGAAACCCGGCGGCACCTGCGGAATTTGCTCACCAAGACCCACGGCGCGGAAAAGCTCCATCGTCCGGGTCATAAAGCCGATGGCGCGGGGAAGCGGCGAGCTACCGGCATGCCGTTCGACCAGCACAGTCGGTACGCCGCGCCATGCGAGGAACATTGCCGCTGACAAACCGACAAGCCCGCCTCCGACAACAAGCACCGATGTCGACGTTGTTTCCATTGTGATCGTCCTGAATGGCCAAGCCTTGTTCGGGCAACGCGGCGTTACGGAGTTCTGCTGGGTCGGCTTGCGCGCCTTTGTCCGTCCATTCCGGCGGGAAGCCAAAGTTGCCCGCGATCATGTCGGTCACGCCCTTGCGCCCGAAAGAATCGCAGACAGACTCTTTGGGCGCTCCGCCGAACTTCGACTTCAGGCGGTGCATGTATGGGAGTGCCGGCCATTTGAAACCGGAATGGATCCTCACCCGTGACCAGCAGCTCGCTGAAATCATCGCCGAAGGCCGAGGCGAGTTCGTAGGCATCTCCCACTGGGGAAACCCGCGTTGTGTTGCCGAAGAAGGAACTGGCACCCTTCGCCCACAGCATGGCCGCCTTCTGCTGGCCGGTCGGATCGACAGCCTCGCCTTCCAATGCAATCCCACCCAAACCGATCGGAACGCGCACCGACGGGATCGGGACCGACGTCTCTACGACCCCCGTGCTGGTCACGACGGACTTGCCGATATCAAGGACCTTCGTGGTTGCGGCCGCCGTCTCGTCCGTAGGGACAATGTTCGCGATGGTCACGTGCACTGTCAGGTCGGCTGTCTGCGGCGGCAAGACGATGTGGAAGCGATCGCTGAGTGCAATGCAGACCGAGCGGTCCACCGCATTGGCAACGAGTCGCCGGTCCCGCGTGGAAAGCTTGGCTGAGGCAGCCTCCGCGGCAAAGGAGGTCGGGACAATGAGCACCGTCCTGGCCGCCAGGACCGCGTCCTTGTCGACGTGCACACGGGACTTTCGTCCGTTGAACTTACTATCGGCAGGCTGGAGCTGCTCGTACGAGGACAACGACCCCGTCTGCTGCAAGAGGAACGCTGGCGCACGCGGAGATGAGCGGTATTAGGACAAGGCCGAGCAATGACCTTTTCCTTGCGATGCTGTTGAAGAATATCCGCCCGTCTCAACCGTCATCGATCCACTCCCCTGGTTCCCTACGCCGGCAGACTTAGCCTCGTTGCTTTGCTCGCGTGTTGCTCCAATGTGTCAAAACGGGGGTACTGTTGGGCACCTTCCGCTTGCGTTTCATCTGTGATCACCGGACCACGAGTACGCGGCCGTCAGTCGCTCATCTGGGGTTTGGCTTGAAAAGGCGGCTATGCCGATCGTCTCTGGCGGCCCATTCCTGATCGCTTTTGCGGGAAGTTTTCCGACGCCGGCCAGTGCGCAAAGGTGCCGACAGAAAGGGTCAGGCGTCTCGAAGGAAGCGATCGTCAGGCAACGGCGCGAACCTCAGCGGCCGCGTCCGCGGGGATGGATACCTCGATCATGCTGGGGCTCGTTGCGGACCTGGCTCCGATGGCGTCCCCGCCATGTTGCCGAGCGATCTGACGAACAAGGGCCAGCCCCAGGCCAGATCCCTGCGACCGCGTGCCGCGCGGGCGGTAGAAAGGCGCGAATACGCGCTCTTGCTCGCATCGGCGGGATGCCGGGCCCTCCATCGCTCACCGTCAGGACAGCTCGCTCGCCCTCGCGGCGAACCCGGACCTCGACCGGAGGCGATCCGTGCTGCTGGGCATTTTCGATGAGGTTCCGGATCATCCGCCGCAACAGTGCCGGGTCGCCGCGGACGACGACAGGCTCGCCCGTGATATCGCACTCCCCGCAACGCGCGCCCTCCTCCGCGGCGAGCGCCAGCAGATCCACCTCTTCGCGGACCTCGAGCTCCCTTACGGCGTCGAGACGGCTCGAGAGCAGGATCTGCTCGATCAACGCATCGATTTCGGTGACGTCCTTTTCCAGATCGGCCTTGCGCTTCGGGTCCGCGACGCTCTTTGAGCAGCTCAGCCGTCAGGCGAAGGCGCGACAGCGGCGTCCTGAGCTCATGAGAAACATTGGCAAGCAACAGCTTGTGCGCCCCGACCAGCTGCTCGATCTGTGCCGCGGCGCTGTTGAAGCTCTGCGCCAGGCGCGCCGACCTCGTCGCAGCCTTCGACTTTTACCCGCGCCGTCAAGGTCGCCCGATCCCAATGCCTCCACACTCAGATTGCAGGCGTTCGAGCCGGCGCGTCAGGCGCCGGACGACCGGATAGCAGAAGAACGCGATCAGGACGCCCATGGCGGACGTACGATTCCCATCGCTTTGAAGAAGAATAACGGTGGCACCGGGGAGGATCCTCGGACCTCGATCCAGCCTCCATTGCTCAGACGAATACCAAGGCAGGTCGTGACGGCTTCATAGAAATTTCCGACGTCTCCGTTCTGGGCACGCTCGGTGTACGCCGACGGCGTCGATGAGCCGATTATCAGCGCCAAAAAGGGCCAATTCGGCATCGAGCAATGTGGAGATATCGCCAAGAAACTGCCGCCGGGCGGCCGGATCGGAATCTGGAGACTAGCAGACGGCGCGACTCGAATTCAATGACCCGCTCGAGAAGCAATTTGCGCGGTATGTTTGCTCCCCATCAAATGCCAGAGACAATCGATCGCAACGACGACGAACAAGAGCGCCCCGAACATCGTCAGGTAAAGCTGGTGAAAAAGCCTGGTCATGGACATCGCGCTGGGTCAATCCTGCGTTCTCGCAAACACGTATCCGGTGCCCCGAACGGTAATGATCCGGCGCGGCTTCTTCGGATCGTCCTCGATGCTCGCCCGGATGCGCGAGATGTGGACGTCGATCGAGCGGTCGAAGGCCTCGAGAGCCTCGCCCTTGACGAAGTCCATGAGCGCCTCGCGCGCCATGACGCGACCCGGGCGCTCGGCGAGCGCAACGAGCAGCTCGAACTGATAGCTCGTCAGCGCATGCGACGACACCGTCGATACGCGCCTCGCGCGCGCCGCGATCGATCTCCAGCCGGCCGAACACCACCACGTCGCCCTTCCGCGTGTCCTTTCCGCGGCGCAGGATCGCTCGCAAGCGCGCCAGAAGCTCGCGGGGCTCAAAAGGCTTGGGCAGGTAGTCGTCGGCGCCCATCTCCAGCCCGATGATCCGATCCATGGCATGCCCGCGCGCCGTCAGCATCAGGATCGGCGTCGCCGCCGCCCGACGCGCATCTGGCGGCAGACCTCGAGCCCATCGATATCGGGCAGCATCACATCCAGCACGATGGCGTCGAAGGCTTCACGCGCATGCAGCCGCAGGCCGGCGCTGCCGCTGTCGGCATGCGCCACGGTGAAATCCGCGCCCCCGAGATAGTCGCGCAACATCTCGGCAAGGCGGACGTCGTCCTCGATGAGGAGGATTTGTTGCATCATGGTCTCAAGTTGCTCCCCCGAACTCCAGAGGCCTCATACCGTACGGCCAAATTGCGTCAAAGGCCGGGAGGGCAGCAGACATGGTTAGCCGGCGGCGCGCCGAGAATTCGGTGCACTGTGTTTCTGGGCGATCTCTCGAATGTAAAGTTATGTAAACCGCGGCGAATAAATGCCCCCGCGCCTCCCGGGACCCCGCCGCGCATCAATTGCGGCACAGGGACGGGCCGGTCTTCACATAACTTTACCCGCCCGACAAAGATCCGAAAACGCTCCTTCTCAAACTGCACGCGCTGCTTCGCAATTGAGAATGGGAGGGTTTCTTTTGCCCAAATATGATCCTGAGAGCGAGACCGGAGCGCCCGAGAGCAAGGCGGAGCTGAGCCGCCTCGAAGCCATAGGCCTCGATGTCGCGATGGCATTACTGATCGTGCTGATGGGAGGCCTCGTCTATGTAACGGCGGGGCCTTGGTGAGATCCCCTGCACGGTATGTCGGCGGCCGTGCCCTGCCGCGCTGTGGCCGCGGCACATTTGGAGCTTCGGCAGCGAAGCGGCCGAGCACTTCTTCTTTGCGTCGGTGCGATGCTGGTCGGCGGCTGCACGGCGGGAGCGAGCCCTTCATCGGCCTCGCTCAAGGGCGGAGACAAAGCGGTGATTGCGTCCAGCGGAGTCCATCTGTCGGGGGCGACCGCCACGGCGGCGCGCAAACAGAATTGGGACTGCCGACGGATCGAACCGGCGATCGCGAAGCTCCTTACCGGGATGCGGGCGACGAAGGAGCGCGCCGAAAAGGAACAGGAGCAACCGCCGAAAACACTTGAACAGATGTTTGCACGGCAGTCCGGTCCGCCCGGTGCCGGCAATGCCGCCCTGGCTGAGTACCAGAAAGCACGCAGCGACATCGACCAGCTGAACGACCTGCTGCGGGAAAAGGGGTGCGCGACATACCCTATCGGCGTCGACTATCCCGCGTTCCTAAAGCGATAGATTGCGAAGCAGTTCTGGTGCGGCGAAGCTCAATGAGCGGCGGGAGCGGCGCCCCCGAGCGTGACTTTGCGCAGGCTCAGCGCCAGCGGCACCATCGCCAGCGAAACCAGCATGAGGACCCAGAAGGCATCCATATAGGCCAGGAATGATGCCTGCGCCCCGACCTGCTGTCCAATCCAGGCAATGGCCCGTTGTTTCGCCTCGATCATCGAGCTGCCATGGCCCGAGAAATAGTCCGTAAGCTGCTGCAGCGTGGTCTGGTACTGAGTGCTCGACGGGACGACATTTTCGATGAGACGGCTCTGGTGAAACTGCTCGCGATGCGTCACCACGTTGGAGACGAGAGAAACGCCGATCGATCCGCCGGTATTGCGCGCCATGTTAATCAGGGCCGAGGCCTGATCGGTCTTGTCGGGAGGAATGCCGACATAGGACGCTGTCGTGATCGACAGGAAGATCAGCGGGAAACCCAAGCCAATCAGCATGCGCGTTTCGGCGAAGAACCAGAAGCCGAGATCGCCATACACGTTGGTCAGATCGTACATCGAGATGGCGATGATCACGGCTCCGGCGATGATCAAGTATTTAGGCTGGACCTTGCCCAAAAGGCGCCCAGTGACGAACATCATCGCCATGGTGACGAGACCACCTGGCGACAGGACGAGCCCGGCCCACGTGGCTGTGTAGCCGAAATCCGCTTGCACGAGCTGGGGCAGGGACTGCGTCGTGGCAAGCAGAATGGCGCCTGTTGCCAGCATCACCAGAAAGCAGGCGCCGAACTGACGAGTTGCCAGCATCCGGAAGTCGATGATCGGATTAGAGCGACTGAGACACCACGGAATCATGAGTACGAACGCGAGGGCGCAGACGGCCGCGACCGCCACGATGGTCGACGAGCCGAACCAGTCGTCATCGAGCCCCCGGTCGAGCATGAGCTCCAGCGCGCCAAGGAACGTCGCGACCAGCACGAAACCAACCAGGTCGAACCCGCCTGCTTGCCGCGCGCCGCGCCTGCGCTCCTCCGCCGTGACCTCGGGCTCCCGCAGGATCACTGCGCTCAGCGCCAACGCGAGTAGCCCGATCGGTCCGTTGACGAGAAAGCACCAGTGCCAGGAGATATTGTCGGAAAGCCAGCCGCCAAGCGTGGGGCCGACGACAGGCGCCACCACGACGGCAACGCCGAACAGCGCAAAGGCCTGCCCGCGCTTCTCCGGCGGAAAGGAGCTGGCGAGAATAGACTGCGCCACCGGTACCATGCCGCCGCCGCCGAGGCCCTGCAGAATGCGGAACAACAGCAGGGACTGCAGGTTCCAGGCAAACCCGCACAGCACCGAGCTCAGTGAGAACAGCGCCAGGCAGATCAGAAAGAAGGATTTGCGGCCGAGCCGCTTGGCGAGGAAGCTGCTCGACGTCAAGGAGACTGCGTTGGAGACCAGATAGGTGGTGACGACCCAGGATGCCTCGTCCTCGCTCACGCCCAACCCGCCGGCAATGTAAGGCAGGGCCACGTTGGCGATGGTGGTGTCGAGCACCTCCATGAAGGCGGCGAAGGCGACCAGAACTGCGACCAGCCATGCACCGGCGCTCACAGCGCTTGGGGCGGCCGGGCCCGCGCCACTTTCACTGATGCTCATAGCCACGACTGCAGTCTTTCATAGAGCGACGGCGTGGGATCGACACGCACGGTCGGCTCGACGGACATGCCGGGGCCGAGCGTTACATCGGTCGGAGGATCGTCCAAAATGACCTTCACCGGCACGCGCTGGACGATCTTGACGTAGTTGCCGGTGGCGTTCTCGGCCGGCAGCAGGGAGAACGCGGTGCCGGATCCAGGCTGGACGCTCGCGACATGGCCACGCATCGTCCGGTCCGAGTAGGCATCGATCGTGAGTGCGACCGGCTGGCCCGGCCGCATGTGATCGAGCTGGGTTTCCTTGAAGTTCGCCTCGACCCAGATCTCGTCGGGTACGAACATCGTCAGGTTCGTGCCGGCTTCCGCGAATTGACCAACTGCGGCACCGAGCTGGACGACACGGCCGGCCTGGGCTGCGATGACGGTGGTATAGGAGAGGTTGAGCGCCGCCTGGTCGCGCTGGGCCTTGGCTTGCCCGAGGGTGGCGACCGCACTCGCGCGTTGCGCCTTGAGCGTCTCGATTTGCCGCTGCGCCAGCTTGAGATTGGCTTCCGCGCTCTGCAGCGCAGCCTGCTGCTGATTGAGCTGCGAATTGAACTGCTGGGCGTTCTGGACCGAGCCATCGCCGCGTTGCGCCAGATCCTGGTAGCGTACCGCCTGCTCCTGCGCGAACACGACGCCCGCCTTGACCTGATCCACCTGGGCCTTGCTGGCGGCGATCTGATTTTCCTGCACGTTGAGCTGGGCGTCGACATTCTGGATGCCGGCTTCCGCACTGGCGACTTGCGCCTCAGCCTGTTCGAGCGCGATGCGGTAATCCCGGTCGTCGATGCGCGCAATCACCCCACCGGCCGCGACGTGCTGATTGTCGGTCACCGGCACGGCCGTGACGTAGCCTGATACTTTGGGCGCGATGGCGAACTGGCGCGCTGCAATGAAGGCGTCGTCGGTCGACTCGAAATGCTGCGCGTAGTCCCAGTACACGTAGCCCGCCGCCGTCAGCACGAACGCGAGTACCAGACCGATCACAGACAGAAGCGGATGCCGCCACAAGACTCCCATCCGGGAGTTCTCCGCACCACTCCGAACCTTGAGCCGGGCGCTGCTCCAGGGGCTGCTGTGAAGGCCCTGGGATGCGGTGCTCGCCAGGCTCGCGCTCCAGCGGCGCTCGGTCACTGACGGACTCCGTCGCGGCGTTTGCGGCCGGCCGCAAATCGCCGATCCCCTCCGGTGAGGATGGCTCGCGGCGGCTTTCGCCTTTTGCGTCCAAGCCGTCTCTGGTCCGCAGGGCGGCTGCAGCGCTATCGCCCGCGTCCCTCAGAAATTTGGCCGTGTCTCGGATACTCGATTGCATCTCGCCACCCCTCGGATTGCTGGCATCCTGCCCTGCACTGATTGCAGCGATAAGAGGAAGCGCGGCTTAGGGCAGCACGCTGTCGTCCATTGATCTGCAAACAGAGTTACAGATGCGACGGTTTGGGTTCGGCTGGAATGCACTCATTGCCGAAGAGACCGTTCGAGCGGACCTAACAGATGCAGCGAAAATTATACTTTCGTTCAACCCGAATGAGACCAATCTCTCGCCGGGAATACGATCGTCTACGGACAACCCGCCCGCTTCTCATTGGTGAACATATGAATTGCTGAAGGTTTGCCTGTGCCCGCACTGCGGGGCTCGCCCGGCCTATCCAACTCGTCGCAGACGGCGAGACACGAGACTTATTTTCTGACTTGCTGCAATGACAGTCGGATGCAGTCCTCGACCGGACCTACAACACGTTCGATGTCGCGTTGCGATATGCCGCGCCATGAGGCGTCATCGAGACATCTGGACGCCATCGCCGGGATATCCTCGCTGCTGGCGATCCGCCCCACGACATGTCGCTTCAGCCAATCGGTCAGAAAATCTGTGACCTTCGCCGACATCGACGTTCCACGGTTCTCGAGCAAGACGCCGTACGCTCTAGTGACTGATCATCCAAGGTCGAGCCGATGGAAAGCTCTTGGCCTCGGGCGTTTGTTTCGCAGTCGCTTTCGATTTCTTGCTTCCCGAGCAGCAACCGCAGCCCGGTGCGTGGCCGGCGGACCGCTTCGGCTCGTGCGATGATCGCTCGTTGGTCTCGGCCGCGACCCGCCGCGCCCGGTCCATGCCCGCCAGAGCCGGCGCCGTGAGCATCACGCGCGGCAACTCCGCCCCGCAGGCCGGACAGTCGTGCGGCAACTCGAACTCGGCCATCGCGCGCAACGCGGCGAACGGCCCGCAGTCCGGACAATCGTAGTCATAGATCGGCATGTCGGCTCCCTGCGAAAAAAGAAACCGGCTGGCTGCTGCATGCCAGCCGGCGAGTATTCTCAAATCGAGATCATTTGTCGGGTGCCAGCGGCATCTGGATCGAGCCGTCGATGAACTTCGTCGGCCCGGCCGCAGACGGGTTGATGTCGAACTCGAAGATCTTGGTCGGCAGCCACAGCGTAGCGCAGGCGTTGGGAATATCGACGACGCCCTGAGATATGACCTTGCACCGGCGCCGTGCCGAGGATCGAGTAGGCCTGAGCGCCGGAGTAGCCGAACTTTTTCAGATACTCGATCGCGTTGAGGCATGCCTGCCGGTAGGCGATGTGCACGTCGAGGTAATACTGCTTGCCCATCTCGTCGACGGAGATGCCCTCGAAGATCAGGTAATCGTCGTATTTCGGGGTGATCACGGACGGCTTGAAGATCGGGTTCTTGATGCCGTACTTCGACATCCCGTCCTTGATCACGTCGACCTTGAGATGCAGCCATCCGGCCATCTCGATCGCACCGCAGAACGTGATCTCGCCATCGCCCTGGCTGAAATGCAGGTCGCCCATGGAGAGGCCGCCGCCGGGCACGTAGACCGGGAAGAACACTTTGGAGCCGCGCGAGAGATCCTTGATATCGCAGTTGCCGCCGTGCTCGCGCGGCGGGACGGTGCGTGCGCCTTCGGCCGCCGCCGCGTCGCGCGCCTCTCCCTTGAGACGACCCATGTGCGCGGTTGGCGCGAAGGGCTTGTTGGCTACAGGAGGAACGCGATCCGCATATGCGTCGACGAACGCGATCTCGCGGTCGTTCCAGGTCTTGAGCAGCTTCGGGTCGGGCAGGCACCCGATGAGACCAGGATGGATCAGCCCGGGAAAGCGCACGCCGGGTATGTGGCGCGACTTTGTGAACATGCCCTCGAAGTCCCAGATCGACTTCTGAGCCTGGGGAAAATGATCGGTCAGGAAGCCGCCGCCGTTCTTCTTGGAGAAGAAGCCGTTGAAGCCCCAATGGTTGTCGGGCAGCGCTCCGATATCGAGAATCTCGACCACCAGAAGATCGCCGGGCTCCGCGCCTTTGACGCCGATCGGTCCCGACAGGAAGTGGACGATGCTGAGGTCGATGTCGCGTACGTCGGAGGCATCGTTGTTGTTCTGGATGAAACCGCCGGTCCAGTCATACGTCTCGATGATGAAATCATCACCGGGGTCGGTCCAGGCCACGATCGGAATGTCCGGATGCCAGCGGTTGTGGATCATGTCGTTGTCGTAGGGCGACTTCGTGAGGTCGACCTTGATCAGCGTTTCGGTCATTCCAACTCCCCTTCGGTTTTGCGGTTGCGGGACTAGCGTTCAGACGGAGAGATACTTGGCGACTTTGGCTTCATCGACCGCCGCGCGTTTCTCGTCGTGGACGATCTCGCCGTTCTCGACGACGAGAACGCGATCGGCGACATCGAGCGCGAAGCTCAGCACCTGCTCCGAGACGACGATCGACAAGCCCCGCTCGTCGCGGATGCGCCGCAGCGTGCGGGCCATCTCGCGGATGATCGAGGGCTGGATACCTTCCGTGGGCTCGTCGAGCAGCAGCACCTTTGGTTTGGTCGCGAGCGCCCGCGCAATCGCCAGCTGCTGCTGCTGCCCGCCCGAGAGATTGCCGCCGCGCGCGTCCCTTCATTTCGAGAAGCACGGGGAAGAGCTCGTAGATGTCGGCGGGAACCTCGCGATCGCCGCTGGCGATGAGACCCGTCTCGATGTTCTCCCTGACGGTCATGGTGGAGAAAATCATCCGCCCCTGCGGGACGTAGGCCATGCCCTTCTTGACGCGCTGAAAGCTCTTCAGGGTGCCGATGTCCTCTCCGCCGAGGCGGATCGCGCCGGCGCTCTGAGGCATGATCCCCATCATGGCCTTCATGAGCGTGGTCTTGCCCATGCCATTCCGGCCCATGATGGCGATGATCTCGTTGGGCGCGACTTTGAAGCTGGTTCCATGAAGGACCTCGCTTTGCCCGTAGGCGACACGCAGGCTGTCGACGTCAAGCATGGTCCTGCTCCTCAGTGGCCGAGGTAGACTTCGATGACTTTGGGATCGTTCTTCACCTGCTCCATCGGCCCTTCCGCGAGGATTTTGCCCTGATGCAGCACGGTGACTTTGTGGGCGATGTCTTCGACGAACTTCATGTCGTGCTCGATGACGAGCACCGAGCGGTCTTTGATGATCGTGCGCAGCAGCTCGGCGGTCTTGATGCGCTCGCTGACGCTCATGCCGGCGACCGGCTCATCCAGCATGAGCAGGTCGGGATCCTGGATCAGCAGCATGCCGATCTCGAGCCACTGCTTCTGCCCGTGGCTCAGGAAGGCCGCGCTCTCGTTGAGCTTGTCCTTGAGAAAAATGATCTCGGCGATCTCGGCGACGCGTTCCCGCACGGCCTTGTCGCGCTTGAAAGTCAGCGCGCCCCAAACGGAACGACCCCTGGGATAGGAAATCTCGAGGTTCTCGAAGACTGTGAGATCGTCGTAGATCGAGGGAGTCTGAAACTTGCGGCCGACGCCCGAGAGAACGATCTGGCTCTCGCTCATTTTCGTCAGCTCGTGCGAGCGGAACCTGATCGAACCGGCCGTCGCTTTCGTCTTGCCGCAGATCAGATCCAGGACGGTCGTCTTGCCGGCTCCGTTTGGACCGATGATCACCCGGATCTCGTTCTCGTCGACATAGAGCGAGAGGTCGTTCACGGCCTTGAAGCCGTCGAAAGACACGGTGAGGCCCTCGACCGAGAGGAGGAAGTCCTTGGGTAACGTACCGATGATGGGTGACATCTTTCCTCTCCTCACTCGGCCGGCGAAGCTGCGACCGCCTGCTTCCCGACGCGGGCGCCGTCATTGCGGGAGAAGAGCCTGTCGAGCGGGGTCTCGACGTAATCGCGCCAAAGCCCAGCAATGCCATTGGGGAAAAACACGACGACCGCGATGAAGAGGCCGCCAAGGCCCAGCAGCCAGAGCTCGGGAAAGCTCTCCGAGAGGCTGGTCTTGGCGAAGTTGACGAGCAGCGTTCCGTAGATCGCGCCGAGGATCGACAATCGCCCGCCGACCGCCGTGAAGATGACCATCTCGATGGACGGTACGATCCCGACCAGTGACGGCGACATGAAGCCGACCTGCAGCGTGAACATCGCGCCGCCGATCGCGGCAAAGACCGCGGCAAGGCAGAACACGAACGTCTGGAAACTGGAGACGGAATAGCCGGAGAACCGCACGCGATCCTCGCGCTCGCGCATCGCAACGAGGATGCGGCCGAGTTTCGAATGCCGCACATACATCGCCGTCACGACGACGCCCATGAGGAGGAAGGCGTTGACGAAATAGAGGATCTGCTTCGCGCTGTCGGTGCGGATGTCCCAGCCGTGAAGCGTGCGCAGGTCCGTGATGCCGTTGACGCCGCCCGTGTAGCCCTGCTGGCCGATGATCAGGATGGTGGCGATCGCCGCCAGCGCCTGGGTGATGATCGCGAAATACACCCCCGACACACGCCGCTTGAACATCGCGAGGCCGACGAGGAAAGCGACGGCCGCCGGCACCACCAGGATCAGGATCAGCGTGAGCGGAAAGGAATGGAACGGCTGCCAGAAGTACGGCAGCTCCGTGATCTGGTTCCAGTCCATGAAATCCGGGATGCCGGGCGTCGACTGGATCTTGGTGTTCTCGACCGACGACGCCTCGAGCTTGAGATACATCGCCATGCCATAGCCGCCGAGCGCGAAGAAAACGCCTTGGCCGAGCGAAAGGATGCCGCCGTAGCCCCAGCACAGCACCAGGCCCACCGCGACGAAAGCGTAGGTGAGATACTTGCCGACGAGGTTGAGGCGGAAGCCATCGAGCAGCAGGGGAAAGACGACGACGAGCAGGATGGCGACCGCGGCGAGCGCCAGCAGATCCTTGCGGTCGAGGAACGACGGTGCACGAGTCATGGGGTCACTCCTCAGCGCCGGACTTTGAGTGTGAACAGACCCTGCGGGCGCAGCATCAGGATGCCCAGCACGGTGAGCAGCGTGATCACTTTCGCCATCGAGCCCGACAGGAAGAATTCGAGCGTCGACTGGGTCTGCGAGATCGAGAAGGCGGACGCGATGGTGCCGAACAGGCTGGTGGCGCCGCCGAAGACCACGATCAGGAACGTGTCGACGATATAAAGCTGTCCGGCGGTCGGCCCGGTCGAGCCGATCATCGTGAAGGCCGAGCCCGCGATGCCGGCAATTCCGCATCCGAGGCCGAAGGTCAGGCGATCGACTTTCTCGGTATCGATGCCGACGGCGCCCGCCATGGTGCGGTTCTGCACCACGGCGCGAACCTGCTTGCCGAAGCGCGAGCGGAACATGAGCATGAAGACGGAGAATGTGATCAGAACGGTGAGGCCCATGACGAACAGGCCATTGATCGGGACCTCGATGCTATCCGTGACATGCACCGAGCCGAGCAGCCAGTCGGGCAGGACGACGCCGACCTCGCGCGGGCCAAAGACGGAGCGATAGGTCTGCTGCAGGATGAGGCTCAACCCCCAGGTCGCGAGCAGCGTGTCCAGCGGCCGTTTGTATAGCCGTCGTATCAACACCCACTCGACCAGCATGCCGAGCGTGCCCGAAGCGCAGAAGGCCAGCGCGATGGCGACGAAGAAATAGATCGGAAACAGAAAAGGCAGATACGACGAGAAGAACTCGGAGCAAAGCCAGGTGACATAGGCCCCGAGGATCATGAACTCGCCATGGGCCATGTTGATGACGCCCATCTGGCCGAAGATGATGGCAAGGCCGAGCGCCATCAGCAGGTACACCGAGAAGAGGATCAGGCCGGCGAAGCCCTGCATCGCGAAAATCGAGCCGAGCTCGCCGAGTGAATATTCGCCGAACATGATCCTCTCCCTGCTAGATCGGGCCGCAACGCAAAGGGTCGGACGAGCACTGACCGCTCGTCCGCGCCGTTGGCGGTTACTGGTATCCCTTGGGGAACGGATTGGGCTCGATGAGATCCGGGCTCTCGTAGACCACCTTGAACTGGCCGTCCTTTTGAGCGAGGCCTACTCGGGTCTTCGACCAGAGATGATGGTTCTCGTGGATCTTGACGTAGCCCTCGGGCGCTTTCGTGAACTCGATGCCCGCAGACGCCGCCGCCACCTTGTCGATGTCGAAGGAGCCCGCCTTCTCGACGGTGAGCTTCCACAGCCAGGGGCCGAGATACGCAGCCTGCGTCACGTCGCCGATGACGGTCTTCTCGCCCCACATCTTCTTGAATGCGGGCACGAACTCCTTGTTGTTGGGATTGTCGAGCGACTGGAAGTACTTCATGCACGCATAGGCGCCCTCGATGTTCTCGCCGCCGATGCCGTCGATCTCGTCCTCGGTGACCGAGATGGTGACGAGCGTCTGCTTCGACATGTCGATGCCGGCCGCCTTGAGCTGCTTGTAGAAAGCCACGTTGGAGCCGCCGACGATGATGGCGTAGATGACGTCCGGCTTCTTGAGCTTGATCTTGTTGATGACCGAGTTGAACTGCGTGTGGCCGAGCGGGAAGTAGTCCTCGCCGACGACACTCGTGCCGGTCATGTGGTTCTCGATGTGCTTGCGCGCGATCTTGTTCGACGTGCGCGGCCAGATGTAGTCGGAGCCGAGCAGGTAGAAGGTCTTGGCGCCCTTCTCCTTCACCACCCAGTCGAGGCCGGCGATGATCTGCTGCGTGGCTTCCTGGCCGGTGTAGATCACGTTCTTCGACTGCTCGAGGCCTTCGTAGAACGTGGGGTAGTACAGCATGCCGTTGTACTGCTCGAAGACCGGCAGCACCGCCTTGCGTGACGCCGAGGTCCAGCACCCCATGACGGCGGCGCACTTGTCGTTGACCAGAAGCTTCTTGGCCTTCTCGGCGAACGTCGGCCAGTCGGACGCGCCGTCCTCCTGGATGAAGTTGATCTTGCGGCCGAGCACGCCGCCGGCCTCGTTGATTTGAGAGATCGCTAGCTTTTCCGCCTGAACCGAACCGGTTTCGGAAATCGCCATGGTGCCCGTCACCGAGTGCAGGATGCCGACAGTGACCTCGGTGTCCGTGACGGCGAGCCCCGTGGTGTTGACCGCCGATGTGGCGGGAGCTTGGGCAAACGCAAGCCTGGGAACGAGGCCGGCGAGCGGCATGGCCGCCATGCCGAGGAGAAGTTGGCGGCGACGCCGCGATTGGAGTTCTTCGCTTTCGTCGACCATCAATTCTCTCCGCTCTGACCCGCCCGACTGGGGCACCGTGGGAGCATTGAGACCCTGTTTTGCGGCGCAGCACATACGTCGCTTGACGTATATGCTGCGCCGCAACGATGGCCCTAGGTTGGGGTCGCGCGCGCACACGGCCGCGCGGGGGAATTGAGTGGATGCCAGACCGCAACCATATGTACGAAAAGAGTTTTGTCTCAGCCCGGGGAGAGCTAGGCTGCTGGTGTGTAGTTTTTTGCACTGCGGCAAAATGTACCGACCGGGTGATCTCCTGAATGACTGATCGGCTCCGGATCGTTCCTGTCCGCCGGCGCTACAATCAGTGGGTCGCCGACGAGACGCTCGAGGACTACGCGCTCCGCTTCACCGCGAAGAAGGCACGTCGCTGGTCGGCCGTACGTGTCGGCAACACTGCGCTCGGAGCGGTATCGTTTCTTGCTCTCGAAGCCATCGGCGGCGCCATCACGCTGAGCTACGGCTTCGAGAATGCTATCGCCGCCGTGCTCGCGGTTTCGCTGCTGATATTCCTGACCGGCCTGCCGATCGCCTACTACGCCGCGCGCGACGGCGTCGATATCGATCTGCTGACGCGCGGGGCCGGATTCGGCTACATCGGATCGACCATCACTTCGCTGATCTACGCCTCGTTCACGTTCATCTTTTTCGCCATAGAAGCCGTCATCATGGCTCTGGCGCTCGAGCTGTGCTTCGGCTTGCCGATGGCCATCGGCTACATCGTCAGCGCTGTCGTGGTGATCCCGATCGTGACCCACGGCATTACATGGATCAGCCGCTTTCAAGTGTGGACCCAGCCCATCTGGGTGCTGCTCCACCTGACCCCGCTCGTGTTCATCGCGCTTCAGGATGATACGAGCTTCGCGGCGTGGACCGGGTATATCGGCGCCAGTCGGCACGGCGAAGGGCTCAATCTGCTCGGTGCCGGCGCCGCTGCTTGCGTCGTCCTCGCGCTCATCGCTCAGATCGGCGAGCAGGTCGACATCCTGCGCTTCATGCCCGAGCGCACCAAAAGCAACCGCATCGCATGGTGGACGGCGGTCATCGCGTCCGGACCCGGCTGGATCATCCCCGGCGCAATCAAGATTTCTCATCGGATCGTTCCTGGCGGTGCTGTGCCTCGGACACGGCATACATCCATCCCGCGCCAGCGAGCCGACGCAGATGTATCTCGTCGCCTTCGGCTATGTGACCAGCTCGCCCCAAGTCGCGCTCGCTCTCGCCGGCGCTTTCGTCGTTCTGTCCCAGCTCAAGATCAACGTCACGAACGCCTATGCCGGGTCCATCGCCTGGTCGAATTTCTTCTCGCGTCTGACGCATGCCCATCCCGGCCGCATCGTCTGGCTGTTCTTCAACGTCGCGATCGCCGTCTTGCTCATGGAAGCCGGCATCTACAAGACGCTCGAGCACACGCTGGGCCTCTACTCGGTCGTGGCGGTCGCCTGGGTCGGGGCCATGGTCGCCGATCTCTGCATCAACAAGCCTCTGGGGCTCAGCCCGAAGCGGATCGAATTCAAGCGCGCGCATCTCTACGACATCAATCCGGTCGGTGTGGGGGCGATGGTCATCGCAACGGCTGCGGCGATGCTGTCCTTCGGCGGGAGCTTCGGCATCTATGCCCAGGCGCTCGCGCCTTTCGTCGCGTTGATTGTCGCCCTTGTTACCGCACCGGCCATCGCATACGCCACGGGCGGCCGCTTCTACCTCGCGCGCAAGCCCAGGGCCGGGTGGAAGGGGAAAGCCTCGCTTCGCTGCATCGTGTGCGAAAATGAATTCGAACCCGAGGATATGGCGCATTGCCCTGTCTATTCTGGATCGATCTGTTCGCTCTGCTGCTCGATCGACGCGCGTTGCCGCGATGGATGCAAGCCGCACGCTCGCTACCAGACGCAACTCGTGAGCCTTCTGCGCGACGTGCTGCCAGAATGGACCGTCGCGGGTCTGAATACGCGCACCGGCCACTTCTTCGGCGTATTCACGCTGCTTTGCGGCGTCCTCGGTCTTGTCCTCTGGCTCGTGCATTTTCTCGCGCTGACAGCCGTGCCGCAGCAGGCCGGCGCGGTCGCAGGGACGCTCTGGGCCGTGTTCTTGATCCTTGCCATCATCGCCGGCATCGCCGGTTGGCTGTACGTGCTGGCCCATGAAAGCCGCAAGATTGCGCAGGACGAATCCGTCCGCCAAACCGCTCTGTTGACGCGCGAGATCGAGGCGCACAAGCGCACCGACATTGCCCTTCACAAGGCCAAGGAGATCGCCGAAGCCGCAAACCTCGCCAAGAGCCGCTACGTCGTCGGCATCAACCACGAGCTGCGCACGCCGCTCAATGCCGTGCTCGGCTATGCCCAGCTCCTGGACATCGACGGCTTGTTGCCCCCGAAGGCCCGCAATGGCATCCGCGTCATCCGCCGCAGCGCCGAGCATCTTTCAGGGCTTATCGACGGTCTGCTCGACATCTCGAAGGTCGAAGCCGGGCGTCTCGAGTTGTCCTCGGACGATGTCCGCATCCGCGAGTTTCTCGAGCAGCTCACGGAAATGTTCCGGCTGCAGGCCAACTCCAAGGGCATCGAGTTCATCTTCGAGGGTGCCGCGGCGCTCCCTCCCGTGGTGCGCACGGATGAGAAGCGCCTTCGCCAGGTGCTGATAAATCTGCTCTCGAACGCGGTGAAGTTCACCGACTCGGGACGTGTAACGCTGCGCGTCTCCTATCGGAGCCAGGTCGCGGAGTTCGAGGTCGAGGACACAGGCATAGGCATCATGCCGGGCGACCTGGACCGCGTCTTCGAACCTTTCGAGCGCGGCGAGATCACGCGCGCAAGGCTGCGGCCGGGAATGGGGCTCGGCCTCACCATCACGAAGCTGCTTGTCGAGATCATGGGCGGCGAGATCTCGGTCACCAGCAGCCCCGGACGCGGGAGCGTGTTCCGCGTCAAGCTCATGCTTGCCCACATCGCGGACGCCCGTCCGCCGGCCGCGCCCCAGGACCGCGTCATCGGCTACGTGGGAGACCGCAAGCTCATCCTCGTCGTCGATGACGACGGCGATCATCGCGACCTGATGCGCGAGGCGTTGGAGCCGATTGGATTTTCGGTCATTGCGGCCCCCGACGGCGCCTCTGCTCTCGCCATCGCCGAGGAGTGCGTCCCGGATCTCTTCATTCTCGACATCTCGATGCCGGGACTGTCCGGCTGGGAGGTTGCACGGCGTCTGCGCGAGCTCGGTCACACCGCTTCGGTGCTGATGATGTCGGCCAACATCGGCGACAACGCCGCGAGGGCAATCCGCCTGCTCGACCACGATAGCGCCTTGTCGAAGCCCGTCGACATACAAACCCTGCTTGGACGCATCGAGCGCCTGTTGAAGCTGCGGATGGTGAGAACCAGCGATGTTACGGAGCCAATTGTTACGCCGAAGCCGTTCATTGAAACCAATCGGCCAGGCCCCCAGCAAATCGAGGAGCTCACCCGCCTCGGCGAAATCGGCTTCGTCTCCGGGATCGAGGCCAAGCTCACCGAGCTGGAAGCCGCCGACCTCGGCTCCGGTCCGTTTGTCACGGCCGCGCGCGAGCGCATTCGGGCCTTTGATCTCAGGGGCTACATGGCGCTGCTCGAAAAAGAATTCGCGCGCGAGCACGCCGATGAATGACAGCGATCCCAGAACCGTGGTGCTCGTCGTCGACGACAACCCCGACACCCTCGCGATGCTCACCGAGGCGCTCGAGCAGATTGGCGCGATGGTGCTCGTGGCGACGGACGGGGAAGGGGCGCTGATATCTGTCGCGCGCATCGTTCCCGATATCGTGCTGCTCGATGCCGTCATGCCGCAAATGGACGGCTTCGAGACGTGCCGCCGGCTGAAACGGCTGCCGGAGCTTGCTCACGTGCCGATCATATTCATGACCGGCTTGAGGGAGACCGACCGGATTGTCGAGGGTCTCGAGGCGGGTGGCGTCGACTATGTGACCAAGCCGATCGTCATCGACGAGCTCCTGGCGCGCATTCGGGTCCACATTGGCAACGCGCGCCTTTCGAAGAGCGCGCGGGCGGCGCTCGATACCACCGGCCGGTTCCTGTTTGCGACCGACGCCGCCGGCCGTCTGCTGTGGTCGACGCCGCAGGCGAGGCGCCTGCTTGCCGCAGCTTTCGAGGGCTTCGACGATCGCAATTTCTCGTTGCCCGCGACCGTCGTCAAATGGCTCGTGGCGCGGAACGAAGCCACGAGCGACCCTCATGCCGCGGCCTTGCCGGTCGGGCCTGACGGGTGCGCGCTCACGGTCTCCTTCGTGGGGCGCATGGGCAGCGATGAGCTTCTTTTGCGTGTCGCCGAGGAGAGCGCGTCCGGCGACGTCGGCCTGCTGAAGGAGAGGCTGGGCTTGACGGCACGCGAGGCCGAGGTGCTGCTTTGGATCGCCCGCGGCAAGTCGAACCGCGACATCGGCCAGATTCTCGGAACCAGCCCCCGCACCGTGAACAAGCATCTCGAGCAGATCTACGTAAAGCTCGGCGTCGAAAACAGAGCCGCGGCGGCCGCCATCGCCGTGCGGCACCTATCCTGATCGCTGCATCGCCTGACCGCTGCATCACTCCGCGGCTTTCACATACGATTCCATGGGCGGACATGCGCACACCAGGTTGCGGTCGCCATAGACGTTATCGACGCGATTGACGGGCGGCCAATATTTGTCGACGCGAAAGGCCCCGGCCGGAAAGCAGGCCGCCTCGCGCGAGTAGGGCCGGTTCCATTCGCCGATGAGATCCTCGACCGTGTGCGGCGCGTTCTTGAGCGCGTTGTTCTCTTTGTCCGCGCGCCCGTCCTCGATGGCTCGCGCCTCCTCGCGGATCGCCAGCATCGCTTCGCAGAAGCGGTCGAGCTCCGCCTTGGTCTCCGATTCCGTGGGCTCGATCATCAGCGTTCCCGCAACCGGCCAGCTCATGGTCGGAGGATGGAAGCCGCAATCGACGAGGCGCTTCGCGACATCGTCGACCGTCACCCCGGCCCGTTCGAGCAGCGGCCGCGTATCGACGATGCATTCATGCGCGACGCGTCCCTGCCTGCCGGTGAAAAGCACGCGATAGGCGCCTTCGAGGCGCTTGGCGATGTAGTTGGCGCTCAGAATCGCGACGCGCGTGGCCTGCGTCAGGCCGGCGCCGCCCATCATCAGGCAATAGCTCCAGGAGATCGGCAGGATGGACCCCGAGCCGTAAGGCGCAGCCGCGACCGTCATGGCATTGCCGCCGGTTTCCGGATGGCCGGGCAGGAACGGCTCGAGGTGCGCCTTGACGCCGATGGGCCCCATTCCCGGGCCGCCGCCGCCATGAGGAATGCAGAAGGTCTTGTGCAGGTTGATGTGCCCCACGTCGGCTCCGAAGTCGCCGGGACGTGCGAGCCCGACGAGCGCATTGAGGTTCGCGCCATCGAGATAAACCTGCCCGCCGTTTGCATGCGTGATGGCGCAGATGTCCCGCACCGTCTCCTCGAACACGCCGTGCGTGGAGGGATACGTGATCATCGCCGCCGCAAGGTTCTTGGCGTTGGCTTCTGCCTTGGCGCGAAAATCTGCGAGATCGATGTTGCCTTTGGCATCCGTCGCCACCACCACGACTTTGAGACCGCACATCGAAGCCGATGCGGGGTTGGTGCCGTGCGCCGACGCCGGAATGAGGCAGATGTTCCGATGCGCCTCGCCGCGGCTCATGTGATAGGCGCGGATGGTGAGAAGGCCCGCATACTCGCCCTGGGCGCCCGAATTGGGCTGCATCGAGAAGGCGTCGTAGCCGGTGATCTGGCATAGCTTGGCAGACAGATCACCGATCAGCTCGGCATACCCGAGGGCCTGGTCGGCCGGCGCGAACGGGTGCATCTCGGCAAACTCCGGCCACGTGATCGGCAGCATCTCGGCCGTCGCGTTGAGCTTCATCGTGCACGAGCCGAGCGGGATCATGGCGCGATCGAGCGCGAGATCCCGGTCGGCGAGGCGGCGCATGTAGCGCGTCATCTCGCTCTCCGCCCGGTTCATGTGGAACACGGGATGCGTGAGATAGGCGGATGTCCGTATCAATGCGCTGGGCAACCGGTACTCGGGATAGGCCTCGTCATAGACGAGATCGTAGCCGCCGAACGCGCGCCAGACGGCCTCGAGCGTCGCGGGCCGGGTGCGCTCGTCGACGGTGATGCCGATGCGGTCGCGGCCGACCTTGCGCAGGTTCAAGCCGTAGTCGACCGCATTCTTCATGATGAGACCCTGATAGGGTCCGACGTCGACGGTGATGGTGTCGAAGAAGGCCTCGGGACGGATCTTGAATCCCAACGAGGCCAGCCCCTCGGCCAGCCGCGCCGCTTTGCGATGCACGCGCTCGGCGATTCCCTTCAATCCCTTGGGTCCATGGAACACGGCATACATGGACGCGATGACCGCGGGCAGAACCTGCGCGGTGCAGATGTTCGACGTCGCGGTCTCGCGCCGGATGTGCTGCTCGCGGGTTTGCAGCGCCAGGCGATAGGCCCGGTTGCCGCGCGCGTCGACCGAAACGCCGACGAGGCGGCCGGGTAGCGCGCGCTTGTGAGCATCCTTGACGGCGATATAGCCGGCATGAGGCCCGCCGTAGCCCATCGGCATGCCGAAGCGCTGCATGGAGCCCACGGCGACGTCGGCCCCCATTTCGCCGGGTGGCGTGAGCAGTGTCAGCGCCAGCGGATCGGCGGCGACAATCGCAAGCGCCTTGGCGGCGTGCAGACGGCCGATGATCTCCGAGAAATCGTGGAAGGCGCCGCACACGCCCGGATACTGGAACAGGGCGCCGAAAACGCTGTCGGGCTCGAGATCCTTGAACGGATCGCCGACCTTGATCTGCCAGCCGAGCGGCTCGGCGCGCGTCTTCACCACGGCGATCGTCTGAGGCAGGCACTCCTCGTCGACGAAAAAGGTCGTCGCCTTGGATTTGGTCACGCGATGCGCGAGCGCCATCGCCTCCGCCGCCGCGGTGGCCTCATCGAGCAGCGACGCATTGGCGACGTCGAGCCCCGTCAGATCCGACACCAGCGTCTGGAAATTGAGCAGCGCCTCGAGCCGCCCCTGGCTGATCTCCGGCTGGTACGGCGTATAGGCCGTGTACCAGGCCGGGTTCTCGAGGATGTTGCGCTGGATCGCCGGCGGCATGATGGTGCCGTGATAGCCCTGGCCGATGAGCGACGTCAGCACCCTGTTCTTGCCCGCGGTCTCGCGCATGCGATCGAGCGCGGCGCGTTCCGACAGCGGCTTGCCGAAGTCGAGCGGCTCGGCCTGCCGGATGTCCTTCGGCACGGTCTGATCGATCAGCTCATCCAGGCTTTCCACGCCGACGAACTTCAGCATCTCGGCCATCTCGTCGGGCGAGGGGCCGATGTGCCGGCGGTTGGCGAAGTCGTAAGGCTCGTAGCTCCGCGCCGCTGTCATGAGTTGCCCTCGGCGCCGACCAGGACTTTGTAAGCCGCTTCGTCCATGAGCCCCTCGAAGGCCGTGCGGTCGGCGAGCTTCAGTTTGAAGAACCAGCCGCCGCTTTGAGGCGCCGAATTGACGATCGAAGGATCCTTCACGATCGCCTCGTTGATCTCGACCACTTCGCCGGCGAGGGGCGCAAAAACATCGGACGCCGCCTTGACGGATTCGACCACGGCCGCCGTGCCGCCTTTGTCGAGCTTGGCGCCGACCTCCGGCAACTGCACGAAGACGAGATCGCCGAGCTGCGTTGCCGCGTGCTCGGTGATGCCCACGGTCGCGATGTCGCCATCGAGCTTGAGCCACTCATGATCATCGGTGAATTTCAGCAACGCATCCTCCTGAAGCAAAATGGTTCAGCCGCGCTTGTAGTGGCGCTCGACGAACGGAAGCGCGGCGACTTTCACGGGCAGACGCGCGCCCCGCACTTCCGCAAAAATCTGCGTTCCGGGTGTACTGAGCGGAGCGGGCACATACCCCATCGCCACGGGCGCTTCGACGCTCGGACCGAAACCACCGGATGTCACGATGCCGATGCGAGAGCCGCTTTCGGATTGTTCGAACAGCGGCGCGCCGGCGCGCACCGGGGCACGGCCTTCCGGCTTGAGACCGACAAGCCGGCGGGCAGGGCCCGAGGCGAGCTGCTCAAGGATGATTGAGGCGCCCGGAAACCCGCCCGCGCGCGCCCCGCCCGCCCGCCGCGACGTTTGCATGGCCCATTCGAGGCCCGCTTCCACCGGCGTCGTGGTCGTGTCGATATCGGCGCCATAAAGGCAGAGGCCTGCTTCGAGCCTGAGCGAGTTCGCGCGCACCGAGGCCGATCAGGGCCACATCCGGATCCTCGAGCAGCCCTTCGGCGATCTCGCGGGTAACATCTGCCGGAGTGGAGATCTCGAACCCGTCCTCGCCCGTATAGCCCGAGCGCGTGACGACGCATGCCGCGCCCATGATGGTCATTTCGCGCACGTCCATGAAGCGCATCTCGGCGCAAGCCGGTGCGAGACGCGCCAGCGCCGCCTCCGCCTTTGGTCCCTGCAAAGCGATGAGACCGCGCTCCAGCACCTCGATATGACAGTCCTCGGCGAGGCTCGCGCGCAGGTGCGCCTCATCCGCCGCCTTGCACGCCGCGTTGACGACGAGAACGAGCCGGTCGCCGGCGTTGGCAACCATCATGTCGTCGAGAATTCCGCCGCTGTCGTTGGTGAGAAATGCGTAGCGCTGCCGGCCCGGCCTGAGCCCCACGATATCGACGGGCACAAGCCGCTCGAGCGCGCGCGCCGCGTCGGCGACCGTCCCGGATCTCGCCCTGAGCTCGATCTGTCCCATGTGCGAGACGTCGAACAGGCCGGCCGCAGAGCGTGTGTGCAAATGCTCCTTGAGCACGCCCAGGGGATACTGCACCGGCATCTCATAGCCGGCGAACGGCACCATGCGGGCGCCGAGGTCAACGTGCAGACCGTGCAGCGGCGTCCGTTTCAGGGATTTGGAATCTGTCTTGCCGACATCGACGCTCATGCAGAGGCTCCACGGGCTCACCCAAGCGCTTGCCAGGCGCCGAAATGCGAGCCCCCTCTGTCGCGAGACCTGAAAGATTGAGTGCGCGGCCCAGCGACGCTGGTCTTACGGCACCTTATCCTCGTCGGTGGGCCGGGGTCGAACCCGGCCGCTTTCCAGAGCGTCAGTGGTCTTGCGGTCCTCTATGCCTGAGAGTTTCCGGGGCGGTTGCTCCTTCGGCGCCGGGGCAAGCCCGGTCTCTTCCGCAAGACTGCGATGACGTCTCGAGCATGGAGATTCCCGTTTACCGGGTCAACCCTGCAAAAGTCGACCTGTCGCAGCCGCAGTCAGACGCAAGCACGAGCGTCGGCACGAGCATCGGTGGGAGCGGCGTGATCAGGGCTTCGCGAGCACCGGGCGCCGCATATCCGTCTTCGTTGACCTCGCCGGCAGAGACAAGCGCATAGAGGCAGCGCGGTGAAAGCCGGACGCCGACGGCACGCATGCACGATTTCAGCGCGTCGCTGTCCACGGGATGGGCGCTGCAATGAGCAAAATAGTCGTTCCTGCAAGCATCCCGCACGGACTGCGTGACGGCGAGAGCTCCGGTGGCGGCAAACGAAAGCGTGGCGGCTGCAAGGGCAGTTGCTTTAAGCATGGCGTCGCTCCTTGAGCCGCTAACTCGGTAACACGCTCACTGTTCCGAAGTGCTGGGAGCCTCTTCCTGGGCGATGCCGTTCCAGCGCTCGGACCAAGGGAGTGGCTCGGCTCTGGGCGTTGTCGCACGCAGGCTATCTCGGCTAATGTCGTACTCGTGAACAGGCTTAATCTTTCCCAAATACGGCAGCGCTACGTGGTCGAGGCGCGCGCGCTCGATCACCAGATGGAGGCCGCCTTGGCGGCCGATCCGCGTCCAGGTGCTGCTGCAATCCTCGAAGCCATTGCACGGCGCCGGACTGCGAACCGCGCCGAGGGGCAGCGGCTGCGCAAAATGCTGCAGTATGAGAACGCGCTTTGGGCCACCGGCGTGCTGCGCGTGGCCGGTGTCGACGAAGCGGGCATGAGCCCGCTCGCAGGTCCGGTCTTTGCGGCGGCGGTCGTGTTCGCGCCTGGATCGCGCATCCCGGGCGTTGACGACTCCAAGAAGCTCGACGCGGCAGCCCGCGAACGGCTGGCGTTGGAAATCAAGAAGTCGGCGGTCGCCTGGTCAGTAGGCTTCGCGGACGTCGAAGAGATCGACACCATCAACATCTATTGGGCCGGCATCCTCGCCATGCGGCGCGCGGTCGAGGGGCTTTCCTGCACACCCGAACACATGCTGACCGATGCGCGGCGCATCAAGGATCTCGAGATCCCGCAGAAGCCCATCGTGAAGGGCGATTGCAAAAGCCTGACTATCGCGGCCGCGTCCATTCTCGCCAAGACGGCCCGTGACGCTCTCATGCGCAAGCTCGATGCCGAGCATCCGGGATACGGTTTCGCGCAGCACAAAGGCTATCCCGTTCGCGAGCATCTCGCGGCGCTTCAGAAGCTCGGCGCATCTCCCGTTCACCGCCGCTCGTTCGCGCCTGTCCGCGTGGTGCTGGGCCTGCCGCCGCTTCCGCCTTGGACGGTTACGGTTTCTTGAATCTCGCAGGAACCCTTTCGGGGTGAGCCGCGTTATTTAGCCAAGCAGGCATCCGCAAAGGTGTCTGCTAAGCGCCTTTCGAGGTGCGGACCCGTTAGCCAACTCGCAGGAGTTGGCTGCGGGTTTTTTCGTGGCGATACGAATTCAGATCCGAGCCGGATACGTCGCAAATGCCGAGGGTGCGGGCATACTGCGTTCGGCTCCGGCCGGGGTCGAGCGACTCGCGCGGCGCGGCTTCCGGCGGCACAAGCCGCTTGCTCGGCGGCACGAAGTTTCCCGAAGCAAACACCGTCATGCCTATGACTGAAAACGCCGCGAGGCCAAGGTGCAGGTAAGCGCCGAGCTCACCCATGGGGTGGGGAGGGATCTCGTCGGCCATGACTTCCTCCTTCCAGTGCTGGCTCCTTCCAGTGCTGGCCAGTGCTGGTAGGAGAAACCGCGCAAGATTGTCGCAGTTCCGCGTCGCGATGAAAATCGCTGCAGCGCACAAGATTCAGTTGAGGGGCAATGTCGACACGTCGCGTCGGGCCCCCAAGGAGCTCCAGGCTGACCCGCGATCAGCCGTCGGGCGCGCCGCATATCGGTCTCAAAACGCTCGAATGCGCCTTAGTTCGTGGAATTGCCGGCTGAGAGGCTGCCAGGCTGGGAAACTCATCGGCACCAGAATGCCGTGTCTGATCAGTCACATGCGGTGAAAGAAGTCGCTCTTGCGACATTTCACGCAATGCTAATTCTTCAAGCACATCGATGACCAAACGGGCAACATTTTCGGCTCGAAGCAGAAGATAATTCCTGATCCGGGTTTTTCTGCGTCGTCGCCAATCACGCATAAGCATATGAATTAAATGGGTATATTTGAGGATCAACGTTCAAGCGCGCGTGTGATCAATTATGCGGCGTGGAATGTGAATTTCTTGAGCAGCCAATTTCTGGAAATCCGTTTCAACCCTGACGGCAATCAGTTTAATCTTCGTGTTGCGGCTGCGAGCATTGACCTGCGGGTCGGCTGGGCTCGCGGCGCGCACTGAGGATTTTTCTGGGGGA
This sequence comes from uncultured Alphaproteobacteria bacterium, assembly GCA_963831345.1. Classification (GTDB taxonomy): domain Bacteria; phylum Pseudomonadota; class Alphaproteobacteria; order Rhizobiales; family Hyphomicrobiaceae; genus Hyphomicrobium_C. The sequence goes on from CAWHPZ010000014.1 coordinate 92,187, forward strand.
AGGGCGACATGATGTTTCGGAATTCGCGCCTCGCACCGCTGGTTGCAGTGGCTGGTCTCTTAATGACCCTGCCCGTATCCAGTCAGGCGCTGGCTGGTCAGAAATGGGAATTCGGACCGGATGCTTGGCTCAGCGTCGGCGCCGGATTGAGGGCGTCGTACGTATGGAGCGATAACGATGCCGTCGACGACGACTGGACGCTGAACAGCGCGCGCATTTTCACTAACGCGCAGGTCACGAAGGTCATCGGCTTCACGTTCAACACCGAAATCGACAAGGACAACGAAGGCGATATCGACAGCATCCGTATGATGGATGCGATCGTTCGCCTCGAGTTCAGCGACGCCTTCAACATCTACGGCGGCCGTATGCTGGCGCCGAGCGACCGCGCAAACCTCGACGGCCCCTATTACCTCGGTACCTGGGACTATCCGTTCGTCAGCGCCTATCCGCAGATCTTCCAGGGCCGCGACAACGGTGTCACGGCTTGGGGATATGCCCTCGACAAGAGATTCTACTACGCGGGCGGCGTCTTCGCCGGCTGCACCGACGACGACAATGCCTGCCACACTTCGGCGACAAGCGACCAGCCGCTGCTTGCAGCTCGCTTCACGTACAATTTCTGGGATCGTGAAAGCGGCTACTACACGTCGAGCGACTACTACGGCGAGAAGGAAATCCTCGCCATCGGTTTGGTCGGCCAGTTCCAGCAGGGCGCGACGGGCACGGTTCCCGGAATCGTCGGGGACTTCTCGGCCTTCAACATCGACGCCCTCATGCAGAAGAAGGTGTTCGGCGGCGACGTGCTGACGCTCGAAGGCGCCTACTACGTCTACGACACCGACGATCTGGTCACCCCGGGTCTCGTCCAGGGCGAATCCTACTTCATCCTCGCGAGCTACATGTTCGACCACAAGATCGGCATCGGTAAATTCCAGCCCGTCGTCCGTTACCAGAACTTCGACAAGGACTTCGCTCCTGACGCTGAGGAATGGTCGGCCGGCACCAACTACATCATCAAGGGCCACGATGCCCGGCTCTCCGCGATCTACTCCGAATTCAAGGAGGACGGATCCGACACTGTCGAGAAGTTCACGGCAGGCGTTCAGCTTCAGTTCTGAGTTCAATGCTCGTTTTCTTAGTAGAGGACACGCACCTTCATCCCACTTCTCCCAGTGGAAGTGCGTGTCCTTTTTCTTTTCAGCCGAGTGGACACGGAGTGCCTTAATGAAAATTGGTTCAGTTTTGCGACGTGCTTCAAAATTTGTAGCTGGTGCTTTGGTCGCGACGTCGTTCGCGGCCTCTTCGCATGCAGAAGAGACGATCAAAGTCGGTATTCTCCACTCTCTCTCCGGCACCATGGCGATCAGCGAGACGACGCTGAAGGACGCGATGCTGATGCTCATCGAGGAGCAGAACAAGAAGGGCGGTCTGCTCGGCAAGAAGCTCGAGGCCGTTGTTGTCGATCCCGCGTCGAACTGGCCGCTGTTCGCGGAAAAGGCTCGCGAGCTCATCGCTCAGAAGAAGGTGGCCGCAGTCTTCGGATGCTGGACGTCCGTCTCGCGCAAATCGGTTCTGCCGGTCTTCAAGGAGCTCAACTCGATCCTGTTCTACCCCGTGCAGTACGAGGGCGAGGAGAGCGAGCGTAACGTCTTCTACACGGGCGCGGCCCCGAACCAGCAGGCCATTCCGGCCGTCGACTACCTGATGAGCAAGGACGGCGGAGACGTCAAGCGCTGGGTTCTCGCCGGTACCGACTACGTTTATCCGCGCACCACGAACAAGATTCTCGAGGCCTATCTCATCAGCAAGGGCGTGGCCAAAGAAGACATCATGATCAACTACACGCCCTTCGGTCATTCCGATTGGCAGACGATCGTGTCGGACATCAAGAAGTTCGGCTCGGCCGGCAAGAAGACCGCTGTCGTCTCGACCATCAACGGCGATGCCAACGTGCCTTTCTATAAGGAGCTCGCCAATCAGGGCATCGCCGCGACCGACATCCCCGTCGTCGCGTTCTCGGTCGGCGAAGAAGAGCTCGCAGGCGTCGACACCAAAAACCTCGTCGGCCATCTCGCCGCTTGGAACTACTTCATGTCGGTCGATACGCCTGTGAACAAGACCTTCATCAAGGATTGGCAGGCCTTCACCAAGAATCCGAAGCGCGTGACCAACGATCCGATGGAAGCTCACGTCATCGGCTTCAACATGTGGGTCAAGGCCGTCGAGAAGGCCGGCACGACCGATCCCGACAAGGTGATCGATGCCCTTCCCGGGATCGAGGCGCCGAATCTCACGGGTGGCGTGTCGAAGATGCTGCCGAACCACCACATTACGAAGCCCGTCCTGATCGGCGAGATCAAGGCCGACGGACAGTTCGACGTCGTGTGGCAGACCAAGGATCTGGTGCCGGGCGACGCTTGGACCGACTTCCTCGATGGCTCCAAGGACCTCGAGGCGGACTGGGTTGAGCTGAAGTGCGGCAACTACAATACGAAGACCAAGACCTGCGGAGCGAAGTGATTTCCGTATGAACGACCGACGGTGCCGGGTCTTTGGGGCCCGGCACCGTTTTTGCTTCGATACACGAGAGGCTCGGCGTCCAGAAGGAATCTCGACCATGCGCATCGGCATCGCGGTGCTGATTGCCACAGTTTTCGGCTCCTGCGTGCTTGCTTTTGCAGCATCGGCTGCGGACCGGGCGAAATTCGAAGCGGGGCTCGCACGCCTCACCGCGGACAGCTTCACCGAGACCGATACCGCAATCGGCGAAATTGCTGCATCGGGAGAGCCGTCGGCCTTTGCCATTCTCCAAGCGGCCTCGGCGCGGAAGCTGTTCTTCAGCCCTTACACTAAGGGCGTCTTCTACAAGGACGCCACGGATCACACCTTCGACGCCGCGACGGGCGAGGCGGCACAGACGCCACCTGCTGATCTCACTCTCGTCAGGTTCAACAACAGGCTTCGTGGCGCTGTAGAAGCGGCCCTTGGCGGCCTTCTCATGCAGGCGCCCGAGCCGGCGAAGCGCATCGAAGCCGCGAATTCCGTATTCAAGTCCAGAGACGCCAAGAAACTTCCCGCCATCGACGCTGCGCTGGCGAAGGAAACCGATGCGGCTGTGAAGGACGCGCTGATGCAGGCGCGCGGAGCCCTGCTAGTTACATCTTCCGGTAACGACGAAGCCCAAACGATCGATGCAATCGCGGCGCTGAAAAAGCGCGGAGACCAGGAAGCAGTCGCGGTCCTTCAATCGCTGCCCTCCGACGCGCCGCAAGCCGTGCGCGAGGCGGCGGCAAGTGCCGTGACAGCGATCGAGCAGCGTCTCGCTTTATGGAATATCGCGCAGAATCTTTGGTACGGCCTCTCTCTCGGCTCGGTGCTTCTGCTTGCAGCCATCGGCCTCGCCATCACGTTCGGCGTCATGGGGGTCATCAACATGGCCCACGGCGAGATGGTCATGATCGGCGCCTACACGACATTCGTCGTCCAGGAGCTGATCCGCACCTCCTTCCCAGGGCTGTTTGATTATTCTCTCCTATTTGCTGTTCCGCTCGCGTTCCTGGTCGCTGGCGCGATCGGCGTTCTGATCGAGCGCACCATCATCCGTTTCCTCTACGGCCGTCCGCTCGACACGCTGCTCGCCACGTGGGGGCTGAGCCTGCTCCTGCAGCAACTCGTGCGCACGATCTTCGGTCCCACCAATAGAGAAGTCGGCGCGCCGAGCTTCATGTCAGGCGCCTTCAAGATCGGCGAGCTCGCCATCACCTGGAACCGGCTGTGGATCATCGTGTTCGCCGGGGTGATTTTCACCGCCCTGCTGCTGGCCTTGAAGTTCACAAGCCTCGGCCTGCAGATGCGCGCCGTAACGCAGAACCGCCGCATGGCGAGCTCGATGGGCATCCGCACCGGCATGGTCGACGCCATGACATTCGGGCTCGGCTCAGGGATCGCCGGTCTAGCCGGTGTCGCGCTCTCGCAGATCGACAACGTCTCGCCGAACCTCGGCCAGAGCTACATCGTCGACAGCTTCCTGGTCGTCATCTTCGGAGGTGTCGGCAACTTGTGGGGCACGCTCGTCGGCGCGCTGTCGCTGGGCGTCGCCAATAAATTGCTCGAGCCGACGGCCGGCGCCGTGCTCGGCAAAATCGTGCTGCTAGTGCTCATCATTCTGTTCATTCAGAAGCGCCCACGCGGACTGTTTGCACTCAAGGGAAGGGCGATCGAGGCATGATTACGCGCAGTGCGCTTTTCTCCGACGGACGCGGGGGGCTGTTTTTCCTCGGGCTCCTCGCGATTATTGCGGTCGTGGTACCGGTCCTGCACCTCGCCGTTCCCGAGACGTCCGCGTTCCACGTTTCCACGTCGGCGGTGGCTCTGTTCGGCAAGTATCTCTGCTTCGCGCTGCTCGCGCTGTCGCTCGATCTCATCTGGGGCTATTGCGGAATTCTATCCCTCGGACACGGCGCGTTCTTTGCGCTCGGCGGCTATGCGATGGGCATGTACCTGATGCGCCAGATCGGCGCGCGCGGTGTGTACGCCAATCCCGACTTGCCGGACTTCATGGTGTTCCTCAACTGGCAGGAGCTGCCCTGGTACTGGTACGGCTTCTCGAGCCTGCCGTTCGCGCTGCTGATGGTGCTGTTCGTGCCGGGCATTCTGGCCTTCATATTCGGTTACTTCGCCTTCCGCTCACGCGTCACGGGCGTCTACCTTTCGATCATCACGCAGCTGCTGACCTATGCCCTGTGGCTCGCTTTCTTCCGCAACGACATGGGCTTCGGCGGCAACAACGGCCTCACCGACTTCAAGGACATCGCCGGATTTTCCGTGCAGGCGCCTGGGACGCGCGCCGTGCTGTTCGCGCTGTCGGCCATCGCGCTCATGGTGGGCTATCTGATCTCCAAGGCGGTGGTGACGTCAAAGCTCGGCAAGGTCCTGATCTCGATCCGCGACGCCGAAAGCCGCACGCGCTTCCTCGGCTATCGCGTCGAAGCCTACAAGACGTTCGTCTTCACGCTCTCCGCCATGATGGCCGGTGTCGCGGGCGCTCTTTACGTGCCGCAGGTCGGCATCATCAATCCGAGCGAGTTTCATCCCGCGAACTCGATCGAAATGGTGATCTGGGTGGCGGCGGGCGGCCGCGGGACGTTGACGGGCGCAGCCATCGGCGCCGTGCTGATCAACTACCTCAAGACAATCTTCACCACAGGTTTCCTCGCGGCCTACTGGCTGTTCGCCTTGGGGGCCCTCTTCATCCTCGTCACGATATTCCTGCCGAAAGGCATCGTCGGCACCTTCTCGAGCTTCAATCTCGACTTCCTAAGAAATCTCGGCTTCCTCAAAAAGAGCGCGGCTATCGAGGATGGCGTAGCAGAACCTGCTCCGAAGCCGGCAGAGTGAAAGGCAGATAGCGCATGGAAGATGCTCGCAAGATCACGCAGTCTCTGCTCTATCTCGACGGCGTCAGCGTGAGCTTCGACGGCTTCCGGGCCATCAACAATCTGTCGCTCGAGATCGCGCCGGGTGAGATGCGCGCCATCATCGGCCCCAACGGCGCCGGCAAGACGACGATGATGGACATCATCACCGGCAAGACCAAGCCGGATAAGGGCGACGTGCTGTTTTCCGCCGGTGAGGTGGATCTGACCAAGCTCGACGAGGCGTCGATCGCCAATCTCGGCATCGGGCGCAAGTTCCAGAAGCCGACCGTGTTCGAGCAGCACACCGTCGAGGACAATCTTCTGCTTGTCGCTGAAGGCGGACCGCCGCGTGATGCCGACGCTGTTCTGGAAGACGTCGGCCGCCAACCTGGCGCGCATCGACGAGATTCTCACGGTGACCAAGCTCGGGCCGCATCGCCATCGTCAGGCTGGCGCGCTGTCCCACGGCCAGAAGCAGTGGCTCGAGATCGGCATGCTGCTGGGGCAGGACCCGAAGCTTCTGCTCGTGGACGAGCCCGTTGCCGGCATGACCGACGCCGAGACGGCTCAAACCGCCGATCTCTTGCGCGACATCGCCAAGGACCACTCAGTCGTTGTGGTCGAGCACGACATGGATTTCGTCCGCGCCCTTGGCGTGCGCGTCACGGTTCTGCACGAAGGCTCCGTGCTGGCCGAGGGTCCGCTCGATCAGGTCACCGCGAATGAGCGCGTCATCGAAGTCTATCTCGGGCGTTAACCGGCGGAGAGCCTCATGCTGAAGGTTGAAAGCATCGATCTGGCTTATGGCGCCGCTCTGGCGTTGCGCAACGTGAGCCTCACGGCGAAGACAGGCGAAGTCACCTGCGTGCTGGGGCGAAACGGCGTCGGCAAGACCTCGCTCATGCGCGCCATCACCGGGCGTCACCCCATCAAGAAGGGACACATCCTGTGGGAGGATGCTGACATCTCCACGTTGCCTCCCTATGAGCGCTGCCGCCGCGGCATCGCATTCGTGCCCCAGGGCCGCGAGATCTTCCCGCTTTTGAGCGTGCGTGAGAACCTGGAGACGGGCTTCGCGCCGCTGAAGGGCAAGGACCGCGTCATCCCCGAGGAGATATTCGAGCTGTTCCCTGTCCTCAAGTCGATGCTGCATCGACGCGGTGGCGACCTGTCGGGCGGCCAGCAGCAGCAGCTCGCGATCGGGCGGGCGCTCGTCACGCGGCCGCGCCTCCTTGTGCTGGACGAGCCGACCGAGGGCATCCAGCCTTCGGTGATCAAAGACATCGGACGCGCGATCTCGTATCTTCGCAGCAAGGGACAGATGGCGATCGTGCTCGTCGAGCAGTATTTCGATTTTGCGCGCGAGCTCGCGGACAGCTTCGCGGTCATCGAACGCGGTGCTGTCACGATGTCCGGTGGCCAGGCGGAGTTACAGTCCCCCGATGTTCGTCAACGCGTCTCCGTCTGAAGCCCGCCAAAGCCGACCGGGCGACGTCCCGGCCTTTGTGCGCGCCGAAAGCAAGGTCGCAGTGCGCTTCGAGCGCGCGGGCTCCGCAACTCGTATCGCCGACATTTTCGAGACCGGAGGCCTGCGGCTCAAGGTTCCGAACAGCGGCAACGGCTGCGAAGCCGTGCTGATCAACACGGCTGGCGGCATGACCGGCGGCGATACGAGCCAGCTCTCGTGCGTCGCTGGCCGCAACTCGAAGCTGCGCATCACGACCCAGTCGGCCGAGAAAATATACCGGGCGGAGCATGTGCCGGCGCTCGTATCGGTGGCGCTGACGCTCGAGGAAAGGGCGTCGCTGGCCTGGCTGCCGCAAGAGACAATACTGTTCGACGGCTCGAGACTGAAGCGCACATTGACCGTCGACATGCCCGCGAGCGCGTCGCTGCTGGTGGTGGAGATGACCGTGTTCGGCCGGGTGGCGCGCAAGGAACTGATGACCACAGGCGGCTTCTCCGATCGCTGGCGCGTGAGGCGCGAAGGCAAGCTCGTGTTCGCCGAGGATGTCCGGCTCGACGATAACATCGGCGCCGTGATGCAGAAGGCGGCGGTGGGTTCGGGCGCGGCAGCCATCGCGACGCTGCTGTATGTTGCTCCGAATGCCGAGGCTCGCCTCAATTCGCTGCGCGCCACGCTCGGCGAGGCCCAGTCCGATTGTGGCGCGAGCGCCTGGAACGGTATGCTGGTCGCGCGCTTTGCCGCTCCTGATCCGATGCATGTCCGCCGGGATGTTGCCAGGGCGCTCGAGCGCGTGTCGCGGGCGGACGTGCCGCGCATCTGGTCCGTGTGATTTTGAGAGGGGACGCATGAACCTGTCACCGAGAGAGAAGGACAAGCTCCTGATCGCCATGGCCGCGAACGTGGCGCGGCGGCGGCTCGAGCGCGGCGTGAAGCTCAACTATCCCGAGGCGATTGCGCTCATCACCGATGCCGTGGTCGAAGGCGCTCGCGATGGACGCAGCGTGGCCGAGCTCATGCAACTCGGAGCCAAGGTACTGACGCCGGATCAGGTCATGGACGGCATCGCCGAGATGATCCACGACGTGCAGGTCGAGGCGACGTTTCCGGACGGCACCAAGCTCGTCACCGTGCACGATCCCATTCGCGGCGGAAAGCGCACGCCTTCGGTCGTGCCGGGCGAGATCGTGACGCCGGACGGCGATATCGAGCTCAACGTCGGTGCGCCGCGCTTGACGCTGACGGTGGCCAACACCGGCGACCGGCCCATTCAGGTGGGCAGCCACTACCACTTCTTCGAAACCAACGCCGGCCTCGAGTTCGACCGCGAGAAAGCCCGCGGCATGCGCCTCGATATCGCGGCCGGAACGGCGGTGCGCTTCGAGCCGGGCCAGACGCGCGAAGTGACGCTCATCCCGTTCTTGGGCAAGCGCGAAATCTACGGCTTCCGTCAGGCCGTCATGGGGAAGATTTGATGTCCGCTCGTCTCTCACGCGCCGCCTATGCCGACATGTTCGGCCCCACGACGGGCGACAAGGTTCGCCTCGCCGATACGACGCTGTTCGTCGAGGTGGAGCGCGACTTCACCATCTATGGCGAGGAAGTGAAGTTCGGCGGCGGCAAGGTCATCCGTGACGGCATGGGGCAATCGCCAGGTGTCGCGCGCCGAGGGCGCCGTCGATACGGTGATCACCAACGCGCTCATCATCGATCACTGGGGCATTGTCAAAGCCGACGTGGGCCTCAAGGACGGGCGCATCGCCGGCATCGGCAAGGCCGGCAATCCCGATGCGCAGCCGGGCGTCACCATCATCATCGGCCCCGGCACGGAAATGATTGCCGGCGAGGGAAAGATCCTCACCGCCGGCGGGTTCGACGCGCATATCCATTTCATCTGCCCCCAGCAGATCGACGAGGCGCTGATGTCGGGCATCACCACCATGATTGGCGGCGGCACGGGCCCGGCGACGGGAACAAACGCCACGACCTGCACGCCCGGCCCCTGGCACATCTCGCGCATGATCGAGGCCGCGGATGCCTTCCCGATGAACCTTGGCTTCATGGGCAAGGGCAATGCTTCGCTGCCGGCGGCACTCGTAGAGCAGATTCATGCCGGCGCGTGCGGGCTTAAGCTGCATGAGGATTGGGGCACGACGCCGGCCGCCATCGATTGCTGCCTTGCGGTCGCCGACGACTATGACGTGCAGGTGGTGATCCACTCCGACACGCTGAACGAAAGCGGCTTCGTCGAGGACACCATCGCGGCCTTCAAGGGCCGCACCATTCACGCCTTCCACACCGAAGGTGCGGGCGGCGGCCATGCGCCGGACATCATGAAGGTGGCCGGCCTCCAGAACGTGCTGCCGTCGTCGACAAACCCGACGCGGCCTTTCACGGTCAACACGCTCGACGAGCATCTCGACATGCTCATGGTGTGCCATCACCTCGACAGCTCATTCCCGAAGATCTGGCCTTCGCCGAAAGCCGCATCCGCAAGGAAACCATCGCGGCCGAGGACATCCTTCACGATCTCGGCGCGCTCTCCATGATGTCGTCCGACAGCCAGGCCATGGGCCGCATCGGCGAAGTGATCATGCGCACGTGGCAGACCGCCGACAAGATGAAGCGCCAGCGCGGCCAGCTCCCGGGCGACGGCGGCAGCGATAACCAGCGCGTCAAGCGCTACATCGCCAAGTACACCATCAATCCGGCCATCGCGCATGGCGTGTCGCGCCACATCGGCTCCGTCGAAGTCGGGCAAGCTTGCCGATCTCGTGCTGTGGACGCCGGCGTTCTTCGGCGTGAAGCCCGACATGGTCCTGAAGGGCGGCTCCATCGCCGCCGCCGCCATGGGCGATCCCAACGCCTCCATCCCGACACCGCAGCCGGTGCACTATCGGCCGATGTTTGCGGCCTACGGCAAATGCCTCACCAACAGCTCCATGACCTTCGTCTCCAAGGCGGCGCTGGATGGCGGTATTGGCGATAAGCTTGGCTTGCAGAAGACGATTGTCGCGGTTGAGAACGTGCGCGGCGGCATCTCGAAGCAGAGCATGATCCACAATGGCGCCACGCCGGTCATCGAGATTGACGCCGAGACCTATCGCGTCACCGCCGACGGCGAGCTGCTTGTGTGCGAGCCCGCGAAAGAGCTACCCATGGCGCAGCGCTATTTCCTGTTCTGAGGTTAGTGATGATCCGCGCCGTTTCGTGTGAGATGCAAGGTGCCCGTCACGGCCTGCTCGACGACGAGGTGACGCTCGACTTCGATCAGCGCCACCGCCGTCGCGTGGCCATGACCGGTGTCGGCGGGCTCGAATTTCTGCTCGACTTGCCGCGCACGCAGCGCTTGCGCCACGGCGACGCGTTGTTGCTCGAGGATGGGCGCCGGGTGCGCGTGAAAGCCGCGCCGGAGCCGCTGGCCAAAATCAGCACGACGGCTCCCGGCGGGCTCGTTCGCATATCCTGGCATCTCGGCAATCGGCATCTGCCCGTCATGCTGGCACAGGACCACATCCTCATTCGCCGCGATCATGTCATCGAGGATATGGTGCGCGGGCTGGGTGCGACGGTCGAGCATGTCGAGGCGCCTTTCGATCCCGAAGCCGGCGCCTATGCCGGGCACGGCCATCACCATCATCACGGGGACGACCTCGATGATTGATGGCGAGAAGGCGCTGATCGAGGATCATGCTCCGGAACTTCCAGAAAGTGATGCTGATGACATCGCCATCGAGGTTCCCGCCGATCTCCGCAGGAGCACCGAACCCGAGGACGGGCCTCGCGAGCCTGCCGCTGCTGATCTGGCTATCGCCGTCGTTTCCGGTCGGAAGCTTCGCCTTCAGCCACGGCCTGGAATGGGCCGTGCAGACAGAGGAGGTGAAGGACGCAGCAACGACGATCGCCTGGATCGGTGCACTGCTCAATCATGGTGCTCAGCGCAACGACGCCATCCTGGCCGCCAGCCGCGTGGCGTGCCGTGCGGGCTCGGGACGAACAGGCGCTGGCCGAAACCGCCGAGCTCGCACTCGCCCTTGGCTGGATCGCGCGAGCGCTATCTGGAAGCAACCGCGCAGGGCAACGCCTTCGTCACCGCCATCCGCTCGGCGTGGGCGGCCCCCGACGTGGATTGGGCCTGGGATGTGCTGTCCGGCGATGTGGCCTATCCGATCGCGGTCGCCGTCGCGTCGGCCGGGCATGGGTTTCCGCTTCTCGCCACGCTCGAAATGCTCAATCTCGCGGTCGTGCAGAATCTCGTCTCGGCCACGATACGCCTCAGTGCGCTGGGGCATTCGGATGGACAACGCGTGATCGCCGCGCTGCTGCCCGAAGCACGCAAGCTTGCGCGCGAAGCGCAGTCTGCGACTTTGGACGATCTCGGCGGCGCCGCATTCCGGTCGGATATCGGCGCGATGCGCCATGAAACACAATACACGAGGCTGTTCCGCTCATGACCAAGACGTCCCACGGCCCCTTGCGCGTCGGCATCGGCGGACCGGTCGGCTCCGGCAAGACCGCGCTGATGGAGCAGCTGTGCAAGACTTTCCGCGACAGCCTCGACATCATCGCCATCACCAACGACATCTACACCAAGGAAGACGCGCTCATCCTCACGCGCGTCGGCGCGCTGGCGCCGGAGCGCATCATGGGCGTGGAGACCGGCGGCTGCCCGCACACGGCCATTCGCGAGGATTGCTCGCTCAACCTTGCGGCGATCACCGAGATGCGCGGCAAGTTTCCGAATGCCGATCTGGTGCTGATCGAATCCGGCGGCGACAATCTGGCGGCGACCTTTTCGCCGGAGCTGGCCGACCTCACCATCTACGTCATCGACGTGGCGCAGGGCGAAAAGATCCCGCGCAAGGGCGGGCCCGGCATCACGCGCTCGGACCTGCTGGTCATCAACAAGATCGACCTCGCACCCTACGTTGGCGCGAGCCTCGAAGTCATGGGCCGCGACGCCAAGCGCATGCGCGGCGAGCGGCCCTTCGTGTTCACCAACATCAAGGAGGGGACAGGCGTTGCCGATGTCGCCTCCTTCATTACGCGGTCGGGCGGCCTCGAGTGGACCGCCGACGTGCCGCCGGTCCGGATCAGCCAGAGATAGGAGTTACACCATGAAGATTTTCGCGCGGCTCGGCGCGCTGTTGGCAGCGCTGTTTGTTGCAACTCCGGCTTTCGCACACGTGGGGCTTGGAGATCACGGCGGGTTCATGCACGGCTTCATGCATCCGATCGGTGGCGCGGATCATGTGCTGGCGATGGTAGGCGTCGGCTTGCTCGCAGCTCAGCTCGGCGGCCGGGCGCTTTGGTTCGTGCCTTCGGCCTTCGTCAGCATGATGGTTCTGGGTGGCGTGCTTGGATTTGAAGGTGTGGATGTTCCCTTCGTTGAAGCCGGCATTGCCGCATCCGTGATCGTCATCGGCGCGCTCGTTGCGTTCGACGCCAAGTTGCCGACCGCGCTCGCGATGGCGATCGTCGGCGCCTTTGCCGTCTTTCACGGCCACGCCCACGGCATGGAATTGCCGGAAGGAAGCACGCCGCTCGAATTCGCCGAGGGCTTCGTGCTTGCGACGATCCTCCTGCACACCTCCGGCATCGGCCTTGGCTTGGCTCTTCGCAAGATTGCAAGCGGGCCGCGCGTCTGGGTCACGAAGGTCTTAGGTGGCGTTATGGCCGCGATCGGCGTGTCCCTTTTGGCGTCGAACTGACGTCAGCGTGGGGTGCGCATAGCCGAACGCCCGTGCTTTGACGGAACGTGGCACGGGCGGCCGAAAGGCGCGACGCCTACGCCAGCGTCCATCGGCGCTCGAACGCCTCTATCCACGCGGTCCGGGCCGCATCGACCAGGGTGTCATAGCTGTCACGAAGCTCACCGCGGAGATCGTCGCGACGAACAGCGCGCCGCTGCTTCTCGGCGTCCTCGAACGCGCGCCGCGCCTCGCGTTCGGCATGGATTGCGGCCTCACCCAGTGTCTCGAACTCCTGCATGGTCTTTTCCCCCGCTTGTTAAGCGAGGCGCCATGGTTCGCCAGAGTTGCGCCAAAAGCCCAGTTGCAGGGCTGCATGATCCACGTTTTCCACATCGGTACCGGACAGAGAGTGCGTCGAGAATCGTTTCCTTGTTCGTGGCATCAACAAAAAAAGCGCCGGACGAGCCGGCGCTTGAGGTTGGAGTGCGAGGTGCGACTTAGGCGGCGCCGTTATTGCGGGAGCGCGCGTAGAGGGGCCGGTACGCGTATCGGGGGGACCCTGTACGCCGCTCGAGTCCTGGCTTGGTGTCGTCGTGTTTCCGACGCTGCCAGCTTCCCCTGACGAGCTTCCGGAGCTCGATGAGCCAGGGTTCGCGTCGGCAGACGATCCGCCAGGTGCCCGTGTCGCAGGACCCGTGCGCGTATCAGCCGGGCCTTGGACGCCCGGGCCGGAATTAGCTGCGGGAGCCTGCTGCTGCCCCGCGGCGGCACCCTCATTCTTCAAGGTCTGATCGTAGAGGTACTGCTGCTTTTGCTTGTCGGTGGCGTTGTCCGTCGCCATGGCCGGGACGGCGCCTACCAGAATGGCCGCGCCAGCGAGCAACGCCGATTTCATCGGTCTCATTAGGTGTTCCTCCTATTTTCGCCCCTGTGCGGGGCCTCAGTAGGTAAAATGACGGCGATGTCAGTTTGGTTCCGATCTACTGGAGCGTGCCGCTTCGCGCGCGCTGAAGAACGCGGATTTGCAAGCTCACGGCTTCAAATTCATGGCGCGCTTGTGCAGGTCGATTTCTGTCGCGAGCCAGGCGCGGAATTGCTTCACGCCCGTCAGCGCCGACGCGCCGGAGCGCTGGGCGAGGCAATAGCAGCTCGGAATGCGGCGCCTGATCTTGAACGGAGTTACGAGCAGCCCGCGGGCGAGAAGATCCTCGGCCATGATGTTGTCGGCGAGTGCTACTCCGCCGCCGTTGACGGCCTCGCGTATGGCAAGCGAGGGGTCGTGGAAGATCGCGCCGCCCTTGGGGTCGACGCCGGTCACGCCCTCGCCGGCGATCCACTCCTCCCACCAGACAGTCGTGTTCTCGTGCAGAAGCCGGTGCTTGGCCAGATCAGCCGGACGCCGCAGCGCGTTCGGCGCCTTTCAGCAGAGACGGCGCGCAAACGGGAATGATGATCAGCGAGACAAGCCGGGTAAGTGCTGGGTCGTCGATCTCGTCGTCTGTGAACAGGATGCGAAGATCGGCGCGCGGATTGCCACCCTTGCCCTGATCGTCGTGGATCGAGACCTCGAGCTCGCACTCGGGATGCCCGGCACGGAACCGTGGCAGGCGATCCGCAAGCCAGAGGTTCATGAACGTGGCGTTGATGGAGAGCGTCACGCGCTTTTGTTTGCGCCGCCGCGCCGGTCCGTAGGCCGTGACTTCGTCGGTTGAATCCTGGATGGCCTTGAAGGCTTCGGACAGGCGCTTGGCATAGTGCGTCGCCTTCTCGGTCAGTTGAACTTGCCGGAAGCCGCGCTCGAACAGCTCGATGCCGAGCGTAAGTTCGAGCGAGCGGATGTGACGGCTCACCGCCGAAGGCGTGATCTTGAGCTCATCCGCCGCGTCCTTGAAGCTCAAGAGGCGCGCGGCCGCCTCGAAGGCGCGAAGGGCATTGAGGGAGGGGAGGCTCATGAGCGAGACCGGTGTTTGAGATGAGTTTTAGTCAACTCATAGCTGAGCAAATACCTTTTGTCGGCTCAAGTGGCAAAGTGCACGTTCCGAACAAGGCTAATTCTGGCAATTGACGCTTCTTCGGAGGTCGAAACGATGCGCTCCCTCGCTCTACTCGCCGGCTCTGCAGTCGTGCTGGCGGCGCTCGCACCAGTCGGTGGCGCCCCTCAAGCGGCAGCCGAGAAGAAGGTCAACATCTACTTCTGGTATGACTACGTCCCGCCCAAGCTCATTCAGGAGTTCGAGAGCGAAACCGGCATCAAGGTCGTCTACGACACGTTCGACTCGACCGAGATGCTGACCACGAAGGTGCTGACGGGCAAATCCGGCTACGACGTCGTGATGCCGACTGCGTCAGTCACGGGCCGCTACATCGATGCGGGCGCGCTGAGGAAGCTCGACAAGTCGAAGCTTCCGAACAGCCAGGATCTCAATCCCGACATCATGGCTTTCCTGGCGGTCCAGGATCCCGGTAACAGCTACGCGCTTCCTTATGCGTATGGCACCACCGGCCTCATGTACAATCCGGCCAAGATCGCCGAGCGCATGAAGGACGCGCCGGTCGACAGTCTCGATCTGATCTTCAAGCCGGAGAACGCCGCGAAGTTCGCCGACTGCGGCATCGCCATGGCGGATTCGCCAGAGGGCATCATGTCGGTGGCTCTCAACTACCTCGGCTTCGATCCCTTCACCACCAACGAGGACGAGATCAAGAAGGCCGCCGACCTGCTTCTTTCCATCAGGCCCTATGTCCGCCACTTCACGACCGGCGCCATCATCAACGAGCTTGCGGGCGGCGACCTGTGTCTCGCGCTCGGCTGGAGCGGCGACGCGTTCATTGCGGCCAGCAGAGCCGAGGAAGCGAAGAACGGCGTCGAGGTTCGCTACTCGATCCCGAAGCAGGGCACGGAGATCTTTTTCGACGTCATGACCATTCCCGTCGGATGCCCCCGACGCCGAGAACGCGCTTGCCTTCGTGAATTTCCTGCTGAAGCCTAGCGTGATTGCCGAGGTCACCAACACCTACTGGTATCCGAATGCCAATCTCCAGGCGACGCCGCTGGTCGATGAAGCCATTCGCACCGACCCGAACATCTATCCTTCGAAAGAGCTGATGGCGCGGCTGTTCGCGGCGCGTCCTCGCGACCAGAAATCTCTTCGTGTCGTCACTCGCCTGTGGACCAAGTTCACCTCCGGCGGAAATTAGCCGAACTGCGCCGATCAAGAAGCACAATTCGAAACAAGCAAAACATGAAAACCAGGATGTGAGCCATGTTGGACATTCCAAAGCCTCCGCTCCGGCCCCGCGAGATCGACAACGCCGTTTTCGGCAAGGATGTGTACGGGGGCTCGCACGAGCCGCTCTATTCCGGCGTGCTGTCGTTCATGCGCCGGCGCCTGACGCGTGATCTCACCGGCGTCGATGTCGCGGTCTGGGGCATTCCGTTCGATGCCGCGGTTTCGAACCGTCCCGGTGCGCGCTTCGGACCTCAGGGCGTGCGCAGGGCATCTGCAATTCTCGAAGGCGATCCGCAGTATCCGTTTCAGGCCGATCCGTTCGAGACTTTGGCCGTCATCGACTACGGTGATTGCTCGCTCGACTTCGGACGCCACTTCGATGCGCCGCGGCAGATCGAAGGCCAGGCGCGCGAGGTGATCGATGCGGGAGCGACGCTGCTCTCCATCGGCGGCGATCATTACGTCACTTGGCCGCTGCTGCGGGCTCACGCGGCGAAGCACGGGCCTATGGCGCTCGTGCAGTTCGATGCGCATCAGGACACGTGGTTCGATGAGGACGAACGCATCGATCACGGCTCGTTCGTGGCGCGGGCCGTGCGCGAGGGCATCATCGATCCCGACCGCTCCATTCAGATCGGCATCAGGACCCATGCGCCCGAAACCTGCGGGCTCGAAATCCTCTACGGCGAGGACGTCGAGACGCTGGGAGTAGCGGGCGTGGTCGAGCGCATCAGGCAACGGGTGGGGGACGCAAAAACCTACCTCACGTTCGATATCGACTGCCTGGATCCTGCCTATGCGCCGGGAACCGGAACTCCGGTTGCGGGAGGCCTCTCATCGCGCGAAGCACTGATGATCGTGCGCCGCCTCGGGTTCCTCGACATCGTCGGCGGCGACGTAGTCGAGGTTGCGCCCGCCTACGATCACGCCGACGTCACGTCCATCGCGGGCGCAACGGTGCTGCAACACTATCTGGGCCTGCTGGCGGAGCGCAAAGTCAGGTGACGGAGCGCTCCTGAACCGGCGGCAAGCTGAGCTCCAGGCGGTCGCACGGCCAATTGGTTGTTGGTTACCGCCGAACAGCTTGACCATTGGCCACGAGTTGGGTTCCCTAGGCATGGGAAATCGAACTCAGAGGACACGATGGTGCACCGGCTCGCGCGATCGCTAACGGTCGGGCGCATGGCCGGCCTGCTGATGGTTCTCGCTTTCGTGGCCTTGCGCTTCTGGGACCCTGCGCCGCTTGAAATGGCGCGGGGAAAGACGTTCGACCTGTACCAGACAGCACGCCCTCGGGTCGCCGAGACCTTCCCTGTCACCATCGTCGATATCGACGAGCGCTCTTTGTCCGAGATCGGGCAATGGCCCTGGCCGCGCACCGTCGTCGCCGATCTCGTCGATCGTTTAACCAATGACGGAGCCGTCGCCATCGGCTTCGATATCCTCTTTTCCGAGCCGGATCGTCTGTCACCGCGGCGTCTGCTGGAAAACCTGAAAATCGCCGATGAAAGCACCAGGGAAAAGCTTCTCGCGCTCCCGGACAACGACGAGCTGCTCGGCGAAGCCACAGCGCGCTCCCGTGTCGTGCTGGGTCAGGCGGGATCGGGGGGAAGGGCGAAAGCCGGAGACGCAGCCGATCCGTCTCCGCGAACGTCCATAGCGGTGATCGGCGACGATCCCCAAAGCGACCTGATCCGATTTCCGGTCATCTTACGCAATCTCCCGGGGCTCGAAAGCGTCGCTGCCGGACGCGGCCTCTTTACAGTCGTGCCTGAGCGGGATGGCGTCATGCGCCGCGTGCCGACCATCTTTTCGGCGGAGGGCCGGATCGTTCCCGCACTCTCGATCGAGCTGTTGCGTGTCGCGACGGGTGCGACCTCCCTCGTGGTGAAAAGCGATGAGGCCGGCGTCAAGAGCCTGGTCGTGGCGGGCGTCGAGATCGCCACCGATCGCGACGGGCAGATATGGCTGCACCATGGTGCTCATGACCCAGGCCGTTTCGTCTCGGCCGCCGATGTCATCAACGGCAAGGTTCCGCGTGAGCGCGTCGAGGGCAAGATCGTCCTTGTCGGCACTTCGGCTGTCGGCCTTTTTGACCTGAGATCGACCCCCGTCGAGCGGGTCATGCCGGGCGTCGAAATTCATGCCCAGGCGATCGAGGGCATTCTCGGATCGGCACTGCTGACGCGGCCGAACTATGCTCTCGGAGCGGAGATCTGCCTTTCGGTGGCCACGGGGCTCGGCATGGTGGTTGCTGTCCCCATGCTGGGTGCGCTCCCGGCCCTCGCGCTCGGCGGGGTCGTTGCGGCGCTGCTATGCGCGCTGTCCTGGTATCTTTTCGTGTCGCAGGGCGTGCTGCTCGACGTCGCCTACCCGCTGGTTTCGAGCTTCGCGGTCTTCCTGTTGCTGACCTTCTTGAACTACACCCGCGAAGAGAAGCGGCGCGCCCAGATCCGGGGCGCCTTCGGGCAGTATCTCTCGCCGGAGCTCGTCGAGCAGCTGACCCGCGAGCCCGACCGTCTGGTGCTCGGCGGAGAAACACGGGTCATGTCGGTCCTGTTCAGCGACGTTCGCGGCTTCACCTCAATCGCCGAGGGATACAAGACCAATCCGTCCGGCCTGACCGCGCTCATGAACCGGCTGTTGACGCCGCTCTCCAATGCCATCATCGAGCAGCGGGGAACGATCGACAAATACATCGGCGACGCCATCATGGCGTTCTGGAACGCGCCGCTCGACGATCCCGATCACGCCCACCATGCCTGCACCGCCGCGCTCGAGATCCTGCGGCGCCTGGATCGTCTGAACGAAGAGCGCCGCAAGGAAGCCGAACGCGCCGGCGAGACGGTCGCCGACATGGAAATCGGTGTTGGCCTCAGCACGGGCGAGTGTGTCGTGGGCAACATGGGCTCCGATATCCGTTTCGACTATTCGGTGCTCGGCGACAGCGTCAACCTCGCCTCCCGCCTCGAGGGACTGACCGCTGTTTACGGGTTGCGGACCTTGCTGTGCCCGGAAACGGCACGGCTCTGTGGCGACAAGTTTGCGATGGTCGAGATCGACAGCGTTCGCGTCAAAGGCAAGCGCGACGTTGTGACGATCCATACGCTCGTGGGAGGCGAGGACCTCAGGCGCCAAAGTCACTTCCGCGCCTTCCGAGGCGCATTTTTGGAGATGCGCGAGCATTATAGTAAAGGCGATTGGGCCGCAGCGCGCCAAGCGCTCGATCGCAGCCGTCGCAACAATGAAATCAATCAATTGGGCAAGGTGCTCGATATCTACGAGAGCCGGCTCGCGAAGTTGGAAGCGGCGCCGCGAGCTCCGACCTGGGATGGGGTTTACTCGTAGAAAGTTGGAGCGATCGACCAACATTTCCGCCCGTTAGACTGCATCCACGATAAGCAACTGCACAAATATTATGCGCGAATCCCGCGTGGACAATCTTTGCGCAGAGCAATACTGATTTTCACATGTCTGTTGTTTGACATTACGGGGACGCCTGAGCGATGTTTTGGCGCGAGCGGTCGACTAAGAGTGAGCACGGCGGGGACAAGCCCGCACCCGATTTGACCCCGACCTTGCAGCCTGTTCAACCGGTTGCGCCTTTCATCAAAGTCGACGCGCCGGTGAAGAACGGTGCAGCCGGAGCGCCTGCCAAGGCGCCCGGGCCTATTGTTTCGCCGATCGCTTACTGGCTGAAGCAGGTTCATGCCAAGTATCAGAGTGCGGATCACGGCAAGCTCGCGAGCTACATCCCGGAGCTCACGCTGGCCAATCCGAACCACTTCGGCATCGCTCTCACCACCGCCGACGGCCAGATATACGACGTCGGCAACAGCGACGTCATGTTCACCATCCAATCCATATCGAAGCCGCTGGTGTACGGTCTCGCGCTCGAGGACCACGGCTCCAATGAGGTGCTGCGCAAGGTCGGCGTCGAGCCCACCGGCGAAGCCTTCAACTCCATCGTCATGGACGAGGTCAACAATCGTCCCTTCAATCCCATGGTCAACGCCGGCGCCATCGCCACGACCTCGCTCATCAAGGGCAATGGGGCGGAGGAGCGGTTCGCGCGCATCCTCGACATGTTCAGCCGTTACGCCGGCCGCCAGCTGACGATCGACGAAGCTGTGTTCCAGTCCGAACGCGCGACGGGGCACCGCAATCGCGCCATCGCCTATCTCCAGCTCAATTCCGGCATGATCGAGGAGCCGGTGACGGAGCACCTCGACCTCTACTTCAAGCAATGCGCGATCCTGATAAGCGCCCGCGATCTGGCCATGATGGCTGCGACGCTCGCCAACAACGGTGTCAACCCCGTAACCGGCGTGCGCGCCATCTCTGCCGAGCACGTTAAGACGGTGCTCAGCATCATGGCGAGCTGCGGCATGTACGATTATTCCGGCGAATGGGTGTATCGCGTCGGCCTGCCCGCAAAGAGCGGCGTCGGCGGCGGCATCGTTGCCGTGCTGCCGGGACAGTTCGGTGTCGGCGTGTTCTCCCCATTGCTCGATGCCCACGGCAACAGCCATCGCGGCATCGAGGTCTGCAAGGAGCTCTCCCAGAAGTTCTACCTGCACGTCTATGACACCCATTTTGCCGCCGACAATATCGTGCGCCGCAGCTACCGCGGCGGAGCCGTGACGTCCAAGCGGCTCAGGGCAGGGCGAGAACGCAAGGTTCTCGACAGCACGGGCTATAAAATCCTCGTTTATGAGCTTCAGGGCGGGCTCTATTTCGCCACCGCGGAGCAGTTGCTGCGCAGGATCGGTGCGGATGCCGCTCAAGCCTCCTACATCGTGCTCGATTGCCGTCGTATCAGCCGCGCCGATCTCAGCGCGCTGCTGCTGATCCGAGACATGAGCCGCTCGCTCGCCGAGCACGGCAAAAAGCTTCTCCTCGCCGATCTGACCAGCCAGATCATGGTCGATTGGATGGCGGTACTCGAGGATAGCGATCCCCGTGACACGTGCTTTGCAAACGTCGACATGGCGATCGAGCATTGCGAGGACCGCCTCATAAGCGAAGCAGATCCGCAGGCGCTCATTACCGAGACGGAATTGCCGCTGGCAGCGATGGACATTTTCCGTCAGCTCACGCCAGAGCAGGTCGCTCGCCTCGCACCCTACTTCGAGCGTGCCTCCTATCCCGCGGGCGAGCGCATCATCAAGGAGGGCGATCCGGCCGATCGGCTGTATCTGCTCGCCTCCGGCAACGCCGCTGTCAATGTTCTTCTCGACGACGGCAAGACCAATACGCGCCTCGCCGCGTTCCGGCCCGGTGTCGCATTCGGCGAGTTCGCACTTTTCGACGGCGGCCGGCGCGTGGCCAATGTGATCGCGGAGACGGCGGCGACTTGCTACGTGCTGCAGTTTTCAACGCTGAAACAGCTCGAAAAGACCGAGCCTGAGCTGTATCACCTCATTCTATTCGCCTTGGGCCGGCTGCTGTCAGACCGGCTGCGCCGTGTGACGGCCGAGGTCAGAGCACTTTCTTGACGTTCCAACCAAGTTAAGAGCGGCGCTTAAAGCCGCTGTGAGGGAGGACGAAATGCCCAGAGGGCTCGAGTGGACGCTCGCCGTCGCGGCGGCGCTATGCCTTGCCGCTAATCCGGCCCTCGCGGACACGCCCAAGATCGGCGATACCGTCGCGGTTAAGAACGAGGTGACCGCCGAAACCGGCAGTGACACGCGCAAGCTCGCGAAGGGAGAGAAGGTCTTCCAGAATGAGATTCTCGTCACCAGTTCAGACGCCACCGCCGAGATCCAGCTCCTAGACAAGACCAAACTTGCCGTCGGCTCGTCGGCGAGGATCGTGCTCGACAAGTTCATCTACGATCCGAATGCACCGCCGGGCTCGATTTCGATCAATCTCGCCAAGGGCGCGTTTCGCTTCATCACTGGTAAGAGTCCGAAGACAGCTTACGAGATCAAGACACCGACGGCGTCCATGGGCGTTCGCGGCACGGTGTTCGATGTCTTCGTCGCGGATAATGGAGAGACCGTCGTACTGCTGCATGAAGGCGGCGTCGACGTGTGTGCAACGCCCACATCCTGCCAGCGGCACGACAAGGTTGGACATTTCCTGAAGGTTGGGCTTGGCGGTGTGTTGTCGGCGCCGCTCCGGTGGGATGGCGCGATCCTCGGCGGCATCGCCGTCACGCAGGCCTTTCCCTTCGTGGGCAAGAGGCTGGTAATCGACCCGGTTCGCCGTCTCACGCATTCGGCCCTCCTGGGCGGCAAAGGCGCGGGCCGCGTGTTAAAGGCTCCTGGCCGAGCCATCAAAGGTATTGGGCGAAGCATCCGCCGTCCGCGCCTGCCGTTCTAGGGCAGCCCCGGCCGCCAAAATCGCTTCGATCGTCTGCGCCGCCTAGCTCTTACCGAGAGCATGAGCTGGGCTTGCGGCCGCATGGCGAGCAGTGCACCAAACATGCTCTTGTGACCGATGGGCGGTTCAGGTTAGGTGCCGCTCGACGTCAGTCCCAAAGCCAAAGCAAGCATGCCCACACGGCCGACAACGCTCAAAATCCTCGTCATCGACGAAAATCGGCTGCGAGCGTCGGTGATCGAGACCGGTCTGCGCGAGGCGGGTCACGACAATCTGACCATCGTCCATGATGTGACGGGCATCGCGCGCCGCATCGCCGAAATCGAGCCCGACGTCATCGTCATCGATCTCGGAAATCCCAACCGCGACATGCTGGAAAACATGTTCCAGCTCTCGCGGGTGGTTAAGCGCCCCATCGCCATGTTCGTGGACCGGGCCGACCAGGCATCAATCGCCGCGGCCGTCGACGCCGGCGTGTCGGCCTATGTGGTCGACGGCCTGAAGCAGGAGCGCGTCAAGCCGATCCTCGATGTCGCGATCAGCCGGTTCAACGCCTTTTCCCGCATGGCCCGCGAGCTCGAGGATGCCCGGTCCGAGCTCGAAACCCGAAAGCTGGTCGACCGGGCCAAAGGAATACTGATGGCGACGCGAGGTCTGTCGGAAAACGAAGCCTATGCGCTGCTGCGCAAGACGGCGATGAACCAGAACCGAAAAATCTCCGAGATCGCCGAAAGCCTCGATCACCGCGGCCGGCCTTCTTTCCCCGCCGGAGGAAAAATGACGATGAGCGGCAATCATCAGATCATCGCGGGCTTCATGCCGCTGCTCGACAGCGCTGTAGTTGTTGCCGCTAAGGAAAAGGGCTTTGCGGAAGCCGAGGGCGTCGACCTGACGCTGGTGCGTGAAACGTCATGGGCCAACATCCGCGATCGCCTGGCAGTCGGCCATTTCCAGGTCGCGCATATGCTGGCGCCGATGCCGATCGCCTGCAACCTGGGTCTGACGCCGCTCGCCGTGCCGACCATCGTGCCGATGGCGCTTGGCCTCGGCGGCAATGCCATCACGGTTTCAAATGCACTCTGGTCGGAAATGGCCGATCACGGCGCCAAGCCGGATTTCGATCCGGCGACGACCGGCCGGGCGCTGAAACAGGTTCTGACGCAACGCGCCGAGAAATCGAGCCCGGTGGTGCGCTTCGCGGTCGTTCATCCGCACTCGGGACATAACTACGAGCTTCGCTATTGGCTTGCTGCCTCGGGAATCGATCCGGCGCGTGACGTCGAGATCGTCATCGTCCCGCCGCCGCTGATGCCCGATGCGTTGGCCAGCGGCACCATCGACGGCTATTGCGTCGGCGAGCCATGGAATACGGCGGCCGCAATGCTCGGCCAAGGCCACATCGTCACGGTGAAGGCTGCCATCTGGCGATCGAGCCCGGAGAAGGTTCTGGGCGTGGGAGCGGCATGGGCGCGCGACAATCCCGATGCGCTGTCGGCGCTGCTGCGGGCGCTTTGCAAATCGGCTGAATGGTGTGGAGACGCGGCCAATCATGAGGATCTCGCATCGATCCTCTCCGACAAAGCCTATCTCGGACGCCCGGCCGGATGGATGCTGCAGGGACTTTCCGGAAACTTGCACACGAGCCAGAGCGACGTCAGGTTTGCCCCCGACTTCTTCGTTCCCTTCGCCAAGGCCGCAACCTTCCCTTGGAAGAGCCACGCGCTTTGGTTCTATTCGCAGATGGTGCGCTGGGGGCAAGTGAAGCATAGCGAGGAAAACGCGCGCATCGCGCGCGAGACCTACAGGCCCGACATCTATCGTGCGGCGCTGAAACCGCTTGGCGTGGCGTTGCCGGTAGCCAACGCCAAGGTCGAGGGCGCCTTGCAGGCTCCCACGCCCGTGGGCTCGGCGGGCGCAAGCTTGGTGCTCGGGCCCGACGGCTTCTTCGACGGCGGCCTGTTCGATCCCGACCAGCTCGACAGCTATATCGCCAGCCAGAAGCGCTAGCGAGCAGCGTCCTCGCCAGCTCCCCCTGCGGCTTGACAGGCTCGCGTCGCTGACTGTACATAGCCAAATAGGAATATAACCTAATGGCTATGAAGTATGACCCAAGAGCAGATCGACGCGACCTTCCACGCTCTCGCTGACCCGACGCGGCGGGCCATCCTCGCGCGCCTTGCAACAGGCGAGGCGACGGTCAACGAGCTGGCTCAGCCCTTCAACATGACCCAGCCCTCGATTTCAAAGCATCTGAAGGTTCTGGAACGTGCCGGTCTCATCTCTCGCGGACGCGCGGCCCAAACTCGGCCGTGTCGGCTGGAGACAGAACCGCTGCAGAAGGTTGCGCAATGGGTCGAGGCCTATCGCCACCTCTGGGAACACAGCTTCGATCGCCTCGACGCACACCTTAAGGCCGCTCAAACAGTGAAAACAAAAGGCAGGAAAAATGCAGGCAAATAAACCCTCGACGACACCGCATGGTGCATTCGTCATCACGCGCGTGTTCGACGCGCCACTCCACCTTGTCTGGAAGGCGTGGAGTGAAGCAGACGAGATGCAGTCGTGGTGGGGCCCGAAAGGCTGCTCGATCAAGGTGGCGAAATTCGAGTTCCGCCCGGGCGGGTTCTTCCATTACGCAATGCAGTTCTCGAACGGTCCCGGGATGTGGGGACGCTTCATCTATCGAGACATCACGGCTAAGGAGCGCATCGCGTGGCTGAACTCGTTTTCGAACGAGGGCTGCGGGATCACACGCGCGCCGTTCGATCCTTTGATTCCGCTCGAAATCCTCAACGAGGTGACCTTCGTCGAAAAGGCAGGAAAGACCACGGTGACGCTCCGTGCCAGCCCCCACGGAGCCGAGGAGGGCGAGGTCAAGGTGTTCGAGGGAATGTTTGCCTCCCTCAATCAGGGCTACGGCGGCTCCTTCGATCAGCTGGCCGCCTCTCTTGCAAGAGCTTGAGCCGCCCGTCGATTTCAAGCATTCGCGAATTTGGCTGTTTATTCGAAGCGGCGGGCCAGTTGCTCCAGGCTCAACCGATGGCTTCCTCCGAACTTGCCCGCGCTTCCGTCTGTCACATATTGGAGACCGGCTACGCGCAGCAAGTGGACAGCGTATTCTCGGTATGAGATGTTTTTCTGAGCAATTCGAGGGAGCGGGGCCCTCGATTGAGCGCCGCCTGGTGAGCGTTCCTCGTGCAACGCGAACATTCCAGGAGGCCTGCTTGTCCGAACGTATTGAAAAAGCCAACGCTTTAATTAAGCGCTATTCCTATTGGTCAGCCGGCTTCGGGCTCATCCCGCTGCCGATCGTC
This sequence comes from uncultured Alphaproteobacteria bacterium, assembly GCA_963831345.1. GTDB lineage: Bacteria > Pseudomonadota > Alphaproteobacteria > Rhizobiales > Hyphomicrobiaceae > Hyphomicrobium_C. Next base: position 117,636 of record CAWHPZ010000014.1, read on the forward strand.
GACGTCGCCGTCATCACTGGCACGCAGATCAAGATGGTCCGCGAGCTGTCGCTCCTTTACGACCGCGAATTCAAGGAAGATGCCGTGCGGGCGTCCATCGGCGCGCTGATCGGCGCGACGCTCCCGGTTGCTGTCGGCAGCGGAACAGTCTCGGCGCTAAAGACGGTGCCGGTGATCGGCCAGATCGCAGGTACGATTTTGCTTCCCGCTCTCGCGCTCGCCTCGACGGTGGCGGTCGGCCGCGTCTTCCTGCAGCACTTCGAGGCCGGCGGCACGCTGCTCGACTTCGATCCTGAGAAGATGAAGTCCTACTTTGAAGCTGAGTTCAACAAGGCGAGGACTGGCGCAGCAGCCGAGATGAACGCTGGCGAAAGCAAGGTCGCCTAAGGCTGTGCACTACGAAAGGCCTTCGCGTTCGCTGAACGCGGAGGCCTTTGATCAAGTCCTTTTTATGTATGGATAAACCCTAGGGCAGCACCCCCGAGAGGTGCGCCTGCTCTAGCGCCGTCAGTGCGAATCGGAGACGCTTGAAACCGATATTGCTCAGGCTTCTGAGCAGCGCCAACGCCGCGCGGGTGAGGTCGGTATGATCGTCGGTTTATACATCCTGTTTTCGGTATTGGTTGGCGTCATGGCCATCGGGCGCCAGGGAGGCTTTCTCCTTTACTTCCTGATCGCGATTTTCATGACGCCCATCGTGTCGCTGATCATCCTCATCATGGCGACACCCGTGGTGGTGGATACGCGAGGCGTCGCGGTAAAGAGACGCTGGCGGCGGGCATGACATGGCTATGAATCGCCCGGCCCGCGATGTCTGAAGCTCTCGTCAGCGCAAGGTGGTCCCGGTGCGTGGTCAACCGGCCGCGCCTGGTTCGAGCGCAAGCGCCGCGGGGTCATGCTCGTGACGCTGGTGCTGATGTTCGTCATTGCCGCGCTCGCGCCCCGGATCTTCATCACTGTCCCATCCGGCCACGGCGGTATTCTGTGGCTGCGCTTCTTCGGCGGCACGCAGACGAGCCAGGCAGCCCTCGGCGAGGGGCTGCATGTGATCATGCCCTGGGATCACATCTTCATCTATGACATGCGCGTCCAGGAGCGTGAGCAATCGTATCAGGTGATGGCCCGCGAAGGCCTTCAGATAACGGTACGTAGCTCATTTCGGTGGCAGCTTAACCGCGCCAACCTCGCGCGCCTCCATAAGGAAATTGGTCCCAACTACCTCAATGTGCTGCTGATCCCGGAGATCGGCTCGGTCGTGCGCGAGCGCATGTCGCAATACAATACCGAGGAGCTTTTCTCTTCTCGTAGGACGGAGATTCAAGCCGAAATCCTGAAGGCTGTAGTCGCTGAAACTCCCGGGCAGGCCACCAATAGGATCGGCGGCGGCAACACCGTTGACCCTCGAGAGGGCTTCGTCACCATGAGCGAGGACTTCATCACCCTGACGGATGTCCTCTTGAAGGATGTCACGCTTCCGTTCCGCGTGCGCTCTGCCGTTGAGCGTAAGCTCGAGCAGGCACAGATCACGCAGGAATACAGCTTCCGCATCGAGCGTGAGAAGCTCGAGAGCCAGCGCAAGCAGATCGAGGCGCAAGGCATTCAGGCCTTCCAGCAGACCGTGCAGGCCGGAATTTCGGAAAACTATCTGAAGTGGCGCGGAATCGAAGCAACCTTGCAGCTTGCGCAGTCTCCAAATTCCAAGGTTGTCATTGTCGGCGGCGGTTCCAACGGCCTCCCTCTCATTCTCAACACCGAAGACACGGCGCCGGCTCAGCGCGCGCCGCAGGCGCCGGCAAGTCCAGTCAACCCAGTCAAGGTGCAGAAAGCCAGCGCCGACAACGGCACGCGAACGCCCGGATCGATTGACGCGACACCGCCTCAGACCAACGCACTGGTTGATGAGCTCATCACACCCGGATCCTCGAAACGGGGCGGCGACGCCATCATGCGCCTTGGCTTGCCGGCTTCGGACGTCCTGAGCAAAGCTGCTGACGATGAGCCGCCCTACATCCTGCGCTCGTTCGCCGACGCTTTCGGCTATCGCTTGCAGAAGGTCACTCCGTTCACGGCCGAGGTCATAAGGGAGAGCGAGCGCCCGCGCTGATCGGCGGTCTCGTAACGATGAGAGGCGAGAGGTCTGTGATCAGGGCTTGGATCAGAGCATCGCGCTCATCCTGCAGATAAAAGTGTCCGCCCGTGAACAAGCGCTGCTCGGACCGCGCTTCCGTGAGCATTCTCCAGCCTGCGATATTTTCCGGTGCCACCTGCTCGTCGTCGCGCCCCCCATAGAGGAAGAAGGGGATGTCCAGCGGCGTCTCCTGTCGGTACGTGTAGGTTTCGATCGCTTCCAGGTCGGCGCGAATGATGGGCAGGAACATGCGCATCATCTCGGGTTGCTCGAGAATGATCTGCGGGATGCCGTTGTAGCGCGCGCATATGGCGTCCACGAATTCGGCGTCGGAGAGGCTGTGGATCGGTGGGCCGCGATCGGGAACGGTGGGAGCACGGCGGCCCGACAGCACCAGGGCCTGGGGAAGTGGAGCGCCAAGCCGGCGCAATACGCGTGCGGTCTCAAAGCAGATGAGCGCGCCCATGCTATGGCCGAACAGCACATAGGGACGGTCCAGACGCGGCAGAATATGCTGGGCAAGTCCCTCGGCCATCGCCGAAACACGGCGCAAGGGAGCCTCGGCAAGACGTCCCTCTCGGCCGGGAAGCTGCACTGAGGTCAACTCCATCCATTCCGGCAGAAAAGCGCGCCATGGCATGTAGAGAGAGGCACCACGTCCGGCATGCGGCACGCAGAACAGCTTCAGCCGCGCGGCTGGCCTGGGCTGCGGAACAAGGAACCATGAAGACATCGGATTGCCCAGACGTTGAGATGAAGGCGATACTCGGCGCTTGGCTCGCATTTGCGGCCGACGCAGCGCAAGTGTAGAACGGCACCGTGACCGCACCAAATTCTCCCGATCTCCGCTCGCGAGTTTCCACAGCCGGCATCCAGGTGCGCTGGCTGGTTCTCGACGACGTTGCGCCGGAGCAGTGGGAACAACTGGCCCTTCTGCTCGACGCCGCCGAGCGGGCGCGAGCGTCACGCTTCCACTTCGAACGCGATCGGCAAGCTTATTTCGCGGCTCACGCGCTGACGCGCGCCATGCTGTCCGGGCAGGTTCCACGGCCGCTGTCGAACTGGCGTTTTGCCACCAATGTCCATGGCAAGCCCGAGGTTCTGCGTGAGCCAGGCACTCCGCCGCTCAGGTTCAACTTGTCCCACACGCGCGGCCTCGTGGCCGTTGCCCTGACACTGGAGCACGACGTTGGCATCGACGTGGAGCTCGTCGACGCCAAGCGTTTCAGCTTCGATCTCGCCGCGCGGACCTTCGCTCCCGAGGAGGTCGATTTGCTCCGCGCCACGCCCGCTGCGGATCAGCCGGCTGCCCTATTCGCTATCTGGACACTCAAGGAGGCCTGCATCAAGGCCATGGGGCGAGGGCTTTCCATGCCGCTCGCCGACTTTGCGCTGAGCCTCGATCCGCTTGCAGTCCGCTTCTTGGACAAGCACGGCGAGAACTCGGCGCAGTGGTTCTTGCGCCGCTTCGCGCCCACACAAACGCACGCGATGGCCGTTGCACTCCGCCATCCCGACCCGGCGGCAGTCAGCGTCGTCGCGGCGGAAGTGGACGCATCGAGCCTATTGGCCTTTGCCGCTCAGTTTCCGCCCGGTGCCGGCGAGATGTAGCGGAGATAGGCTGCCATGCCGCGCCCCGCGTCCCACTGCCGAGGATAGCCAAGCGAGACTTCCTCGAAGCGCGTGCCGTCGCGCCAGTCGGTCCGGCGCACATGCAGATGCCCGCTCACCGCAACGCGCACATTGAAACGCTGGTGCCAGTCCTCGGTCAGCGTCGTGCCGCACCACGGAGAAAAGCGCGGCACGTAGGGAAGATCCACCAGATCGCGCCTCAGCGGGTAGTGATTGACGAGGATCTTGGGAACATGGCGTCCGAGCGCCTCGAGCCTCAGTTCCCCCTCGCGGCAGCGATGACGGCACCAGTCGCCGCGGGATGCGAACGGTGCCGGATCGAGCAGCATCTCGTCGCCGCAGACGGCGCGCTCCTCGCGCGCCCATGCCACGACGCCCTCGAGCGGAACATCGTCGGGCCTGAAGCTGTAGTCGTAGAGCAGCATCATCGGCGCGATGACGCAGGGCTCGCCGTCCCCGGTCCAGATCGGATACTCGTCCTCGGGCGTAATCACGCCGAGGGCGCGGGCCAGGTCGACCAGAAAGTCATACTTCTCAGCGCCCCGTCCCCAGGGTCCGGGAACTGTCCACAGCTCGTGATTGCCCGGAACCCAGATGATCTTGGCGAAGCGCTCGCGCAGCAGCTCAAATCCCTCCCGGATGCGTGTGGGATTCTCGGCAACATCGCCGGCCACGATCAGCCAATCCTCTGGAAAGGCGGGCATTTCCGTCAGGGCCTGCATGTTCGAGGAGCTGCTGAGGTGCAGGTCGCTGATCGCCAGCAGTTTCACAAGCAAATCCCTGCAATCGTTACGCCGGCTTGCCGCCTTTGACGAACGGCGGAATCGCCGTACCGAAGAATGCGCACCACGTCAAAGCATTGCTCGGCCGCATTCGCGGGAAAGAGACGGTGACATACCATGGCTCTGTCCACCACCACTCTGCCGGATGGCCGCAGTGTCCATTGCGGCAAAGGCATTGAGCGATGACCGGCGTGGCCAATTCTGCGCGCGCTGCAGCCGGACCCGGCAGAAATTGCCTGGTGGCCGCTGCTGGCTGATCCGGCAGTTCCTCGAAAATCCCTATCCCGAGCTGGCACGACTGCGCGCGCTGGGGCCGGTCCACCATGATCCGTCCTCGGGCGTCTATTTCATCCTGGGGCACAAGGAATTCGCGCAGGTCTCGAAGTCGTCCGCGCTGGGCCGCGATACGCGGCTGTGGGCGGGCGGCTGGTCCTCGCCCGAGTATGCCGCGAATGATCCCGTCGGCTACCGGCTCTACAGCTCTTTCCAGCCGCAGATGATCAACAGCGACCCGCCCGACCACGGCCGGATGCGCGGCGTCTACGAGCCGGCCTTCCGCCCGCAGGCCGTCGCCGCATTGGAGCCGATGATCCGCAACGAGGCCCGGCTGCTGATCGAGGCCATGCCGGACGCGGGCGTGGTCGACATGATCGAAGCCTTCGCCGGGCCGCTGCCGCTCCGGGTGCTGTGCAATCTGTTCGACATGCCTGAGGAGATGGATGCCGACATCGCCCGCTGGAGCGCGGCCCTGATCAAGATCGGCGACATCATGGTGACGCCGCAGCAGAAGCAGGAAGCGCTCGACGCACTCGAGGCCTTCAAGGCCTTCCTGCGCACCCATCTCGCGGCACGTCGCGCCATCCCGCGGAGCGGCGCGGATGCCCGCATGCCGGCATGATGGGGCGCGTTCTGGCCGCGGAGCACGACGGCGTGCTCGACGAGGAGGAGACGCTGACCAATCTCGTCTCCATGCTGATCGCCGGCCATGAAACGACAGTGACGCTTGATCGGCAACGGCCTGCTGCTGCTGTTGCAGAACCCGGGCGAGATGGCGCGCCTGCGTGCCGACCGCACGCTCATGCGCACGGCGGTCGAGGAATTCCTGCGCGTCGAGCCCGGCGGAAACATGATCCTGCGCATTGCCCGCGAGGACATCGAGGTCGCAGGCTGGCGCATTCCGGCAGGATCGCCCGTCATCGGCCTGATCGGCGCGGTGAACCGCGATCCGCTGCGCTTCAAGCGAGCCCGACACGCTCGACATCGGACGCACGACCAACGCCCATGCAACTTTTGGCGGCGGCATCCACTTCTGTGTCGGCGCGCCGCTGGCGCGGCTGGAAGCGCAGATCGCTTTCAACGCGCTGCTCGACCGTTTCCCGGCACTCGAGCTTGCCGGCCGCGCCGAATGGCGGCTCGACCGCATCAACGCGCGCGGACTGGGGCACCTGCCGGTTCGCGTCGGGGCCACAGCATAATGACGTCAGTCGGAATTGAAGCGCTGAACGTCTACGGCGGCGCGGCCTATGTCGACGTCAAAGAGCTGTGCGCCTATCGCGGCCTCGACATCCAGCGCTTCGAAAATCTGCTGATGAGCGAGAAGACCGTCGCCTTGCCGTGCGAGGATCCGGTGAGCTTCGCGGTCAACGCTGCGCGCCCGCTGGTCGATCGTCTGACGCGAGAGCGAGCGCAGCCGCATCGAGATGATCGTCACCTGCACGGAATCCGGCATCGATTTCGGCAAGTCTCTCAGCACCTACGTGCACGCCCAGCTCGGCCTCAAGAAGAACTGCCGCCTGTTCGAGGTGAAGCAGGCCTGCTATTCCGGCACCGCGGGCCTGCAGATGGCGGTCAATTTCATTCTGTCCGGCACGTCGCCCGGCGCCAAGGCGCTGGTGATCGCGACCGACATTTCGCGCTTCGCGCTGGCCGACCAGGCCGCGATCCAGGAGTGGGCCTATTCCGAGCCGAGCTCCGGAGCGGGCGCGGTCGCGATGCTGGTCAGCGAGACGCCGCATCTGTTCCGCATCGATGCCGGAGCCCACGGCAACCACGCCTTCGAGGTGATGGACACCTGCCGTCCTGGCCCCGACACGGAGGCGGGCGATGCCGACCTGTCGCTGATGGCCTACCTCGAATGCTGCGAGCATGCGTTCCGCGATTATGCCCGGCGCGTCGATGGCGCCGACTTTCGCGAGACGTTTGGCAACCTCTGCTTCCACACGCCTTTCGGCGGCATGGTGAAGGGTGCGCACCGCCATATGATGCGCCGCCTCTGCAAGGCTCCCGCCAGCGAGATCGAAGGTGATTTCGCCAAGCGCCTCGAGCCTGGACTGGCCTATGGGCGCCGCGTCGGCAATACGGCCGGCGCATCCGTGTTCCTCGCGCTCGCCGGCACCATCGACACCGCGGACATCCGACGAGCCGCGCAGGATCGGCATGTTCTCGTACGGCTCGGGCTGCTGCTCGGAGTTCTTCAGCGGCGTGGTACCCGCCGATGCACCGGCGCGACTGGCGGAAATGGGCATCGCGTCCGGGCTCGATCGGCGTCATCGCCTGTCCATGCCGGAATATGAGAACCTTCTGCGCGGCACCGAAACAGTCCGCTTCGGCACGCGCGACACGGAGCTGCAGCCGGAGGCCACGCCCGGCTTCCGCGCGGGTGAGACAGGAAAGCCGCGACTGGTTCTTGACGCCATCGCCGGTTATCATCGCAAATACCGCTGGCTGTAGCACACTCTATTGAGTTCCCTCGGGGGAGGATTTCATGGCGCCGGAGACAGTCTTTGCCACCTTGCTCGCGCAAATTCGCGACGTCGTGCCCGAGCTCGGTGCCCACGATTTTGCGCGCAGCGACTCCATGGCGGATCTCGGCGTGAACTCCATCGAGCGCAGCGAGGTGCTTCTGCTGACCCTCGACGCCATCGGCCTCAAGCTTCCGCCGCGCGAGTTCCACGGCGCGCGCAGCATCGGCGAACTTTCCGATCTCCTCTATGCCAAGCTCGCAGGTTGAGAGCGCGGCTCCGGCCGTCACAGGCATCGGGGTCGCGACAGGTTTCGGCTACGGCAAGGACAGCCTCCTCGAAGGTCTTTTCAGCGGGCGCGATCTGTTCGCTCCTCTGGCGCGGCCGGGACGACAACCGCCCTCCGGTGACAGCGTATTTATCGGCATCGAGATGCCGGAGCCTCCGGAAATCCTTCCCAAGCGCGTGGCCCGCACTGCCGGACTATCTGCGCGCGTCGCAGTGGCGGTGGTGCAGGAGGCCTGGACGGAAGCCGGCCTCGACAAGCTCGACCCGAGCCGCATAGGCCTCGTTCTCGGCGGCTCGAACCTGCAGAACCGCGAGCTGCTGCTGGCTCAGCGCGACATGGAAGCGGAGGGGCTTCGTCTCGCCGCATCTCGGCTATGCCTTCTTCGATACCGACATTGCCGCCTTGTGTGCGGCCACCTTCGGAATTCGCGGCGTCACGTATTCTGTTGGTGGGGCCTCGGCAAGCGGCGCCGTCGCCGTGATCCATGCCGCCGAGATGGTCGCGCGCGGCACAGTCGATGCCTGCATCGCGGTTGGTGCCTTGCAGGATCTTTCGGTCCTGGAGCTCGAAGCGCTCAAGGTCATGGGTGCGCTCGGCCCCCGCGACCCGGGCTCGCGTGCCTGCCGGCCGTTCGATCGCAGGCACGATGGCTTCGTGTTCGGAGAAAGCTGCGCCGCGCTTGTCATTCGGCGCGGCAACTCTATTCCATCCAGCGAGGGCTACGGGCGCATAGCCGGATACGCTCACATCGCCGATGGCCATCGCGGCCCCGATCCTTCGCTGGAAGGCGAGCTGCGAGCCATTCGTTCTGCGCTGGACATGGCGGCGGCAAAGCTGAGCAGATCGACTACATCAACGCCCACGGCACCGGCACGCCACTCGGCGACGACACGGAGGTGGCGGCCTATCGCGCCGCGCATCTCGCAGGAGCAGCCATCAATGCCACCAAGTCGATTATCGGCCACGGCATTGCCTCGGCGGGAGCGGTGGAGGTCGCCGTGACTCTGATGCAGATGCGCGCTGGCCGTCTTCATCCCACGCATCATTTGCTCGATCCGATCGATCCAGACTTGAACTGGGTGAGGGGAGGGCCGCAGACATGCAAGGTACGCAACGCCCTCAGCCTGTCATTCGGCTTCGGCGGCATCAATACGGCCATCGTCCTGCGCGCGCCTGAAGCCGGCGAAGGTAGGCCATGAGCTACGAAACTCTCGATGTCCGCATGATGGACGGCATCTGCCGCATACGCCTCGATCGCGCCGCAGCCGGCAACGCGCTCAACATGCGCATGGTCGAGGAACTGGGAAACGTCGTGTCGCGCTGTGAGGCGGCGGAAGGCGCGAAGCCGATCACCGTGATTGTCATCGAAGGCGCGGCGGACGTCTTCTGCTCCGGCGGTGATTTCGAAGCCGCTGCCGGCGGCGAGGCGCTTGATCCTGACCTGCTTTATGATCTCTGGACGCGGCTTGCCACGGGCCCGTTCGTCTCGATCGCACTCGTGCGCGGGCGAGCCAACGCGGGCGGCGTCGGCTTGGCCTGCGCCTGCGATATGGTCCTGTGCGACCGCACCGCGACGTTCGCGCTGTCCGAACTACTGTTCGGCCTCTTCCCCGCCTGCGTTATGCCGTTCCTCATCCGTCGTACCGGCGTGCAGAAGGCGCACTACCTGGCGCTCATGACGAAGCCCGTTGCGGCGGATGAAGCACTCAGCTGTGGCATCGCCGATGCGGTGGGTGACGATGCCGAGGCGCTGCTGCGCTCGCACCTTCCGCGGCTCACCAAGCTCAACGGCGCCGCCATCGGCGCGCTACAAGCGTTACATGATGGAACTGTCGGACATCATCACGCGCGCAAAGCCCATGGCCATCGAGGCCAACCGCGCGATGTTCGAGGATCCCGCCGTTCGCCGCAACATCAGCCGCTATGTGGCGGAGATGAAGTTTCCCTGGGAAGAGTGAGCGCGCGACGGCGCACGACTCCGCCAGTCGGCGAGCGTCATGTCGATCAGGCGTCCTCGCGGGCATCGCCTCGCGGGTCACGAACATGCGGTGCAGGAAGGCCAGCGACATGAGGAACACGAACGTCTGGTTTTCCTTCGTGCTGATCTCGGTCGCCGGTTGCGTCATCACCTTCTTGACCAGCGCGCGGGCAAAACGCACGTCGAGATAGGGCAGCTTGGCAAGCTCCTGCGTCCGAGCAGACGAGATCGAGATAGTCCGGCCGGATGCTGGCGAACGCCGCGCTGTCGGGTGCGCGATACGGGAACTTGCGCCGCTTCTGGATCGACGGCGGCAGGCAGTCCTTGAAGGCGTTGCGCAGCAGGCGCTTCTCCTCGAAGCCGTCATCGAAGCGCAGATTGACCGACGACGCGAGATCGACCACCGCCTTGTCGAGGAACGGGCAGCGGTTCTCTACGCCATGGGCGAGCGCCATGCGATCGCCCTGCGTCGAGAGCAGGTAGCCCGGAAGAAGCGTCTGGAATTCGAGCCACTGCGCCTTCTCAACCGCGCTCATGCGCCGCAAAGCCGGCGCCCTGTGCCGCCCATTCGGTGATGGCGGCGAAGGGGTCGCCCTTATCGCGCATCAGACGTGCGGAAAAGCGGCCGTTCTGGAAACGCAGCTCGTGCGAGAACAGGCCCGGAAGGTGCTCACGCGAGAACTGCTGGTAAAGCCCGGTCACGGCGGCGAGGTCCTGCGGCCCGTAGTGATCGAGGTGCGGATAGAGCGAGGCGATCCTGCTGCGCCGCGTGTCTTCATCCAGGCTGTCCCAGGCGGCGCGCAGCTGCGTCTCCTTGAACAGGTCGTAGCCGAGGAAGGCTTCGTCGGCGCCTTCGCCGCTGAGCACGACCTTGATGCCGGCTTCCCGCGTGTGCTTCGACAGCAGGAACATCGGCACGAAGGCGCTGCGGAAGGCCGGAACTTCGGCGTGATAGAGCGCGGCCTCGAAGTTTGCGACGATGTCCGCGTGCCCGATGGTCAGCGACGAGTGATCCGTGTGCAGGAAGTCGGAGAGTTCTTCCTGCGCGTCCGATTCATCCAGGGCCGCGTCCTCGAACGCGATCGAGAAGGTGCGCACGGCGCGCTGTGCCCTCTGGGTCGTCAACAGCGCGATGATGGAGGAATCGAGCCCGCCGCTGAGATAGACGCCGACGTCCACGTCGCTGCGCAGGCGCAGTTTCACGCTTTCGTCGAGCGCAGCGCGGATAAGCTCGAGTGCGTCCGCCTCGGTCCGGACCATCGGCCCCTTGTCGAAGGCGATCGACGAATAGCTGCGGCGCGTAACTGTTCCACCGCGAAGCTCCAGCCATTCGCCGAGGCCGAGACTGTCAATGCCGGTGAACCCGGTCTGATGCGGCAGAGGCGTCCATTGGGCCAGGATCGATGAGATCTGGCCCGCGTCCTGCTCGAAGGTGAAGCCGGGGTAGGCGAGGAACGCCTTCATCTCGGAGGCGAACAGCAACCCGCCTTCATGCTCGGCGTAGAACAGCGGGCGTTTGCCGAAGTGGTCGCGTGCCAGGACGAGCACGCCTGTGCGCCGGTCGTAAAGCGCGAAGGCAAAGCCGCCATTCAGTCGCGGCAGGCAATGCTCGCCCCAGACGATCCACGCTTGCAGCAGGACCTCGGTATCGGAACGCGTGCGGAAAACACAGCCCTTGGCTTCGAGCTCCGTGCGCAGTTCGCGGTAGTTGTAGATTTCGCCGTTGTAGCAGAGCCAGTAGCGGCCGCTCTCGTCGCTCATCGGCTGGGCGCCGTGCGCCGGGTCGATGATGGCGAGGCGCACTGTGCCCATGGCGCAATGGTCATCGACAAAGCCGCCGGCCGCGTCAGGCCCGCGATGCGAAATGGCGGCGAGCATGTCGGCCAGGATGCCGTCGAAGCCACCACTATCCGTCTGCGGAGCAATGAAGCCGGCGATACCGCACATGAACGAGAGCCTTTGGTCCTGGAGCCTGCCGCGGCAGATGCGGAGACCGGATTGCGGCCTCGACACGTGCAAAACTCGTGGAGTTACGCTCTGGAACGCTCGGGTCTTAGGCCCGGATCGCCTGCTGCTGTGCGGGTTCCCCGGCGGCGGCCTGCTGAGCGATCTTTCGCAGGACGTAGACGCAAACTTGCGTGCAACTCGCGAGGAGGTTCTGCGTCAGATCCGCTTCAGAAAGCTTGATTCCGAACTCGCGTTCAAGAAACCGGTGCAGCTGCACGTAGCCGAACGAATCCATCACGCCTTCGCGGAAAAGATCTGTGTCTTCTGGGAACGTCTGATCGAATTCCACAAGGAACTGCTGCTCGATAAACGAGCGAATTCTTGTCTTCGGCTTTCATAGGCCCCCAACCTTTTGAAAGGCAGCGCAATTCATGCAAGCAAGAACTCACTAATCCCCTGTGGGAATCTAGTGGACAATTCCCGTGTGTAGCAACGGAATTGTCGCCGAGCTCGAGCGTCTTCGGATCACATGGGGATAAGCCCCGACGCACAGTCCGGCGTTCTTGAGCTTCCCCCTCTCGTTTAGTTAGCTGCAGACGCAACAGCACTGTCCGCCGCCATCGCGGACGTCGGGGTAACGCTGGCCATTGTCGGGGGGCGTCGAGCGTAGATATGCATGTTCTGCGCTTACTCTCCACCGGATCGTTCGACACGTTCCGGAGTGGATTTCTAATCACCTGCCTTGCCGGGCTCGGGAACGTTGTGCTGATCAGCCTGATCAACACGGCAGCCGAGATGGCCGTGCTCGGGCGGCCGGTCGAGCTGCGCCTCGTCGTCATGTATGCCCTGGCGTTCGTCATCTTCTACGCCGCCGAGCGTATGTCGCTTCGTGAGGCCAACCGTCTCCTGCAGAACCGGTTGGCTCAGCTGCGTTCGAGGCTTCTGGAGAAGATCCGCAATTCCGAGCTGCGCTCGCTCGAGCAATTCAGCCGCGGCGAGATCTATGCCACCGTCGTCCAGGAGACCAATCATCTCTCGCAAAGCTTTCCGCTGCTGATCAGCGCCGCGCAGAGCCTCTGCCTGCTCGCCTTCTGCCTTGGCTACATCGCCGTGCTTTCGGGCATTTCCTTCCTCATCGTCATTCGGTGACACGCCGTCGGGCTCTTGCTGTTCTGGGTGCGGCGCAAGCGCATGATCCGGGCGATGGCCAGCGTGCACGGCCAAGAGGCCGCGATGCTGGATTCTCTCGGCCATTTCTGTGAGGGCTTTCAGGAGATCCGGCTCAACGCCGACAAGAGCGACGCCCTTCAGAGCACCTTCGTCGGCATCGTCGACGAGCTTGAGAAGAAGCTCGTAGGCATCGGCCGCTCCTGGGTCGGGCTGCTGCTGTTCAGCAATGCGTTCCTGTATATCCTCGTCGGCGTAGTCGTATTCGTGCTGCCGGTCTTCTTCAGCGGCTACACCGACGTCATCTACAAGCTCGTCGCCGTCGCCATCTTCTGCGTCGGCCCGGTGATGGCGGTCACGTCCTCGGCGCCCCTGTTCGACAAAGCCAACGTCGGCCTCGGGCATGTGTTCGCGCTGGAGAAGCGGCTCGATGCCAGCGCCATGCCGAAGCCGACGGCCGGCGAGGAAGCCGACGCGCCGGATTTCCAAGCCTTCCGCGAGATCACGCTCGATCATCTCGCCTTCAACTATCGCAACGAGACGGGGGCGAGCCTCTTCAGGGCCGGGCCGTGGGATCTCAGGATCGCCCGCGGCGAGATCGTGTTCCTGGTCGGCGGCAACGGCAGCGGCAAATCGACGGCGCTGAAGCTGATCACCGGCCTGTACCAGCCTGACAGCGGCTGCATCCGCGTCGATGGCGTCGAGGTGACGGCCAAGACGATGCAAGCCTACCGCGAGATGTTCACCTGCATCTTCACCGACTTCCATCTCTTCGAGCGCCTCTACGGCTTGGAGCATGTCGACACGGAGCAGGTCGCGATGCTGCTCCGCTATATGGGCCTGGAGGAAAAAGTGACGTTCGCGGACGGAAAATTCTCGACGCAGGATCTCTCTACGGGCCAGCGCAAGCGCCTGGCGATGGTCGTGGCCCTGCTCGGAGCAGCGCGAAATCTATGTCTTCGACGAATGGGCGGCGGATCAGGACGTCTCGTTCCGCGAGGTCTTCTACAAGGTTCTGTTGCCCGCGCTGAAACGCACCGGCAAGACGGTGATCGCCGTCACCCATGACGACCGCTACTGGAATTGCGCCGATCGTTGCATCACGCTCGATGTGGGTACGATCGTGCCGCCGGATGGCCTCGCAACGGCGGAGGCGGTCTGAACGTGATCATTTTCGACTTCATCAAGCGCGCCAGCGCCCGCGACCTGCGCAGCATGTTGCTGCTGACGATCGCGGCCGGCTTCGCCAATGCCCTGCTCGTCGTCATCGTCAACGACGTCGCGGCTACGGTTGCGCGGGGCGAGCCACCGGCCTTCAGTGAATGGCTGATCTTCGCGGCCTCGTTCGTCATCTATTACCAGTGCAACAAGATCGCGCTGCTGCGCGCCAACGTCGTCATCGAGCATCTGCTCAAGGATCTGCGCGTTCGCGTCACGGACAAGCTGCGCCAGTCCGAGTTGCCGATCGTGGATGGCCTCGGACGCAGCCACCTCTACGGCCTGATCTCCCGCGAGACCAACCATCTGTCGGTGACCTTCCCGCTGCTGGTCGACAGCTTCCAGCAGAGCATCCTGCTGCTGGTCTCGCTCATCTATCTTGCGCACCTGTCGCCGCCGGCATTGCTGGTGTTCCTGTTGACGGTGCTGGTCGGCATCCTGGGCTACAGCCGCATCAACGTCGAATTCCGCCAGCACGCTGCAGAGCACATTCGGCCATCAGGCTCGGATGCTCGATGCCACGGACGACATCATCAGCGGGTTCAAGGAGCTGAGGCTCAACACCCGGCGCAGCGATGCCGCCATGGCCGCTTATGAGGCGGCGTCCGCTTCCGCGGAGAAGGCCGCAGTCCAGACCGGCGAGCAATGGGCCTCGCTGATCCTGCTCAGCAGCTTCGTGACCTATCTCATGCTCGGCGTCGTCGGCTTCGTGGTGCCGCAATATGTGTCGGCCAACGGCGCGCTCGTGTTCGAGCTCATTCCGACCTTGCTGTTCTGCATGGGCCCGCTTGCAAAGATCGTCGCGCAGTCACCCATGTACATGAAGGCGGAGGAGGGGTTGAAGGCCATCACCGACATCGAGGCAAAGCTGGATGTCGAGTGGTTCGGTCACGCCGTCGGAAGCGCGCAACATGGGGCGCGCCTACACGAATTTCCGTGAGATCGCCTATCGCGGCCTCACCTTCCGTTATCGCCGCTCCGATGACTCCTCATTTCACGTCGGCCCGCTGAACCTGACCGTCAAAGCCGGAGAGACGATATTTCTCGTCGGCGGCAACGGCAGCGGCAAGTCGACGACCTTGCGTCTCATGACCGGGCTCTATCCGGCCGACGAGGGCGTGATCGAGGTCGATGGCGTGGCTGTAAAGGAACGCGCCGTGGCAGGGATGCGAGAGCTTTTCTCGGCCGTCTTTGCCGATTTCCATCTCTTCGATCGCCTTTACGGCGTCGAGAGCGCAGACCCGGGCGACGTGCAGCGTTTGATTTCAGAGATGGGACTTGCGCACAAGATCAGCTTCGAGAACGGCCAGTTCAGCCAGACCAACCTATCGACGGGACAGCGCAAGCGCCTGGCGCTGATCGCGGCGCTGCTCGAAGACCGCCCCATCTATGTCTTTGACGAGTGGTCGGCCGAGCAGGACATCCATTTCCGAAAATATTTCTACACCAAGGTTCTCGCGGACCTGAAGGCGAGAGGCAAAACCGTCATCGCCGTCACGCACGACGAACGCTATTGGCACGTAGCCGATCGCGTTGTGCGCCTGGATCTCGGCTCGGTGCTCTGGGACCGCCCCGGCGCGGCATGGAGGGGCGCCATGAAGGCGATCCTCTTCCCGGGACAGGGTGCTCAGCGTGTCGGCATGGGCAGCGAGCTCTTCGACGCGTTTCCGGATCTCGTCCGGCGCGCCGACGACATCCTCGGCTACTCGCTCGTGAAGCTGTGCCTCGAAGGCCCGGCGGAGCGGTTGATGCAGACACGCTTCACGCAACCCGCCGTCTATGCGGTCGGGGCGCTCGGCTATCTGCACCGCCGCGCATCGATGCCGCCGCCGGATTATCTGCTCGGGCATTCGGTCGCCGAGTACGTCGCGCTCTTTGCAGCCGAGGTGTTCGACTTCGAAACCGGCCTCAGGCTCGTAAAGGCGCGGGGCGAATTGATGGGCGAGGCGACGGGCGGCGGCATGGCGGCCGTGCTCGGCCTCGATGCGGCTCAAACGGAAGCCGTGCTCGCGCGGCATGCGCCGGGCGAAGTCTTCGCCGCCAACTTCAACACGCCGCGCCAAATTGTGATTTCCGGCAAGCGCGATGCGGTCGAGCGGCTGGAGCCTGCATTCCGCGAAGCCGGCGCCAGCCACTTCAAGGTGCTCGATGTCGGCGGCGCGTTCCACTCGCCGCTGATGGCGCCCGCCCGCGATGCGTTCCGCGGCCTTGTCGAGACGGCGTCCTTCGCGGCCCCACGCATTCCCGTCATCTCCAACGTTACGGCGCGGCCTCACGTGGCGGATCGCATTCGCGAGCGCATGGTGGAGCAGATCACCGCGCCGGTGCGCTGGGCCGAAAGCATCCGCTATCTGCTCGCCAAAGGCATCACGCCCGCGGACGTCGAGGAGATCGCGCCCAAGGGCGTGAGCGTGGTCAAGCCTATGGTCATGCGCACGCAACTCGAGGCCGGACCGCTCGATCCCGCAGAACTGGAAGCTCCGGCGAAGGCTGCCGACGCGCCGAAGCTGGCGGAAGAGAAGCGCGAGCAGAAGCACGTCAACGGCCACGCCTATAACGGCAACGGACATCAGCCCGTCCGCGTTCAGCAAGGAGCGACTGGGCTCGCGCGCGTTCTGCGCCGATTTCGACGTTCGCTATCCCTATCTGTGCGGGCGGCATGTACCAGGGCATCGCCTCGGTCGACATCGTCGTGCGCATGGCCCAGGCCGGGCTCTTGGGCTTCTTCGGTGCCGGCGGCCTGCGCCTGCCCGCAATCGAAACTGCGATCCTCGCCATCCAGAAGCAGATCCCGGCCGGCGCGCCTTACGGCATCAACTTCATCGCTCACACGCAACCACCCCGAGCTCGAGGACCAACTCGCCGATCTGCTGATGAAGCATGGCGTCACGACCATCGAGGCATCCGCCTTCATGCAGGTGACGCCGGCGCTCGTGCGCTATCGCGCCAAGGGGCTCTCGAAGGACGGCGGCCGCATTCACGCCCGGCACAGGATCATCGCCAAGGTGTCGCGTCCGGACGTGGCGGAGCAATTCCTGTCGCCTGCGCCCGAAGCGATTCTGTCGAAGCTTCGTCGGCGAGCGGGGCCTTGACGCCCGGCGAAGCGGAGCTTGCGCGGCAGGTGCCGGTGGCCGATGCGGTCTGCGTCGAGGCCGACAGCGGCGGCCACACCGATCAGCGCATGCCGCTGACGCTGCTGCCCGCGATCCTGTCGGTCAGGGACAAGTGCGCAGCCCTCACGCCGCGCTTCGGCCGCGTGTACGTCGGCGCTGCGGGCGGCATCGGCACGCCGGAGGCCGCCGCCGCCATGTTCGTCATGGGCGCGGACTTCATTCTCACCGGCTCGATCAACCAGTGCACCGTCGAAGCCGCCACCAGCGATGCCGTGAAGGACATGCTGCAGGGCATGAACGTGCACGACACCGACTACGCGCCGTCCGGCGAGCTGTTCGAGCTGGGCTCGAAGGTGCAGGTTCTGAAGAAGGGCATCTTCTTCCCGGCGCGCGCCAGCAAGCTCGTCTCGCTCTATCGGCAGCATGAGTCGCTGGACGACATCGACGCCAAAACGCGCGGTCTGATCGAGGAGCGCTATCTGAAGCGCAGCCTCGACGCAGGTGTTCGACGAAATCTGCGCCGCCTATCCCGGTCCCGAGACAGAGCGCGCCAAACACTCGCCCAAGCACCGCATGGGGCTGGTCTTCAAGCGCTACTTCCGCGATGCAACCCGCTGGGCGCTTGCGGGCGATCTCGAGCACAAGGTCGATTTCCAGGTTCAGTGCGGCCCGGCGCAGGGCGCGTTCAATCAATGGGCGGCGGGAGCAGGCCTCGCCTCATGGCGCGATCGCCATGTGGACGAGATCGCCTTGCGGCTGATGGACGAAACCGCGTCGCTGCTGAACCGCCGCTTCGCCGCCATGCAGGCCGGAGGCGAGCCCTCATGACGCGCGCCCAAGCCAATCCCGCGAACCCATCGCAATCATCGGTGTCGGCATGCGTCTGCCCGGCGCCGACAGCCTCGATGCGTTCTGGACGCATCTGGCCGAGGGCCGCTCGCTCATAACCGAAGTTTCGCCGCGCCGCTGGGACGCGCGCGAGCTGCGCGGCAATCCCGCGAAAGAGAACAAGACCAACAGTATCTGGGGCGGCTTCCTCGAGGATGCCGACGAGTTCGACGCCGCCTTCTTCAATATCTCGCCGCGCGAAGCCGCCTGGATGGACCCGCAGCAGCGCTTCGCGCTGGAGATGGCCTGGCACGCCATCGAGGACGCGGGCCTCCGCGCCAGCGCGCTGGCGGGCAGCCGCACCGGCGTCTTCATGGGCGTCTGCCACTGGGACTATGCCGAGCTGATCGAGAAGCATCTGACGCGCCTCGATGCCTACACGCCGACCGGCATCGCCTTTTCCGTCATCGCCAACCGCGTCTCGCACTGCTTTGATTTGCGCGGGCCGAGCGTCACCAACGACACCGCCTGCGCCGCGTCGCTCGTCTCGATCCACGAGGCCGTGCGGGCCTTGCAGAGCGGCGAATGCGACATGGCGCTTAGCGGGCGGCGTCAATCTCGCGTGGTCGCCAAATCACTTCATCGCCTTCGCCAAGAGCGGCATGCTGTCCAAGGATGGTAAGGCCAAAGCCTTCGATGCGCGCGCCGACGGCTATGTGCGCGGCGAGGGCGGAGCCATATTGCTGCTGAAGCCGCTGGCCCAGGCGCTGAGCAGACGGCGATCCCATCCATGCGGTCATCCGAGGCATCGGCACCAATCATGGCGGGCGCACCAGCTCGCTGACCGTGACCAATCCGAACGCGCAGGCCGATCTCATCGCGGAGGTGCATCGCGATGCCGGGGTAAGCCCCGATACCGTGAGCTACATCGAGGCCCATGGACCCGGCACGCCGCTCGGCGATCCCATCGAGATCGCGGGGCTGAAGGCCGCGTTCCGCAAGCGGGCAGCGGAAACAGGGGCGAAGCCGTCGCCGGGAAGCTGCGGCATCGGCTCGGTGAAAACCAACATCGGCCACCTCGAAGGTGCTGCCGGCGTGGCCGGCATCGTCAAGGTGCTGGCCGCCCTGCGGCACGAAGCGCCTGCCGCCCAACGTCGGCTTCGAGACGCTCAATCCGCTGATCGATCTCGAAGGCACGCCGTTCCGCATTCAGAGCGGCTCGACGCCCTGGCCGCGCGAAGCGGGCCGGCCTAGGCGCGCGGGCGTCAGCTCGTTCGGCTTCGGCGGAACCAATGCGCACGCGGTTCTTGAGGATGTCGAAGTCTCGCCGGACGAGCCGCGCGTGTCGCACGGGCCTCTGGTCCTGCCGCTGTCCGCCCGCAACGACGAGGCGCTTCGAGCTCTACGCGCAAATGCTGCGCGACCTGCTCGACCAGCAACCCGGCCTAGTGCTGGCCGATCTCGCGCTCACGTTCCAGACCGGCCGTGAGCCAATGGCCAGCCGGGTGGCTTTCGTCGTCAGCGATCTCGACGAGCTTCGAGATGCGCTTGACCGCCTTTATCGAGGGTGCGCCGGACTCGCGCGTGCGGCTTCCCGGGCCGGGCGCCGCCGAGGCCGAGCCCTGGCGCTCTGCCGATCTGTGGACTGCCGGCGCGGACGTCGTGTTCCCCGCTCCTCCCGGTGCGCGGCGGATGCATGCGCCGCTGTATCCCTTCATGCGCGAGCGCCATTGGTTCGATACGGCGCTCGGCGCCAAGGATACCGAGGGCGTTCCGCATCCCTTCCTGCACCGCAACGTTTCGGACTTCGACGCCGTCACCTATCGGTCGCGGTTCACCGGCTCTGAATTCTTCTTCGCCGACCATCACGTCAAGGGCGCGATGATCCTGCCGGGCGTTGTTGGGCTCGAGATGGCACGCGCCGCCTTTGCCCAAGCCGCCGGAGAAGTTGGCGCGCTGCGTCTCACCGATGTGGTGTGGTCGAGGGCTATTGCAGTCGGCGAAGCGCCTGTCGATGTCGAGATCCGGTTGACGCGCTCGTCGGATTCGAGTGCGAGATTTCACGCTCTCTACGCTCGATAAGGACACCCCTGGGCTGGTTTGCGCCCAAGGAACCGTGCTTCGGGATGATACGTCCCCCGCCGTGCTCGATCTCGCCGGCCTGCGCGCGACAGCCGTAGAGGAGATCGAGCCCGCCGTTTGCTATGAGCGCTTGCGCGCAAGTGGCGTTGTGCATGGTCCTGCCTTCCAGGCCCTAACAGCCATTCGGCGTGGGCAGGGGTTCGTGCTCGCCGATCTACGTCTCCCGCGCAGGCTTGCCGCGACGCTGCCGGAGCTGCCGCTGCATCCGGTGCTGCTCGATGCGGCGATCCAGGCCTGGATCGCCCTCGATGACGAAGCGCCACACCGGCGCCGGCGTTCCGTTCGCCTGCCGCGAAATCCTGGTCACGGGGCCGTGCGAGGCGGCAATGGTCGCCTATGTCAGGCCGACGCCGGGTGCACGCGCCGCGAACGGAATTCGGCAGTTGGATATCGATCTTTGCGACAGCAAAGGCCGCGTCTGCGTGGCGTTCAAGGAGCTGACGCTGCGTCTGATGGCCGACGCCGCGATAGAGGTGACTAAAGCTTCCGGCACCGCGCAAGCACCTGAAGCGGAACGCTCGCAAACCGTCCTCGCGCAAGGCGTCTGGACCGAGGCTCCGTCCGCCATCGCCGCTCACGCGCCCAGCCGCGAGACGGCCGTCGTTTCTCGCCGGAGATCTGGCGCCGCTGACAAAAGACCTCGCCGCGCGCACAGGTCTCAAAATTCACGCGATGGCCTCGCTCGACGCACACGACCCCGCGGCAACGGTCGGGCTCTGGTTCCGCGCGCTTCACGCGCACCTCGCGAAGCTGATGGCCGCGCGGCCGAAGCTGAATCAGAAGATTATCGTTCTCGTTCCTGACTCCGTCCCGGCCTATCTGGCGGCGCCGCTCGCGGGCCTCCTCAGAACCGTGGCGCTCGAGCATCCCAAGATGTCCGGCGCGCTGGTGCGTATCGCCGGCCCCTGCGACATCGATCGCGCTCACGGTCGATCGCCTCTGCCGAAGCGGCGGCGACTGACACGTTCGTCGAGATCCGCCACGAAAGCGACGGCACGCGCCTCGCATGGCGTCCGGTTTCGCTCGCGACTGCTGCAGCCGAGCCGGAGCCGTTGCAACTCGATCCTGATGGCGTCTACTGGATCACCGGCGGGCTCGGCGGCCTGGGTCTCATCTTCGCGAGAGGATCTCATTGCGCGCGGCGCGCGCCGCATCGTTCTCAGCGGCCGCCGCCAAACGCCGGACGCTTCCTCGTCAAGCGCAGCTCGACGCACTTCGCGCCCAGGGCGCCGACATTCGCTACATGCCTTGTGACGTCGCGAACCGCGCCGACGTCGAGCAACTCGTCGCAACGGTCGAAAGTACAGTCGGGCCTCTGAAGGGCATCATCCATGCCGCCGGACTGCTCGACGACGCCTACATCTTCGGCGGCGACCCGGCGCGCATCGCGCCCGTGCTCGCGCCGAAGGTTACGGGCACGCTGAACATCGACGCCGCTACGGCGCATCTCGACCTGTCCTTCATGGTGCTTTGCTCGTCGGTCGCCTCCGCCTTCGGCAATCCGGGTCAGGCCGCCTATGCCGGCGCCAACGCCTTCATGGACGCCTTCGCCGAGCACCGCGCGGAGCAGGTTGCGCGCGGCGAGCGGCGCGGCATCACACGCGCCATTGCCTGGCCGCTGTGGGCCGAAGGCGGCATGACCGTCGAGGCGCCGTTCCTGGAGGCCATGCGCGGCCGCTTCGGCACTGAGCCGCTGCCGTCCGCCTAGGCGTCGACGCGCTGTGGCGGCTGTTGTCCGCTCCGCGTCTCGCCGCGATGCGTTGTGCTGCACGGCGACCGCCCGCGCATCGAGGCGTTCCTGGCGAGCGTCGGCGAGGCGCCGCCCGCCGTACGCGCGGAGAAGCTAGACCGAGGAGCAGTCCGCCCCGGATGCGGGCCTTCTGGCCCGGACGACCGAATACCTGAAGGAGCTGCTGGCCGAGGCGACGCAGATCGACCCGTCGCGCATCCGCGCCGACACCGCACTGGTGGAATACGGCCTCGACTCCATCATCATCATCGATGTCACGGCGCGGCTTGAGCGCGTGCTGGGGCCGCTGTCGAAGACGCTGTTCTTCGAGCACGTGACGCTCGCCAGCCTCGCGGCGCATCTGGTGGAGGAGCATGGCGCCGCGCTCGCTCGCGCGCTGCAGCCCGCGCCCACCGCATGCTAAGGCGGCCGCTGCTCATGTGGCTGACGACGTGCTGCGCGAGCGCCGTGCCAGCTCCGGTCAAACAAGCGCCGCAGCAGACCGACGACACGCACGACGTCGCCATCATCGGCCTCTCTCTGCGCGTCGCCAAGGCGGCGGACAAGGACGCCTTCTGGGAGATGCTCTCCAAGGGGCTGCACGGCGTCGGCCCTGTTCCGAGAGACCGCTGGAACCACGACGCCATCTATCATCCCGAGCGCGACGTCCTCGGCAAGACGGTGGTCAAGACCGGCGCCTTCCTCGACGGCATCGACAAGTTCGATCCGCGCTACTTCCGCATCTCGCAGGCCGAAGCCGAGCTGATGAGCCCGGAAGTGCGGCTGTTCCTGCAAGCCAGCGTCGAGGCCTTCGAGGACGCCGGCTATTCGCGCGAGACCATGCAGCAGAAGCTCGGCGGCGACGTGGCCGTGCTCGTCGGCTCCATGACCAACGAGTACGACTACTTCGGCTTCCAGAACATGCTGGTCCGCGGCGCGCGCGCCAGCGGCAGCTACACCGGCACCGTGCCCAACATGGTGTCCTATTTCTACGGCTTCACCGGGCCGTCCTACTTCCTCGACACCATGTGCTCGGCCGCCTCCACGTGCATTCACGAGGCGGTGCACATGCTGCGCTCGGGCCGCTGCAAAATGGCGCTCGCGGGCGGCGTCAGCCTGCTGCTGCATCCGCAGAAGCTCATCGCGGTCTCGCAGGAGCATTTCACCAGCAAGACCGCCGACGTCGTGCGCGGCTACGGCCTCGGCGCCGATGGCACCATCCTCGGCGAAGGCGTGGGCGCGCTTGTCTTGAAGCGCCGCGCCGATGCCGAGCGCGACGGCGACCACATCTACGGCATCATCAAGGGCACGGCCGTCACCAATGCCGGCGTGCGCAACGGCTTCACGGTGCCGAGCCCGGCGCAGCAGGCCGCAGCCGTCACGAAAGCCATCGAGGATGCGGGCATCGATCCGCGCACCATCAGCTATGTCGAAGGCCACGGATCGGGCACGGCGCTGGGTGATCCCATCGAAATCCGCGCGCTGACGCAGGCTTTCCGCGCCCACACCGCCGACACGCAGTTCTGCCCCATCGGCACGGTGAAATCGAACGTCGCGCATCTGCTCGCCGCCGCCGGCGTGGCGGGCATGGCGAAGGTGCTGATGCAGATGCAGCACGGGCAGCTCGCGCCGTCGCTGCACGCCGAAACGCTCAATCCGGATATCCCGTTCGAGACGACGCCGTTCTACGTCCAGCGCGCAGCTCGCGCCCTGGCCCCGGATGCATCGATGCCGAGGGACACGAGCTGCCGCGGCGCGCCGGCGTCACGTCCATCGGCGCGGGCGGCATGAACTCGCACATCATCGTCGAGGAGCATGTCGGCGCGCCGCGCGAGGCGCATCCCGGCGGGCCCGAGATCGCGGTGTTCTCGGCCATGAATGCCGCCGCGCTCACGCGGCTCGTTGCGCGCATGCGGGCATACGTCGCGACGCATCCTGAGCTGCCGCTTGCCGACATCGCCTATACGCTGCAGGTCGGCCGCAATGCGCTGCCGTGCCGTCTCGCCGTGGTCGCAGCAAGCCCGAATGACTTGCTCGCCAAGCTCGACGCTTTCTCGGCCACTCCCGGAGCGGGAGAAGGCATCTGGTACACGCCGAGCACGCTCGACTGTGCGCCGCGCACTGACGCCAAGCGCGTGAAGTCCGATACTGCAGCGCGGGCGCTGGAGAGCGTCGCCGCCTGCTGGGCCGACGGCATTGCCATCGATTGGGACGCGCTGCATGCCGGCCGCCGGCCCCACCGCATTTCGCTGCCGGGCTATCCCTTCGACGAGGTCCGCTGCTGGTATTCAGAGTTCGCGGACGCGCCATCGGTGCTCAGTCCGTTGGCCTCACGCAAGGCGCCACCGGAAGTCGAAGTTGAGCGCCCTCACCTGAAGCTCACTGCGCTTGCTTCAGCCTCTCCCCAGCGGGGAGAGGTGAGGGAAACGGCTGCCTTCCTTTCACCTCTCCCAGAGGGAGAGGTCGACGCGAGGGCCATTGCCCGAGCGGCGGGTGAGGGGCTGATCGGCCAGAGTTTGACGCTCCGGCCGACACGGCCTTGCGCGACGAGCTGACGGCACTCGCCGCAGAACTGCTGAAATTCGACAGCGCCACCATCAGCCCGCGCGCCTCGTTCTATGAACTTGGCTTCGACTCGATCTCGCTCACGCGCTTTGCCGCCATGATCGGAGAGCGCCTGGGCGTCGCGGTCTCGCCCGCGATCTTCTTCGAATGCGAGCACATCGACGCGCTCGCGAGGCACTTGGCAAGCCGAGGCGCCCAAGCCAAGCGCCAGGATATGCCCCCCCGCGCCGCCCCCGCAGTTCAGTCGTCTTCTCTCGCAGCGCCCTCACGCAGCGCCGCCGGACGCATGAGCATCGCCATCATCGGCATCGCCGCGCGACTTCCGGGCGCCGACACTCCCGAAACCTTCATCGATCGACTGCTGGCCGGTGACGATCTCACCGGACGAGTTTCCCTTCCACCGCTATGGCGCGGCCTATGCGGAGCGCCTGAAGCGGGCCGGGTTCGCCAAGCACGGCGGCTTCCTGACCGACGTCGACCGCTTCGACGCCGCCTTCTTCCGCATCTCGCCGGTCGAAGCCGAGCGCATGGACCCGCAGCAGCGCCTGATGCTCGAGACCGAGCTGGCGGGCGCTGGAGAATGCGGGATACCGGCCGCGACGATCTGCCGCGCGACACCGGCGTCTTCGTCGGCGTCTCGGGCCGCGACTATGCGAGCCTGCTCGAAGCGCACCACGTGCCGCACGACGGCTTCGCCGCCACCGGCAATTCGCTGGCCATGGTCGCGAACCGCATTTCGTATCAGCTCGACGTGCACGGGCCGAGCGAGGCGATCGACACCGCCTGTTCGAGCTCGCTCGTCGCGCTCGGTGCGCGCGGCGGAAGCGCTCGCGGCCGGCGACGTGCAGCATGGCGCTGGTCGGCGGCGTCAATCTCGCGCTCGCCGTCGAAGGCTTCGAGGGCCCGCATCTCGCGGGCATGCTCAGTCCCGAGGGCCGCTGCAAGACCTTCTCGGCCGACGCCGACGGCTACGGCCGCGGCGAAGGCGTCGTGGCGCTGCTGCTGAAGCCGCTGGCGCGACGCCGAGGCCGACGGCGACAACATCCTCGGCGTGCTCGTCGGCGGCGCGGTGAACC
Source organism: uncultured Alphaproteobacteria bacterium (assembly GCA_963831345.1). Classification (GTDB taxonomy): domain Bacteria; phylum Pseudomonadota; class Alphaproteobacteria; order Rhizobiales; family Hyphomicrobiaceae; genus Hyphomicrobium_C. Next base: position 142,971 of record CAWHPZ010000014.1, read on the forward strand.
ACGGCGGCCGCGCGGGCGCGCTGACCGCGCCCAATGCCAAGGCGCAGGCCGATCTCATCGAGCGCGCCATGGCCGGCATCGATCCCGCGAGCATCGGCTACATCGAGACGCACGGCACCGGCACGGAGCTCGGCGATCCGGTCGAGATCGCCGCACTGCGCCTCGCCTACGGCCGGCTCGGCGATCGGCAAGCCGCTCCCCTCGATCGGCCTCGGCGCGGTGAAGTCGAACATCGGCCACCTCGAAGCCGCGGCAGGTCTTGCGGGCGTGGTGAAGGTGCTCGGCGCGCATGCAGCGCGGCGAGATCCCGCCGACCTTGCATTGCCGAGACATCAATCCGCATATCGAGCTCGACGGCAGCCCGTTCCACATTGTGCGCGAGCGCAGCGCCTTGGCCGCGCCGATCGGACGCCGCAGGCGCCGAGCTGCCGCGCCGCGCCGGCGTCAGCAGCTTCGGCTTCGGCGGCGTCAACGCGCATGTGGTGCTCGAGGACTATCCGGGCGGAGCCAACCGACGGGCACCTCTTCCTCAGCACCGCTTCGCCGACACCCGCTTCTGGATTCCGGGCTCGGCAACCGAAGATGTCACTGCTGCCGATGAAACCGTGCTGCACGTTCCACAGTGGACCGAAGCGGCGCTGCCTCGGTACCGAGCCGAAGGCGCGCTGCGCCGCATTGTCCTTGACCTGCGGTGTCGAAGTCTGCCGCAAGCTCGTCCGCTCGGGTGGTCGATTGCGATCGCGGCGCGGGCGACATCGGCACACGCTACATCGCTGCCGCTGGCGAAGTGCTCGCCGCTCTCCAGTCGGAGCTGCGCAACGCGGAGGCTGCGCCGACGCTTGTGCAACTCGTCCATCCGCTCGGCGGCGATGAGCAGATGTTCACCGGCCTTGGAGCCTTGCTCGACACCGCGTCGCTGGAGTGCCCGCACATCATCGGCCAGGTGGTCGGCGTACAGGCGGGATCGTCGCCGGCCGCCGTATCGGCCATCCTCGGAGAAGAGGCAGCGCATCCGCATCATCGACGCATCCGTCGCGAGGGGGGTCGCCGCTTCGTTCGCACGTGGACGCCTATGTCTCGGACCGCGTCTGGCCCCGCCTGCCTGGCGCGACGGTGGCGTCTATCTCATCACCGGCGGCATGGGCGGTATCGGGCGTCTGATTGCGAGCGACATCGCCGCTCGAGCCAAGGCGCCGGTGCTCGTCCTCGTGGGCCAGTCACCGCTCGACGATGAGCGCTCGGCATTCCTTGAAGAGTTGCGGCAGCGCAGGCGCACGGGCGAGCTATCACGCTCTTGACGTAGCCGATCCACGCGCGATGACGGCTCTGGTCGCCGATGTAGTGAGCCGGCACGGCGCGCTCAACGGCGTCTTCCATTGCGCCGGCGCCCTGCGCGATCGCACGCTGCTCAACAAGACCCGCGCCGATCTCGACGCCGTATTGGCGCCAAAGGTCAAAGGCGCGCTCGCCCTCGCGGAGGCGTGCAAGGGCATCGCGCTCGACAGCTTCGTGCTCTTCTCATCGCTCGCCGGCGCGGTCGGCAATGCCGGGCAGGGCGATTACGCCGCCGCCAACGGCTTCCTCGATGCCTTCGCGGCAGCGAGGCATGGCGAGCTTCCGATCGTTTCCGTGAATTGGCCGCTATGGCGCGACGGCGGCATGCGCATCGGCGAGGCGGGGCGGGCGGCGCTGTTCGAGCAGATGGGACAACGCCCTCTCGCAACCACGTCCGGCCTCGCGGCTCTTGGCGCGGCGCAGATAGCAGCCGTTCCACAGGTCGCGGTCGTGGCGGGCGACGGGCCGCGAATCCGCGCCTTCTTCGCCGATGCAGGAACTAACCGCAGCCTCCAGCCAGGCACTGCACGGAAGCCTGACGACACCCAGCCCTCTCAGCGCCTGACCGAGCGCACCGCCGAAGCGCTGCGCCACCTGTTCGCGCGCATCAGCGGCGTGCCTGCTGCGCGTATCGAGCCGGATACGCCGCTCGAAGAGTACGGCATCGACTCTCTGATGATCACGCGCCTCAATAAGGAATTGGGCGCGTCGTTCGGGGCGCTTTCGGGAACGCTGCTGTTCGAGCACCGCACGCTCGGCGCGCTCGCGCGTCATCTCGTTGCGCGCCACGCCGACGGTTGCCGCCGCCTGACCGGAGAGGAAGCCCTGGCCGTCACCCAACCGCACGCCGCCGGAGACGCCACCGCGCGTGGACGGTCTCGGCGCACAAGGAAGATCTCGACCCAGATCCGCGCGAGCCCATCGCCATCATCGGCATGAGCGGCCGCTATCCCGGCGCGGAGAACCTCGAAGCCTTCTGGGACAACCTCGCCCACGGGCGCGACCTGATCAGCGAGGTGCCCGACGACCGCTGGCCGCTCGAAGGTTTCTTCGAGCCCGACGTCGAGACCGCCGTGGCGCGCGGCGCCAGCTACGCCAAGTGGGGCGGCTTCCTGGAGGAGTTCGCCGGTTTCGATCCGCTCGTCTTCAAGATTTCGCCGCGCGATGCGGCCGCCATGGACCCGCAGGAGCGCCTGTTCCTTATGGCGGCGTGGGCGGCTTGCGAGGATGCAGGCTATAGCCGCTCCCGCCTTGCGACCCGCCACCAAGCCCGCGTCGGCGTCTACGTCGGCGTCACGAAAACCGGCTTCGCGCTGCACGGGCCGTTCGTCAGCGACAGCGGCGCTACCGTGCGGCCCACGACCTCGTTCGCCAGCATCGCCAACCGCGTGTCGCACGTGCTCGACCTCAACGGCCCGAGCATGCCGGTCGACACCATGTGCTCGTCGTCGCTGACCGCCATTCACGAGGCCTGCGAGGCGCTGCGCTCCGGCACCTGCGCCATGGCGCTCGCCGGCGGCGTGAACCTCTATCTGCATCCCTCGAATTTCGCCGAGCTCAGCGCCGCGCGCATGCTGAGCCCGGACGGCCGCTGCAAGAGCTTCGGCGACGGCGCCAACGGCTTCGTGCCCGGCGAGGGCGTGGGCTGCATTGCTGCTGAAGCCGCTCTCGCGCGCGCTCGCGGACGGCGATCGCATTCACGCGTTGATCCGCGGCACGCGCGGTCAATCACGGCGGCCGCACCAACGGCTACACGGTGCCCAATCCCGCAGCGCCAACGCGACGTCATCCGCGCCGCGCTCGACAGCGCCGGCATCGACGCGCGCGCCGTCACCTACATCGAGGCGCATGGCACCGGCACGCACCTCGGCGATCCGATCGAGGTCACCGCGCTGACGCAGGCCTTCGAGGCCGACACCGCGGATCGCGGCTTCTGCGCGCTCGGCTCGGTGAAATCCAACATCGGCCATCTCGAAGCGGCGGCGGGCATCGCGGGGCTGACCAAAGTCGTGCTGCAGATGCAGCACGGCTAGCTCGCGCCGACGCTGCACGCCGCTGAAGCCCAATCCCAATCTCGATCTCGCCGCGACGCCGTTCCGCCTGCAGACGGAGCTTGCACCTGTGGACGGCAGAGCGGCGCATTGCCGGCGTGTCCTCGTTCGGCGCCGGCGGCGCCAATGCGCATGTGCTGGTCGAGGAGTGGCCGAGCCCCGAATTCTCTCCCCCGGCCGCAGAGCCGACGTCGCCCGACGGCACGTCCCGCTCACACGCAGTCATTCTATCGGCGCGCGACGCGGAGCGTCTGCGCGCATCCGCAGCACAACTCCTGGCCGCAGTGGAGAAGGCGATAGCGCCGCCATACGGCAAGACCGCCGATCGAGACGACACGCACGTGTCGTCGCTGCTGCGCGCCAAGCTGGCCGAGATCCTCGACGTTGCGCCGGAGCAGATCGACGACACAGAAACTTTTGAGACGCTCGGCTTCGATCGCGTCCATCGCCTCGCGCTCCGCGACTGGCTGGAGAGTAAACTCGGCGTCTCTAACGCGGCTCGGCTCGTGCACGACTCCGAAACGCCGGAGCAGCTTCTTGCAGCGCTCGGCGCGCGCGCGCAGATACTGTCACCAGACAGTGGAGCAGCCGCATCGCTAAGCCTCGCCGACATCGCTTTCACACTGCAGGTCGGCCGCGAAGCGATGGATGCGCGGCTTGCGCTCGAAGCCCGGACGCTCGATGAGCTTGCGACGGGCCTCCGCGCTTTCCTCGAAGGCCGAACGGATCATCCCGGCCTCCACACCGGCAACGCGCAAGACCACCGCAGCGTGATCGCCGCGCTGTCCGGCGACGACGAAATGCGCGCTCTGGCGCGGAGCTGGGCTGCACGGGGAAGCCTTGGCCGCTTGCTCTCCTTGTGGGTTCAAGGGCTGCCGGTCGATTGGGAGGACCTGCCCCGGCCCACGCGTGCACGCATCGTCTCGCTGCCGACTTACCCATTTGCGCGGGACCGCTATTGGCTGCCGATGACGGCGGGGCAGGCCCGCGCGCCGCAAGCCCGCGTCGCCCACAGCCAGCCGGCCAGCGAAATCTACGTCTCTGCTTTCCGGCGTGGAGGCTCTCGACGCAGCCATCGCGCCGCTGGTCCGCGCCATCGTGGCGAGCCTGCCTGATGGCCCCCTGACGCAGCCCTTCGACCGTTGGCGCACAGCGCTGCACGATCTGCTGCCCGCCGGGAAGGTAACGTTAGCTCGATGACGCCTGGGCAGCGTGGAATAGCTTCAAGGATACCTGCACCCTCCGAACATCAAAGCGCAGATCGCGCTGGCCGAGACGACGCTACGGGCCCTGCCGGACATCCTGTCGGGCACACGCAGCGCACCCTCTGTCATGTTCCCAGCGGGACGCCTCGATCTCGTCGAGGCTGTCTACAAGGATAATCCCGTCGCCGTCACGCTTCAGCGAAGCCCTGGCGCGCGCCGCTGCAGACTGGGTCAAAACACGGCTCGCAACAGCTCCCGCCACCCCGCTGCGCGTGTTGGAGATCGGCGCTGGCACAGGCGGCACCAGCGAGCATCTGTTCGCGGCACTGGCGCCGTTCGGCGCCGCGATCGCCGAATACCGCTACACCGATGTCTCGCGCGCCTTCCTCATCAAGGCCGAGCAGCGTTTCGCGAGCCGCGTGCCGTCGCTGGCCACAGCAATCCTTGACATCGAAAAGCCGCCCGCCGCGCAGGACATCGCCACCGGCCGCTACGATCTCGTGATCGCGGCGAATGTGCTGCATGCAACCGCCGACATTCGCCGCACGTTGAGCCATGTGCGCGCGACGCTCGCGCCCGGCGGCGTTCTGCTGCTGAACGAGACCAGCCGCGCCACGCTGTTCACGCATGTCACGTTCGGCCTGCTCGAAGGCTGGTGGCGTTTCACGGACGACGAGATCCGCATTCCAGGAACGCCGTCCCTCAGCGCCGACGCGTGGCGGTCCGTGCTTCAGGACGCAGGCTTCAAGTGGCGCTCCGTCTCTGCCGCGGAAGAGAGCCGGCTCGGGCAGCAGATCATCGTTGCGGAAGCCCCCGCCCAAGCATCGTCGGTCCGCCGCGCCTCTGTCGCCGCCGCGAACTTGCGCGACACCTTGCGCCGTGTCGTCGCCGAGACGCTGAACATGCCGGCAACCGCCGTCGCCGTGGATAAGCCCTTCGCCGACTACGGTCTCGATTCCATCCTCGGAGCGGAGTTGGTCGAGCGCATCAGGGGCGCGCTCGGGATCAAAATCGAGCAGGCGCGGCTCTATGATTTCAGCAACGTGTCGCGCCTCGAAGCCTACATCGCCCAGACCTTCCCGCAAGCGGCCGCCCAAGCGGAGACGCAGGCGGTGGAGCCCGCAGCAGCACCCGCTCCAGTCGCAGCGCCCTCGGTGCGCAAAGAGAAAGATGAAGCCGCGCCACACCGCCGCGAGCCCATCGCCATTGTCGGCATGAGCGGACGTTTCGCCCAGTCGCCCGATGTCGAAACGCTTTGGCAGCACCTCAACGCCGGACGCAACCTGGTGCAGCCGGTCACGCGGTTCCCGTCCGCCGCCAACCATCATGGCAGCTTCATCGACGGCATCGATCGCTTCGATCCGGTCTTCTTCGGCATCTCGGGCCTCGAAGCCACCTACATGGACCCGCAGCAGCGCCTCTTCCTGGAGGAGGCGTGGAAGGCGCTGGAGCATGCCGGCCACGCCGGCGCGAGCATGGAGGGACGCCGCTGCGGCGTGTTCGTCGGCTGCAGCGCCGGCGATTATCAGGAGCTGTTCCGCAGCCAGCCGCCCGGCCAGGCGTTCTGGGGCAACACCGCTTCGCTGATCCCGGCGCGCATCGCCTATTGCCTCGATCTCAAAGGGCCGGCCATTGCTGTCGATACCGCCTGCTCGAGTTCGCTCGTCGCGCTCGATCTCGCCTGCCGCAGCCTGTGGAGCGGCGAATGCGAGCTCGCCATCGCGGGCGGCGTATTCGTGCAATGCACCGATCGCTTCTTCCGCTACGCCGATGCGGCGCGCATGCTGTCTCCGTCGGGCCGCTGCGCGGCCTTCGGAGCCGATGCCGATGGCATCGTGCCCGGCCGAGGCTGTCGCCGCCGTCCTGCTGCGTCCGCTCTCGGCTGCTTTGGCCGACGGCGACACCATCCATGGTTTGATCGTCGGCTCCGGCACCAATCAGGACGGCGCCACCAACGGCATCACGGCTCCGAGCGGCGTGTCGCAGCAAAGCCTGATGCGCGACGTCTATGACGCCTTCGGCATCACCGCTTCGAGCATTGGTTTCGTCGAAGCGCACGGTACCGGCACCCGGCTCGGCGATCCCATCGAATATGACGCGCTCGCCAGCATCTATTCGTCTGCCGGCACGCCGCGCGGCGGAAGCCTCCTCGGCTCGGTGAAGTCGAACCTCGGCCACGCCACGACGGCTGCCGGCATCACGAGCCTCGTCAAGGTGCTGGGCGCGCTCAAGTTCGGCGTCGTACCGCCAACACTTCATGTCGGCGCCGGCAATCCGGCCATCCACCTTGCGGAGGGGCCGTTCCGCGTCAACGGCGGGCCCGAGCCTTTCCCTGCCAGTGGCGGGCCAAGGCGCGCCGCGATCAGCTCATTCGGCTTCAGCGGCACTAATGCGCATGTCGTTGTGGAGGAAGCTCCGCCGCAGGCGCCCGCTGCGGACGCTGCGACCGCGCACCTCGTCGTTCTTTCGGCTCGCACGCCAGATCAGCTTCGCCAGCAGGCGGAGCGCCTGTCGCCATCTGCACGCTCCAATCCGCCGCATCTCCGCGATGTCGCTTTCACGCTGTTGATCGGCCGCCGTCACCTGCCACATCGCCTCGCTCTCGTAGCGCACGACATCGATGATCTCGTCGGAACGTCTGTCGGCCTGGCTCGCAGGCGCATCCGACAGCGGGATCAAGGTCGCGACAGCCGACGCGAACGCGACAGCCGTGGATGCAGCCGCCGATCTCGATGCCGGTGACTTGGCAAAGTCTGGCCGATGCGTTCCTCGCCGGCACCGCGCCTGACGCCGAGCGACTCTATGCAGGCACAGGCCGCCGCCGCGTGCCGCTGCCGGTCTATCCCTTCGCTGCACGCGCTATTGGGTCGAGGAGGCGAAAGCTCCGGTAGCGGCAAGGAGCCTATGAGCCCGCGCAAACCACTGCGCCGCCACCTATGGCAGCTCCGCCTCGGCCCGAGCCCGCGCCTCTGGGTCGCCGCCTGCTCGATCCGGCCGCCGCCGTCGCCAGCACATCGGCGCCGGCTCGCGCCGCCAAAGTCACGCTCGCGCCGTTGCATGTCGTCGAAGCAGCAAACCCAACTGCATCCGTTCGCATCGCGCGCGATATCGATCCCGACGGCGTTTGCAGGCTCGCGCCATCGGAGCCCTGGAGCGATGCCCTCGAAGCCGCGTTGGTGGACGAGCTGCGCGCCATCTCGGAAATGCCCGACGTGCGCGCCGTGATGCTCGATGTGCCGGCGGCATGGGGAAACACGACCGCTTCCGGCAGCGCCAGACATTTCACTCAGGCGGCGCAGCGATGCTCTGTGCCCGTCATCGCCTCTATAGCTGCGTCATGCCGTGGACGCGGGCCTCGCTGCCGCATTGAGCTGTGATTTCGTCGTTCTTGCGGCCGAGGCGCGTTTCGCGGCCAAGGATGCCCTGCAAGCCAACGAGCTTTTGCCGCGCAGGCTTGGGGATGACCTCGCGAACACCCTTCTCGCGCAAGGTCAAGAACAGAGCGGCGCCGACATGCACGCGGCCGGACTTCGCGCTACCTGTCGTGCCTGCCGATCGCGTGAGTGAAGAGGCTCTCGCTCTTGCTCGCCGCATCGCGCGAGCGCCTCGGCTCGCGCTCGTCGAGCTGAAGCGGCACATGCGCCGCGAACCGCTTCACGGCGGCAATGCATATCCCGCGTCCGAACCCTTCCGTGCCCGCATCGCGCCAGACGGCGGTGCTCCGAAGCCGGGAGCTCGTCGCCGCATCGGTCTAGCCTCCAAGGTTGTGACTCTCGACGCCTTCGACGACGGCGTCGTCGTCCTCGCCATGGAGGAGCGCGCCGGCCGCAATACCTTCACGCCGGACCTTATGGACGGCCTCAGCGATGCCTTCGCCGTCATCGCCCGCTCGACCGAGCTTCAAGGCCGTCGTGCTGACCGGCTTCGACAGCTACTTCGCCTGCGGCGGCACCATCGACGGCCTGGAGAGCCTGCAGAAGGGCGAAACGCATTTCACCGACCGGCGCATCTACACGCCTGCCGCTCGAATGTCCGCTGCCGGTGATCGCCGCCATGCAGGGCCACGCCATCGGCGCCGGCTGGGCGCTGGGCATGTTCTGCGACCTGACGCTGTTCGCGGCCGAAAGCGTCTATCACAGCAACTATCTCGAGCTCGGCTTCACACCCGGCGCAGGGGCGACGCTCATCTTCCCGCATAAGCTCGGCGATGACCTGGGCCGCGAGGTTCTGTTCTCCGCCATGCCGTTCAAGGGCCGCGATCTGAAGGCGCGCTCGCAGAGCGCTTCATGTCCTGCCCGGCGCCGAGGTTCTGCCCGAGGCGTTGCGGCTGGCGCATCTGCTGGCGCGCGAGCCGCGCGATGTGCTGATCGCGGCCAAGTCGGACGCCGCCCGCCCGCTCATCGACGCGCTCCCACGCACGCTTGAGCGCGAACTCGACATGCACAGCCGCACGTTCATCGGCAATGCGGACGCGCTGACGCGCATCCGCGCAGCTTTCGAGCTGCCGGCAAACGCCCCAACGCAGCTCGCGCCGAAGGCGCCAGCGCGCGACCGGCTCGCCGAGGTCCGCGCCACCGTCATTGAGAGCTTGGCCGAGGAGCTGATGATCGGCGCCACGGACATCCGCGACGGCTCTGGCTTCCTCGACCTCGGGCTTGATTCCATTCTGGCCGTGACGTGGATCAGGCGTCTCAATGCCCGCTTCGGCATCGAGCTGCCGGCGACCGCAGTCTACGCACAGCCTACGGTCGGCGCTCTCGCGGCGCGTATCACGGAGCTGCTGCCGCCCGACACCACGATTACGAGCCCTGAGGTCGCGAAGCCCGCATCGGTGCCGCGGCCATCCGCAATGGCCGGAGTGGAGTCGCCACAACTCGTGAAGCCAGTCGAAAACCGGGCACTCGTGCGCGAACGGCTCGTGGCGAGCCTGGCCGAGGAGCTGATGATCGGCGCCACGGACATCCGCGACGGCTCCGGCTTCCTCGACCTTGGGCTTGATTCCATTCTGGCGGTGACGTGGATCAGGCGCCTCAACGCCGCTTTTGGCACAGAGCTGCCGGCGACGGCGGTCTATGCGCATCCGACAGTCGGCGCTCTGGTCGACAAGTTGGCCGCAGAGGCGCACCTGAGCGCTCCGACTATCGCTGAGCCCACCGAAGTCTCACGCCTCCGCCTGTGGTTTCGCCCGCACAGCGGCTGGTCACAGCGGCGGACCCTGCTCTCGTCGCTCCACTGGCGCCGCGCTCATCGACCCCCGAGCGCCCCGCCATTGCCGTGATTGGCATGTCGGGCCGCTTCCCGCAGGCGGCTGATCTGGGGACCTTCTGGGACAACATCCGCAACGGCCGCGATTGCATCACCGAGGTGCCGCCCGAGCGCTGGGACATCGCCGCCCACTACGATCCCGACCCGCAGGCACCGGGCAAATCCTATTGCAAGTGGATGGGCGCCATCGACGGCGTGGACCGTTTCGATCCGGCCTTCTTCAACATCACGCCGCGCGAAGCCGAGCTCATGGACCCGCAGCAGCGGCTGTTCCTGCGAGCACGCCTGGCACGCGATCGAGGACGCCGCCATCGATCCGACATCGCTCGCGGGCGCGGCCTGCGGCGTGTTCGTCGGCAGCGGCCCGAGCGGGTATGCGGATCTCATCACGGAGCGCAACGCCTACAGCCTGCTCGGCGCCGCCGGCTCGATCCTCGCGGCGCGCATCGCCTATCTTCTCGACCTGCACGGGCCCGCGGTCTCGCTCGATACGGCGTGCTCGAGCTCCCTCGTCGCCATCGCCGAAGCCTGCAACAGCCTGACCCTCGGAGACAGCGATCTCGCGCTCGCGGGCGGCGCCTGCGTGCTGATCGGTCCATCGATGTTCGTCGACACCTCCAAGGTGAGCATGCTGTCGCGCGACGGCCGCTGCTTCACCTTCGATGCCCGCGCCAACGGCTTCGTGCCGGGCGAAGGCGTCGGCGTCATGCTGCTCAAGCGCCTCGACGACGCGCTGCGCGACGGCGATCCCATCCGCGCCGTGATCCGCGGCTGGGGCGTCAACCAGGACGGCAAGACCAACGGCATCGCCGCGCCCAATCCGCAGGCGCAGACGCGGCTCATTCGCGGCATCCACGAGCGCTTCGGCATCGCACCGGGCAGCATCGGACTTATCGAGTGTCACGGCACCGGCACGGCGCTCGGCGATCCGATCGAGATCGAAGGGCTTGGTGGGCGCCTTCGCCGGCCGCGATGTACCCGACCGCATCCTGCGCCATCGGTTCGGTGAAGAGCAACGTCGGTCATCTCCTTGCCTCCGCCGGTGTGGCGGGCGCCATGAAGGCCGTGCTGGCACTGGAACATGCCGAGCTGCCGCCGACTATTCATGTCGAGCACGCAGAACCCGCACCTCGCGCTTGCCGGCACGCCGTTCGTCATCAACACCGAAGCACGGTCCTGGCCGGAACCCGCGACGAGTAAGCGCCGCGCTGCGGTGAGCGCCTTCGGCTTCAGCGGCACCAACGCGCATCTCGTGCTGGAAGCCACACCTGACGTGCCCAGAAACAAGCAGTCGACCTCCGCGCCCTGGGTGCTGCCGATTTCGGCCCGCACCGAGGCTCGGCTTTGCGCCTATGCTGGCAAACTCGCGCATTTCGTAGCAGCGCGCGCGGACCTCGACCTTGCCGCTCTCGCGGCGACATTCCAGCGGGGCCGCACGGCTTTCGCGGTGCGCCGAGCCATCGTGTTCCAGAATCGCGCCAAACTGGTTCGCGCGCTTGAGTCACTCGCGGCGAATGCCAATGCATCGCTGCCGGCTGCCGACGGACCATTGGGCGTGCTCGCCGCACGTTGGTGCGCGGGAGAGAATGTCGCCTGGCCAGAGACGCCGGCGCCCCGCATCCAGGCTCCCGGATACCCATTCGCCGAGGAGCGTTACTGGATCGCGCAGGCTCCTGCGAAGGCGATTGAGGCGGCTCCGCTGTTCACACTCGAAGATCGCGGCGGCGGCGCCTACTCGGCTCGTCTTACGCAGTGCGCCAATACTTCGGCGCTCATCAAGGACGGCCTCGTTGGCCTCCTCCTACCCGAGATCGTGCGCGCAGCAGGTGAGCGTTTCACCGGCCGCCCCGTTGCCGGGCTCGAGCAGATGATCTGGGGACCGTCTGATGCGGGCAACGGTCTCGTGCCGTCCTGGAACGTGACCATCCGCTCCGATGAACAAGGACTGATCTACGAAGTCTCCGACGTGATGACCGCAACGAGACCCAGTCACCTCGGCGCGATCATCCTCGATGCAGAGGACATGCGCGCCGCGGCTTGGCCCGCTCCAGTCGATGAGCGCCAGCTTGCTTCGGAAGGCCGCGACGTCACGTCTCTATGGGCGCGCTTCGCGGCGGCAGGCGAGGGGACGGGGACCACCGCCACTTCCGTGTACCGGCTCGGCACCGACCTCGTCGCGCGACTTAGGAGCGGGCCACGGCAACTCATCCACTGCGGAAGCCGCCCTGCTGCATCTCGTCTGGCGCCTCATCGCCTTCTCCGAAATCAACGGTCATGTGCCGGCTCCCACCGTTCCGTTCGCGCTCGAACGCTACATCGCCAACGGATCTCCGCCGCAGGACATGCTCGTCCGAATTCGTCACGCGGACGGCGCGGTGACCGTCGCCGTTCATGCCGCCACCGGCGCGCCGGTGCTGCTGATGGACGGACTGATCGCGCGCGAGCCCGCGGACATGGCCGAAATCGATCTGCAAGACGAAATGCCAAGGGAGATGCGCCTGTGACGGAACGCGCCAAGATCGCGATCATCGGCGGCGGGCCCACCGGCATTGGTGTCGGGCGCGAGCTCAGGGATGCCGGCATAGCCTTCGATCTGTTCGAAGCTGAATCTGATTTCGGCGGTGTCTGGAACGGCAGTGCCGACTGCGGCCGCACCTATCAGCTCGCTGCATCTCATCTCGCCCAAATTCAACACCCAGGTGCAGGACTTTCCCATGCCGGACGACTATCCGGCCTATCCCAACCACGAGCAGATGCTGGCCTACATCCGCTCCTATGCCCGCGCTTTCGGCCTCTATGAAACGGCTCGCTTCAATGCGCCGGTTACGCGCCTTGCGCGCGAGGGCAAGGGATGGCGGCTGACTGCGGGCGATGGCTTCAGCGGCGTCTACGAGCTGGTGGTGATCGCGACTGGCCTTCAGCGCGTGCCGCTTTATCCCGATCCGGCCTACCCAGGCTCATTCGAGGGCGAGACCCTGCACACGCGGTATTACAAGTCGCCGGACCAGATCCGCGGCCGCCGCGTCCTCGTCATCGGCGGCGGCAATTCAGGTTGCGACGTTGCCGCCGAGGCCGTGCATCACGCCAGCAAGGTTTGGCACAGCACCCGGCGCGGCTATCACTACCAGCCGAAGTTCATCAACGGAAAGCCGACGCCGCAATGGATGATGGAGCTGGGCGGCAAGTTCGCCACCAAGGCCGAGACGCTGGCCTACATCGAGGAAGTCTTCCGCATGGCGGGCTATGACGGCGCCGATTACGGCCTGCCGAAGCCCGACTATCCGCTCGACGGCGCCCATCCGGTGATGAACTCGCAAATCCTCTATCACATCGGCCACGGCGACATCACGCCCAAGGGCGACGTCGAACGCTTCGCCGGACGCACGGCGCACTTCCGCGATGGCTCGTCGGAAGAGATCGACATCGTGATGTATGCGACCGGCTATCGTCGCGACTTCCCATTCCTCGACAAGGCGCTGCTCGAGTGGAAATCGGGAATTCCGGACCTCTTCCTGCATTCGGTGCCGCGCAACCACGACAACCTCTTGTTCATGGGCTTCATCAACGCGGCCGGCGGCCTCGGCGATGGCTTGAAAACGCAAGGCCTGTTCGTGCGCGATTATGCGCGCGCCTATTTCGGCCGGACGCGGGGGCTCGAAGCTTTCCTGCGCGCCAAGCAGATCTGACAATCCGGACCTGGGTCAGGATCAGTTCGTGCGTTCCTACCGCCATCTGTGGGAGGCCGATCTGTGGAAGCTGCTGGCGACAGATGCGCAAGTATCGTGACATGCTCGCGGCGGCTCCGCTCCGCCCATGGTCGCTGCGCAATGACCGAGAACCTGCGCGCCAGAATGCGTGATCTGCTTGAGCGCGAGCTGATCGAACGCGCCAAGGCCAGGCTCGCGGCGCAAGCCGTCGGTCGCCGCGCCGCGCGCCGCCGAGACTGCAACGCCGGGCGATGGTCTGGAGCAGGACGTGCTGCGCCTCGCGGCTGCGGCCTTGCGCATGCCCGAGGATCGCATCGATCCCGACGAGAACCTCGCCAACTACGGCGTCGACTCCATCGCCATCACCGAGATCATGAGCGGCATCTCGCGTTTCTTCAGCGTCTCGATCGCTCCAACCACCTTTTTCGAAGCGCGCAATCTCAAGGATCTGGCGCAGATCCTCCGCAGCCCGTTACGGCGCGGCCATTGCGGCGCATTACGCCGCGAAGAGTGAAGCCACTCACCCCGAACCTGTCCGATGCCGAGAAGTCGCGTGAGAGAACGCGAGACGTTGCCGGGTGGCTTGCTCGCCATCGTGCGGCCCGACCGCCAATCGTCCCGCCGCCGCTGTCGCGCCATCACCAGCACCTCCATCGGCGCCTGCGGCATCGCCCGCCCAAGGCCTCGCCGAGCCGGTCGCGATCATCGGCATGGAGGGCATGTTCCCGAAAAGCCCGGATCTCGCTGCGTTCGAAGCGCATCTGGCCGCCGGTCGCGATTGCATCGAGGAAATCCCGCCCGATCGTTGGGACTGGCGTGCCGTCGACGGCGATCCGAGGCGCGGTCCTTTTTCGGATGTGAAGTACGGCGGCTTCGTGCCGGGGCACGATCTGTTCGACGCCGCCTTCTTCAACATTTCGCCCAAAGAAGCCGAGCTGATGGATCCTCAGCACCGGCTGTTCATCGAATGCGTGTGGAAGCTCATCGAAGGCGCGGGCCATGCGCCGGGCTCGCTTGCGGGCCGCAAGGTCAGCCTGTTTCTCGGCATCAACCTGCAGGACTATGCCGATCTCGCCAACCGCGCCGGCGCGCATCGATCCCGGCGCAGCTGACCGGGCTTGGGCCACATCTTCTGCGCCAACCGGCTGTCGTTCCTGCTCGACATCAACGGCCCGAGCCAGGTGATCGACACCGCCTGCTCGAGCTCGCTGGTCGCGCTGCATCGCGCCGTGCAGAGCATCCGCCACGAAGGCTGCGAGATGGCCATCGCGGGCGGCGCCAACCTCATGCTGACGCCGACGCAGCACATCCTGTTCGCGCGCGTCGGCATGCTGGCGCCGGACGGGCGCTGCAAGACGTTCTCGCGCGCCGCCAACGGCTACGCGCGCGCGCGAGGGCGTGGGCGCGCTGCTGCTCAAGCGCCTCGATCTGGCGGAGCGCGACGGCGACCGCATTCTGGGTGTCATCCGCGGCTCGGCGGAGAACCACGGCGGGCGGCGTCGTCGCTGACGGCGCCGAATCCGCGCGCGCAGGCGCGGCTGATCGCCGAGGCGCATCAGCAGGCGGGCATCGATCCGCGCACGATCGGCTACATCGAGTGCCACGGCACCGGTACGCCGCTCGGCGATCCGGTCGAGATCGAAGGACTGAAGGCGGCGTTCGCGGAGCTGTGCGCGGAGCACGGCCTCGCGCGCCGCGGAGCGCCGTACTGCGGCCTCGGATCGGTGAAGTCGAACATCGGCCACACCGAGACGGCGGCGGGCATCGCCGGGCGTCATCAAGGTGCTGCTCGGCCTTCGCGCCGGCAGGCTCTGGCAGACGCTGCATTGCGAGGAACCGAACCCGCTGATCGATCTGCGCGGGTCGCCGTTCTACCTGCTTGATGCGCCGCGCGACTGGGCGAGGCCCGTTGTCGACGGGCACGAGAGTGCCGCGCCGCGCCGGCGTCAGCTCGTTCGGCGCAGGCGGCGCCAACGCGCATGTGGTGATCGAGGAGTACCGCGGCCTCCGCGCGGTCAGCCGAATGAGAGCGGCCCGCAGCTGATTCCGCTGTCGGCGCGCAACGACGCGGCCTTGCGCGAAGCCGCGGCGCGTCTTGCCGCTCATCTTAGCGAGCGAGGCCGGCGCGGCGCAGTCTCTGGCAGACATCGCTTTTACGCTGCAGACCGGGCGCGACGCGATGCGCGTGCGTCTCGCCTGCGTGGTGCACGACAAGGCCGATCTGCGCGCGCGTCTCGAAGCCTTCGCGGAGGGCAGCGGCGGAAGGCGTTCTAACCGGTACGGTCGAGCGCAAGGCGCGCGGTGCGAGCTATCCCGGTCGACGCGAACGACCTCGCGGGCCTCGCTGCCCATTGGGTTGCGGGTGGCGCGGTTGACTGGGCGCAGCTGCATCGGAATCGCACGCCCCATCGCGTCGCGCTGCCGGCCTATCCCTTCCAGCGCAAGCGCTTCTGGTTGCCGGAAACGGCCACACCGCTTCCCGCAAAGGCGGCGGTCCCGCCGGTCGAAGATGAGCTGGCTTTGGAGGAGATCTCGCCGGGCCGTTTCCGCGTACGCCTGCAGCCGAATGCCTTCTTCCTGCGCGATCACGTTGTCCACGGCGCGCCGACGCTGCCAGGCGTGGTTTATCTCGAGCTGATGCGCCGCGCCATGCTTGCCGCCGGCTTGGACGGAACTCTGGGCCAGGTCGTGTGGCTGCAGCCCGCTCATTGTGACCGCGCCGATCGAGATCGAGATCGCGGTCCTGCGCGAGGCTGAGCCGCAACCCCGCGTCGAGATCTTCCGCGTCGATGCCGATGGAACGCGTCACCCGCATGCGCAGGCGCGGGTCGTGCTACGAGACGGTGGAAGCCGCCTCGCCTCGTGTCGGATATCGCAGTCTCTGGAGGCGGCGCACCCGCAGCGCCATGCCGCAGCGGACATCTACGCCACCTTCAACTCCATGGGCATCGCCTATGGCCCGGCTCACCGCGCTATCACCTCGCTCGCGCGCGGCGTGAGACTCCAACGGCCGTACGCAGGTCTTTGGCCGGCTGCACCTGCCCGCTGGCATGCCGCAGGATGGCTTCGTGCTGCATCCGAGCCTGATGGACGGAGCGTTCCAGTGCGCGCTGGGCATGGCGCTGAACGAAGCGGGCGCAAGCGCGGAAGGCGCGGCGCTGCCGTTTGCGCTCGACCGGGTGGAAATCTTCGGGACCTGCGTGCCCGAGATGGCCGTGCACATTCGCACCAGCGACAAGGGCGAGCAGACGAGCCGCGTACGCACCCTCGACCTCGACCTGATGGACATGGACGGATGGTTCGCGTCCGCATGCAGGGCTTCGCGACGCGGAAGTTGGCGAAGCCCGCTCAAGAGCAGACAAAGCGTTCAGCAGACCAAGTGTTCCTGTTCGCGCCGCACTGGCGTCCAATCACGACCGGAGCGCACCGCGAACCCGGCTCAGTTCACGCGCCGCTACGTGCTTCTCTGCGATCGTTCGGAAGCTTTCGGACATACAGCTTGCGGGTGGACGGCCCAATTGGTCCTGCCGCGTTTCCCAAAGCGAGGCGTCCGCTACCGACGGCGGTTTCTCCGAGCACGCGGCCGCGCTCCTCGCTCTCATACAAGAGGCCGCACGGGGCTCAGGTCCGGCGCTGCTGCAAGTCGTGATCCCGAAAGAAGCCGGCCTGCTTGCCGGACTCGCAGGCACTCCTCCGCACGGCCCAGCAGGAAGTGCCGCGCCTTAGCTGCCAGTTGCTCGCGCTCGGCCCGGCGCTCGAAGTCTGCGGACGTTGCCCAACGCCTCGAAGCTTATGCGCAGCGACCTGATCTCGATTGCATCCGCGAGGAGGGAGGCACCGCGCTCGAGGCCGGCTGGCGCGAGTTGCAGGCTTCGAAAGCCGATCGCCACGTGCCGTGGCGCGACGGCGCGGTTTACCTCATCACCGGCGGCTCTGGCGGCCTCGGCCGGCTCTTCGCGCGCGAGATTGCGTCACGTGCTGCTGGCGTGACGATCATCCTGGCCAGCCGCACGCCATCGATGCAGCACTTAGCGGAGCTATTGCCGCGCAGCGACGAGCGGCTCGCGCGTTGAGCATGCCGTGCTCGACGTCGCCGACGCTGAAGCGGTCTCCGCCCTCGTCGCCGACATTCGCGCCCGCCACGGCCGCCTCGACGGCGTGCTGCACGCTGCCGGACTGCTCGACGATGGAGCCATCACCGGCAAGACGCCGGAGAGCCTTGCCGCCGTGCTGGCGCCGAAGGTCACAGGCGTGTGCAACCTCGATCGAGCGCTCGGAGCGGAGCCGCTCGACCTGTTCCTGCTGTTCGGCTCGATCTCCGGTGCGCTCGGCAATCCGGGTCAGGCCGACTACGCCGCCGCCAACGCCTTCCTCGATGCCTTCGCAGCGGAGCGCGAGACGCGCCGCCGCGCCGGGCTCTGCCATGGGCGCACGCTGTCGGTGGACTGGCCGTTGTGGCGCGACGGCGGCATGCGCATGTCGCCCGAAGCCGAGCGCATGATGACGCGCACGACCGGCTTCACCGTTCTTGAATGCGAGGAGGGCTTCTCGGCTCTTTATGGTGCATTGGGCACTGACGAGCCGCAGGTGCTGGTCATCGCAGGAGATCGCGCGCGGATTGAAACCCGCTTGCTGCAAGGCTCTGCCGCCCCTCGGGCGCCTGTAACCTCCGCAGTACCTCCCGCCGCCAGCGGAGCGATCGACCATGAGGAGCTCGAGCGCAAAATCCTTTCGACCCTGAGCGAGCTCGTCTCGGCGCAGCTCAAGGTTTCCGTGGCCGATCTCACCCCCGACGCCGAGCTCAGCGAGTACGGCTTCGACTCCATCTCCTTCACGCAGTTCGCCAATGCGCTGAACGACCGCTTCGGCCTGTCGCTCACGCCCACCGTGTTCTTCGAGCACCCGACGCTCGGCGAGCTGGCGGCGCATTTCGCGCGCGAGCATGCGACGGCCTTCGCGTCGGCACTTGGCGTCCTGCCGCGCGTTGTCGTCATCGAAGCGCCCCAGGGCGCCGCGCCATCCATTGCTCCCATCGTGCACACTGCTCCGTCCCCGCGAACGTTGCCCAACGCCGAACCAACGGGCCGTTCCCCCATCGCCATCATCGGCATGAGCGGCGCATTCCCCGACGCCGCCGATCCGGAAGCGCTGTGGCGAAACCTGCTCGACGGGCACGACGCCATCCGAGAAGCTCCCACAAACAGATGGGACCGCGCCCCGCGTGGCGAGGTCGCGGCCCGCGGCGGCTTCATCGACGGCATCGGCGAATTCGACGCCGCCTTCTTCGGCCTCTCGGCGCCCGAGGCGCGGATCATCGATCCGCAGCAGCGCCTTCTGCTCACGCACACCTGGCGGCTGCTGGAAGATGCAGGCTACGCGCCGCGCCGCCTCTGGGGCGCCAACATCGGCGTTTTCGTCGGCATCGCCGATACCGGCTATGGCCGCCTCGTCGGGCAGGCGGGCGGGCCGACCGAAGGTTACGCCATGACCGGGCTCGCCCCGTCGGTCGGTCCGAACCGCGTCAGCTTTCATTTCAACTTTACCGGGCCGAGCGTTGCCGTCGAAACCGCCTGCTCGAGCGCGTTGGTCGCGATACATCGCGCTGCTGAAGCGATCCACTCCGGAGACTGCACCGCCGCCATCGCGGGTGGCGTCAACGCCTTGCTGTCGCCCGAGACCTTCGAGGGCTTCACAAGTGCTGGCATGCTGGCCCGCGACGGCCGCTCCAAGACCTTCTCCGCCGATGCCGACGGCTACGGCCGCGGCGAGGGCATCGGCCTCGTGCTCCTGAAGCGGCTCGACGAGGCCGAGCGTGACGGCGACCGCATCCTTGCGGTCATCCGCGGCAGCGCCGAGAACCACGGCGGCCGCGCCAATTCGCTGACGGCGCCGAATCCGAAGGCGCAGGCCGCCCTGCTTGGTGCGGGCCTATGAGCGCGCGGGCTTCGATCCGCGAACCGTCTCCTACATCGAGACCCACGGCACCGGCACGCCGCTCGGCGATCCGATCGAGGTCGAGGCCCTGAGCGCCGCGTTTGCCGCGCTTTCGGCGGACGCCGAAGAGCGCTTCGGCCCTGTGCCGCGCAATGGCGTGCGGCATCGGCTCGGTGAAATCCAACATTGGGCATCTGGAATTGGCGGCTGGCGCTGCCGGGCTCATCAAGGTGCTGCTGCAGATGCGGCACGGCACGCTTGCGCCGTTCGCTGCATTGCCAGACGCTCAATCCCTATCTCAAGCTGGAAGGCAGCCCGTTCCACGTCGTGCGCGAAACCACGCCGTGGGTTCGGCCGCGTGACGCCGATGGCCGCGAGCTGCCGCGCCGCGCCGGCGTCAGCGCCTTCGGCTTCGGCGGCAGCAACGCGCATCTGGTGCTCGAAGAATATATCGCGTCGCGACGAGCGGGCGCCCCGCCGATCCACCATGCGGGCCCGGTGGCGATCATCCTGTCCGCTCGCTCCGAGGAGCAACTGGTGGAGAGCGCGCGGCAGTTGCACGACGCGCTGGCTGGCCGCTCCGATGCCGAGCTCGCCAGCATTGCCTTCACGCTGCAGACCTGCCGCGAGGCAATGGAGCATCGCCTCGCTTTCCTCGCCAGAGAGCATCTCTGATGTGCGCACACGCCTTGCCGCGTTCGTCGCCGGCGAGGCCGACAGCCAGGTTCTGACCGGTCGCGTGAAGACCAACCGCGAGATGATGGCGTTGCTCGACAGCGATGCCGAGGTGCGCCACGCGCTGTCCGGACTGGGCGGCCGCGGACGTCACGACATCCTCATGGGGCTCTGGCTGCGCGGCTTCCCGTTCGACTGGCGCACGCTTTATGGCGCGCACGCACCGCCTCGCGCCGAGCTGCCCGGCTATCCGTTCGCGCGCACGGTTCATTGGGTGCGGCCCGCGCACGAAGACGCAAATGATGCGCCAGTGCAGCGCGAGGTCATGGCTTCAGCCCCTGCCGCCGCATCCACGCTTCCTCCGCCGAGCAAAGTCGACGACCGAGCCTCGGCAACTCGAACGTCGCGACAACGACGGCCAGGATGCGGTTCGCCGCGCTCTCGATCGGGTCACGGTGATCGCAGCGCGCATGTTGGAAACCGAAACCTCCGCGCTGGATCCAGAAACGGAGCTGGGCGAGTTCGGGTTCGAACTCCATCACCATGACCGGCTTCGCCAGCCGGGTGAACGACGAGATGGGGCTGTCACTCACACCCGCCGACTTCTTCGAGTTCGCAACGCTGGCCCGTCTCGCGCGCCACGTCGCGGCCAGCATGCCGAAGCTCGACGCACTGGAGATGCACTCGCGAAACGTCGACTGCTCCAGTTCGCCGCGCCGGCAGTCCTACGCAGCCCGCACGCGCCCGACGACGATCCGATCGCCATCGTCGGCATGAGCTGCCGTTTCCCCGGTGCGCCGGACGCCGACGCCTTCTGGAACAATCTCGCCGCGGGCGTCTCCTCGATCCGCGAAATCCCGGCCGACCGCTGGGACTGGCGCGCCGTTCACGGCGATCCCAAGGTCGAAAGCAACAAGACCAACATCAAGTTCGGCGGCTTCATCGACGGCGTGTTCGAGTTCGATCCGCTGTTCTTCGGCATCTCGCCGCGCGAGGCGATGCTGATGGATCCGCAGCAGCGCCTGCATGATGACGCATGCGTGGAAGGCGATCGAGGACGCGGGGCACGCGCCGCGGAGCCTCGCGGGCCAGTCGGTCGGCCTGTTCGTCGGCACATCGTCGAGCGGCTACAGCGATCTGCGTGGAAGACGACCCGGGCGCTGAAGGCTACGCGGCGACCGGATCGGTTCCATCGGTCGGGCCGAACCGCATCAGCTATTTCCTCGACTTGCACGGGCCGAGCGAGCCGGTGGAGACGGCCTGCTCGAGCGCGCTGGTGGCGATGCATCGCGCCGTGCAGGCCATGCGCGCCGGCGATTGCGACATGGCTCTGGCGGGCGGCGTCAACACCATCCTCACGCCCGAGGCGCACATCAATTTCGCCAAGGCGGGCATGCTGTCGCTCGACGGCGCCTGCAAGACGTTCTCCGCTGCACGCCAACGGCTATGTGCGCGGCGAAGGCGTCGGCATGCTGGTGCTGAAGCGCTTGTCCGCCGCCGAGCGCGATGGCGATCACATCTATGCGGTCGTGCGCGGCAGCGCGCATCAACCACGGCGGCCGCGCCAACTCGCTCACCGCGCCGAACACGTCGGCGCAGGCGGACGTCATCACGCGCGCCTATGCGCAAGCCGGCATCGATCCCGCCACCGTCGGCTACATCGAGGCGCACGGCACCGGCACGCCGCTCGGCGACCCGGTCGAGATCAACGCGCTGAAGTCGGCATTCTCGGCGCTGCCGAGCACGGCTGCAGGCGAAGGCTCGAACTCCCGGCTGCGGCCTCGGCTCGGTCAAGACCAACATCGGCCATCTGGAGCTGGCGGCCGGCATCGCCGGCGTCATCAAGGTGCTGCTGCAGCTCCGCCATCGCACGCTGGCTCCGAGCCTCAACAGCGAGCCGCCGAACCCGTACATCGATCTGCCGGCAGCCCGTTCTTCATCGTGCAGCGAGGCGCAGCCGTGGCAGGCGCGTGCGTGATGCCGAGCGGCGCGAGCTGCCGCGCCGCGCGGGCGTGAGCAGCTTCGGCTTCGGCGGCGTGAACGCGCACGTGGTGCTCGAGGAGTACATCGATCGCCGCAGTCTGCCGCGCCGAGCGCCGACGCGGTCGTTGTGCCGCTCTCGGCGCGCGACGACGTCGCGCCTTGCGGAGCAGGTCCGCCAGCTTCTCGATTATCTCGCAAGGATCTTCGGAGATTTGATCGCTCGCCGATCTGGCGTTCACGCTGCAGGCCGGCCGCACGCCGCTAAAGCATCGCGCGGCCTTCGTCGTGCAATCGATAGACGAGCTGAAAGGCCGTCTGGTTCCGCTTCCTCGCCGGAGATCGAGAAAAGGTCTGGCTCGGAACAGTCGGCGCGGCCGCCGTTTCAACCACCGTTACCGAGCCGACGCCCGAGGACATTGCCGCGCATTGGGTGCAAGGCGGGGAGGTCGATTGGAAGCGCCTCGATCCTGCCCCGCGGCGACGCCTGCACTTGCCGACTTATCCTTTCGCACGAGACGAATATCGCGCTGGCCCGAAGCCGCACGACGCTGCTTCCGCTGCGACCGAAGCATCACCCCGCGATCGCACGGCACTCAGCCTCGATCCGGACGCCTTCTATCTGCGCGATCACCGCATCGCGGGCGCGCCCGTTCTGCCGGGCGCCATGACGCTGGAACTGGCGCGCGCCGCCTCTGGCAGACCGGCACCGCTGTCGCTGAGCCAGATCGTCTGGCTGAAGCCTGTGAGCGCCGCGACAGGTGCGGTGGCCCGCGTCGATTTCGACGGCGAAGCATTCCGCCTCCTCACCGGCGACGCCGCCGCCGAGGTTCTGCACGCACAGGGACGGGTCGGCGGCACGCCCGATCCGGCCACTGCGATCGACCTCGACGCCATTCGCGCCCGTTGTCCGCAATCGCGTTCGCCCGCCTGGCTTTACGACACGTTCGCGGCGCTCGGCATGGACTACGGCCCGGCCTTCCGTTCCGTGACGCAACTTGCCTGTGGGCGCGATGAAGTCCTGGCGCGGCTGGTTCTTCCCTCTGCCGCTCGCAGCGCCAGCCACAACTTTGTGCTTCATCCGAGCATGATCGATGGCGCTTTGCAGGCTTGCCTCGCGCTCTACGGCGAAGCTAAGGATGGCGGCACCGCCGTGCCGTTTGCGCTCGAGCGGGTCGACATCTTTGCTCCCACGACGAACGAGATGTGCGCCCACATCCGCGCGCGCCCTGCGTCCGGGTCGGTGCGCAAGATCGACATCGACCTTGCCGACGACAACGGCGCGGTTGCCGTGCGGATCATCGGTTTTTCCGTGCGCATGCTGCCGGGCAAGACCGCGCCGCGCGCCATCGAGTGAAACGCATCGCGAGCTGCGGGGGCCCGCTACCTCACGTGCGCTCGTCGCCGCCGAAACCGGAGTTCCGGTTGCCCAGATCGAGCTCGGCTGCGTCGCTCGACACCTACGGCATCGACTCCGTCATGATCGTCCGGCTGACCGACGAGCTGGAAAAGACCTTCGGGCCGCTGCCCAAGACGCTCTTCTTCGAGCATCGGACACTCGATGCCGTGCTCGACCTATTTCCTCGAGCATCATGCGCGATCGGCTTGCGCGATGCCGTAACGGGGAAAGCCGCCGCTGCAACACGCCCGCTCATCGCCGCGCCGCAAAAGCCTGAGCCTCGCCGCGAGCCGGATCTTCACTCGCCCATCGCCATCGTCGGTCTGGCCGGCCGCTATCCCGGCGCGCGCGACCTCGAGGCCTTCTGGGACAATCTCGCCGCGGGCCGCGACTGCATCACCGAAGTCCCCTTGGACCGATGGGACCACACCCGCGTCTCCGGCCTCGAGCGCGGCGCAGCGGCGCAAAATGGGGCGGCTTCATCGACGGCGTCGACGAGTTCGATCCGCTGTTCTTCAACATCTCGCCGCGCGAAGCGCCGATCATGGATCCGCAGGAGCGGCTGTTCCTGCAGTGCGCCTAGGAGGCGATCGAGGACGCCGGCTACACGCGCGACGCCTGCGCTCGCGCGAGCAGGCGAGGTCGGCGTGTTCGTCGGCGTGATGTACGAGGAGTACCAGCTCTACGGCGCCGAGCGCACGGCGCAGGGCGAAGCCGCTCGCGCTCTCCGGCAGTCCGGCCTCCATCGCCAACCGCGTCTCGTACGTTCTCAACTTCCACGGGCCGAGCATGGCGGTGGACACGCATGTGCTCGTCGTCGCTGACGGCGATCCACCTGGCCTGCGAGAGCCTCGCGCTCGGCGACGTGCACGGCTGGCCATCGCCGGCGGCGTCAACCTCTCGCTGCACCCGAACAAGTACCTGGTGCTGGCGCAGGGCAGTTCGTCTCCAGCGACGGCCGCTGCGAGAGCTTCGGCGACGGCGGCGACGGCTACGTGCCCGGCGAGGGCGTGGGCGCGGTGCGTGCTGAAGCCGCTCGATCGCGCGCGATCGCGGACGGCGACCACATCTACGGCGTCATCCGCGGCACGCGCTCAACCACGGCGGCAAGACCAACGGCTACACCGTGCCCAACCCGCAGGCGCAGGCGGCCGTCATCCGCCGCGCGCTCGAGAAGGCGCGGCGTCGACCGCGCGCAGATCAGCTACATCGAGGCGCACGGCACCGGCACCAAGCTGGGCGATCCGATCGAGATCGCGGCGCTCACGCAAGGCCTTCCGAGCGGACACGCCGGACACCGGCTTCTGCGCGCATCGGCTCGGTGAAGTCGAACATCGGCCACTGCGAGAGCGCGGCCGGCATCGCCGGGCTGACCAAGGTGCTGCTGCAGATGCAGCACCGGCAGCTCGTGCCGTCGCTGCACTCCGAGGTGCTGAACCCGCACATCGATTTCGGCGCACGCCCTTCGTCGTGCAGCGGCAGCTCGGCGAGTGGCAGCGCCCGGTGGCAGGACGACGGCGGAAATGCCGCGCATCGCCGGCATCTCGTCGTTCGGCGCCGGCGGCTCGAACGCGCACGTGATCGTCGAGGAGTACGACGCGCCGCGGAGCGCAGCGACGCACGCGGGTCCGTTCGTCTTTCCGTTCTCGGCGCGCGACGATGCCGCTCTCGACGAGAGTGGTGCGGCGGTTCCTTGCGGCGCTCGAAACGATGAACGATGCCGATCTCCCGGCAGCGGCTCATGTGCTTCAGCACGGGCGCGAGGCCTTCGAGGTGCGCCTCGCCGTCGTCGCCGACGATCTCGCTACGCTTCGCGAGCGGCTTCACGCGTCAGTCAACGGAGAGGCCCAACACGTCCACCGCGGAGTCCGGCGCGCAGGAGAAGGAGAGGTCTCACTCGGCTGACTGACGCCCGCGATCTGGAAACAATTGCGCGGGCCTGGACACGCGGAGCCCATGTCGATTGGCAACGCCTGTGGCGCGGCGCGCCGCCGCGCCGGATCAGCCTGCCGACGTACCCCTTCGCACGCGAAAACTATTGGGTTCCCGGCCTTGAGATCGGCGGCTCATCGAGTTCGCCGCCGTCTGCCACGCCCACCGCCGCTCAGGACGCCAAGCCAGCGCCAGCCGTTGCACTCCGCCACAGCACCGCTCCCTCAGAATAGCGAGGCGATCCAGGCTCCGCAGGCGCCAGGCCCCGTACCTGTGCAGGCCGTGAAAATCTCCAAGCCGTGACGGCCTACCTCGCGGCGGAAATCGCGGCGGTCCTGAACGTGCCGGCGGACAAGCTCGATGTGAACGAAACCTTCGATCGCTACGGGCTCGATTCCATCTCGGCTCTCGATGTCATCGACACCCTCGAAGCCAAGCTCGGCGCGATCCCGAAGACGCTGCTGTTCGAGTATCCCACGGTTGCCAAGCTCGCCGGCTCTCTCATGGAGAGCCATGCTCCTGCTCTGCGCAATCTAGTGCGCGAACCAACGCGAGACGATGCACCCGAGGGGCAAGCCGAATCCGACCACGCCGCGCCGGTGGCAGCGTCGCCTGAGGCCGCGTCCGAATCCGACATCGCGATCATAGCCGTCGCGGGCCGCTATCCCGGCGCCGACACGCCCGAAGAGTTTTGGCAAGCACTCCGCGAAGGCCGCGACCTCATCACCGAGGTTCCGCCAGGACCGGTGGGACATCGACGCCATCTATGCCGCCGGCAAAGGCCGTGCCGGGCAAGAGCTACTGCCGCTGGGGCGGCTTTCTCTCCAACGTCGATGCGTTCGATGCGGCCTTCTTCGGCATCTCGCCGCGCGAGGCCGCGCGCATGGACCCGCAGGAGCGCCTGTTCCTCGAAACAGCCTGGCATGTGCTGGAACGCGGCGGATATCCGCCGCCGCCGCCTGCAGAAGAATTACGGTGCAAAGGTCGGCGTCTTCGTCGGGGCGATGTCGCAGCAATATCGCGCCTTGGAAGCGGAGAACCCCGGCGATCGTCCTCTGCTCACGCTCACATCCCACGCGTCGCTCGCCAATCGCGTCTCGTACTTTTTTGATCTTCAGGGTCCGAGCGTGGCCGTGGACTCCATGTGCTCGTCGGGGCTCGAAGCCGTGCATCTCGCCTGCCAGGCTCTGCGGCGGCGCGAGTGCAGGCTCGCCATTGCCGGCGCCGTGAACCTCACCATACATCCAGACAAATACATCGGCCTGAGCGAGGCGGGCCTCGTCGGCAGCCATCGCGGCAGCCGCGCATTCGCCGGCGGCGATGGCTACCTGCCAGCGGAAGGCGTCGGCGCGGTGCTGCTCAAGCCGCTCGCCGATGCGCTTGCCGATCGCGATGTCATACTTGGTGTCATCAAGGGCACGGCGGTCAATCACTCCGGCCGCTCCGCCGGCTACGGCGTTCCGAGCGCGGAGGCGCAGCGGCAGCTCATCGAGGATAATTTCCGCGAAGCCGGAATAGACCCGCGCACGGTCGGCTACGTGGAAGCGGCGGCAACGGGTGCAGCTCTCGGCGATGCCATCGAGGTGCGTGCCATGACGCGCGCCTTCCGCAGCTTCACCGCCGACACGGGTTTCTGCGCCGTGGGTTCGGTCAAGGCCAGCATGGGGCATGCGGAAGCCGCCTCGGGTCTGGCGCAGCTCACCAAAGTGCCTGTTCCAGCTTCAAGCACCGCACACTTGCGCCGCGCGTGTCCGTGGCCTGGGACGGATCCCGACCTCGAATTCGAGGGAACGCCATTCATACTTCAGAAGGAGCCGCGCGCCCTGGCAGCGCATGGCGCCGGAGCAGCCCTTGCGCGCGTCTATCAGCTCGTTCGGTGCCGGGGGCACGAATGTCCATCTCATTCTGGAAGAGGCGCCGCCTGTTGCCGAGACAGAGTGCAAGCGCAGCAAGCGGGGCCGTGGCGTTCGTCGTTTTCGGCGCAATGCGAGGAACGGCTCGCGGCAGTAATGGCGGACATGGCGCGCTATGTCGCGGCCGAGCCCGATCTCTCGTTGCCACGACTGAGCTGGACACTGCGCGCATGCCGCGAGCGCTTGGCCTGCACAGCGGAGATTGTCGCCGCCGACCGGCAGGAGCTGCTGCGCAAACTCACAGCGTGGCCCGTTGGAGCGGATGAGGGCGGTACGGTTGGTCGGGACCTAAGCGCTGATGGCGAGACCGGCCCGCCGCTGATCCTGCCCGACTATCCTTTTGCCCGCACGCGCCATTGGATCGCCGCCGCTGGCAACGTCTCATCGCCGAAAGACCCACGTCCCGATAGAGCAGAGCGCACGGAGCAGCGCTCCGCCCGCAGGCTCATCCTCGAACTGCTGGCGCGAGGAAACCGGGCTGCAGCCCGACGGATTCCCACCGCCGCATCTTTTCGCGACCTCGGTGCGGCGTCCATCTTTGCGCTGCGACTGATACGTGCCGTCGCGGATGAGCTGAACGTCGAGATCACGAACCGGGATCTGGAAGTCCATGAGACCGTCGATGCGCTGACGGCCTTGATCGAACAGCGCCGCGATGGCGCACGATCTGCAACTCCGGACGCTCCGACGTCCGTGAGACGGAGACTTATCCGAAGGACAACTCGGCCTCTGGGTGCTGCAGAAGCTTTACCCAGACATGAGCACGTACAACGTGCCGCTCGCCTTTCGCATCGCACGACCCGACAGCGATGCCTTGCAGCGCGCCTGCACGCTGGTTCTCGAACGCTTCCCGATCCTCGCCCGGCGCATCGTCGAGGACGCCGGAACGCCGCGGGTTACGGCCGATGCGGGCGCGGTCGCGTTTGCAGACGTCCTCATGCCAGACGAGTCTGAAGAGACGGAGTTCCTTCGAGCGCGCACCGCGCGGCCCTTCGACTTGTCGGCCGCGCCGCCAATCCGCTTTGAGCTTATTCGCCGCCGGGGCCGCACCGAGAACGCGATCGTCCTGATCGTCGCGCACCACATCGCCATTGATGGTCTGTCGGCGACGATCCTCGCGCGCACGTTCTGGGAGGCCTACGCGTGCGTTTCCGAAGGCCGCGCCCTGCTGTCTGAGCCGCGACCAGCCGACTTCCAGGAGTTCGCCGCCTTTGAACGCGCGCATCTCGCCTCTGCAAAAGGCAAGTCCCAACTCGCCTATTGGAAAGAGCGCCTCGCGGGCGAGCGTGCCGGTGCTCGATCTTCCCGCTGATCGCCCAGCCGATCCGAGCAGGCCGATCAACGCCGCGAGCCTTGAACGGCGTCTCCCACCAGATTTGGCATGAGCGCGGTGCACGCGGCCGCCAAAAAGCTTCGTGTCAATCGTCCCGCGTTTTTCCTCGCCGTGATGAACATCCTGCTGCACCGCTATACGGCGGCGGACGACATCCTGGTCGGCATGCCTGTCATGGGCCGGCCCGCGCGCCGCTTCGAGGAAAGCGTCGGCTGTTTCGCCAATATGATGGTGATGCGGACGGCGGTGTCGCCCAACGCGTCGGCAGCAGAGCTGATCGCAGCGGTCCAGGCCCGCCTCACCGAAGGGCTCGACAACGCCGGTCGTTCCTTATGCCGCGCTGGTTCGCGAGCTTGGCCGCACGCCGCTCGACGGCCCCTTGTATCAAGTGAGTTTTGCCTATCAGAACTTCTTTGATAGCCGGCCGCTCGGCGGTGGCGTCGAGCACATCGACTCCATTCGCCAGCAAGGCGGCGACATGCTCGGTATCGAGATGTTCGAGGACGGAGACTCCATGCGCATCGTCGCGAATTACGATGCCGCACGTTTCGATGCCGCGCGCATCGAGCGCATGGTGGATCATTTCATTACTCTCGCTGCGGCGATCGCAGCCGCCCCGCACACGCCCGTTTCGGCATTGGACATGCTCACCGCCGAGGAACGCGAACGCATCCTTGGACCCTGGGCCGCGGGCGGTGCATTGCCAGAATTCTCCGGAACGGTGCCGGAATGGATCGTCACGGAGGCGCACCGGCGCCCAGACGCCGATCGCACTTGTTGTGGGCGCCGAGCGGCTGACTTATCGCGAGCTGATAGATCAAGCCTTGAGGTCTGGCCGAGCATCTGCAGGCGCGAGGCGTGAAGCCGGGCGATCGCGTCGCGGTGTTGCTGCAGCGCGGTGCTCCCGCCATCGTCGCGATGCTCGGAGTGCTGTGCGCCGCCGCAGTTTATGTGCCGCTCGACGCCGGTCAGCCGGACGCACGGCTGGCGGCGACACTCGCGGACGCCGAGGTCGGCGCCGTCATCGTCGATGAGGCGAACGAACGCCGCTTGTCCGATGTCGGCGTCGCGATCCCGGTGACGATCCAGATCGACCGCGAACGCGACGCGATCCGAAAGCGCAAGGCACGCTGGCCGCGGCCCGGTCGATAGAGCGAACGCGGCCTACATCATCTACACGTCCGGCTCCACCGGACGCCCCAAAGGCGTCGTCGTTTCGCATGCGGCCATCGCCGACCATTGCCGGGTGATCATCGATCGCTATGGCCTCGGCGAAGACGATCGCGTCCTGCAGTTCTCAAGCCTCAATGTCGATCCCTCGCTCGAGCAGATCCTTACGGCACTCATATGCGGCGCCTCGCTCGTGATGCGAGAAGATGAAATTTGGACGCCTGCACAATTGAGCGAGGTCTTCGAGCGCGAAGCTGTAACCGTCGCCGACCTTCCGCCCGCCTATCTGGCCGAGGTTCTGGCAGCCTGGGAGAAGTCCGGTCACGTGCCGAAGCGCACACCGCGCCTTTTGATCTGCGGCGGCGAAGCTCTCACGACGGAGACGGTCCGCCTCTGGCGCGATGGGCCCCTTGGCGCAATCGCGCCTGATCAACGCCTATGGGCCGACCGAGGCGACCATCACCGCGCTATCGCACGAGGTCACGTCCGCCGATCTGGATGCCGTGCCTATCGGCCGTCCGCTGCCGGGCACGAGCGTCTACGTCCTGGACCCCAATGGACAGCCTGTACCCGAAGGCGTCCCGGGCGAGCTCTACATCGGCGGTTCGCGGCTCGCGTTCGGCTACGTCGGGCACGAGGATCTGACACGCGAGCGTTTCGTCCCCAACCCGTTCGGCCAGGGGAGGCTCTATCGCACCGGCGATCGGGTGGCCTTTATTCCCGGAACAGAGGGCCACCTCGCTTTCCTGGGTCGCGTCGACTCGCAGGTGAAAATTCGCGGCTTCCGTGTCGAACTGGGCGAGGTCGAGGCCGCGCTGGCTGCCTGCGGGATAGGGCATGCAGTGGTCATCTTCCGCGACGGCTCTCTGGTCGCCTTCGTCGCGGCCGATGAGGCGAAGTTCGACGCCGAAGCCATCGCGGCCGCTATGGCGGAGCGTTTGCCTGGCTACATGTGTCCGGCATCCTATGTTCGCCTCGATGCTCTGCCTTTGACGCCGGCCGGAAAGGTTGATCGCACGCTGTTGGAGACACTGGCTCCGCCACCGCAGCGGGCGCGCGATTGTAGTCAAGCCGCGCCACTCGATGCTGCGGAAGAAAGAATGATCGGCATCTGGCGGGACGTGTTCGGCGAGAGCGAGAAAGATCTGCCGCTCGGACGCGACAGCGATTTCTTTGCTTTGGGCGGTCATTCGCTGCTGGCCGTACGGCTTGTTGTCCGCCATCGAGCGCGCCTACGGACAGAGCCTCAGCATGGCGGATCTGATCGCGGCGCCAACCATCGCCGATCAGGCTCGGGTACTGAGCACGCGAGGCACCCCCGCATCTTCATCTGCGCTCGTTGAGCTGCGCCGGGGCGCGGGCGCACCGCTCTTCCTCATTCACCCCGTTGGCGGCAGCGTCTCGTGCTACCTTGCGTTGGCGCGCAAGCTCGACATCGACCGGCCCATCTACGGCGTGGAAGCCCCGGAAAGCTGCGGCAACGAGAATTGTGAAACGCTGGATTTGCCGCAGCGAGCTGCAGCCTGTTTGATGGCTCTGCGCGAACTTCAACCCGAAGGCCCGTATCTGCTCGGAGGCTGGTCGCTCGGCGGTATCCTCGCCTATGAGATGGCGCGCCAGCTTATTGAGGCCGGCGAAAAGGTCGCGCATCTCATCCTCATCGATTCCTATGCGCCTGCGCTTCTGGCGGAGCTTGGCGGCAGCGGCGGCGAGTTTGGCCCCGATATTCTCACCGTCTTCGCCCGCGATCTCATCGGCAGAGTTGGCACCGAGCCGCTCCGCCGTGACGATGGCCGGGATGTGCGCTCCATCGAAGACCTCTACCGGGTCCCGGAGCTGTCTGCGCGCTTAGCCGGCGTTGACCAGGAGAGGCTCCGCAGCCGCTTCGCCGTCTTCCGCACCAACATGCTCATGGCTGAGGCCTACCGGCCGGAGCCCTGCTCAGTCGCGGCAAAGATTTACGTCGCGGCGCAAGGACACCCCGACCGGACGCGCGGGTGGAGCGGGCTCGCCATAGGCGGCCTCAGCATCGAAGACCTGCCGGGTGACCACTACGCGCTCCTCGCCGAGCCTGCGGTCGAGCGCCTGGCCGCATCGTTGGCGGCTGAAATATCCAGTTCTACGGCCTGACGCCGTGCTCCGGTGAACTTCGCCTTCACCATGGCACGCGTTAGCTGGCGGGGTTGAGTTCGAACGTCTGTTCACCCGACGGCAATAATGGCTTATCGATAATGGTCGCAGCTCCCTCAGCCGGCATGCATCATGGAATACAAAGACTACTACAAAACCCTGAACGTCGAGCGCGGGGCAACGGCCGACGAGATCAAGCGGTCCTATCGCAAGCTCGCGCGCGAGTTCCATCCCGACATCAACAAGGAGCCGACGGCGGAAGCCAAGTTCAAGGAGATCGGCGAAGCCTATGAGGTGCTGAGCGACACCGAGAAACGCGCGGCCTACGATCAGCTGGGCAAGGAATGGAAGTCTGGCCAGGAATTCCGGCCTCCGCCCAACTGGGATGCCGGCTTCGAGTTCGAGGGCGCTCCATCCGGAGGCGCCGGGGCAGGGGCTGACGCGAGCGAGTTTTTCGAATCTCTGTTCGGCCGGATGCGGTCTGGCGGCGGCTCCACGTTCCGCGATCGCGGCGGAGAGTTCCATGCCCGCGGCGAGGACCACCACGCCTCGATCGTGATCGATCTCCGCGATGCTTTCGCCGGTGCAACTCGCCAGATTTCGCTGCGCATGCCCGAGATCGACGACACCGGCCATCTGGCCTTGAAAAACCGCACGCTCAACGTCGAAATTCCGAAGGGTGTCACCGAGGGCCAGCAGATCCGTCTGAAGGGGCAGGGTTCGCCTGGGAGCGGCCGGCTGCCGGCAGGCGACCTTTACCTCGAGATCCGTTTCAAGCCGGACCCCTTCTATCGGCCCGTGGGGAAGGATCTCTATTTCGATCTTCCCGTGGCCCCGTGGGAAGCGGCACTCGGCGCGAGCGTCAGAGTTCCGACCCCGGCAGGAGACATCATGCTGAAGGTCCCGGCAGGATCGGCGCAGGGGCGCGAACTGCGCATCAAGGGCCGCGGCATTCCGGCTTCCGAGCCGGGTGATCTCTATGCCGTTCTGAAGATCGTCCTGCCTCCGGCGGACACGCGAGAACGCGAAGATGGCCTACCAGCGCATGGCCGAGGAGCTGCCCTTCGATCCAAGACCGAATTTCGGAGCATGAGCCAATGACGGATCGTCATCCAGCCGGCATTCCGGCCGAAGTCGTCGACGCAGAAATCACCTGCACGCTCGAGCAGATTTGCGTCTCGTGCAATGTCGATGCGGACTGGGTCGCAGCCTTGGTCGAGCACGGCGCTGTCGATCCTGCCGGAGCGGCAAGGCAGGAATGGATGTTCGCGAGGATGAGCGTCGTGCGCATCGCCAAGGCCAAGCGGCTCGAACGGGATCTCGGCTTGAATATCCCGGGGGTCGCACTCGCGCTCGAGCTGCTGGATCAGATCGAGGACCTGCGCGCTCAGCTACAGGCGCATGGCGTTGACCGCACGCGCACCTGAGTGCGCTGGGTCATGGCATTTTCGATTTCAGCGTAATGGTCCTTCCATCCACGACGAACGTGCCGTAGCCGCGGTGATGGATCGTCTTGGGATCCGTCTTGCTCGGATCCACCCACGCCTTCACCACTTCCAGAACGAAAAGATTGTATTTGTTCACGAGACGCGTGTCCGCGACGCGGCATTCGAGGTTGGCAAAGCACTCCGCCACCAGTGGCGCCGCCACGCTTTGGGCCGGCACAGGTGTCAGGCCGACCGAGCTGAACTTGTCGGTGTCACGGCCCGAGCAGTTGCCGACCGCTACAACTTTCGACGCCAGCTCGACGGATGGGATAGCAATCACACATTGCCGCGTGGCGCGCAGTGCCGCGAAGCTGTAGTCGCCGCTGCTGACGACGCAGGCGACCAACGGCGGCGCGAACTCCACCATCATGTGCCAGGACATCGTCATGACATTGCTGCGCCCACGGCGAGCGGTGGTGAGCAGGACAACAGGCCCCGGCTCCAGCAACTGATAGACCTTCGGTAGCGGAAGATCCTTCATCGAGCGGGCTCCAAAAATCCCGGAAAATCGCGACGGCGGAGGAGAGACCTCCGCCGTCGCGCGCCGCTCCCCGTTTTCCTAACCACTTAAGGCGCGGCGCCGGTCCCGGCGTTGATGGAGGTCAAGCAAGGCGTCATTGCGTGCCGGAAGAACTCGCTCGGAAGTCCCCGTCCCGTTCGCTCCAACAGAAACGCATCGAGCTCGGAGGTCGTCGGCAGTCCCGCGCGGGCGCCCAGCCGGCGGCATTTGAGCGCCGCGACCGCGGACGCCACGCGCGCGCACTCTTCGTCGCTGCATCCCGACGCAAGCGCGAGGGCAAAGGCGCCATGGAATGCGTCTCCCGCGCCAGTCGTATCGACGACGTCCACGGGGAATGCTTCTTGATGCCCCTCTTGCCCGTCCTGCGTCTTCCACGAATAGCCTTTGGCGCCAAGCGTCACCCCTGCGTGACGCGCGCCGCGCAGCGATGAGCCCGGCGAGCCGCTCATTGCGGTCAGCGCCGGTGGTGAAGCGCTCGAAGGCCGGTGCCGAGAGGATGACGTAGTCGGTCAGATGCACGATCTGTGTGAGCAGAGGCCCCCCGCCGAGATCGACATCGAGAAGGGTCGGCACGCCATCCGCGCGCGCCTGCTCGAAGGCCGCGATGGTCCCCTCGAGCCAGCTCAGATCGCTCAGCACAGCTCCCGCCGAGGCGATGCTATCGAGCGGAAGCCAGTCCGGGCTCATCGGCATGACGTGATCGTCCTCGCTGACGACAAGCCGTTCACCAGCGCCATCGACGATAACAGTCGCGGTCGGGGTCTTGGTGCCTTCGAGCCGGAGAATATGCCTCGTGTCCACGCCGGCTGCTTCGAGCGACCGGACGATCTTGTGACCCGTCTCGTCGTCG
Organism: uncultured Alphaproteobacteria bacterium; assembly: GCA_963831345.1. GTDB lineage: Bacteria > Pseudomonadota > Alphaproteobacteria > Rhizobiales > Hyphomicrobiaceae > Hyphomicrobium_C. The sequence continues at coordinate 177,857 of CAWHPZ010000014.1, forward strand.
CCGACCCGGCTCCAAAGCTCTGCCCCTCCGCCGAGCCTGGCGATGGCGGCAGCGGCGTTGGCAGCTGTTCCGCCTCCGCTTTCGATATGCTCCAGCGCTCTGACTTTGGTGGGTTTGGCGGGAAAGGCGGTGATCCGGTAAACCCGGTCGAGGGCGGAATGCCCGATGATGATAATGCGCTGTTTCGGCATCGTGATGGGGCGCCCATGAACCTTCGCTCCATGGAGCTTAAACGCCCTCGACTGCGCAGAGAACCTCTAACGTTGAATGAGATCGAGCGTCCGGATCAATGCAACTGGCGCAATTCAGTGCGCCGTCGCTCCTGGCGCAGTGGCGCCCCGGGCTGGTGGAGACGGCGCGCGGTGGACGCTGACGTCGTAGCAGTTCAAGCGGGCGTCAGAATCGGCGATCGCGGCGCAGTCCTCAGGCTTGCTCACGGTTACGCGTGACGCGCCATCGACAAACAGCACCGTCACGAACGCCAGTCCGATGGCGACGATCGCGATCGCGAGGGCAAGCCCTTTCGCTTCGTGCCTGACGTGGGATGGAGCGAGGCCCGCCGTCGCCTTCGCGATCCGGGCCCGGCATGTCATTGAGATCCAGAGCATTCATCGAACAGCCTCCCGATCAAAGCCGGTAGCACCGATGAGAATAGGATCGACGGCATAAAGATTCGAGGTGGGAGCAGCGGCGATCTTATAAGTGTTCCTGAAGAGCGTGCGATCTGAATGAGCGCCCAACTCTAAGGCATGCCGTTGCGTCCTTCGTCGAGGAAGCCCTGTTTGCTCAGCGCGTCGCGGCACTGGGGACTTAGGGAGGGAACGTTCGCAAGCATGCACTCGAGGTCCCGGCCCCACCCGGGCGCCCCATTGGCGCAAAGACGCTCATAGTCGGGGCGGCACATCTTCAAGGCGCCAGCGTAGGCGAGCCCGCGCAAGGCCAGAGCCTGAAAGCAGGTTTGCGTCAGTTCATCCGCGTGAGAGTTGAGACAGGTCAATACGCGACCGCCGCCGAACGGCACACCCCTGCAGAAGCGCATGTAGTCGACGACACAAGCGCGCCGCAGCGGAACGCCCTGCGTCTGGATCAGCCCCTGTGCATGGGCAGTGGCCGAGAACACCACGATGCTGGCGGCAATTATCAGAACTGCGAGTGGGCGAGGCATTGATGCATCCGGCGCGAACTTTGGCTCAGCCCTGTTCTACGAGCGGGAACAGGAGCCGTCGAGGCTTCCTCCGGAAACGTCGCTGGAATGAGGCCGCGCCTTGTGCCGGGCGGCCCCATTCCCATCGTGTCGTTTACCAGCGGCAATGCCGGACGCCACGTCCGTCGACCCAGCATCTAGCGGGATTTGCCGCTCGAGGGTAGCAACCGATGGACCGGCAGGCAGGCCCGATGTGACGGTGCCAGCGCAGAGCCGGGCCCCATTCGCAGGAGCGATGACAGCCATGCACCCTGATGACTTGGCTTTCTGTCTGAAATCGCGGTGCTTGACCCGGCCACCGGTAATGCGCTGGCCGATGCGGCAAGCGTCACAAGAGCAAATACGAACGACGCCGCAGATAGACTTGCCTTGAACTTCATTTCAACTGATCTCCGGTTTGGTTTGGTAAAATGCCTAAGGGGTAAAGCTCAGTCGGCCGTTGACGTGCCGCTGTAGGTTCTGGTGTTGCCGTTTGGGCCTGTGACCGTGCTGCCGAAGGTGCAATCGCCGCCGCTACAGGTGCCATAACCATCACGGGTCCAGGTTCCACCGTTGGGTCCCGTGGCTTCGACCTCGCGAGACCAGCTCCCGCCGTCACGTGTGACGGTGGACTCGCGGCTCGCCGTACGCCCGTTCGGACCGGTCACGGTTGTCTCGGACGCGCACGATCCGCCGCTGCAACTCCGGGTCTTCTCGTAGGTCGACGTGCCGCCATTGGGCCCGGTGACGGTGCCGGTCGCGTGCGCGTTTCCGCCGCCATAGGTTGCCGTGCCGTTGCGGCTCCACGTGTTGCCCGCTGCGCCCGAATAGGATCCCTGGGAAGTACACGAGCCATTGGCGCAGTCGCGCGAACTCTCCCATGAACGTGTGCCGCCGTTCGGGCCGGTCATCGAACCACTTCTCTGGCACGAGCCGCCCTCGCAACTTCCAGATCTCTGCCACGTCGCCGTGCGGCCGTGAGACCCGGTCACCGAGCCGCTGCGGCTCCAGGATCGTCCCCCCGCATCCGCCGGGGTTGCGGCGAGCACCATTGCCAGGAACGCGGCCGAGGCCGCGGCAAAGATGGCGGCGGCCGTCATCGTCATGTCTGTCTGCATCTCTTTCTCCATCGTCGTTAAGGATGTCCCAGCGATGCGATCCTATGAAGCGGACTTCCCTGCTTTTGCCGGCCCGGAAACGCCTGATATCTTTTAGTTTGCGGTACGTAACGACGTGTAACAACCAAGCCGCGTCCCTTTGATTTTCGTGCGGGCTTCCGTAGCGTGACACTCATGTCGAAGGTTACAGATGCGCTTATCGTGATCGTTGAGGACGACGAGGAGATCCATCGCCTCGTGCGCGATATGCTGCTGCGCGAAGGCTTCTCCGTCGAGGTCGCCGCCGACGGCGAAGCACTCGATCATCTGCTGACGCTGCAGCGGCCGGACCTCGTCATTCTTGATCTGATGCTCCCCGGCGAGGACGGCCTGTCCATATGCCGGCGGCTGCGAAGCCGCGGCGGAGTTCCGATCATGATGCTCACCGCCGCGGCGACGCGATCGATCGCATCGTCGGCCTCGAGATGGGCGCCGACGACTACCTGCCCAAGCCCTTCAACCCGCGCGAGCTGCTTGCGCGCGTGCGTGCGTTGCTCAGGCGATCTCGCGGCATGGTGGAGGTGGAAGCGAACCGTCGCCACGGCTTCGTCGGTCTGGTCATGGATCTCGATGCGCGCCAGCTCTGCACCGAGGCCGGAGAGGTCATTTCGCTGACCGCCGCTGAGTTCGAGTTGCTGGCCTGCTTCGTGCAGCGTCCCCGTCGCGTTTTAACGCGCGACCAGCTTCTCGACTGGACGCGCGGAAGAGTTGCCGATCCCTTCGACCGCAGCATCGACATGACGATCTCGCGTCTCAGAAAGAAGATCGACGCGGTCGTGCCCGGACTTGAGCTTATCTCCACCGTGCGCAACAACGGCTATCTGTTCGTCGCGGCCGTGAAGCAGCTCAGCGCATGATCAGGCTCGGCTTCGGCACCCGGCTTCTTCTCATTGTTGCGACCGCGCTTGTCGCCCTGCAGTTGCTCGTGGTCTTCGTCTCATTTCTGCAGAGAAGCCGCGACACGGACACGGGCTTCAGGCTGCCGGTGCCGGACCAGGCTGCTGCCCTCGTTGAGCTGCTCGAGGCAACGCCGAAGGAAAGATGGCCGCTCGTGTTGCGCGCCGCCAACAGCGCTGATCTCAGCGTCAAGATCACGGAGGGCGCACCACGCGGCACCGAGCCGTCCTGGTACGAGGCGCCGATCGTGGACCTCATCATGAGGCGCTATCTGGCGGCGCTGGGCGGCAGGCCCGTGCGCGTCTCGGTCGAGGCCTCGTCGGAGCGGTTGGAAGGACCGCTGCGCTTGCTCGCCTGGGCCTCACCCGGCGCCGTCGAGATCGAGGTCGGCCTCAAGACCGGCGAGACGTTGGTGGTAACCACCGCCGGAGCATTGAGCTTCTCCATGCTCGGATTTCCGCCCGGCTTCTGGGCCGGCCTAATGGGCTTCGCCATCGCTGTCATCACCGTCGTCATGCTGCGGCGCGAAGCGCGCCCGCTTCGCGATCTCGCGGCCGCCGTCGATCGCATGACTCTGCCCGAGACGGCGGAGGTTCTCGCGGATGCTCCGCGAAGCGCGCCCGAAATTCGCGCGTTGATCTCGGCCTTCAACAGGCTTGGCGAGCGCGTCACGAGCCTGTTGAAGGCACGCATGGTGATCCTCGGCGGCATTTCGCACGACCTGCGCACTTACGCAGCGCGTCTGAGGCTCCGCGCCGAGTTGATAGGCGACGAGCAGGAGCGAGCGAAGGCGATCAGTGACCTCGACGACATGAACCGTCTCCTCGAGGACTCCTTGATGGCGTTCGATATGACCTCGGGGCCGCGCGAGCTAGAGCTGTTCGATATTGCCCCGCTTCTGGCGCGCGAAGCCGAGGATCGCCAGCTTGGCGGCGCGTCCGTCTCACTCTCGCTTTCGGGCGAGACCGCTCAAGCCCAGAATTCTCGGCGATCCGCTGGCTATCCGAAGGCTTGTTTCGAACCTAACTGACAATGCCATCACTTATGGCAAGGAGGCTGCTATCCGCGCCGATGTCCAAGGCGAGGGAGTCGTCATAACCATCGACGACAAAGGCCCCGGCATCGGATCGGCGGACCGGCAACGCGTCCTCGAGCCGTTCGTGCGCCTGGAAGAATCGCGCAACCGCCGCACCGGAGGAGCTGGCCTCGGCTTGGCTATCGCGCACAAGGCGGCTGAACATCACGGCGGCACGCTGAAGCTCACGGATGCACCCGGCGGCGGCACGCAAGTCCTCGTGACCTTGCCGCTTTTCCGTCCGGAGCCCTGATCGTAGCTGCTGCGTAAGCCAGTCAAGGCGCGACGAAGGTTCCGCCCTACCCTTTACGACCGCCTCAGCTGAGGCACGCGCCGGAACAAGCGTTTGATTGTCTA
>CAWHPZ010000015.1:0-7292 GCA_963831345.1 uncultured Alphaproteobacteria bacterium
GGGAAGTTTTCTGCGCATGACCGTTGCAAGCTCGGCGACCAAGCAGCGCCCCCTCGCGCTTCGCTGTACCGCGCGCTGACGGCCGCAGCTCTGTCTGTCGTGGCACTCTTCGCCGCCAATCCCGCCTCCGCCCAAAATCCCTTCAACCCCTACGGCAGCTTCACCGATAGCGGCCCGGTCACGGCCGAGGAGAAGGCGCGCCGCGAGCAGGTGCGCACCGATCTCTACGATCGCCTGAGCCCCGACTATCGCATCGACGTGCCGTTCGTCAGCGAGGCCTCAGATCGCCGCGCTCGCACAGGCCATCCAGCGCTACCGGCAGATCGTCGCCGCCGGCGGCTGGCCGGTCACAACGCAGAAGGTCACGTTGCGCCAAGGCGACACCAGCGCCGAGATCGCCGCCATCAGGCAGCATCTCGTCATCGAAGGCGACCTCGCGCCGGGCTCTGGCAGCAGCCGCCACCTTCGACCAAGCATTTCCTCGACGGGCTGTCCCGCTTCCAGATCAGGAACGGTCTCCGCGTCAGCGGCTTCGTCGACCAGCGCACCCTGGCGGCGCTCAACGTGCCGGCCCAGGAGCGCTTGCGCGCAGCTCGAGACCAATCTCAAGCGCATCCAGGGCCTGATGAGCATCAACAAGGCGCCGCGCTATGTGCTGGTCAACGTGCCGGCATTCGTCGCTCAGGCGGTCGACCACGGCACGCTCGCGCTCGATATCCAATGTCGTGGTCGGCAAGCCGGCGCGCGCCACGCCGCAAGTCTCGGCCAAGATCGTCGAGGTCAATTTCTATCCGACCTGGAGCGTGCCCGACATCGTGGCGCAGAACGATCTCATCCCCACCATCCGCAAGGACCCGAATTATTTCTACGAGCAGCATTTCAACGTGATGCGCGACTGGAGGAGCCCGCCGCTCGATCCCGCCTCGATCGACTGGGCCTCGCCGCAAGTGGTCAGCTACAAGTTCCGCCAGGACCCGGGCCCGCAAAACGCGCTCGGCGTGGTGCGCATCAACATGCCGAACAAGCATTCCGTCTATATGCACGACACGCCGCTGAAGACGCCTGTTCGGCCAGAGCGCGCGCGCCTTCTCCTCGGGCTGCGTGCGGGTGGAGAAAGTGTCGGAGCTGGTCGCCTGGCTGCTGGGCGACCAGAAGGGCTGGACGCTTGAGAAGGTCGCAGGCGCAGATCGACAGCGGCAAGAAGATCGACGTCAAGCTCGCCGCGGCCCGTGCCGGTGCATTTCGTCTATCTCACCGCGTTTGCCAGCGGCAACGGCATCGCCCAGTTCCGGCCCGACATCTACGGCCGCGATTCCTCCTTCGGCGATCCCGACGACCAGCAGGATGCGGTCGTCGCCCAGCAGAGCCGCGCGGTCACGCCCTGAGCCGGGCGAACTCCGACCAATGTCGCGCCGTCGTGAGACATTTCCGCGCGGGCGACACCGCGGCACAAGACAGAGCGCGCCGCCGCGGCATAAAAGGGTCAGCAATCGCATGCGGATATTCCATGCGGCCGGAAGGGCTAATGCGCACCGCGCCATCGTCAGAAGCGTCGCCGGAGGAACGATGTTCGGGCTGACCAGGCTCCGCATCGTCGAGATCGGTGTCGCCCTCCTGCTCACGCTTGCCGCTATGCTGTTCGTCGGTCTCACGGTGTGGGCCGCCGAGATCGCCGAGATCGAAGTGGCCGACGCCTGGGCGAGGCCGACGGTCGGGCCAAGCCGAACGTGAGCGCGGCCTACATGACCATCGCCAACAAGGGCGCCGGCCGGCGACCGGCTCAAATCGGCGCGCACGCCAAAGGCCAAATCGGTCGAGCTGCATCAGACCACCATGACGGCCGACGGCGTGATGCAGATGCGCAAGATCGAGGAGGCCTTTCCGATCGAGGCCGGCGCCATCGCTCGTGTTGGAGCCCGGCGGCACCCATTTCATGCTGCTTGGGCTCGAAGATGCTCTCGAAGCCGGCGAGAACCTGATCCTCACCCTCGAATTCGCCAATGCCGGGGCCATCGACGTGGTGGTCCCGGTCAGCGCGAGCGCACCGGCGACGAGAGCGCCAATCCCTGAGCCATCAGCGCGCCGCGAGCGCTCGGCGCCGCCCTCTTGTAATCGGCCAGACGGCAGAAATGCAGCATCCGCGATTTCGTTTCCACCAGCGTCACGCGCTCGATGCCAAGATGCGTGAACTCACCGAACGACTTCGCGAGATTTACCGGGCAGCGTCGAGCGAGACGTAGAGCACCGGCTCCGGGCATTCCGCGTGAACGGCCGCGTCATCTCGTAGTGGTCTTTGGGCGTGGGCCCCGACGGCCAGACATAGAGCGGCGTCGGCATGTCGCGGAGATAATAGAGAAGCTCGCCGGATAGGACCGAAGACGCCGAACTGCACGCCGACATATTCGAGGAGCCGCAGCGGATGAATATAGGGATACTGCCAGCCGATATTGGCTTCGGTGTGCTTCACGGTCGGGAAGCCGTGCTGGGCGTTCCAGATCACGTTGGGCGCGAACAGGGCAAGCGCGATCGGCGCGCGCTGCCCTTGAGGCACCATGACAAGTCTCGGAGAAAGGGACGGGGAGGGCCACGGTGTACAATGTTGTGCATGGCGAAAGTTGGTTACTGGTGGCCCGGCAGCGCCCATTTGCCGCGCCCTATAAGAGTTTGCCTCATGCGTATTTCCGTTGTCATCCCAGCGTTTAACGAGGAAGGCAATATCGGCCGCTTGATCGAGGAAACCTTCGCCAAGGTGCCGGAAACGGCGCTCGGCGAGGTGATCGCCGTCGACGATGGCAGCGACGACGGGACGGGGGCTGAAATCAAGGCGCTTCTCGGCAAATACCCGGCGCTGCGCTATCTCCGGCATGGGCAGCGGGCCGGACAAAGCGCCGCGCTCAGGACGGGCGTGCTGGCCGCCCGCTTTCCGGTCATCGCCACCATGGACGGCGACGGCCAGAACGATCCGGCCGACATCATGCGTCTGTGCGAGCCGGCTCGGGCAGCGAAGGCCGCGAGCCTGCCATGGCGGCCGGCATCAGGACCGGCCGCAAGGGGCCCGGCTCGCGCAAGGCGGCCTCGCGTTTCGCCAACTACATCCGCGACAAAGTGCTCGCCGACGGCTGCCCCGACACCGGCTGCGGCATCAAGCTTTACCGGCGCGACGCCTTTCTCGAGCTGCCCTTTTTCACCAGCATGCACCGCTATTTGCCGGCGCTGTTCCTGACCTACGGCCACGAAATCGCCTATGAGGCGGTGAACGATCGGCCGCGGCTCAAGGGCGCGTCGAAATATACCAATCTTGGCCGCGCCCTGATTGGGCTATACGATCTTGTCGGGGTAAGCTGGCTGCGCAAGCGGACGCTCATTCCGCCGATTGCCGAGAATGTTCGGGTGCCGATGCCGCCCGAACCAACGGCGGATGCGACCGAAGTTGAGCCTCGGTCAGGCGCGTGCGGGGAGTAGGGAGGGGTAAGCGCGATGCATTGGACGGACCTTGTCCATTGGTGGCTCGCCACGCCGACGACCGAGCTGATCTGGATCGCGATCGGGCTTACCGCGCAGCTCCTGTTCTCGATGCGCTTCCTCGTGCAATGGGTCGCCACCGAGAAGGCGCGGGCCAGCATCATCCCCGAGACGTTCTGGTATTTCAGCTTCTTCGGCGGGCATTCTGCTGCTCGCCTATGCCTGTCTACCGCGCCGATCCGGTGTTCATCCTTGGCCAGGCGACCGGCCTCGTGATCTATTCGCGCAACATCTATTTCATCTGGCTCGGCAAGCGCGAGCCGAGCTCGGCCAAGTGTACCGCGTAGCACTGGCGCATCGACCGAGCGCTAGCTGCGAGACGAGGCCATGACGTTGCGCCTGAAAGATCTCACCTTCTTCGAGCAGGTGGTGCTCGCGCTGTCGCTGGTCTTTGTCGGGATTCCTGCTGATCGATCCGTTCATGCTCGAGCGGGCGCGGGCGCTCACGCCGGAGGCGCGAAAATTCTTCCGCGACATCACCAATATCGGCCGGTCGAACTGGATGCTGATTCCGACCGGCGCGGCGGTCGCGCTCGCGCTCGTGCTGCGCAAGCGCCATGTCGGCTTCAGGAATTCCGCCGGTTACGGCCTGATCGCCAGCACCATCGGCTTCGTATTCGTCAGCGTGGGCGGGGCCGGGCTGATCGCCAATCTCACCAAGAACATCCTCGGCCGGGCGCGGCCCAAGCTGTTCGATCAGGTCGGCGCGCTCGATTTCAATCTCTTCGCCTTCGATCCTGACTACGCCTCGCTGCCATCGGGCCACGCCACCAACATCTTCGCCTTCGCCACGGTGATCGGCATCCTATGGCCGCGGGGGAGGGTGCTGCTCTATACCTCGCCGCCTGGATTGCGGCGAGCCGGGTGCTGATCGGCCAACACTACGTCACCGACGTGGTGCTCGGCGCCATCCTCGGCACGGCCTTTCCCTATGTCGTGCGGGACCGGTTTGCCGCCCGCCGCTGGCTGTTCGAGCGCACGCCAGAGGGCGGTTACCGCATCCGCGGGGTGCGGACCCAGCGCTGGCTCGGCTGGCCGCATCCGCAACGGCTGGGCCTTGACGATGCGCAGGCTGCCCCGCCGGCCGGCCCTCGGGAAGCTCGGCAGAAATTAAGGCCTGGCGGCACCAAGGGGTGGTTCACAAAGGCCCTGAGGATCGCCATATGCAGAGAGGCGGCGGCGCCGAAGTGCCGGCCGTTTAAGCGCTTCACATCTCCCTTGAACCTGCTATAGGTTCCGGCCCCCCAACGCTTCCCGGGGCCAGCGGTTCGGATTGACGCGGGGTGGAGCAGCCCGGTAGCTCGTCAGGCTCATAACCTGAAGGTCGCAGGTTCAAATCCTGCCCCCGCAACCAATATTCAGCAAATAAATCAATAAACTATAACGAGTGACCAGCTTCCGTACTGAAAGATCCATTTTTTGGTACGTCATTGGTACGCAAAATAGCTCCACTGGACTAGAGTGAGGGCCGCTCGACTTATTTTGGGGCGTGTACTCGGCCGGCCTGTCCTGCGTTCCGCATCAGGCGATGGTGAGACTCCGCACAAACTGCTCGCCTCCCAGTACGATGAAAGACACGACGGTCATCATAAGACCGCGCCGGAAGCGCGCCTGCTTGATGATCCTGACGCGAGATGTCTTGAGCAATTCGGCGGCGAGCGCCGAGGTCCAGTCGGACCTCAGAGCCTGTTGGACGAAGTCTCTGAGATCGGCAAATGTGTCGGGATCGACATAGTAGACGCGCTGTTCAGAACCACAGGACATTTTCGCGAGGAGCTCCTTCTCTGCGCGCGTTCGGCTCGGATAGAGCACTTGCCCGAACTGCAGGATCGGCATGATGACAATACCCCAGACTACTGCGAAGAACAGCGGGCCGAGTGGCGCCCGCGTCGGCAGGAGATCGCCGAAATGCAGCACTAGGTTAAGCGCGAGGATGTAGCCCACGCCGACGATCTGAGCCTTGGTGTCATAGGAGCGCACCACCGATTGCGCTTCCTGCAGCGCGGCGAGCAGCATCTTGTCTACATAGTCGCGCGTGATCTCACCTGGTCCGGCGTACATCGTGGCATCCGATCCGAAGAAAGCGGTCAAGGAGAGACGGCGATGTCTCCGGCATGGCTGTCCTCTCTTATCAGTGCTGTGGTGCGAGCATGGGCGTCGCAAGCACATCCGGCTCGGCCGCTGCGGTCGGCTCGGCCTTCTCCCGGATGCCGTTGACAGCGACATAGAGGGCCGGGAGGAAGACGAGTGTAAGCACGGTGGCGACTGCGAGACCGCCGACGATGGCATAGGCCATCGGTCCCCAGAACACGTCGTGCATGATCGGGATCATGCCGAGGATCGCCGCGGCGGCGGTCAGCATGATCGGCCGGAACCTGTGCTTGGTCGCGTCGATCACCGCCTCCCAGGGATCGACACCCTGCGCCCGCTCGTGCTCGATCTGGTGGACGAGGATCACCGAGTTGCGGATGATCATGCCGGCGAGCGCGATGCTGCCGAGTATGGCGATAAAGCCCATGGGCGTGCCGGTGGTGAGCAGCGCCGCAACGACGCCGATGAGGCCGAGCGGCGCGACGCTGATCACGAGCGCCAGCTGGCGGAAGCTCCCGAGCTGCACCATGAGCGCGGTGAGCATGAGCGCGATCATGAGCGGCACCTGGGCGAGGATAGCGGCGTTGCTCTGGTCGCTCTTCTCGACCGTGCCGCCGACTTCGAGCAGTGTGCCCGCCGGCATTGAGGCGCGCACGGTCTCGAGCGCAGCGGTGATGCGCTGGTTCACCAGCGACGGCTCCACCCCGGGCAGCGGCTCCGCCTGCACGGTAATGGTGGGCAGGCGGCCGCGGCGCCACACGTAGCCCTCATCGAGCTCGTACTGGAAAGTCGCGAGCTCGCGGAGAGGCACCGTAGCGCCTGTCGGCGTCGTGATCTGGAGATTGGTCAAGGCTTCGATGCTCGACCGCTCGTCAGCTTTGGCCCGCGCCACGAGATCGACGAGATAGATTGAGTCGCGGACTTGCGTGACCGTCGAGCCGCTGATCACCCGGTTGAGCGCGTTGGCGAGCTGCTCGGAGCTAAGCCCGGCTTGGCGGACGCGATCCTGGTCGACGACGATGCGCAGCTCCTTGCTCTTCTCGGCCCAGTCATAGTTGACGTTGCGCACGAGGCCTGACCCACGCAGGACATTCATGACCTGCTTCGGCATAGTGCCTCGCCTCGTCGGTGGTCGGCGCGCTTACCCGATACTGCACGGGCCAGCCCACGGGCGGCCCGAGTTCGAGGCGGGAGACGCGCGCCGTCACGTCGGGGAAGTCGCGGGCCAGCCGCTGCTGGAGCATGGCCTGCACCCGGTCGCGGGCTTCGAGGTCCTTGGCGACGATCACGGTCTCGGCGAGGAAGTCGTTATCGAGCTGCACATCGAGCGGCAGATAGAAGCGGATAGCGCCGCCGCCGACATAGGAAGAGAAGCGTAAGATATCGGGGGAACTCGCAAGCACCTTCTCCAGCCGTTCCGTCTGCGCCTCGGTCGCCGCGATCGAGGCGTTCTTCGGCAGGGTCATGGTCACGAGCAGCTCCGGCCGGTTCGAAGCCGGGAAGAACTGCTGCTGCACGAAGCCGAGGCCGTAGACGGAAGCGCCGAAGGCGAGGAGCGAGGCGACAATGGTCAGCCAGCGGTGCCGCATGCTTAAATGGAGCGCCCGGCCGAAGGCGCGCATGAAGCGACCGGGCTCGGCCGGGTTATGCGCCTTCATGCGCGAGGGCAGCACGGAGAG
>CAWHPZ010000016.1:0-8276 GCA_963831345.1 uncultured Alphaproteobacteria bacterium
CAAGTCGACTACGGATTGCTTGAGGTGCGGCCAGAGCGAATTTTTTCGACCGCTTGTCGAATTCCAGTCCTGCCGTTCGACGTCTCAGTGAAGGCCGGATAAGCCATCCGCCTGGAAGATAATTAGGAGAAGACATGCCGCAGTATCTGGTTACGATCCAACTCCCCGACAACTACGACCCGTCGCTGGAACATGAAGAGCTGGTGCGCGATGTCCACGCACTGAACGAAGAGTTGGACGCTGCCGGAGCACGGGTTTTTGCCGGTGGGCTGGAACCAGCGAGCATGGCGAAGTCACTGCGTAAGCGGCCTGACGGAGAAGTGATCATCACCGACGGCCCATACATTGAGGCCAAGGAGCACATCGGTGGTTTCTGGATAGTCGAAGCCGCTGACATAGACCAGGCGCTGGCATGGGCACGTAAGGCCGTCGTTGCCTGTCGGGTGCCGGTCGAGGTGCGGGGGATCTTCTTCCGCCCACGGAATGGTAGCCAGGGTTAGAAAACGATCCTCGTAACGTCGCGCTATGGTAGCAGCGGTGCAGTCCTAGGGTCGGCGGAAACAAACCTCGCTCACGACGGGCCGTGCGCATTAGAGTAACTGCGGCCCCTATGATCGACCGCACGCTCAACCACTACCGGATCACTGCTGCGCTCGGCGCCGGCGGCATGGGCGAGGTGTATCTGGCCCAGGATACGAAGCTCGATCGGAAGGTGGCGTTGAAGATTCTGCCTGCCGACGTCGCCTCGAATCGTGGTCGCATGGAGCGTTTCGTCCGAGAGGCAAAAGCCGCGGCCGCGCTCAATCATCCCAACATCGCGCACATCTACGAGATTGGCGACAGCGAGGGCACGCCCTTCATCGCGATGGAGTACATCGACGGCGTGACGCTCCGCGAGAAGATCCACCACTCACGGGAGCCGCTGGCGGTGCTTCTCGGCTACCTCGCCCAGGTGGCGGAAGGGCTCGCCAAGGCGCATCACGCCGGTATCGTGCACCGCGATCTCAAGCCCGACAACGTGATGATCACGCGCGACGGTTACGCCAAGATCCTCGATTTCGGCCTGGCGAAACTGGTCGAATCGCGAGGGCCGTTCGGCATCGACCAGGCGGAGTCGGACCGAACGATCGGAAGCGTCGCACCAGTCGACGACCGGCATGGTCCTGGGCACGATCGGGTACATGTCGCCCGAGCAGGCCAGCGGACGCGTGCACGAGATCGATCACCGATCGGACATCTTCTCGTTCGGCTGTCTGCTGTTCGAGGCGACGACCGGACAGATGGCGTTCGAGGGCAAGGACGCGCTCGATTCATTGCACAAGATCGTTCACGCGCCGACGCCGCAGGTGAAGGACGTCAACGCGTCGCGCCCGACCGCTGCAGCGTGTGATCGGCCGATGCCTGGCCAAGGATCCGGCCGAGCGCTACCAGTCCATCAAGGACCTGGCGATCGAAGTTGACGGCCTCCGTCAGGAGCTGAAGAGCCTCACCGGCCCCTTGTCCTTCTGAACGACCGTCGGTCGGCTTGACACCGTCCGGAGCCAGCCGTGCGGACGAAGGGTTCTGGGTTGCGGTGTTGCCATTCAAGCACCGTGGCGCGCACGCCGACCTCGAAGCGCTGGCCGACGGGCTCGGCGAGGACATCGTCATGGGCCTGATGCGGTTCTCCCATCTCCGCGTCGTGTCGCGCAGCTCCACGCGGCGTTTCAGCGGCGAAGCCGCGGACATTCGCACGGTCGGTAGGGAGCTCGGCGCCCGCTACGTGATGGAGGGGAGCCTGCGCCAGGCCGGCTCGACGCTGCGCGTGGCGGTGCAGCTCGTGGACGCGACGACCGGCGCGCATCTCTGGGCCGAGACCTACGACCGCGCCTTCAGCCCCGACGCGATGTTCGCGCTGCAAGACGACCTGGTGCCTCGCATCGTGTCGACCGTTGCCGACTGGTACGGCGTCCTGCCGCACAGCATGAGCGAGGCGGTTCGCCTCAAGCCGCTCGATCAGCTGACCCCGTATGAGGCGCTCCTGCGCAGCTTTGGCTATTACGAGCGCGTCGTTCCCGCAGAGCATGCCGCCGCGCTGTCGGCTCTGGAGCGGGCAGCCAGCAGGCGCCGGGCAATGCCGAGATCTGGGCGATGCTGTCGATGTTATACGGGGAGGAACATCGCTTCGGGTTCAACGCCGCGCCCGATTCGCTCGGGCGTTCACTGCAGGCCGCGCGGCAGGCGGTGGCGGCCGCGCCCTCCAGTCATTACGCGCAGCTCGCGATGGCGCAGGCGCACTTCTTCCGCAAGGAATTCGATGCCTTCCGCAACGCGGCCGAGCGGGCCCTCGCGCTCAACCCGATGGACGGTTCCAGCATGGAGTACCTGGGCCACTTGCTGGCGTTTGCCGGCGACTGGCAGCGGGGCTGCGAGCTGGCGGAGAAGGCGCGGCATCTCAATCCGCATCACCCGGCGTGGTATTGGGCCCTTCCCTTCCTCGACGCCTATCGCAGGGCCGACTACGTGACCGCGCGCGCCTTCATGCTCAAGGCCGACATGCCGGGGCAATTCTTCTCCGGGCACTGCTCGCGGCCGTGTGCGGCCAGCTGGGAGATCGCGAGGCGGCGGCAGAGAGCGTGCGAGACGGTCCTGGCGCTCAAGCCCGACTTCCCCCAGGTCGCCCGCGAGGAGTTTGCGAAGTGGTACCCGCCGGAGCTGGTCGAACGGTTGATCGAGGGACTGCGCAAGGCGGGCCTCGACACAGCCGGCGACGGGAGCGTCGCACCACGTTCGCGTACGATCGAGACCAAAGCGCTGGCGGAGGCCTCACCCTCGATCGCCGTCCTGCCCTTCGGCAATCTCAGCCCCGATCCGGACAACGAGTTCTTCGCCGACGGTCTGACCGAAGAAGTCATTGCCGACCTGTCAGTGATTCGCGCGCTGCGCGTGATCTCCCGGACCTCCGCGATGCACTTCAAGGGCACGAACAAGGACCTGCGAGCCATCGCGCGAGAGTTGCAGGTTCGCTACGTGCTCGAAGGCAGCGTCCGCCGGGCCGGCATGAGCCTGCGCGTTACGGCCCAGCTCATCGACGCTGAGAACGATTCGCACGTATGGGCCGAGAAATACTCGGGCAGCATCGAGGACGTGTTCGCGATCCAGGAGGAGATTTCGCGGAAGATCGTCAACGCCCTGCAGCTGCGGCTGACGGACGCCGAAGCGCGCGGCATCGCCGAGCGGCCGATTGACAACGCGGCGGCGTATGACTGCTACATGCGGGCGCGCCACGAAGTGTACCGCTTTACCGCCGACGGGCTTGGACCGTGCGCAGAAACTCGTGGACGCCGGGTTATCGATCATCGGCGAGAACTCGCTGCTGCTCGCCACCAGGGGCATGGTCTCGTGGTACTACCTCAATTTCTCGATTCGCCCCGAGGACCGGTATCTGGACGAAGCCGCCGCATACGCCGCCAGGGCACTCGAGCAGCGATCCTCAGAACTATGTCGGCATCTTCCTGCGCGGACTGGTGGCGTCGAAACGCGGCGACATGGAAAGTGCGATACGTGATCTTCAATCCGCACACGAGCAGAAGCCCGGCGATGCCATGGTGCTGAACGAGTTGATTCGTCATCACCTCAGCGCCGGTCAGGAACACACCGAGTCGGCACGGCCCGTGTACGAGGCGTCGTTGCGCGTGGATCCGCTTCATCCCCTGAATTGGGCGCAGTGGTCCTGGCGGCATTTCACTGCCGGGCGGCTTGACGAGGCCGTGGATGCCGCGCGACGCATATTCCAGCTCACCGAGCGGGGGAATCCGGCCAGGGTCTACGCGGCTTATTACCTGGCGCTCGCCAATGAGCGCGAGGAGGCGATCGCCGTCTTCGAGGCGGAGGGGTCGGCGCTGCCCGACACCGCCTATGGCTCGGTGAGCCTCTTCCTGAGCCGAGCCCTGCAGGGAGATGCCGAAGGCGCCCTTCGACACGTCACGCCGCAATTGGAGCAAGCGGCGGCCTGGACGGAGTATCTCGCGCTGTTCCTCGCGGATGGCTACTCGCTCATCGGGCGCAACGACGACGCAATTCGGTGGCTCCGAACGGCGGTTGCGCTCGGCTTCATCAATTACCCGATTCTCTCGACGCGCGACCCGTTTCTTGGCCAACCTCCGATCCGATCCGCGGTTCGAGGAGTTGATGCGAACGGTCAAGCCGCGGTGGCAGGCGCTGGGGGCGCATCTGGCGCGGTCGCTGACTCCCCCATCGTTGCCCGCTCGGTAGCGCGCGCCATCCGTTGCGTGACGATTTACCCCAGCGCTATCGGAGCAATTTCAGGAACGCAGTGCCTCGGCCTGCCCTGCCGCCTCGAGGCGCGATCGAACGAGCGCGGCAATCTCCCGGACGTTGATGCTCTTCAGGCACAGGTTGTCGTTACAGGGCGACAGCCGCTGATTGAACGGACCGATGCAAGGACTGCATGAGTATCCGGTGTGGACGACATCCGAGCTCGTCGTCAGCGGCCGGTAGCGCTCGGGGATCTCGGGCCCGAAGAACACGACGACGTGGATGCGGGTCAACGCGGCGAAGTGCGCCGGTCCGGAGTCGTTCGTGACCAGCACGTGTGCCAGATCGAACAGGTGCAGGAGCTCTTTCATCGTCGTTTGGCCGGTGAGGTCCAGCGCACGCGGCGATGCGACCTGCGAGCAGATGTACTGCGCGTCGGGCTTCTCGCTCGCGACGCCGGGATCAGAACGAAGACCTCGGGATCCTCGAGCAGCTGACGGGCGAGCTCGGTGAACGATTCAAGCGGCATGCGGCGCATCGGAAATTTGGCGCTCGCATTCGGATTGACCACGACGAGCTTCCTGCGTGGGACCGATGTCGGGAGCAATGGCGCGAAGCTTCCGCCAGATGGCGTCAGCCGCCCCGGCATCGGTCACGATCTTCGGAACGTCGAGGCAGTCCATCGCCTTGGGCCGTTTGACGCGCGGCACATTGTCGGCCGGGGCTTCAAGTGCGTGGACGAGGTCGAGAAAGGTATGCGCGGCATGGATTTGCCCGTTGTAGAGCACCTTGTGTGTCAACAAATCGCCGGTGTACATGCCCTCCTGGTTGAACCGGTGGAAACCGACTCGCCGGCGCGCGCCAGACAGATAGCTCAACACGCTGCTGTACCTGACGAATGCCTCCGTGTTGATGACGGTGTCGATTCGGCGGCGGCGAGCACGCCACGGAAAGAGCAGCGAATCGCGCACGAATGACAAGAGCTGAGTGCGCGTCGATGGCGAGGATGTTCTCTGAAGGAATAATCTCGAGCATCTCCACGCTCGACCGAATCTCGGTGAAGCACAGGAAGTGGAACGTGGCATCCGGAAAGAGCTCGCGCGCTTTCCTGAGCGCCGGGTAGGCGACGACCATCGTCCCCATTTCGGCGAGCTGAATGAACAGGATGTTGCGCGGTGCGCCGGCAGGTGAAGCGGCGAGCCCCAAGAAGCGCTGGATCCGGCAGATCACCGTCAAGCAAAACGTCAGCGGGATCCCGACCCAGAAATCGATGGCCCGCATGAGGTTTGGAGTCACAGTCGCGCTCGCGGACCATTCTGCCCAGCTACGCGACGAATCGGCAAATCGTCGCCCGGCATTGAAGGAGTGAGATACGCTTGCTGCGTGCCAACCCGTCAGTGGTCGTTCGTGCGTGCGGTGGTGATCGTGCTCCTCGTCGCCGGCGCGTACGGCCTCGTACGCCTCAAGCGCGCGGAGCTTGTCGACTTCGCCGTGCCGCGCACCGCGGCCGTGCGCTTCCTTGCCCATGAGCCGCTCTACAGGCCGGATGATGGTCACTACCAGTACAAGTACTTGCCGGCGTTCGCGCAGTTCATGGTGCCCTTCACGTGGGTGTCCAAGGAAGTCGGAGAGGCCGCCTGGTTCACGCTGACGGCCGCCATGGCCTTCGCGTTCGTGCGGCTGTCGCTCATCGCCCTGCCCGATCGGCGACTGTCATCGCAGGTGCTCGTGTGGCTCACGGTTCTCCTCACCGGCAAGTTCTTCGTCAAGGAACTGGCGTTCGGACAATTCAATTTGCCGGTCGGGTTGCTGCTGATTGGCGCGGTGATCGCCGCGCAGCGCGGCCGCGGGCTCACGGCTGGAGCCGCCATCGCCGCCGGCGTGTTCGTCAAGCCGTATGCCCTCGTGCTGGTGCCGTGGCTGGCGCGAACGTTTGGATGGCGGCCGTTCGTCCCGTTCACGCTGGTGATGGCGGCCGGCCTCCTCCTGCCGGCCTTCACCTACGGCTGGGATGGCAACTTGACGCTGCTGCACGAGTGGTATCGCACCGTCACCGACACCACGGCACCCAATCTTCTCTCTGCCGACAACATCTCGTTCGCCTCGATGTGGGCGAAGTGGATCGGGCCGGGCCCGCTGGCCAGCGCCCTTGCGCTCGGTTCGGCGGTGACCGCTGTCGCGGCGGGCGGCGCTGTCATGCTGTGGCGCCGACAGGTGGCCGAGCCGCACTATCTGGAGGCGGCGTACTTTTGTGTGCTGATTCCGCTTCTGTCGCCGCAAGGATGGGACTACGTGCTCCTGCTCGGGCTGCCCGGGTACATGTGTCTCGTCGATCGCTGGCGCGATCTGTCGCCGGGCTGGCGCGCGGTCGCGCTGATGGGCTTCCTGCTCACGAGTTTCATGGTTTTCGACCTGCTGGGGCGCACGATCTACATCAGCCTCGTCAATTTGAGCGCGAGCAGCGTTGGTGCCGTGCTGATTGCCGCGTGCCTCATCCGCCTGCGCTCGAAGGCGGCCGCATGAGCCTGCCTCTGGTATTTCGTGGACCCCCACTGCCAACGGTGCTCGTCGTCTGACGCATGCGCGCCGCGCTCCGTTTGCGGCGAACGAATCAAGGCACACCATCAGAACAGTTTAGCGGCTTGCCAGCGGACGCGCGCGGAGCGCTGCGCGCATGGCCATGTCTTTGCGGTGGCATGACTCCCTGTGGCGTGATCACCTACGCGGCTCGAGCATGACGACGGCGAAGTAGACCGTCGGAGGAGATTCTCATGACTGCCAGCAAAGACACGATCGCCCCGGACATAACGCGATTGCGACGTCGTTCGCCCTTCCGGCTCATGACAGCGGCAGGCACGTTCATCGTCGCGGCCCTGGTCGCGATGCCCGCCCTCTCGGCCGACCGACTGCCCGACAAGGACGTCAAGGCCCTGCTCGAACGAATCAACAACGAACGCGACCGCTTCGAGGACCAGCTCGACGGCAAGATCAAGAGCAGCATCCTCCGCGGCGCGAGCGGTGAGGTGCATGTCGAGCGGTTCCTCGACGATCTGCAGGAGAACGTGGGCCGGCTCAAGGATCGGTTCAAATCAGACTACGCGGCGAGCGCCGAGGCGACGGCAGTGCTCCGTCAGGGCTCGGACATCCAGCGCTTCATGTCCAAGCAGCCACCAGCGTTCGACGGCGCGAGCGAATGGAACCGGCTGGCGACGAGCCTCGGCGAGTTGGCCAAGGTCTACGCCACCACATTCCCGCTTCCTGAAGGCGCACAGGCCCGGCGATTCAACGATCGCGAGGTCGAGAAGGCCGCCTCCGAGCTGGCGAAGAGTGCAGAACAGTTCAAGAAGGATCTGGAGTCCGCACTCAAGACCGACACGACCATCGACCAGCCGGCCAAAGACGCCGCCGTCAAGGAAGTCAACGGCTTGAAGGAGGATGCGGAAAAGCTGGCCTCGACCCTCGACGATGGGCGGCCGGCGTCCGGAGAGGCCAAGGCGGTGCTCGATCGTGCCGCCAGGATACGCGGGGCCGCCGCCTCGTCAGGGCGAGCCCTATCGCCCGTCGGCGCAGACCGCATGGAGCTCGGTCGAAACCGGCTTGCAAAAAGTGGCGCTGGCGTTCGACCTGCCGGCGCGGCTCCCGTAAGCACATTTCACCCGAAGCTCAGCCTACGGAATCTCGGAGGAACTCCGGCGCACCGGGCACGGAGGCGCGCCGTGGAACCCGCCTGCGAAAACTGGCGGGATTCCGGGCCGCCAGCCCTGGCACACGACATGCCTTTAACCGGTCAGCCGTTTCGCAACCCGAATCTGACTGTCGTCCACCGCGAGGGGGACTCGCTCCTGCGCTCTCGGACACGGGGCGTTGCGCGGAGTCTCGATGAAAAGGAGCGGGTGCACCATGTCGAAGAGAGAAGACGATGAGACATTTGACGACGGCCCAGCTCAACCGTGAACTCCCCTGAAGGCTTAGCGGGACGATCCGCTGGCGGATACAAGCCCGTTGATGTCACCGGAGGT
>CAWHPZ010000017.1:0-5523 GCA_963831345.1 uncultured Alphaproteobacteria bacterium
AGAGATAGGATGGTCCGACAGGCTGCATAAGCGTGATCCGCGCCGCATCCCGTAACGCCAAGTGCGCGGCAAGAACCGGCAACGGCTTGGTCGGCTGTGCTTGCCGTGTAGCGCAACATGAGATCCCAGTCCTGGAACCGGGGCAGACTTTCGTCGAAGCCCTCCGAGCCTCTCAAATAGGACCCGGCGGTGCATGACCGTACCCAAATCGATGAAGTTTTTCCGCAAAAGTTTGGTGCGGTTGAACGGCTCCCAAAAGTACCCTGGTGCCCTTCAAGCCATGGTGCTCGGAGACCAGCGCGCCGTACACGATATCGGCAGCCGGATCTGAGATTAAAGCATCGACGGCGGCGCTCTGGGTCAAGAGCTGACATCGAACCTGCGTGGCCAGGAGTTGGGCGAAGCGCCAAGAGCAGACATTGCCTTGCACTTCGCTGCGTCGCCAGGGCATTCGTACGAATTCGGGACAAGAGAGCTAACCCTGCATCGAAGCCATCGCCCGGAGCGCACAGCAGATCGGAGGGTGCCCCCGCAAGCTCAGGTCCGCTATGATCATTAGCGGACCTCACTCGCGGCAGCGTGCGGCGTCACAGGTCAACATTGGCCCCCAACTGCCGGTTGATTGCTCAAGCCCGGCATTTTCTAACGCTCGCGGAACGCCTTCATGATCTGGTCGTTGAGCGGCTTCATCAGGTATGACACCACCGTGCGATCGTCCGTGCGGATGAAGGCCTCGACGGGCATTCCGGGCACGAGGGTGAGTCCCAGGTCTTGAATTCTTGTGCTGCGGGATCGCGATGCGTGCGGTGTAGTATCGCTCGTTGGTCTTTCGGATCTTGCACGAGGTCGGCTGAGACGACCGTCACGGTTCCATCGATCTCCGGCGTCGTGCGCTGGTTGAAGGCGGAGAACCGCAGCACCGCTGTTTGGCCGACGTGCACCTGATCGATCGCCGCTGGCGGAATCCTCGCCTCGACATCGAGAGTATCGCCCACGGGCACGATCAACATCATCTCCTCGCCGGCCTCGACCACGCCGCCAACCGTATGCACCGACAACTCGTGAACCGTGCCGTCTTGCGGGGCGCGGATCTCGATGCGCGAGAACACGTCTTCTGCCGCGATCTTCTGCTCGGTCGTCTCGGCTATCTCGGCCCGTATCGTCGCGAGCTCCTTGCCGACCTCGGACCGCAAATCCTGGTCGATCTGGATGATTTGCAGCTCGATCTCCGCGATCTTGTTCTTGCTCTCCGCCATCGAGGCGATGAGCTGGCCGCGATCGCCTTCAGCCTTTGCAAGGTCGCGCTGCAGGGCAACGACCCGCGTGAACTGGACAAGGTTCTTCTGCCAGAGAGACATGATGCCCTCCAGCTCCTTACGTATCCATTCGATCTCATTCACCTTGGCGGCTTCTTGCGCTTCCAGCCCGGTGACCCCCTGCCGAAGTTGAGCGATGCGCTCGTCGAGCTGCGCCCTCTGGCCTTCGCGTGCCGTTCGCCGGATATTGAACAGCCGCTCCTGCGCCGCTATGAGGCGCGCCACGTCAGGATCGCCGTTGCGCTTGGTCAATTCCTCGGGGAAGACGATGCGTTCGGCACCGTCGCGTTCGGCCTCTTCCCGCGCCTGGCGCGCCATGAGCTCATCGAGGCGCTTGGTGTGGATCGCCAGATTGGAGCGAGCCTGCGTATCGTCGAGACGCACGATAACTTGGCCAGCCTTCACGACATCGCCGTTGTGGACGAGAAGCTCGCTGATGATGCCGCCCGATCGGGTGCTGGACCTTCTTGACGTTGGAGTCGACGACGACCGTGCCGGCAGCCACGACCGCGCCTGCCAACTCGGTTGTGGCCGCCCAGCCGCCTACGCCTAAGCCAAGCAATGCGACGGCCGTGACTCCGGCCGCAAGATGCGCCCGAATTGCTCTGAGCCTAGAATGTTCGCGCGCTTTGCATGTCTGGCGTCCTCGCTAAGCTACGTTACGCTGCGGACTTTGCATCGGGGCAGGATTTGCGTGGGGGACCACGGCTTTCGGGGTCAGCACCTCGTCGCGTTTTCCGAACGCGCGCGTTTGCCCGTTGACCAAAGCGAGGACGAGATCCACCGCGCTGAGCACGCTCGGTCTGTGGGCGATAACGATGACGATACCGGCGCGGTCGCAGACGCCGCGAATTGCCTTCGCGAGTGCCAGCTCTCCATCCATGTCCAGATTGGAGTTGGGCTCATCAAGAATGATGAGGAATGGGTCCTTGTAGAGTGCTCGGGCGAGCCCAATCCTCTGGCGGTAACCCGCCGACAGGGTCTCGCCACGCTCACCGATCGCGGTGTCATATCCATTGGGGAGAGTGAGAATGAGTTCGTGCACGCCGGCGGCTTGCGCCGCGGCAATAATGGCCTCGGGTGAGGGCTCCGTTTCGAACCGAGAGATATTTTCTGCCACGGTTCCGTCGCAAAGCGACACGTCCTGCGGCAGATAACCCAAATGACTTCCAAGCGAATCGCTGGACCATTGCGAGAGCTCGGCGCCGTCAATGCGCACAGTGCCCTGAAGGAAGCCGGCCAAACGCCCAACAGGGCCCTGATCAGCGAGGACTTGCCCGAACCGCTGGGGCCGACAATTCCGAGCGCCGACCCAGCCTTGAGATTGAAACTGATGCCCTGCACCACTGTCCGCTTCGAGCCGGGCGGGACGACCGCCACGTTCTCGACCGACAAACTGGCCGACGGCTTCGGCAGCTGAAGGATTTCGGTGCTCGACCGGAAGGGCGGCCAGCAACGAAGTTGAGGCGGCGCCAACTCTGTCGCGCGGCGCCAAATCCCTTCCAATTCGCTATGGCGATATCGACCGGAGCGAGCGCCCTGGCGGTGATGATCGAGCTCGCAATGATGATTCCCGCCGTCGCCTCCTGCTGAATGACCAGATAGGCGCCCACACCGAGAACCGCCGACTGCAAGACGAGCCGCAGCACTTTGGCGATCGAGCCGAGGCCGCCGGTCACGTCGGAGACGCGCTGCTGAGCGTCGCAGAATTGCGCGTTTGCCTCGCGCCAGCGGGCGCTCATCCTGCCCGTCATGCCCAGAGCGTGAAGCACCTCGCTGTGAGTTCGGCTTGCTTCGGCGAATAGGCTGCGGGCGGCGCCGAACTTCGCCACATCGCCGAATGGGAGCGCGTGACGTGATCTCGGTGATAAGCGTAAGCGCGACAATGATAATGGCGCCGACCGTTGCGGTGAGGCCGAGATAAAAATTGAAAGCAAAGCAGAGAGCCGAGATAAAGCGGCATCCAAGGCAGGTCGAACAGGGCGGTTGGGCCCAGGCCGGTGAGGAAGTTGCGGATAGTGTCGAGATCGCGAACCGGCTGAAGGGCGTCGGCTGCCCGCGCGCCTTTGAGCGGCAGCTTGATGACCGTGCCATAGACTTTTTCTGCTATCGACTCGTCGAAGGCGGAGCCGATCCGCACCAGCACACGCGTTCTGATCAGGTCAAGGATGGCTTGAAACGAATAGAGGCCCAAAAGGATAAGCGTTAGCCCGATGAGGGTCGGCACGCTCTTGCTCGGCAGCACGCGGTCGTAAATTTGCAGCATGAACATCGAACCGCTGAGCATCAGCAGATTGATGAATGCCGAAAAGAGACCGACGCCAAATAAAGGCGCTGCGGAATTGGTGAAGCACATGGACGAGCAGAGAGCGCGTGTTCTCGCCGGTTCGCTGCCGGCTTGGATGAAATGTTCATCGTGTTAACCGTACCTGACTCATAGGACTACTAAGCGATCACGCAGGAACTGTGCCAAGGCTTTCGTGCTGAATTGAAACAGGAGCTAAAGGTTAACGTCCCTCTCACCCACTCGAGCTTGTGGCTTCGCCGTCACAGCTAGACGTTGAACAAGCTATCGGGGGTGCTGCATGGAGGGGTTTTTTCCACACGCGTTGGCGGTAGCGCTTCTTAGAAGGCCGCACGGGGATTAGTCCCTTTTCGCCAGCTCTGTAATTTTTGGCAAGGAGCACACTCCTCTCTAGAGTCTGTGCCCTAGAGTGGATAGCTTCATGGCCGACTGGAGCGCCGACGTAACGCATGCTAAGTTGGGGGGAAACCTGCCACATCCAACTCGAGCTTGATGTTATGGGTAAGATATTGCCGTTCATCCTCTGCGGAGGATCGGGCACGCGCCTTTGGCCGCTTTCGCGTGAAGCCTTCCCCAAGCAGTTCCACAAGATCGCCGGCGACGAGACGCTGTTTCAGCAGGCCTGTCGGCGGGTGACGCAAGGCCTGGCCGGCAAGCCGATCGTCTTGTCGGGGCATAAGCATCGCTTCCTGGCCGCCGAGCAGCTCGAGGAGATCGGCCTCGGCGGCGCCGGCATCGTGCTCGAGCCCGTCGCGCGCAGCACGGCTCCGGCCGCCTGCGTCGCCGCGCTGATCGCCTCCGAGCGCGATCCCGAGGCGATCGTGCTGCTGGCGCCGGCGGATCACATCTTTGCCGATGCGAAGGCCTTCGCGCGAGGCGATCGAGACCGCCGTCGAGGCCGCCCAAGAGGGGATGCTGGTGGTCTTCGGCGTGAAGCCCGACTGTCCCCATACCGGCTACGGCTATATCGAGGTGGAGCGGAGCAATCTCGCCGCCTTGGGCGTACGCCGCTTCGTGGAGAAGCCGTCGCAGGAAGTGGCCGAGGCCTATTTCGACAGCGGCGACTTCTTCTGGAATGTCGGCATCTTTCTCTGCAAGGCCTCGACCCTCATCGAGCTGTTCGCGACCCATGCGCCGGAGGTGCTTTCCGCTTGCCGCGGCGCCCTTGCCGGCGCGACCGAGGACATGAACTTCAAGGTCCTGGGGGACGCCTACGCGCAAGCGCCTGCCATCTCGCTCGACTACGCCATCGCCGAGAAGGCCGCCAATTTGCGCTGCGTGCCGTTTGCCGGCGCCTGGAGCGATGTCGGCTCCTGGTCGGCGCTCTGGGCCTTCCTGGAGAAGAACGAGGACGGCAATGTGGTGCAAGGCCAGGGCGACATCATGCTGGAGAACGTCCGCAACAGTTACGTCTATGGCGATCACGGCTGCGTGGCGCTGGTCGGGGTGGAGAATCTGATCGTCGTGGCGATGGAGGACGCCATCCTCGTCGCCTCCAAGGAAGAAGCCGAGTCGATCCGCAAGGTCGTCGATCGCCTCAAGGGCAACGGTCACTACCAGGCGATGCAGCACGCCCGCGTCTATCGCCCGTGGGGCTGGTATCAGGGCCTCAACCAAGGCGACCGCTACCAGGTGAAATGCATCATGGTGAAGCCGCAGGCGAAGCTGTCGCTACAGAGCCATCACCACCGCTCCGAGCATTGGGTGGTCGTCACCGGAACGGTCGAGGTCACGCGCGGCGAACAGGTCGAGCTGCTTGAGCGAGAACCAGTCCACCTACATTCCGATCGGCGAGAAGCATCGGCTCGCCAATCCCGGCAAGATTCCGGCGTTCCTCATCGAGGTTCAGTCAGGCCCCTATCTCGACGAGGACGACATTGTTCGCTATCGGAAATGTTCAAC
>CAWHPZ010000018.1:0-26510 GCA_963831345.1 uncultured Alphaproteobacteria bacterium
CGTCGACCCGGATGCCGTCGCTTCGCTCGACAAGTTTTTTCAGGCCGAGGAAATTCGCGACCAGATCATCGAGGTGCGGGCCGTCGAGGTCGCGCCGGTTCCACCTTCGCCCCCGGCGGTTAATACGGTCCCGATCCCGCATTGGGATAGCCCCGCGAACCAGGCGGCGGCGGTCGAAACTCAGGGTTTGCCGTTAATGATTGCTCGTGCAACTCGGCATCCGCCGTCCGTTGCCGATCTCCCTTGGGTCAAGTCTGCGCAGCGCCGTCGCAACAAGATGCGACTATCCGATGCCGTCTCGTGGCTCGTGACCATCGTGATCATGGGCGGCATGATCGGCGTTGCTGCAACCTATCTCACGGGTCCACGCCCCAACTCGGAGCCTGTGGCTCAGCGCTGACCGCCCTCTGTTGACGGATGGCTGGGGCGTCGCGCTCGGGCGGGCAAATCTGTTATCGGCAGATATGGATTTCCGCACTCTGAGCCCTGCAAGACGGGTCGCAGCGCCGATGATGCCCGCCTCCGAAAGCCTGCACCCAGAGCGGATGCCGCAGATCATCCGGGACATGCCGGTTTTCGAGCGCGTTCGCAATGTTGCCGCGGACTTGCGGGAGCCGGTTCCCGATACACGCGCCGCGGATCAACTCGCCGCCACCATGCGTCTCGTCAAGGCGGCGCGCTTCAACGCGGCCGAGCGGCTCGAGCGCAAGCAGGCGGTGTCGCTGTTCACGCAGTCCATCGTGGCGCTCTATTTCGTCGGGCTCGCTGTCTGGCAGGCGGTTTACATCGGGCAGATCGACGACGCTTCAAACCGGCTGATGACCTTCATCCAGCTCGTGTCGTCGGTGTTCACGCTGATGCTCGGGCTGCTCGAAGCCATGAACGACTACAAGATGAAGGCGCACCACTTGCACAATTGCGCGCTTGCGGTGTCGGAGCTGGCGCAGGAGCTCACTATCGCGCGACCGACCGACCCTGCAGTCGTGCAGGAGTTCCGCCGGCGCTACAACGACGCGCTCAAGTCATGTCCGGTGAACCACTCGCGCCTCGACTACATGCAGGCGAAGCACGAAGGCGGGACTGACCAGTACACCTGGATTTCGATCAGGCTGCGCTACGTGCTCGACGTGTACGGGCTTTATGCGCTGTTTCTCGCCGTGCCGCCGCTGCTGTGGTGGATTCATCAGTAGGCAAAGGCATAGGCAGTAGGCAGTAGTTTAGAGTTTGCCCTTGCGCTGCTGGATCATCATGTAGGTGTCGTTGGTGTGCTCGGAGAGCTGGAACCAGAGATAGTCCTCGGCGCGCACGGCCGTCATGGCGTCGTAGACTTTCTTGAACCTCGGGTTCTTAGCCGAGAGCTCCGCATAGGCTTCGTTAGAAGCCTTGAAGCAGGCAGTCCAGAACCTCCTCAGAGAACGGCCTCAGGACGGCGCCACGCTTCACGAGCCGGCGCAGCGCGGCCGGGTTCTGCATGTCGTAGCGCGCCATCATGGTGGTGTTGGCGGTCTGCGAGGCGCTGGTGAGGATCGCCTGGTAGGTCTTCGGCAGGCTGTTCCACTTCTCGAGATTGAAGAAGAAGTGCAGCATGGCCTGGCCTTCCCACCAGCCGGGGTAATAGTAGTTGCGGGCGACGCGATAGAAGCCGAGCTTCTCGTCGTCGTAGGGGCCGACCCATTCGGCGGCGTCGATGGTGCCCTTCTCGAGCGCGAGGTAGATGTCGCTGCCGGCGATCTGCTGCGGCACGGCGCCGAGGCGGGACATGATCGCGCCGGCGAAGCCGCCGATGCGGATCTTGAGACCCTTCCAGTCCTCCGGCGTGTTGATCTCCTTCCGGTACCAGCCGCCCATCTGCGAGCCCGTGTTGCCGCTCGGCAGCGCGTAGATGTTATAGGGCCGGTAGAACTCGTTCATGAGCTCGATGCCGCCGCCCTCGTACATCCAGGCGTTCTGCATGCGGCAGTTGAGGCCGAAGGGGACGCAGGTGGCGAGGGCGAAGGTCGGGTCCTTGCCCCAGTAGTAGTAGGACGCGGTGTGGGCCGCTTCGACGGTGCCGTCGGTCACGGCGTCGGCCGCCTGCAGGCCGCCGACGATCTCGCCCGCCGAGAACACCTGAAGCTGGAAGCGCCCGTCAGTCATCTCGGAGACGATCTTGGAGAACACCTCGGCGGCGCCGTGGATGGTGTCGAGCGATTTCGGGAAGCTCGACGTGAGGCGCCAGTTGAGCGTCGGCATGGACTGGATGACGGCCGGCGCGGACGGCCCTTCGCAGGCGGCGGCGACCGTTCCGGCTCCGCCCGCAGCGGCGACCTTGATAAATTTGCGGCGGTTCATCTTGGACATGCGAGGCTTTCCCTTTCGGGCATCCCTTTTGGGATTCAGGCCCGCGCCGGGGGCGGACTATAGTCGGACGCGGGGCGAATTCAAATCGTCGGTCAGTGAGCGTTCTGGCGGCGTCTTTGGGCTCGTCCGTTCATCGTGTTTTGGGCTTGGTCAACGATGAGAGTGCCGCTTAGTGTGCGCCCCATGAGCACGATCAATCCCGGGATTGCGGGTGTCATTCTGGCTGGCGGGCAGTCACGCCGCATGGGGGGCGGGGACAAGGCCCTGCTCGACCTCGGCGGCAAGCCGATGCTGGCGCATGTCATCGCGCGGCTTGCTGGGCAGGTGCAGCCGCTGGCGATCAGCGCCAACGGCGATC
This sequence comes from uncultured Alphaproteobacteria bacterium, assembly GCA_963831345.1. Classification (GTDB taxonomy): domain Bacteria; phylum Pseudomonadota; class Alphaproteobacteria; order Rhizobiales; family Hyphomicrobiaceae; genus Hyphomicrobium_C. The sequence continues at coordinate 2,699 of CAWHPZ010000018.1, forward strand.
CGGCGCGTTTCCAATCGTTCGGGCTGCCGGTGCTTGCGGATGCGGCAGGAGATTTTGCGGGTCCGCTCGCGGGTGTGCTGGCGGGGCTCCGATGGGCGCGGACGGAAGGCGCGAGCTTCGTCGTGACGGTGCCGTCGGACTCGCCGTTCATTCCCTTGGATCTGGTTGCGCGGCTGCGGGATGCAGCGCTGTCGGCTCCGTCGCGCTTCGCGGTGGCGGCTTCGGGCGGGCGCGTTCATCCGGTGGCCGGCCTGTGGCCGATGGATATGGCCGAAGTCATCGAAGCCGCGCTGGCGCGAGAAGAACGAAGAGTGCAGGCGTTCGTCGAGAAGGCGGGTGCAGCGGTCGTGAGCTTCGAGGATGTGTCGATCGGCGAGGCTCGCGTCGATCCGTTCTTCAATGCCAATACGCCGGAGGAGCTTCAGGCCGCGCGCGACATCGCGGCGGCTGATGGGCGGGTGCGCCATGAGTAGTCCGGATGTCCCGTACAGTCCGGGTGCTTGGCATCGCCGGCTGGAAGAATTCGGGCAAGACGACACTTGCCGCGCGTTTGATTGCGGAGCTGACTAGGCGCGGGCTGCGGGTGGCCGCGGTCAAGCATTCGCATCACGATATCGAACTGGATGCCGAGGGCACGGATAGCGCCCGACTGGCACAGGCGGGAGCGCATCAGGTGGCGGTCGTGTCGCCGGCACGGTGGGGCATCCGTCACGAGATCGCTCGAGGTGATAAAGAGCCGGATCTATCGGAGGTCATTGCCGCGCTGGGGCCGGCCGACATCGTTCTGGTCGAGGGCTACAAGCGGGCCGCCATCTCCAAGATCGAGGTGCGGCGCACGGAGGCGCGCTCGCACGAGCCCCTGGCGGGGGCCGATCCACTTGTCGTCGCCATTGCGGCCGACCATATGGTCGATGCGGCGCCGTGTCCCGTGTTCGCGCTCGATGACATCGCCTCCATTGCGGAATTCATCCTGTCGGGTGCGGTTCTCACCAGTTTGAAAGTCCCCTGATGCGCCTCTCAGCCGGTCTCGCATTCCTCCTGCTCGTGCTTGCCGCGCCAGCCTGGGCTCAAGATCCGCGACTTCCGGCCGGCAAGGATCCCGGTGGAACGGCCGTCGTGCTGATGACGCACGGGCTCGATTACACGCGTCCCGAGATCGCCAAGCTGCTGGCGCGGGACGGCGAGGGAGAGCTGATCGGCTGGGACTTCGTCGACAACGATAACCGGCCGTTCGTGAAGGGCGCCAACACGATGGCCGATGTGGCGCTGGCGCAGGCGGCCGGTGCCGCCGGAGGGGTGCGGATCGTTCCGGTTCGCATCGATCCCGGCGATTCCGTCTCGCTGGCGCGGGCTCGTCGTCTTTGCGGCGACGAACGCCTGCTCGCGTCGTGATCGTGCCGTTCTCGAGTGGCGACCGGGACCACTGGGAAACGTTCGCGGCCTCGGTGCGACACCTTCCCAATCTGATGGTCGATCGTTCCGGCAATGGACGCGCAGGGGACGCAGAAGTCGTTTCCCGCGGCACTCGGGTTGCCAAACGCTGTCGTGGTGGCGAACCGGAAAGACGTCGAGGGCCTTCAGAGCGATGCCGTGGTCGAGAGGCCATCGCCCGAGGAGGCGGTCGTGGCAGCCGTTGCCCTTGCGCTCGGCTGCCGCAAGTTGGAGGTCAAGGACAACACCGACGGCGCGGCTCTTAAGGGTGAGTTCGTCAAAGCGCTAGCGGATGCGAGTGGCGACGCGGCTCAATCTCAAACTTGCGCCGCGAGCCAAGGCAGCGGCGGACAGCGCTAAGGCAATCAGCATCGCCAGCAGCGGTTCGGGGCGATAGCGGGATCGCGCGTTGTGGGTTGCCCGCGAGGGAGCTTCGGCGGCCTGCCGCTCCGGCTTCTCATCAAATGTGCGTACAAGTCTGGCACGTCGCTCCGTGGTCGGGCGGAACTCCATCGTATCGACGGCGCGTGCCTCGACGGGGCATGACGCGCCTTCCATCACCAGAATGGCGACAATAAAAAGGGGACCGGCGGCATAGGCCAACGGTCCCCTTTTGCGTTCTAGCTTCGGCATGTCCGGCTCCCCGTTTTCGAGGCTGCCGGTAAAGATGTTCTATCTATGGACAAATGATTCACGCGTCAGGCTTTTTGCTGCGCTGCCGATTCACGCCGCGCCCGATGAGGGGGCGCGACGATCGGAGCGGCTGGGGCCTGACGCGATCATGTGTCTAGTGGAACAGCACCAGAGCCTTCTCGACCGTCTTCCAGACACCCCAAGCAAGAGGCACGCCAACGAGCATCCAGAAGGCGGCGGCCTTGGCATCGAGCCCGCCCTTGCCGATGCCGAACGAGCCGACTTTCGGCCGTCGCCGAGGCCAGCCTGAGCTTGGCCTGCTCGGCCGCGACCTCGGCCTCGCTCATGTGCCATTTCGGGTTAACCGGGCGCACAAGCAGGTTGGCGACGAAGCCCAGAACCAGCATGCCGGCCAGAATGTAGAAGATCGGCCCGTAAAGCTGGTCCGGAGCGATGCCCTCGGCGAGGCGCGTGTCGTGCAGGTAGTTGACGACCACGGGCCCCAGGATGCCGGCCGTGGACCAGGCGGTCAGCAGGCGTCCATGGATGGCGCCGACGAACTGCGTGCCGAACATGTCGGCCAGATAGGCCGGGATGGTGGCGAAGCCGCCGCCGTACATGGAGGCGATGACGCAGAAGCAGGCGACGAACAGGGCCAGGATCTTCCACTCCGCCGCGAACGACGCCAGCACATAGAGGCCGGCGCCGAGCACGAAGAAGATGAAGTAGGTCGCCTTGCGGCCGAGCTTGTCGGACGAGGACGCCCAGGCGATGCGGCCGAAGATGTTGAACAGCGAGATGAGACCGACGAAGCCTGCGCCCACGGCCGCGGCCGTGGCTGCGAGAGCCGCGTCCTTCTTGATGTCGAGGTAGCCGAGATCGGGTCTGGCTGACGAGCTGGCCGCCGAATGTCTCCTGAAGCATCGGAGAGGCGGCGCCGATAATGCCGATACCGGCCGACACGTTGAGGCACAGCACCAGCCACAGAAGCCAGAACTGCGGGGTCTTGTGGGCATCGTTGAGATGGACGTGGTTCGACGTGATCATGGCGTGGCTGTTGGTCGGAGGCGTCCATCCCTCCGGCTTCCAGCCGGCGGGCGGAAGGCGATAGCCGAACGAGCCGATCGTCATGAACACGAAGTAGATGGCCGCCATGGCGATGAAGGTCTGGCCGACGCCCGGGTCCGTCGCGGTTTTGAAGTGGGACATGAGAAGGGTCGCGAGCGGCGAGCCGATCATGGCGCCGCCGCCGAAGCCCATGATGGCCATGCCCGTCGCCATGCCGCGCCGGTCAGGGAACCATTTGATGAGCGTCGAGACGGGCGAGATGTAGCCCAGGCCGAGGCCAATGCCGCCGATGACGCCCGAGCCGAGCCAGAGCATCCAAAGCTGATGCGTCGCGACGCCGACCGAGGAAATGAGCAGGCCGCCGCACCAGCAGAGCGTCGAGACGAGGCCGGCCTTGCGCGGGCCGGCGCGTTCGAGCCAGCCGCCCCAGATGGCGGCGGAGACGCCGAGCAGCACGAAGAAGAAGGTATACATCCAGCCGAGGTCGAACTGGCTCCAGTTGCAGTCCGTCGCGAACAGGGCCTTGGCGGTGCCGGCGGCCTTCTCGGAGAAGGTGGTCGCGCCTGCCGAACACATGGGCAGAGGCTTGCCATCGGCCCCCGTCAGTACGGCCTCGAGCGGCTTCCAGAACACGGAGAAGCCATAGGCCATGCCGATGCAGAGATGGATGCAGAGCGCTGCCGGGGGCACCAGCCAACGGTTGAAGCCCGGTTTTGCGATGATACGAGCCCTTTCGAGCAGGCCCGGTTTACCTTGAGCGTCAGCGCTCACTGCGGTCGCCATATTTCCTCCCACCCGCGATTTTTTGATTTGCTTATCAGTGTTGCATTTTTTTCAACGAGTATCGCGGGCTTGGTCTGGTAACAAGCTTAAGCTATTGACTGGGCGAACTGTGACACGTGGCGATCTCGCTCGTGTGGACTTGAAGTCACGCTTTGCGTTGCTACTCTATTGGGGCGGGCCTAAACAACCGGCGAGCCAGCGCCGGGACAAGAAGGACAGGCATGGACACGGCAATCTCGGCTCCCTCCCTCATCGATCCTTTCGGTCGGCACGTCAGCTATCTGCGCATCTCGGTGACGGATCGCTGCGACTTCCGCTGCGTCTATTGCATGTCGGAAAACATGACCTTCCTGCCCAAGAAGGACCTGCTGACCCTCGAGGAGCTCGATCGCCTTTCCTCTGCTTTCGTTGCCAAAGGCGTCAAGAAATTACGCATTACCGGCGGCGAGCCGCTGGTGCGCAAGAATATCATGTGGCTGTTCCGGGCCATGTCGCGCCATCTCGAAAGCGGGGCGCTCGAGGAAGTGACGCTGACGACGAACGGCAGCCAGCTGGCCAAGCACGCGGCCGACCTCTACGCGTTCGGTGTGCGCCGCATCAATGTGTCGATCGACACCCTCGATCCCATAAAGTTCAAGGCGATCACGCGCTGGGGCGAGCTTTCGACCGTGCTTCAGGGGCTCGAAGCGGCTGAGAAAGCCGGCCTCAAAATCAAGATCAATGCCGTGGCGCTCAAGGGCGTGAACGAGGACGAGATCGAGGATCTCGTCCGTTTCGCGCACGGCCGCGGCGCCGACCTGACGCTGATCGAGACCATGCCGCTCGGCGACATCGACGGCGACCGGACGGATCAATATCTGCCGCTCTCGATCGTGCGGGGACGGCTGCTCGATCGCTTCACGCTCAGCGATATTCCCTACAAAACCGGCGGACCGGCGCGCTATGTGAGCGTCAAGGAGACGGGCGGCCGGCTCGGCTTCATCACGCCGATGACGCATAATTTCTGCGAGAGCTGCAATCGCGTGCGGCTCACCTGCACCGGCACGCTTTACATGTGCCTCGGCCAGGAGGATGCGGCCGACCTCCGGGAGCCGCTCCGGGCCAGCGCCGACGACGGGCTGCTCAACGAGGCCATCGACGCGGCCATCGCCCGCAAGCCCAAGGGGCACGATTTCATCATCGACCGGCGCTCGAAGCGCCCGGCGGTGCAACGCCATATGAGCGTCACGGGCGGGTAGTAGGCGTTTGGCTGCCGCAACGGCGGCAAGCGGGGGCCGGCATGGCGAGGGGATTGCTGAGACACGCACGGCTGTCGCGCCGGCAGCTCATCATGTTTGCCCTGGCATCGGCGGCCATCAACGGCATCATCACCGCAACTGTCGGCGCATGGCTGGCGCAGACCTATTCCACCTATCAGGGCCGGCGCCAGTCCATCGAGACCATCGCGCATCTCGTCTATGAGCGGCGCACGCGTGCGGGCATGGTCGCGTCCGCGATCCGCCGCGATGCCGACATCGAGGAGGTGCGCCATCGCAAGCAGGCCTACGACGAAGCCTACGTCGACTGGAACAAGAACGTGATGTTGAATTTGTTCGCCATTCGGGAGGTGGCGGGCGACCTCAAGTTCTCGGCGCTCGAACCCGTGTTCGAGGACCATCTCATCGCGGCGATGGCGGACGTGGACCGTTGCATCACGCAAGGCCTACGATTTGCGGCTCACCAACGGCGACGCCAAGGGCGCGCTCAAGGCTTGCCGCATGCCGGAGCTGCACCAGTTCGTGCTCGACTGCGGCGCGACGTTCACCAACGAGCTCTACAAGCTCACGCAGCTGACGTTCATTCCGTTTACGAACGAGTTCGCCGAGACGAAGGAGCTGGCGAACAAGCGCATCACGCAAGGCCTGCATCGAGGACGCGCCGAAGCCCGTGCTCGAATCAGGTCCGACGCCGGCCCCGGTCGCTCCCGCAGCGCCCCCGGCAGATGCTCCCAAGGATGCGCCGACCGCCGCCATCCCGCCTGCGGTCAAGGATACGCCGGTTAATGTTCCGGACGCCGCTGCGCCTGCCGCGCTCACGCCGGCACAGGCTCAGCCCAAGAGCCCATAAGCCGCTCCTGACTTTAGGCAGGTTGCCCGCTTCACGGGCATCCTTGCGGCGGTGTGGCCGATGATCCGTGTTTCGCCTTTTATCTATCCAAGTTCCCGCAGGGATGGGTTCAGCGCGCGAGCGATTTCAGCTAGAAGCGATGCAGCACAAGTGTCACGCTCGACTATGGAATTCCCCAGATGGCAGCCGCTCCGAACACTCGTCCCACCGCGAATGCGGAACACCCGGAAAACAGGGCATCGGCCCTGGACGAACTCGACTTCTTCCGAAGCGTGGCCGGAAACATCAAGGGGTTCCTCTACCGTTGCGCCGCGGATGAAGCCTACACGATGCTGAACATGACGATCGGCTTCGTAGCGCTGACGGGGTTTCCGCTCTCCGACATGCTCAACAATGCGGTGCGGACGTTTGCCTCTCTCATTCATCCTGACGACCTTGCGGAGGTCGATGCTGCCGTGGCGCGGGCGTTCGATAAGCGCGACCACTGGGAGGTCAGCTACCGTCTCAAGTGTGCGGATGGGAGCTGGGCTTGGGTGAAAGAGAAGGGATGCGGGATCCGGGACGCTTCAGACAAACTCATCTACGCCGAAGGCTTCGTCGTCGATGCCAGCGAGCTCAGAAACGCGAACCAGCGCACTGCGGCGCTGGCGTCGCGTCTAGAGGCCATCGTCGGTGCGGCCAACGGCATCGGGAAGATCTCGCAAACGCTCAAGGTTCTGGCGCTCAACGCGCGCATCGAAGCCAAGCGTGCCGGTTCCTATGGCAACGGGTTCGATGTGGTGGCGAGTGAAATGCGGACGTTGGCCCAGGAGACCGAACAGCTGGTATCGGGCATCAACAAGGAAGCAGCGCTCGTCAAGACGACGATGACGGGTTAGCAGGCGCTAGAGCTGTCCGCTCAAGTGAGAAGGGCGCGGACGGCGCGCGCGCACCTGCTCCAGCGTGAAGGGCTTGGTCAGAACGCCAAGGCGCGCAGCCTTCAAGGTCTTGGCGCGCTCGAGCTCCTCGGGAAAGCCCGACATGAGCAGGATCTTCAGAGCTGGCGCCACTTCAATGGCGCCGCTTGCCACCCCGATGCCGTCGATGCCCGGCATATGGATGTCGGACACCAGAACGTCGATCGACGCCGCGCCGGCCTTGATCCTGTCCAGCGCTTCGGAACCGTCCTGCGTGATCTCGACGGTGTGGCCCTCCGACTCGAGGGCGCGCTTGACCAGATCACGTGTCGTCTTGTCGTCGTCGGCAAGAAGTATGTGTGCCATCGCGTGCCCTTCCGAAGCTTTGATGAGACCGATGATTTACGCTTCGGACTTTTCTCGCGCAGCCGATTTACGCCGCGCCCGATAGGAGGCGCGACGATCGGAGCGGCGAGGGTCCGAAGCGATCATGGTCTATTATTCCTTCACGCAGCGGCCGACGAACGGGAGCTCGCGATAGCGATGGGCGACGTCCATGCCGTATCCGACCACGAATTCGTCGCCGCACTCGAAAGCCCTGAAGTCCGCGGCGACATTGACCGCGCGCTGCACCTTTTTCTCCAGCAGCACGCAGGTCAGAATTCCGGCGGCGCCACGGGCCGCGATCAGGTCCTTGGCAAAGACGAGGGTGCGGCCGGAATCGAGAACGTCGTCTATGAGCAGGACGTTGCGGCCATCCACAGGAAGGTCGAGGTCGCGCAGGATCTCGACCTGGCCCAAGGAGGTCCGGCTTTTGCGGTAGCTCGACAGGGTCAGGAAATCGACTTCGGGACGCATGCCCGCCCTATGAAGGGCGCGGATGAGGTCGGCGGCGAACACAAAGCTTCCCTTGAGAACGGCGACGATCAGGGGCCGTTCGAGCTTCCGGGCCGTGATTTCCTGAGCCAGCTCCTCCAGGCGGACAGCGATCGCCTCGGCCGAAAAGACAACGGCGACGTCGTTTCCATTCTCGGAGTGGTCCAGCATCATGTATGTTTCCGTCCTAACCCAGGTTCCTCGATCAAGTGTGAAGGTAACGTATCGGGTGATCTTGGCACGAGTGCAAGCGTGGTTCGGGGCAATCGTGAATGGCGTGCATACACGAGTCCGCCACATTCATACCCGATTGATCGGCCTAGAAGCTTCCCGCATATAGGCGCTGCACACGCCGAACCTGGCTTTTCCTGTTGGAGCGCTCGTCACGTGATTCGGCTAAACAACGTTGGGCTCAGATACGAGCGGGGACGCGAGATCCTCGCGGACGTCAGTTTTCATCTGCGGCCGGGCTCGTTCCACTTCCTGACCGGGCCTTCCGGCGCCGGGAAGACCTCCCTGCTCAGGCTGCTATTCATGTCCACGCATCCATCGCGCGGCCAGATCCAGCTTTTCGGCCAGGACGTGAGCCGCATCAACACGGCCAAGCGCGCGCCGCTCAGGCGCCGCATCGGCATCGTGTTCCAGGATTTCCGGCTGCTCGAGCATCTCACGACGTGGGAGAATGTGGCGCTGCCTCTCAGGGTTATCGGCAAACGCGTCGAGGATTATCGTGAGGACGTGACGGATCTTCTGCAGTGGGTCGGGCTCGGCGATCGCATGCATGGGTTTCCGTCCGTACTTTCCGGCGGTGAAAAGCAGCGCGCGGCCATCGCCCGGGCCGTGATCGGCAAGCCCGAGCTGCTTCTTGCCGACGAGCCGACCGGTAACGTCGACCCGCAAATGGCGCGACGCCTGCTGCGACTTTTCATCGAGCTCAACCGACTTGGCACTTCAGTTCTGATTGCCACGCACGATCATCAGCTCATGCGTCAATTCAAAGCCCCCCGCCTGGAGTTGCACGACGGCCATGTCCGGATCGTATGACAGACCCGACCGTCCACCAGGGCGCGGCACCTTCGTTCCGCAAGGGCAAGACTATGCTTACGACGACCCCGTGGGGACGAGCGCGCGCACCGGCACGCATACGGGTGCGCCGATGACCGTGGATCCCTATGCCGCCGAGTATACGGAAGTCGATTTGCGCCAATCGGGCGAGACGACACTCAGGCCGACTCAGTACGAGGATGTGACCCAACGGGACGTCTTTGCGCAGCCGCGCGAGGCGCGACGGTCGCAGCAGCAGAATGTCACCGCGCCGATCGTGCCGGCCGGATCGGTCACGGGCCGGTCGCTCACGATGGTGATCACGATCATGTGCTTCCTGGCCTGCCTTACGGCCGGTGCGGTCTACATGATCCGCCAGTCGGCGGATGCCTGGCTGCGTGATATCGCCAGCGAAGTCACGGTCCAGATCGAGCCCAAGGATACGGGAGACCCGGAGAAGACGGTGCAGGACGTGGCGTCGTTTCTACGCCGGCAGGCCGGCATCGCCAACGTGCGGCCGTTGAGCGTGGACGAATCCGCTGCCCTGCTCGAGCCGTGGCTCGGACAGATGGACGAGCTCAAGTCGCTGCCGGTTCCGCGCCTCATCGCTGTTGAATTGGATCGCAACGCATCGCCCAACCTCGACGTCGTCAAGACGGATCTCGAGAAGCAGTTTCCCGCGGCGACGCTCGACGACCATCGCCGCTGGCAGCAACAGATCCGCACCATCACGCGTAGCTTCGCTCTCGGCGGCGTCGCCATCCTGGCGCTGGTCGCCATGGCGACCATGGCCATCATCGTCTCGGCGACAAAAAGCTCGATGGCTTCCAACCGGGAGATCGTCGAGGTTCTGCACTTCGTCGGCGCGACCGACCGCTTCATCGCCCGCGAGTTCGAAAAGCACTTTCTGCGTCTCGGCATCCGTGCCGGGCTCGTGGGCGCGGGGCTTGCGCTTGCGGTGTTCGTAACCATGCCGTTCGTGATGCAGATTCTGGGCGGAGGCGCGGTCACCGTGACCGAGCTGCATCGTTTCGTCGGCACGGGTGCCCTCGATATGGCTGGCTACGTGCTGTTGGTTATCGTCGTTGTTGTGGTGGCGGCGTTGTGCATGCTCACATCGCGGTTCGGTGTTTTCCGCATCCTCAACAGCAAGCACTAGCCGTGAATGCCGTCGGTTAAGCCGAGGCCTCAGCAAGGGTTTCCTTTCCGTCAATCATGTGCTGATAGGAAGCCTAAATCGGCTGTCACAAGCCTGACCAAATCGGCTAGTCTCCTTTCCCGCCCGAGGCTTGGGCGGTGACTAGGATACGCGGCGCCTTTAGCGGTGGTTTGACCGACTTGTCATGAGGCATCTGAGGCGCACATTGATCGGCTTGGTGGCTGCGGCAGCATGGCTGTTCGCATTCGGCTTCGTATTGTTCGCGAACTCGGTGATGCGTGACCACTACGGGCGAAGTGCACCAGGGCCGATGGAATCGTCGTGCTCACCGGCGGGCAGGTCCGTATCGCGGAAGGTGCGCGACTGCTGGGCGAGGGCCGCGCAGAGCGGCTTCTCATTTCCGGCGTCAATCAGAAGATCGGGCGACCTTCGCTGCTCAAGCTCTCGGGCCTTGGCGAGCAGACTTTCAATTGCTGCGTCGACCTCGGCTATGCGGCGCTCGATACCATCGGCAACGCCGCCGAGACGCGCCGCTGGGCCGAGGCGCTGCACTACAACAAGCTGATCGTGGTGACGGCGAGCTACCACATGCCGCGCAGCCTCGCAGAGCTCGCCCGCGTCATGCCGGATACGGAGCTCATTCCGCATCCGGTCGTGCCGGAAAGCCTGCGCCAGAAGTCGTGGTGGCTGAACAGGACGGCCCTCAGGATTCTGGCCGCCGAGTACGTCAAATTCCTACCGGCTGCGGCGAGGCTCGTTGCTGCGCGCGGTGTGGGACCTTGGTACAGCGCTCCGGTCACATCGGCGTCGAACCTTCCGCGAGTGAAGTCTTGAGCGGCATTTCCGAACGTTTTTCCCCATGCTCGTGCTGATCCGCTCAGTCGTGTTCTTCGCCGTGTTCTACGTCGAGACGGCGCTGTTCCTCGTACTCGGGTCCTGGCTTTTCGTGGCGCCGCGCAGCTGGGCCATGGCAGGCCTCAAGACACACGCGCTCGCCTCGCTTTGGCTGCTCCGCCACATCACGGGGCACGCGCATGGAAGTGCGCGGCATCGAAAAGCTGCCCAAGGGCGCTTGCCTCGTCGTCTCCAAGCACCAGTCGGCGTGGGACACGTTCGCGCTGGTGCCGCTGTTTCGCGATCCGGCCATCGTGCTCAAGGACGAGCTCAAGTGGATCCCGTTCTACGGCTGGTTCTGCGTCAAGTTCGAGCACATCCTCGTCAAGCGCGACAAGGCTGCCTTAGCGCTGAAGAGGATGATCGCGGACGCGCGGCAGCGGGCCGAGCAGGGGCGCGAGATCGTCATTTTCCCCGAGGGCACGCGCCGGCCGCCCGGTGCGCCGCCGGACTACAAGCCCGGCTATGTGGCCCTCTATGAGGGCCTGGAGCTTCCGTGCGTGCCGCTGGCGCTCAACTCGGGTCTCTTTTGGCCCCGCCGCAGCATCCTCCGGTTTCCGGGCACCATCGTCGTGGAATTCCTCGATCCCTTGCCGGCGGGGATGCCGCGCAAGGAGTTCCGCCGGGTCATAGAGGCCCGCCTGGAGGAAGCGAGCGCGCGGCTCATAGCCGAGGCCGCGGCTCGAGACGGCATCGAGAACAAAAGAGAACAATAGAAGAACATTTATTGAACTCATGCGCCTCTGGTCCTTATATTTAGGGCTCTGGTGAGGGATGGCGCATGATGCGGGACGACCCGAAATTTCTGGCTCCGATCGCCGAGGAAATTTGGCGCTCCAAGTATCGGCTGGCTCCCCTTTCCGGACGCGACGGCGAGGAGAAGCTTGCGGATACGTTCCGCCGTGTCGCGCGCGCGGCCGCGGTGCCCGAGAAGGGCAAGCGCGCCAAGGAGGCGTGGTCCCGGCGCTTCTATGATGCCATGGCGGATTTCGGCTTCCTGCCGGGAGGGCGGATTCTGGCCGGCGCCGGCACGGGCCGCGAGGTAACGCTTTTCAATTGCTTCGTCATGGGCCGGATCGAGGACGATCTGGGCTCTATCTTCGAGCATGTGCGCGAAGCAGCCCTGACGATGCAGCAGGGTGGCGGCATCGGGCATGATTTCTCGACGCTGCGGCCCAAGGGTGCACCGGTCAAAAGCATCGGTGCGGATGCCTCGGGGCCGGTGAGCTTCATGGATGTGTGGGACGCGATGTGCCGCACCATCATGTCGGCCGGCGCGCGGCGCGGCGCCATGATGGGCACGATGCATTGCGCTCATCCCGACATCGAGGCCTTCATCGATGCCAAGGCCGATCCGGCACGGCTGCGCAACTTCAATGTCTCTGTGCTCGTCACCGACGCTTTCATGGAGGCGGTGAAAAAGGACGCGCCGTGGGATCTGGTGTTCGAGGGCACGGTCTACCGTACCGTGCGCGCGCGGGCGCTGTGGGAGCGCATCATGCGCGCGGCCTACGACTATGCCGAGCCGGGCGTGATCTTCATCGATCGCGTCAATGCCGCGAATAATCTCTCGCTACTGCGAGGAGATCCGGGCCACGAACCCGTGCGGCGAGCAGCCGTTGCCGCCCTATGGCGCTTGCCTGCTGGGCTCGATCAATCTGGCGCAGTTCGTCGCGAAGCCGTTCACGCCGGATGCGTCGCTGGACATGGGCCGGCTCGAAGAGCGCGTGCGCACGGCGGTGCGTCTGCTCGACAATGTCATCGACATCTCGAACTATCCGCTGCCGCAGCAGAAACAGGAAGCGAAGGCCAAGCGGCGCATCGGCCTCGGCGTAACTGGGCTTGCGGACGCGCTTATTTTTGCGGGCATGCGGTATGGATCGGAGGCAGCGCAGAAAGCGGCAGAAACCTGGATGGCGGCTGTCGAGCGCGCGGCCTATCTCGCAAGCACGGAGCTTGCCCGCGAACGCGGCGCGTTTCCGTTGTTCGATCGCAAGCGGTTTTTGGCGGCGCCGCATGTGGCGGGCCTACCTGCCGATGTGCGCGAGGCCATCCGCGAGCACGGCATCCGCAACGGATGTCTGACGACGATCGCGCCCGCCGGGACGATCTCGCTGCTTGCGGGCAATGTATCTTCCGGCGTCGAGCCGGTGTTCGATTTTACCTATTCCCGCCGCGTGCTCGGTGCAGACGGCGTTGCGCGCGAGGAGCCGGTCGAGGATTTCGCGCACGCCGTCTATCGTCGCGATTTTGGTCCGCTGCAACCGCTGACGCCAGCATTCGTGGCGGCGGCGGAGCTTACACCGCGTGATCATCTCGTGATGCAGGCGGCTTTGCAGCGGCACGTGGACAGCTCGATCTCGAAGACCGTCAATTGCCCGGCGGACATTTCCTTCGAGGCGTTCAAGGATCTCTACTCGCATGCATTCGACCTGGGCCTCAAGGGCTGCACGGCCTATCGCCCCAATGCGGTGACTGGCGCGGTGCTGACGTCATCTGGCTCGGCTGCGGCTGCGCCGGCAAAGCCGTCCGTGGTGGAAGAGGAGATCGGTGCCTTGGCTCGCGGCGGTGTTGTGACGGAAGTGGATGCCGAGGTGCGGCGCGCAGCTGGCGATGCGCCTGGCCGCCAGGGCGACGTGGTCTACATGTCGAAGCCGCTCGAGCGCGATCCGGTGCTGCCCGGCTATACCTACAAGATCAAGTGGCCCGAAAGCGATCACGCGCTCTACATCACCATCAACGATATCGAATGGGATGCCGGCGGCGGGGCCATGCGGCGGCGTCCGTTCGAGATCTTCATCAACACGCGCAATCTCGAGCACTACGCCTGGACGGTGGCGTTGACGCGCATGATCAGCGCCGTGTTCCGCCGCGGCGGCGACGTATCGTTCGTGGCCGAGGAGCTCAAGGCGGTGTTCGATCCGCAGGGCGGGCGCTGGATCGGCGGCAAGTATGTGCCGAGCCTGCTCGCGGCCATCGGCGAGGTCATCGAGCGGCACATGGTCCGCATAGGCTTCATGGCCGGGCCGGCTCAAGAGCGGATGGTTGCCGAACAACTCGCGGGCGCGTCGTTCGAAGAGGTAGCTTTCCCGGCTGGCGCAGATTCGGGCCGGAGCATCGGCGAGGACAGACGATCGCATCCTGTGGGCAAATTTTGCCCGCGCTGCTCGTCGCGTTCGTACGTGATGGAAGAGGGATGCTGGATCTGCCGGAGCTGCGGCTTTTCGCGCTGCGAATAGTTAACCGTGTTGTTCCCGGATGGCCGCCGCCGAGGGACTGGACGACGTTTTCCTGTATTAGGCGCAAGCATTTAAGGTTTCGCGGTGGGGACGTCATGATTCCCGGCAACTGCCGCTTCCGGCGCGGAGGGTCAATGCTCTTAGGCCAGACTATACCTTACGGGAAGGTACCGAAACTTTGGACCTGTTCCCTGCGTTACAGTGCGGATGGGGAGTTCCGCATACCTTAGTTTCAAGGTGGAAATGCCTCAAAATTACTGAGTTCGAGCCACATTTCGGCTGAAAACCGCGATCATGCTCGAAGGTATCAAGTCGCGTAATCGGCCTTAGGGCCGCTAAGGATTGTCCGTCATGGGAGCGCGTATCATTCATCTCGCTGAAATCAGAGCTCGCCGTTCGGCCGAGGCTTCGAAGTTCAAAAGCGTTGATGCCGCCGCGGCACACCTTACCGATCGCTTCCATTTCTGGGGCGGCGCTTCGGGTCAGCGCTACGTCCATACCGTCTATAGCCTCGTCGATTGCCCCGAGGTACCGCAGGGCAACTTCATTCTCGTGCATCGGGATGCGGAAGGCCGCCGCGCGGTGCTCGCAACCGGGCATCTGACGCGCGAGTGCCCGTCCCTCAACCTGGCGGAGCTGCGTCAGCGCGGCGCACGTCTCGGCGCCAACGAGGTTCATATCCATCTGCTCGCTCCGACGGCTCAACAGCGCCGGCGTATCGAGCTCGATCTGCGCGCTGGTCAGATGGGCGTAGGCGTAAGTGACCGCGTCGCCGGCACGCGCCACTAGGTCTTTTCGGGCGCTGCCGATTCACGCCGCGCCTGGTAGGCGCATGCTGGTGGCATCGACTGACAATCGGAGCGCTAAGGTCCGAAGCGATCATGATCTAAGGCGTATTTTCGAGTTCTAAGGCGTATTACCGAAATTCCGGAGCTTTCAGGGCACCCGCCAGCTTGGCGCGGTGCCCAAATCTATTGTCGCGAACGGAACGCGGCCGCTCGACCGGCTTCAGGGCCCAGCTTCGCGCCAATGCCACCGATCTCGCACGGCGATCATGAGCAACGAGCCCCCGCGACACGAACGGACTCGCGGTCGTGAGAATGCGGGACAATCGCCGCTCTTCGATGCCCAGTCCCGCCAGGTGAGCCAGCGTGTTGGCGACATAATCCAGGTTGGTGCCGGCGGTGCCGATGGCGCCGCGAATCAATTGCACCTGCCGCGCCAACGCGATGCGGCCGGCATAGGCCGGGTGCGCG
The DNA here is from genome assembly GCA_963831345.1 of uncultured Alphaproteobacteria bacterium. Lineage (GTDB taxonomy): Bacteria > Pseudomonadota > Alphaproteobacteria > Rhizobiales > Hyphomicrobiaceae > Hyphomicrobium_C. Next base: position 18,084 of record CAWHPZ010000018.1, read on the forward strand.
CGCTCGGCGATATACGCCAGGGCCACGACCGGCGGCTGCTCGATGCTCGGGTTCCCCACAAGCGAGATCGGAACCAGGCTTTCCCTGTAGACGCTGTAGATCAGCTCGCGCCGACGCACATAGGCCAGCGTCGCCGCTGCGGTCGCGGGTTCGAGCCGGAAAGCCATGCCATCGCACGAGCCGCCGCGATCGAGACCCAGCACGAGGCCCGGCCGGCGCGGCGAGCCGCGGTAATGGATCGAGTAGATGCAGAAGGCGCGGTGATAGCCGTCGAGCCGGGCGTGGCGGGCCTCGGCGAACGGGAAGCCGGGGTTCCACATCAGCGAGCCGTAGCCGAAGATCCAGATGTCCGGTGTCTCGTCCGGCATATCTGGTGACTCAGCTCGCGCCCGGGCTTCTTGGCGCGGCCGAAATCGGGTGCCGCCGTATCCTGCCCGGCCTGAATGATGCCGCGGCGGACAGCGCGCGACTGAGTGAACAGGCGGTGCAGCGTTTCGCCGTCGCCGAAGCGGATGGCGCGCTGCAGCGCGGTCAGATCCTCGGTGAAGCGGCCCAGCATCTCGAGCACCGCCTCCTTGTTGTTGAGGAACACGTCGCGCCACATGATGGGATCGGAGGCGGCGATGCGCGTGAAGTCGCGGAAGCCGCCGGCCGAGAACTTGATCACCTCGCTGTCGGTGACGCGCTCGAGGTGGGCGCGGTGTTGACGATGTTGTAGGCGATGAGATGCGGCAGGTGGCTGGTGATGGCCAGCACCAGGTCGTGGTGCTCGGCGTCCATGATCTCGACCTTGGAGCCGAGCGCCTCCCAGAACGCCTGCGAGCTTCTCGACCGCCTTCGGGTCGGTGCCTTCCTCGGGGGTCAGCACGCACCAGCGGCCGTCGAACAGCTCGGCAAAGCCGGACTTCAGGACCCGACTGCTCGGTGCCGGCGATCGGGTGGCCGGGAATGAAATGCACGCCCTTCGGGCACATGCGGGGCCACATCGCGCACGATCGCGGCCTTCACCGAGCCGACGTCGGTCAGGATGGCGCCGGGCTTCAGGACCGGGGCGATCTCCTTGGCGATCGGACCGCAAAGGCCGACCGGCACGCAGAGGATGACGAGATCGGCGCCCTCGGCTGCTTCCGCGGCCGTCGCGTAGCCCTTGTCGATGAGGCCGAGCCTCAGCGCGGTTTCGACGGTCGCCGGCGTGCGCGCAGAGCCGACGATGGATTTCGCCAAGTGGCCACGGCGTGCGGCGTGGCTGATGGACGAGCCGATGAGGCCGATGCCGATCAGCGCGATGCGTTCGAACATGACTTTGGATTGAGGAGCGCTCATGCGCGGCCTCCGACGAAATCGGCGAGCGCGGCCACGACCTTGCGGTTCTCGTCCTCGCGTGCCGACCGTGAGGCGCAGCGCGCCGGGCAGTCCGTAGCCGCCGACGCGTCGCAGGATGATGCCGCGCTGCTTCAGGAAGGCATCGCAGGCCGCGGCGTCGCGCTTCGGCTCAGTCGGGAAATGAATGAGCACGAAGTTGGCGACGCTCGGCGTGACCTCGAGGCCGAGCTTCTCGATCTCGGCCGTGAGCCACGGCAGCCACGTCTCGTTGTGCTGAACGGCGGCCTCGATGTGCGCCGTGTCGTCCATGGCGGCGGCGCCGGCGGCGATGGACGCCGAGCGACAGGTTGAACGGTCCGCGGATGCGGTTCAGCGCGTCGGCCACGGCAGCCGGGCAGTAGGCCCAGCCGATGCGCAGACCGGCAAGCCCGAAGATCTTCGAGAACGTGCGCGTCATCACCGTGTTGTCGGTGGTGGCGACGAGCTCGAGGCCGGCCTCGTAATCGTTGCGGCGGACGTATTCGGCATAGGCGGCGTCGAGCACCAGCAGCACGTTCGCCCGGCAGCTTGGCGCGCAGACGGCGCACCTCCTCGATGCCGAGGTAGGTGCCGGTCGGATTGTTCGGGTTGGCGAGGAACACGACCTTGGTTTTGTCCGTCACCCTGGCGAGGATGGCGTCGACGTCGGCTCTCAGCTCGCGTCTCGGGCGCGACCACGGGCGTCGCGCCTGCGGCCAGCACGACGATGCGGTAGAGCAGGAAGCCGTGCTCGGTGAAGACGGCTTCGTCGCCGGGGCCGAGATAGGCATGCGCGATGAGGCTGATCAGCTCGTCGGAGCCCGCGCCGCAGACGATGCGATCAGCGTTGAGGCCGAAGCGGCGCGCGATGGCCTGGCGCAGTGCGGTCGCCTGACCGTCCGGATAGCGCTCGAGCGCGGCGCCTGCGGCCGCGAAGGCCGCGACGGCTTTGGGGCTCGGCCCGAGCGGCGTTTCGTTCGAGGACAGCTTGATGGGTTTGAGCCCGCCCGGAACATGGCTTTCGCCCGGCACGTAGGCTTCGATGTCGAGGACGCCGGGGCGTGGAGTGGGAGTGGAGGGGGCCATTTTCCGTCAATTCCGAAGGGCTTTTTTGTCAACGCGGAGTGATACCGGCCGGAGCCTTGTTCGCAAAGCGGAAATTGGTCGCGACAGTTAGCGTTTTCGCGGGAATTATTCGTTCGACTTGCAGGGGGTGGGGGTCCATACTGAACCGGTCCTCGGTGTCCTTAGCGGGCTCCGGTGGCAGATAGAGGCGTCGCGCTCCCGCCTGGCAAGGTTTTGGTCTGCAGCCGGGCGCCATCGATCAGATGCTCCGCGCGGGTTCGGCTACGCCACCGCCCACTCGTCAATGCAGTTCTTCCGGAAAAGCCTAGGCCCGATTTCATCATGCGAAACGGGTTCACGTTCATGGTCTCGGGCAGCTTCGGAGCAATCAATGCCGCCACACAAGTTCAAGGTAGGCCAAGAGGTTTTCTTCCATCCGGCAAAGCTGTCGATGCCGGCACTATCGCATCGCTATAAAATCCTGCGGCAGCTTCCGGTCGAGGGCGGCGAGTTCACGTATCGAATTAAAGCCGCCGTCGAACAGTTCGAGACGAGTGGCACGAGAAAGCGAGCTTTTCGTCGGTTGATGGGTGATCAGCGCGGCGGCCTTCAGATCTCGTACAAGGGCGTAACGTATGGCAGACATCGATTTTGCAGCGCAGGCCGAGCTCTTTCCGCGGCGAGGAAAAATGTCCAAGCGGGAGTTCGTTTCCTACAAGAGGTTCGATACGGCAGCAGAAGCTATTCGTTATGCCGTCGAGGATCTCAATCCCGATATGCTCGTGGCGCCGTTCTGGAGGTCGACGAGGAGCGCTTCGACAGCGAGGCAATCATGAGCCTCTATGCGAGTCCGGATTATCCTTTGCCGCGCAGCAAGACAAATGACGGCACGGTTCAACGCTAGCCAAGTTCGGGTTTTAGGGGAGGGTCGTGATCACCGGGGGGTGATGAAAGGAACCTGAAATGTGCACCGCCGATGTTCACGTGACCAAGGGCAAGGATGCGTTCTGGATCGTCGCGCAAGGCGACGACTTCGATCTCGACCAGAACCTGGGCCGCTTCAGGCTACGTTGCCACGCCTTGGCCTTTGGGCGTGCCGTCGCACACAGCAGCAGGGTCGAATTGGTCGTGCATGAGAGCGACGGACGCCAAGTCCGCCATGTGGCGATGTCGCTGAGCTATCCTTCCACAATCAACTGATTTTCGTGCGCTGACGCTCGACTGCGGCCTCCGAGCGAGGTTCGCATCAATTCAGCGCCCAGACGAAGGCGAGCGTCGCTGCTGTGCCAAGCGTCGTGCGCACGGCGTGCAGCCGGCCCCATTTCTCGATCAGGGCGCGTGTTGCGGGGCCGGCGGCCTCGGGGGAAGTGGACATGAGCACCTTGTTGGTCGGCATGATGATCGCGAGCGTGTAGGGCCAGTTGGCGAGGATCAGCACGGCGCCCGCGACCCACCGCCAATCACTCGTCTGCCACGCAGCAAGAAATCCCAGAACGCCAGCAATGATAGCGATGCTCGCCTGCATGACGAAGCCGCGGCCGTAGCTCGGCTTCCATTCCGCGAGCAGGGCTCTGTCGTCGAGCCCGAGGCGCGCCGGCTGCTCGGCAAAGTTGACGTAGAAGGCGGCGCCGGCAAATGCGGCGGCGAAGGCGAGCGCGAGATGACCTGAAAGCATGGGATGGACTCCAACCATAATTGACAATATATTGTCAATTATGGTTGTTGTTGTCAAATGAAGCGCAGCAAGCTGACGGCGGCCGGGGAGGCTGCAACCGAGCTCATCCTGGAAGTGTTCCGGCTCAATGGGCGATTGCTCATGAGCGGAGATCGCCTCGTGGCGCCGCTTGGACTGACGAGTGCGCGCTGGCAAGTGCTGGGAGCGATCGCGCTGGCGGAGCAGCCGCAGCCCGTGGCTTGGCTCGCCCGAAGCATGGGTCTCAACCGCCAGGGTGTGCAGCGGCTCGTGAACGAAATGATCGAAGACGGCCTGGTCGAAACGCGGCCCAATCCGCATCATCGGCGGGCGCATCACGTCGTGCTGACGAAGCGCGGGCGGGACGCTTACGAAGCGGCTGCCCGGCTGCAGGCGCCATGGGTCACCGATCTGGTGAAGGGGCTTTCGCGCGACGAGATCGCGACGGCTTTACGAGTCGCAGCGACGTTGCGGGCGCGACTGGAGCAGGATTTGAAGCGCGAGGACGCCGGCGACGAGGACGCCTGATGCTCGAGCGAGATTGTCTCTTATTGAATCGGAGCCAAGCTCTGGCTCTTTGATGAGACCGATGATTTACGCGTCAGATGAAAGGATCTGACGCGATCATGGTCTAGTCGGCGATGGTGACCTCGAACGAGCGGGTCGCGACCTCGCCGGACGATAGATTGGCGACGATCGAGAACTTGTCGGGGCCCTTCTCGCCTTCGCGGGCGGTGTAGTAGATGCCGGTGCCCGTTGCCTTCTTGCCCATACAGGTGCCCGAGACGCTGGTTTGGATCGTGGTTTCCTGGCCGGGCTCGAGCGAAACCGAGCCCTTGTCGGGCAACTGCGTGATGGTGATGGCGGGCGGGGCGAGCGGCTCGCAGTTGGTGCCGAGGCCGGCCATGATGAACACCCGGGCGCGGCGGCCGGGCACAACCGGCGTCGTGCGCTTCACGCTGTCCTCGCCTGCGCTCGTTTCGTAGGTCGGATTCGCGTTCAGTGACAGCATGTTGGACGTGTTCAGCGAACAGGCAGCCAAGCTCGGCAAGGCTGCCGCAAGAACTGCAGACAACGCAATACGGACTTTCATTCAAGCCCCCCGGCCAGCCTCTCCATGCTGCTGGAGTATGCCGCACCTGGGGCGCGCCTCATAGGGCGTGTTGTCGTTCGTCCTCAGGAAGAAGAGCGCAGGCCGCTGCCGAGGTCACCGCTTTGCGCGGCGTGCCCGGCTGCTGCGGCTGCGGCCGCACCAGGCTTGTAGCGCACCGGAAATGCCAGATGCTCGCTGTAGTTCTTGGGAAAGTCCGGAATGTCATCGATGCCCATGTCGTTCGCGGTGATCGGGCGCGGGGGCTCGGCCTGGAAGGTGCCCAACAGGCGATCCCACAACGTGAGGAAGAGGCCGAAGTTGACGTCGCCCTCCTTGCCCCAGTTGACGTGATGCAGGTGATGGATGCGGCCGACCGACAAGACGTTGCGGAAGGGACCAAGCTCGTAGTCGACATTCGAGTGCTGCACGACGAGCTGCACGGAGACCGCAAATCCAAGAAGCGCCGCCACCGGAACCGGCATGCCTGCGAGCGCCAGAGGCGCCGAGCCGATGGCCATATCCAGCATCTGATGCAAAGGGTGGCGGACGAAGCCGTTGAAGCCGTAGAGCCGCGTCACGCCGTGGTGGACGGCGTGGAGACGCCAGAGGGTGGACCAGCGGTGGCTCAGGTAATGGATGAGCGTGAAGGCGAAGTCTCCGACAACGAGCGCTACCATGAGCTGGGCCCAAATGGGCCATTCGCGCGGCCACAGAGAAGTGAGCTGCTCGCCGGGGTGCTGGTGAAGCAGAAAGGCCACGAGCGGGATCATCAATATGCCGACGGTATTGCTCAGCTCGTAAACAATGGCGTGCCAAACGGTGGCGGCCTCGTCGCCGTGCGGCTCATTCCATTCCTCATGAACGGGGAGGGTGCGCTCAGCGAAGAAGGCGGTGCCGAGCGTGATCGCGAGCAGCGGCAGAAGCCAGACGTAGGAGTGGCCGTTCGCGACGACGAAGTAGGCGGCGGCATTCATGCCGAGGATCATGAACGGGACGTAGCCGTAGCGGACCAAGGCGCGTAACAGAGGTGTCATGATATTCCCATCGGCTCGTTTCGCTTTTGCAGTATCGTGCGGCGCGCTCGCGCATTGGTTGTTCTTTAGACACATGGATGCATTGGGACGGCGAGCCCTCACGCTCTTCCGTTGGGCCCTCTGCGTTCCGACGTATCTTCTGATGTAATAGAAATCCGAGGTGGAAAGTTTCCCGTGTGGTTGGTTTTCGGATCTTTAACTCAAGGCTTTGTGTTTCTCTGGTCAAGTCCCGCTTTGGCAAGTTCTCGGGCGAGATTGCCGCTGAGCCACATGCGAAACATGCGGATGTCGGCGCGTAACGACCAAAGGGGAGCCCGAAATGTCGCAGGGGCATTGTCTTCGATCATCACGTGGGAGAGCCATGCGAGCGCGTAGGCGACAGGGGCCGTGGCGATAAGCCACCGGTAATCATACGTCAGAGCAAATGCCGCCAGCGTCGCCAAAGCGAGCCCAGTGCCGAGAAAATGCAGGTTTCGTGTCTTTGCCTGACGGTGCTGGCGCAGGTAGTAGAACCAGAACTCTTCGAACGTCGCCGGCACGGATCTCTCCTTCGCGCTTGCAAACGCACCGGATTGATCGGGTGTTCCCTACCGCGCATCCTCAACAATTCATATGTTTGCGGCGCACGCGTTTCTCGACGCGCCTGCGGGATTACATCGCATGCAAATGACGACGTCGTTATTTCATGACGGCTTTGCCATGCGTGTGGCTGCGCCGTACGTTTTGAGAAAGCCGCTATTCGAGATCCGCGAAAGCATCGGCGTAAACCACCGGTGCGGGATCCGCGCGCAGGCTCGACAACGGCAGCGCCATGAAATAGGGCCCGGCGAAACGACAGGGAAAGCGGCTTGCGATGTCGGCGGAAAATCCGAAGCGCTCGTAAAAGCGCGGCTCGCCGACGACGAACACGAGGTCGCAGCCGAGCTGCCGGGCGGACCTCAGCGCCTCGCGGACAAGCGCCGAGCCGGTGCCGTAGCGCTGAACCCTTGGGCGCTACCGCAACAGGCGCGAGGGCGAGGGTGCGCTCAGGCGACTTCAAGCGTGAGAGCGCGACGTGGCCGCAGATCTCTCCGGCTTCCGCGGCGACAAGGGAGACGGTGAGATCCCCGCCCATGCGCAGTGCGTCCACGAGATCGGCTTCGTGCCGGCGGCCGAAAGCCTCGATCACGACCCGATGAATTGCCTCATGATCGTCTGTCGTCTCAGGGCGAATGCGCATGCAGGAATGCTAACGCGTGCGCGGCCGACCGCACAGAGGGATGAGATCGAGGCGAGCGAGGCCTCAGGCAGACTGGGTCTCGAGCGCGGCCTGCTTCGTGCCGCGGTCCCAGAAACCATGCATGCGGAGCCGCCACTGCAGGCCGACGATGGCTCCCTTGACGGACGGGAGAAGGCTCAGAGCGAGGATCAGCGTGAGCGGCAGCCAGACAACGGAGTGCAGCCAGAGCGGCGGGGAGTAGTGGATCTCGGTCCAGAGCATGGCGCCGATGACGATATGTCCGACAAGGGTGATGACGATGTAGGCCGGCATGTCGTCGGCGCGGTGATGATGGAGATCTTCGCCGCAGGCCGGGCACGCGTCTGCGACCTTGAGATATGCCCTGAATAGCTTGCCTTCGCCGCAGGCGGGGCACCGGCACAAGGCGCCGCGTAACATGGAATGGGCGATGTCTGGCTCCTCGGCGGTCATGGCTCTCTCCCTAATTTTGACCTCTGTCGGGCTTGCCTATTGCTACTCCGTATTGTATGGAATTTCAAAAGGCATTTTGACGCTTATTGTATGGAATGGATACCTACAATTTCTGACCGGCGGGGTCCCGTGTATCAGCGCATCGCCGATGCGCTGGCGGACGACATGCTGTCCGGCGTGCTGCATCAGGGGCAGCCTCTGCCGACGCATCGGGCGCTGGCCCTCGCGTTGGGCGTCGATCTCACGACCGTGACGCGGGCCTATGGGGAAGCGCGCCGCCGGGGCCTGATCGAGGCGACCGTCGGGCGGGGCACGTTCGTCGGCAAAGTTCCGGCCCCGACATCTCACTCGCTGTCCGCGGCTCCAGCCATCGATCTCTCGATGAATATTCCGCCGCAACCGGCGGAAGCCGATCTCGACGGACGCATCGCGCGGACGCTTGCCGATCTCAGGGCCGACGTCGGCTTCGGCAGCTAGCAATACGTCGTCGAGGTAGCGGCGGCAAAAAGTA
>CAWHPZ010000019.1:0-9849 GCA_963831345.1 uncultured Alphaproteobacteria bacterium
CTGGCTGCGCCGACGCGTCCCGGCGAACTTCTCTGGATTGGACTTCGCCCAGCGCGCAGGGCACCGATCGTGTCGCAATCGACGGCGACGCTGGTTGCCGGGAAAGGCATCGAGGGAGATCACTACGAAACCAGCCGCGATGGCCCGCGGCAGGCGACGCTTATTGCCAGCGAAGATATTCAGGCTATCGCGTCGTTTCTCGGCAGGGAGATGATCGCGCCCGAGCTTCTGCGCCGAAATTTCGTGACCCGTGGACTGAATACGGCGGCTTTGAAGGGGCGCCGCTTTCGCATCGGGACGGCGCTGCTCGAAGGCTCAGGCGATTGCGCGCCCTGCAGCCAGATGGAGGAGGCGCTCGGTACCGGCGGCTACAATGCCGTTCGCGGCCATGGCGGCATCACAGCGCGGATCATCGAGGACGGATGCGTGACGGTCGGCGATGCGATTGTGGTTGTTGATTAAATCCCGGCACGGCAAACGCCGCTGACACGATCTCGCAATTGCAATTTGCAGCAACGCCTGTGATCCCGCAGCAACAGTCGTTTTTCAGTCTGCCAACGGAGTATCATTAACGCTTTTCCCGCCCGCTTTCATATGTGAACTTATTCCATTGTGTATTGCGTGAGTGGGGTCGTTTCGTGCGTATTTTTTTGCGGCTTTCTTTAGTCGCCGTATCGGGCACGCTGATTATGAGCGGTGCCGCAAGTGACGTTCGCGCACAGCCCTGTTACTATTCTCCCGGCTCTCCGACGTCTCACGGCACCGGCTCTCCGACCATCATAGGCGCGAGCCAAGATTGTACCGTCGCCAGCGACATAAGCGCGGATGGTACAATTGTCGTCGGATCATTCATGATCGGCGGCTCTTTTAATTCGCACGCCTACCAATGGTCCAATGGACTACTTTCAGGGCTGCCGGAACCCAGCAACGCGGGCTACACCGACGTGACGGGTATCAGCGACAACGGTCTCGTTGTTGTGGGGTACAGCATCAGCTCCCTCTCAAACACAACCGTCGCGGTCAAGTGGGTTGGCGGGAGCTTACACGTCCTCGACCACCTCACCGTCGGTGGCACATATTCCCGCGCGGACGCCGCCAACTATGATGGGTCCGTCATCGTCGGGAGCTCCATCAACGCATCCAACAACGAACAGGCAGTGAAGTGGACATCAAGCGGGGTGACTCCCCTTGATGATATGGGCGGAACCCTTTCACAAGCGCTCGACGTCAGCGCGGACGGCAACATTGCCGTAGGCTATGCGGATCTTGGCGGGCAAGCTGTTGCGGTCAAATGGACCGGAACCACCGGAGTCGCGTTGCCTAGTCTGGGTGGCTCTCATGCATTTGCGCGTGCAATCAGTGCGGACGGTCAAGTCATCGTCGGCGGCAGCTACGCAACCGGAGACATCGAGGAACACGCTACGATCTGGGCTGGTGGTTCGCCTATCGACATAGGAATTTGGGGGCAACATTCCTACGCTGCCGACACGAACCACGACGGATCAATCGTCGTCGGCACCGCCTTCCCAATAGCCGGCGGCTCATACGCATTTCGATGGACCGACGGCACGGGCATGCAGTCGCTCAATTCTCTGCTGATTTCGGCGGGCGTGGACATGACCGAAATCAATCTTTATTCCGCCTACGCCATCTCGGCCAACGGCCAGTTCATCGTGGGCGGCGGTGACTTCGACGGTTACGACCGTGGATACATCGTCCGCTATTGCGACGGCGGTTGCCCAACCGGGCCCGTAGCTGGCGTGACGACGGCTAAGTCAGTCGTCAATTCTCTAAATGATCTCTCCGATGGACGCGCTGGCATGATGGCACAGCAGCACGCATTTGCAGTGCCGATGCTTGGCGGCGACAAACCAATCGATAACACAAGCGAAGCGGGCATCTACGCCTCTGCAGGCTCTGCCGCCGCCGGCGGCTATGCGCGGTACGCAACAGGCAGCGGTTTGGCGCTGCTTGCCGGCGTCGGCTATGGCCGGAGAATTACGATCAGACATCCATCGACGATTCGATCATGGGCGCGCTGGCCTTGCGCTACATCGTGCCGACTTCGAGTTCTTGGCAGCCCTTTCTAGAGGGCGGCGGATGGTGGGCACCCGACGCCGACATGGAATTCGAGCGCACGTACATGAATGGCGCAGGTACCGCGACTGGCACAGGCAGCACGAACGGGGATCTCGGTTACGCGTACGGTCGTGCGGGTATTCTCTTCAATATCGCCCCGCACGAGCAGTTGGCCGCCTCGGTGGAGTACGGGCGCGAATGGCTCGAGGTCGACGCTTATAGCGAAGCAGTGGGTGCTTCGAATCCGTTCGATGCTCACGTGTCCGCGGGAAGCGACACCATGGACCTCGCAAAGGCTCGCCTGCAGTGGTCGTTCGATTTCGCCAAGCACTACGACGCGACGCTGTATGTCGCTGGGTGTTTATGGGTTCAATCGCGAGAGCGATCTCGTCGCAACGGTGGCTGGGGTCGGTACGCTGGCTGCGGTCAATGAGGACGACACAGTCTGGGTCGAGTACGGCGCCCGCATCGGCTATGCCGTCACGGAAAACGTCACCCTCGACGTCTTCGCCAACGGAGTTTCAGGCGAGGATCAGATCGACACCCGCGTGCACACCGGCGCCGGACTTCGTGTGAGGTTCTAACGCGATACCCGTTGAACTTCGTGGTGCCCCTGGCCCAACTCGAACGGGCACGTCATTGCTGACAACAGATTTTGAGTTTGCCGCGTCTACCGATTCCGCCACAGAGGCAATCTACGAAAGTGGGAACGGAGGCCGCACTATAGCGGCGAAGCCCGCCCCGTCAACGCGCCGCCGCGCCTATCCAAAACGAGGTTCGTTCCGGGCCGGCAGGCCCCAAAGCAAGGGCTCCCGCAGGCTCCGGGGGAGCCCCCAAACGCGTTTACTTCCAGCTGAAGGTGATGCGGCCGGTGCCGTGGATGTGCTCGGCAACCTGGATGTGATCGCCGACATGCGGCTCCGTCGTCTTGAGGGCGATGACGTGGACAAGGCGCCCGTCCTCGAGCTTCACGTCGACAGCAAGACCTTCCTCGATGACCTTGGTGCTGGCGCCGCTTATCGGTCCTACGCTCTGCACCACGCCGGGTATGTGCTTGATCTCCACCGAGGCGTCGAGGCCGGTGAACCACATGCCGGTGCCGATCAGCGCCAGCACGCCAAGACCAGCGCCCGCCCACTTCGCCCGTTCGAGCCAAAGCTGGCGTTCGAGCCGCCGCCGCGTTACGTCGCGCATATCCCCACACCCTCGCTTGTTCAGGCTTGCGCTGACGCCACCATGGAAGCGCCAGCAGAACCCGTATCGCTATTTTGACGCCTATATAGCCGTGCGCCGGCGTTCTGCGAAGGGCGTAACTGCGGCTGAGGTGTCTGGCACGCCAGGAAGGTTACAGGCGATCTGATCGCGGTTCAGAGAGCCGCGCGGGTCAATCCAGACTTTTGCGGGACAGGCTGGTGCGGGCCGGCCGGATGCCGGTGCGTCGGGGCTCGACGGAGCGCATGAAGCCTCCCGATGTGTCCTCTGGGGCGGCGAGCCGGGTTGCCGCATAGACGAGCCGGGTCACGACGACAGCGGCAAACAGGGCCACGACGAGGCCGGCCGTGGCCGCAATCACCGCGTTCGAGGCTTCATCGCGGGTGAAGTAAAGCCCGTTGCGCTGGCAGGCGTAAATGCCCGAAAGGCCGCCGAGAAACAGCACCGGGGCATAGATCGTCGCCAGCGACTTGACCGGGAACACCGTGTGCATCACCACGAAGGCGACCAGGGTGAGGCCGCCGCTCACAGCCCAGGCGGTCGCACTCAAGGTCCAGAGTTCCATAGAAAACCTGAATGGCGGCATCGAAGCTTTGCATGAGCAAGGGCCCTCAGTGGTGGGCCGAACGGCCGCGGCAGGACGCGAAGCTAGCTCGTTCTCATTAACTCTTCGTTGGGCTACGCTTGCCGTTTGCAAGCATCCTCTTTATTGCGCCGCCGAAAAGTGCTTGAACCGGGGCGAAGGACACGGCCGAGTGAGCAAAACTACTGCACCGGCCGGTGCCGCGAAGGTTCAGGCATGGACCTTTAATGACACGTCAGCGTCAGGGAGAGACGAGAGAATGTCGAGCCAGAGCGCCGCAGCCAAAGCACCAGTGACGGCGACGCAAGAGCGGCCCAAGAAGGATCTCTACGAGATCGGCGAGATTCCGCCACTCGGGCACGTTCCGAAAAACATGTACGCCTGGACCATCCGCAAGGAGCGCCAGGGCGAGCCGGACAAGGCCATGCAGGTCGAGGTCGTGCCCACGTGGGAGCTCGACAGCCATGACGTGCTCGTCCTCGTGATGGCCGCAGGCGTCAACTACAATGGCGTCTGGGCTTCGCTCGGCCAGCCAATCTCGATGCTCGACGTCCACAAGCAGCCCTACCACATCGCAGGGTCGGACGCGTCCGGCATCGTGTGGGCCGTCGGCTCCAAGGTGAAGCGCTGGAAAGTCGGCGACGAGGTCGTCATCCACTGCAACCAGGACGACGGCGACGACGAAGAGTGCAATGGCGGCGATCCGATGTTCTCGCCGTCGCAGCGCATCTGGGGCTACGAGACGCCGGACGGCTCGTTCGCGCAGTTCTGCCGCGTGCAGGACCGTCAGCTGCTCGAGCGCCCGAAGCATCTCACCTGGGAAGAGAGCGCCTGCTACACGCTGACGCTCGCCACCGCGTACCGCATGCTGTTCGGTCACCGGCCGCACGTGCTGCGTCCGGGCCACAACGTGCTCGTCTGGGGCGCCGCCGGCGGCCTCGGCGCGTTCGCGGTGCAGCTCTGCGCCACGTCGGGCGCCAACGCGATCGGCGTCGTGTCGGATGACGACAAGTTCGACTTCGTGCGGCAGCTCGGCGCCAAAGGCGTCATCAACCGCAAGGGCTTCAAGTGCTGGGGGCAGTTGCCGAAAGTGAACTCGCCCGAGTATCACGAATGGCTCGCGGAGATGCGCAAGTTCGGCAAGGCCATCTGGGACATCACCGGAAAGGGCGTCAACGTCGATTGCGTGTTCGAGCATCCGGGCGAGACGACGATCCCGGTCTCGGTGCAGGTGGTGAAGCGCGGCGGCATGGTCGTCATCTGCGCCGGCACCACGGGCTATAATCTGACAATGGACGCGCGGTACCTGTGGATGCACCAGAAGCGCGTGCAGGGCTCGCACTTCGCCAACCTTCAGCAGGCGGCGCAGGCGAACAAGCTGGTGGTCGAGCGTCGCATCGATCCGTGCATGTCGGAAGTGTTCTCGTGGGCGCAGATCCCGAAGGCGCACATGCGCATGTACCGGAACGAGCACAAGCCGGGCAACATGGCGGTGCTGGTGCAGGCTCCGACGACGGGCCTCAGGACGCTCGAGGATGTGCTCGACGCAGGTCCGGCTGCGGCCTGATCGCGGCTGCCTGAAGTTGGAATTGAGAAAAGCGCGGCGCCTCAGGTGCCGCGCTTTTTGCTGGCCGATCCGCAGACTTTATGTGTGGCCCACGTCGGCGGCGTGCTTGCCGTTGGTGAGCTTCTTCAATTCCATGATGCCGCGATTGAGCTCGGCGCCGAGAATGATGATGATGGCCGTGAACTGGAAGAAGATCATCGCCACCATGAGCTGCGACAGGCCGGCATAGAAGCGCGTGTAGTCGCTCAAGCTCAGGTAATACGAATAGAAGCTGGCGATGGTGAGCCAGAGAACCACGGACAGCGCTACGCCGGGCCAGACGTCGGCCACGCGCCGCTTGCCGGCCGCCAGCCACAGATGGAAGGCGAACAGCTGCGAGCCGATGACGAGCGCGGCAAGCCCGTAACGAACGATCGGCGCGAGCCAGGTGGAATCGAGCAGGTCCTTGGCCCACGAGGGCTCGAAGCGGGCGGCGATGCCAGGGCCGACCACGACGGTCCATGTCAGCACCAGCATCGAGGCGGCGCTTACGAACACGAGCAGCATGCTGAGGCCGAGGCAGACCGGATAGGCGCGCGTCTCATGCACCCGATAGGCGCCGTTCAAGGCCGCGCGCAGCGTTTCGAGCGCGCTCGTGGCGAAGAACAACGCGAGGAAGCCGCCGAACGTCAGCAGGTCGATGCGACTTTGACCCATGATGTTCTCGACCTGAGGCACCAGCCCCTGGGCGACGGCCGGGGGCAGGATCTGGAAAAGCCGGCTGACCGCCTCCGCCGCGAGCGGACGGCCGCCGAACAGACCCGCGAGCGCGCCAAGGAAAATGCAGAACGGAAACAAAGATACGATAAAGGCGAAGGCCACGGCGCTCGCCATGGCGAAGCCGGAGTGCTCGTAAAGCCGGAAGATGGACTCGAGTATGGTACGGAAACGCTTCATGGGTCCTTCGGGCTTGAGGTCCTTAAGCTGGCTGCCGGGCCGTGACGTGGCCGCAACCTAGCCGCCAGGGCGGCGTGGGTCCATCGCCGATCGGCAACGGTCGTCGAGGAAAGTTATTGTCTCTCCCGTTAACTCAGTCGCTGCTCGAGGATCGACTTGGCTACCGCGCGATACTGTCGCGCAAGTCTTGGTAGTTCTTGATTGTCTTGCGGCACTAACTGGCTAATTTGCGGGATCAGCATTGCACACCGGTCCGATGCCGGCCAATCAACGTAAAAACTCGGAAATCGGGACCAGCGGGAGGTAAGCGGAATGTCGATTGCGCAGATGAAAACAGGCTCAAGCCTTCTCACGGAAGGGCCTCAGTCGCTCATCAAGCGCACGGCCGAGGTGGTCGAGGCCGCCGACAAGATCCTGGCCCTCGCCAAGGCGGGCGTCCGCATCAAGATCCAGGAAGCCGGCGGCGTCGACGCCGCCCAGCACGCCGCCCACGGCCTCGCCTGGCTCGCGACCACCGTGGAAGCGCTGCGCCAGATGAACCTGTGGGCGGTTCGCCTCAACGACGAAGGCTCGTTCGGCCGCTTCGAGCAGCTCATCCTGGCCGCCGCCTTCGCCGAATACGGCGCGCAGATCGCGGGCGGCATCCCCATGAGCCAGCTCGAGATCATCCGCCCCGACGCGCTCGGCGTGCCAAGGCCGAAGTGCGCAAATACGAAGACGCAGTTGCGGACATCGTTGCCGCCGGCGGCGATGAAGCCGTGAAGGCCGAGCTTGCCGAGCTGATCAAGAACGCGCAGGGCGCGACCACGTACGGCAACTCCGGCCTCGACGAGACCATGGCCGCCATTCACGACCAGATGCGCACGTTCTCGGAAGCCGAGGTGGTGCCGCACGCGCACGAATGGCATCTCGCCAACGAGTACATTCCGCTCGAGATCATCAACAAGGTGGCCGAGCTCGGCGTGTTCGGCCTGACGCTGCCGGAGGAATACGGCGGTCTCGGCCTCGGCAAGCTCGCCATGTGCGTTGTTTCGGAGGAGCTGTCGCCGCGGCTACATCGGCGTCGGCTCGCTCGGCACGCGCGCCGAGATCGCAGGCGAGTTGATCCTGCACAACGGCACGCAGGAGCAGAAGGAAAAGTATCTGCCCAAGATCGCGACGGGCGAGATCCTGCCGACCGCCGTGTTCACCGAGCCGAACACGGGCTCGGACCTCGCTTCGCTCAAGACGCGCGCGGTGAAGTCCGGCGACGTCTACAAGATCACCGGCCAGAAGACCTGGATCACGCATCCTGTGCGCGCCGACCTCATGACCGTGCTGACGCGCACGAACCCGGACGAGAAGGGCTACAAGGGCCTTTCGATGTTCCTCGCCGAGAAGCCGCGCGGCTCCGACGAAGAGCCGTTCCCGGCCAAGGGCATGACCGGCGGCGAGATCGAGGTGCTCGGCTATCGCGGCATGAAGGAATACGACATCTCCTTCGACGGCTTCGAGGTGCCGGTCGCGAACCTGCTCGGCGGCGCCGAGGGCCAGGGCTTCAAGCAGCTCATGAACACGTTCGAAGGCGCGCGCATCCAGACGGCGGCGCGTGCCGTCGGCGTCGCCCAGTGCGGCATGGATCTCGGGCTCAAGTACGCGCTGGACCGCATCCAGTTCGGCAAGCCGATCTACTCGTTCCCGCGCGTTTACAACAAGGTCGTGATGGCGGCGGTCGAGACCATGGTCGCGCGCCAGCTCACCTACTTCGCCGCGCGCGAAAAGGACGAGGGCCACCGCTGCGACCTGGAAGCCGGCATGGCGAAGCTGCTGGGCGCCCGCGTCGCCTGGGCCAACGCCGACTACGCGCTGCAGATCCACGGCGGCAACGGCTTCGCGCTCGAATATCCGGTGAGCCGCGTGCTGTGCGACGCGCGCATCCTCAACATCTTCGAGGGCGCGGCCGAGATCCAGGCGCAGGTCATCGCGCGCCGGTTGCTCGAAGAGCCGAAGTGAGAGGCTGAGGCCTCTCACTCAATCTTCGTCAATTGGAACAACTGTGAGCCGGTTCAGCGCGCCTTTTCGACGTGCTGTTTCTTGCCGTGATCATGGTCATGCGAATGATCGTGACCGTGGGCGTGATCATGGCCGCCGCAGCAGCCTTCGCCAGCGCCGTGGGTATGATCGTGGTCGTGGCTGTGGCCCTTGCCACCGCAGCAGCCGCCCTCGTGAGAATGGGCCTCATGTGAATGGGCATGCGCGTGATCATGGCTGTGGTCATGGTCATGGTCGTGGCCATGCGAATGATCGTGCCCGCAACCGCAGCCGTCGCCATGACCGTGATCATGGTCGGGATCGACCAGCGTTGCCGCAAGCCGCCGTTCCAGCGCGATGGACTGCTCGCGCGGCGCGTCGCGGGCTTCGATGGCGAGCGCCATCACCTCGGCGCCGAGACGCAGATCGTCGACCTGACCGAGGTAGTGACGCCTGAGCCGGCCCTGGCGATCGAACACGAGCACCGTCGGGGTGCCGCGGATCTCGTAGGCTTCCATGGTTTTCGGAAGGTCTTTGCCGTTGGTCTTGTCGAGGGCGATGGGGAACGGCAGCTCCTGCTCGTCGATGAAGGCTTCGAGGGCTGCGGCCGTCTGCTTGTCCTGATGCTCGAACGGGGTGTTGAGGCCGATGACGGCCACCTCATCCTCGTTGAAAGCGCCGGAGATGCGAGCCGCCTGCGGCAGGCCATGCTTGATGCTGCCCGGGCAGTGCTGCTGGAACGCCGTGAGGACGACGACCTTGCCCTTCAAGTCCTTGAGCTTCAAAGGTTCTTCGGAATTGAACCATTTCGAGGTCTCAAGCTCGGGCGGATTCTCAGGATCGAACATCGGAAGTCCTCGTGGTTCAGGCGCGAACGGCGTCAGGGATGCTGTGACAGCGACATGTCGGGCTCGGGAGCCTCATTCTCAAGATGGCATATCAGCATTTTATGCGGGGCGGGATGCGAAACTTGGCCCCTTGGGCTGCCAGTCCCCAGCAACTCCGGGGGACTTGGGGCGCAACTTCGGAATCTGGCCGGGCCAAAACGTGACCTAAGTCACATTTGGAGCGTGCCCTCTGCGGGTATAGGCTCATACTCAAAAAAACCGGAGGATACGACCCATGAAAGCTCGTCTTTTGGCCGTTCTGGCATTGGCGGGCGTTGTCGCCGGACCCGCTGCGGCTCAGGCGCAGAACATGCTCGACATGGTGGACCTCACCTCTGACCAGTTCACCAGTCGGAGTGAGCCGTGCCGACATCGAAGCTGGCATCGCCAAGCTGCCGGAAGGCGAAAAACTCGATCTGTTCGGTAAGGCGCTCAACAATCTCGATCTCTCGGGCATGGACCTTCGCCGCGTCAACCTGCAGGCGGCGCGGCTGATGATGTCGAACCTCGCGGGGGCAAACCTCGAAGGTGTGAACCTCAACTCGGCGTGGTCGCTGAACTCAACTGGACGGGCG
>CAWHPZ010000020.1:0-5451 GCA_963831345.1 uncultured Alphaproteobacteria bacterium
GGTCGCGCTCGCGTGACGCTTGGAGCGAAGCCACGTAAGCGTCCTCGACGTCGACAGCGGGCTGCGTCGCGAGTGCATTTTCGAGCGTGCCGATGAGGGCCAGTTCCGCCCACGGGAAGGCGCTGGTAGAGGCGGCATCGCGTCGGGCGCCGATCGCGGCCGCGAGTTCGGCGATAGCTGACGCGCGGGCGGCGGCAATCGCGACTCCGGTCTCGGCCATGACGTGCTCGAAACCACTGAAGCGCGAAGGGTCGCGCACATCTTCGGCTAGCAGCCGGTTGCGTTGCTGCATGGCGCGCTCGAATTGTCCCAGACGCGGGCGATAGCCGGGATCGAAACTCGGGATCATGCGGTCGAGGAAACGGCGGCGTTCGGAGGCGGGGCCGGTGAACAGGCCATCCATCGCCGGGGTGAGCCAGAAGATGCTGGCATGGCTGGCCAGTACGCCCGAGCCGGACTGGTCCTCCCCATCGATGCGCACGATGCGGCCGGTGCGCGTGCCCTTGGCGTCGCCCTTGAGCCCGGTGCCGATATCGATCGGACCCAGCGTCGTGCGCATGGTCGCAGCGACGGCCCAATCGGCCGAGCCCACGCGCGCCAGCTCGGGAAACGGCGAACGGCGCAGCCCCTGCCCCGCGGTCAGCAGCGAGACGGCTTCAAGGAGGTTGGTCTTGCCCGAGCCGTTGGGACCCGTGAGCACCACCGGTTCGGGGCCGACGGAGAGACCGAGGTTCGCATAGTTGCGGAAATTGGTGAGCCGCAGCCGTTCGACCCACACGCGCGGCTCTGCCGGCTCGGGTGACGATGAAACGGTCCCGTCGGCCTGCTGGGCGGCGTTGCGTGGCATGAGAACTCGCGACGGTGTGGCGACCCGCGTCAGACCCGCATCGGCATCAGCACGTAGAGCGCGCCTTCGTCGCTGCCGTCCTTCACCATGGTCGGAGAGCCCGGATCGGCAAGCTGGAAGTGCGCGATTTCGCTTTCGAGCTGACCGGCGATATCCAGCAGATAGCGAGCATTGAATCCGATTTCCAGGGGTGTGGCATCGTAGTCGACACCGAGTTCCTCCGTGGCGCTGCCGCCCTCCGGATTGTTGACGGATAGGATCAGCTTGTCGCTGCTGATGTTGAGCTTCACCGCGCGGCCGCGCTCGCTGGCGATGGTCGATACGCGGTCGACGGCGCTCTTGAACTCCGCGTTGTCGACCTTGAGCGCCTTGTCGTTGCTCTTCGGGATGACACGCGCATAGTCGGGGAACGTGCCGTCGATCAGCTTGGTGGTGAGCGTGATGGTGCCGATCTCGAAGCGCGCCTTGGACGGCGAGATGCCGACCTGGACGGTGGCTTCGCTGCCTTCGATCAGCCGATGCAGCTCGTGCACGGTCTTGCGCGGCAGGATGACGCCGGGCATGCCGGCGGCGCCTTTGGGCAGCGGCAGCTCGGCCTGGGCCAGACGATGACCGTCGGTTGCCACGGCGCGCAGCGTCGCCTGCTTGCCCTGGGTGGCAGGGTGCAGATAGATGCCGTTGAGATAGTAGCGCGTCTCCTCGGTGGAGATGGCAAAGCGCGTCTTGTCGATCAGGCGCTTGAGGTCGTGTGCGGCGATCTCGAACTTGTGGCTGAGTTCGCCTGGCGCCAGGTCGGGAAAATCCTCGGGCGGCAGCGTCTGCAGCGAGAAGCGGGACTGGCCCGAGCTGAGCGTCAGCCGTTCCTTTTCGGCGTCGCGCTTGATCTCCACCTCTGCGCCATCGGGCAGCTTGCGCACGATGTCATGCAGGACGTGCGCCGGCACCGTGACCGCGCCGGGCTGCGAAACGTCGGCCGGCGCCTGCTCCAGCACCTCGCGCTCCAGGTCGGTCGCCTTGAATTGCAGGCCCTGGTTGGAGGCCTTCAGCAGGACGTTGGATAGAATCGGGATGGTGGTGCGCCGCTCCACCACGCTCGTGACGTGGCCAAGGGCTCTCAGCAACTCACCGCGTTCGATCACCAGCTTCATGAACTCGGCGCTCTCATGTCTTCAGTTCGCCCACACAGGTGCCTGCGAATCTTCACAAACGCGAGAAAGTCCAGAGATCCGCTGAGGAGATTCGCATGCTGATACAAACCGTGGACCGCGACGCAGCAATTTGCAAGAGCCGCCCTGCTGCAAGCCGCAGCGCACTCACACAAAAGGAGCAGGGAGCGGCGCCAATCGACGCCGCTCCCGCCCCGCTGCATCCGCCCCCAGTCCCCCTGGTGGACGGAAACGATGTCCGCGCCGCTATCGGTTGAGCTGCCGCTTCAGCTCCTCGATCTCGTCCTTGAGGCGCGGATTGTCGCCCATTTCCTTGTCGATCTTGCGGATCGCGTGCAGCACCGTGGTGTGGTCGCGATTGCCGAACCGGCGCCCGATCTCGGGCAGCGAGCGCGACGTCAGCTGCTTGGCCAGATACATTCCGATCTGCCGCGGCCGCACCACCGAGCGATGCCGCCGGTCGGACAGGATTTCCGACTTTGGTACGGCGAAGTGCCGGGACACGATGCGCAGGATGTCCTCGACCTTGATGCGCCGGGGCTCGATGCCGAGCACGAGATCGCGAATGATGGCCTCGACCGAGTCCGAGCGTGATGGGCGTATGCATCAGCTGCCAGGTCAGATAGAGGCGGTTCACGGCGCCTTCGAGCTCGCGACCGTTCTCCGTCAGCCGGTCGGCCAGGAGCTTGAGGACCGGCTCGGACAGCTCGAAGGACGGGTCGGTAAGGCGCTTCTCCTGCACCCTCTGCCCGAGGATCTTCAGGCGCAAGTCCTCGTCGAACTCCGAGATCTCGACGATGAGACCGCGCTGCATGCGCGAGCGCATGCGATCGTTGAGGCGGTCGAGCTGTCCGGGAGGACGGGCTGAAGCGACAACCACCTGGCGGCCGCCATCCAGCAGGGCGTTGATGATGTGCTCGAATTCCTGCTCGGTCTTCTCGCCCTGCATGAACTCGAGATCGTCGATCAGCAGAATGTCGATGGCGCGAAACTTGTCCTTGAACGCAATGGCGTCCTGGCTGCGCACGGCTTCCACGAACTGGTAGCGGAAGCGTTCGGCCGTCAGGTAGAGCACCTGCGCTTTGGGCGCCCGCCGTTTGACGTCCCAGGCGATGGCGTGCAGGAGATGCGTCTTGCCCAGCCCGACAGGGGAATGGAGGTACAGGGGATTGAAGGGGCGCTGCTCGTCAAGGACGGTGGCAGCCACCTGCGCCGCCACGGCATGCGCAATGCGGTTGGCCTTCCCCTCCACGAAGCTCTCGAACGTGTACTTGGGATCGAGCGGGGATCCTTCAAAGCCGTTCACGGTGGTGCGGAGGAGTGCCGGACCCGGTCCGACGGCCACGCGGCGAGGCCCTCCCGCGGCCGGTTCCGCCGGAGCAGGGTGTCTTGCTGCGAACCGGGGCGGCGGCCGTTGCCGTTGCCGCGCGGCCATTGCTCGCGCCGAATTCCCGGGTGACGACCTCCAGCAGCTCGGCGCCCTGGAACTCGGCCTTGCAGCACTCCAAGAGCCCATCGGCGTAGTGGGCCTGTATCCAGGTCTGCAGGAATTTTACCGGGACGGAAGCCCGGACCGTGCGGCCATCGAAGCTCTCGAACTCCAAGGCATGGAACCAACAATCATAGACCTCGGTACCGAATCTCGCGCGCAGCATCACGCGCACCTTGTCTCCTTTGGCAATTGCGGCCTTGGCTGCCGTCGCGGTCCTGTCCGCAGTTTCTTCTACCTCATCGAGAACACCTGGCACGTGTGTGCTGTCTTGCATTTTGACCCCGCCATAACTGAACTTTGCCGCCTTCGACCGCCGCCTCTGCAGTCAGACTTTGCCCCTCGTCTGCAATGCGTCCGTCCGCCGTACATTTCGGACGCGCAGCCTCGGTGCACATTTCCGCCTGTGAGCGCATTACCCTTGCACCCACGGAAGCCCCTTGGCCTTCCAGCCTGCGAGGCGCCCTCTGTGATGGTCGGTATCGAGTGGCCCCTCGAAGCCGTCCGCCACGTTCCGGCAGCGGGCATAACCCGCCGCGGCCATCGCCCGCGCAGCCTTGAGGCTTCTGCTGCCGGAGCGACAGATGAAAAGCAGTTCGCTGTCTTTGTTTGCGCCGATGGGCCCGAGCGCTTCGGCGACGCGATCAATAAACGCAGTGTTCAGGCGGTCGTCTGGGAAGGTTTGCCACTCCACCAGCACCGGCCGCTTGTTGATCGAGGACAGGTCGGGCAGGCCCACGTAGGCCCACTCGGCAATCGTCCTCACGTCGATCAGAACTGCGTCCGCGTCACGCTTCAGCCTCGCCCATGTCTCGTCCACCGTAATGGACTCGATCTGGACATCACCACCCACGCTGCTCTTTACCCCTCTTACAACGCCGCATTAATTCTTTGCCGCAAAACAACGCCCTGCCTGAAAAACGAAGAATAAACTTCGCCTACTCAAGATCTACCAAAACAGAACGCCGATTGCCGCACGTCTTGCCGCATGTCCGAGCTACGAATACTTGGCCTGCACTCGGAAACGCTGGCTGCACTTATTGGGTGGGTACTGAAACAACATCCTCCCGCCGCCCAGGTTTTGTAAAACTAAAAAGCCGGGCCGGTCAACTCGACCGGCGGGGCGGCAGATGCCGCTCGGCGCCGGTGGATAACCCAGTGCGGCGGTCGAAAAGATGGGGAAAACGACTAACTCATCAACCGGATTCGGCGCAACAGGCAGTCGCGTTACCATCTGGCGAAAAATAATCTTTGTTCAACTGTAATATTCCGTTTGGGAGGCTAGTAAGGGCTGGTTATCCTTTTCCATGCCGTGGATGCACGCGCGCCCGGAACACTCTGGATTCTTTACAATTCGACCTGCGCCAATACCAACTCTGCCGCGGCTGGTTTTGCGGCTTTTTTGCCACATAGCGGGCCATGGGCCCGCCCCGGAAAAAATATGATCGTGACGCCTTTCAGGCCATCGATTTGACGCGTGAAGCCAGGCGCGAAACTTTGCGCGCCGCCGATTTTTTGTGGACGACACCTTTCTGCGAGGCGCGCATCAGAATCGGCTCAGCGGTTGAGAGCGCGGCCTTGGCGGCGGCCTTGTCGCCGGAGGACACGGCCTCCTCCACCTTGCGCACGGACAATCTCATGCGCGACGTCTGGGATTTGTTGACTAGGGTACGGCGCAGGGCTTGGCGCGCGGCCTTCCGGGCCGACGTAGTGTTAGCCATAGAAAGGAACTCCTCGGTGCATATCGGGGCGACGAGTATGCGCCCCGAGGGTGAAAGTTGTGCTCTCATAGACCGTTGCGGCCAAAAGGGTCAATAACGGCCGTCTACGTGTGCTTGAAGGCCGGTTTGCGCTTTCCACGAAGGCCGCCATTCCTTCCTTTTGATCGGCCAGCGCGAACTGGGAGTGAAATACTCTCCGCTCGAAGCGAATACCTTCCGCCAGGGAGG
>CAWHPZ010000021.1:0-49910 GCA_963831345.1 uncultured Alphaproteobacteria bacterium
AATGATATTGCTGTCGTGATCGCCGCCTGGATCTGGTAGGCACCCGGCCGCTGGTGGCGTACGGCCTTGTCGATCAGCGCCGCGCCTTCCGCGATCATGGCCTTGTTCCACAGGCCCGATCCTGATCCTCCAGCAGCACGATGGCCCCATCGGCGTCGAGACGCGCCGCCGTGCGCGAATGCTGCAGCATCAGCAGGGCGGTGAGCCCCATGATTTCGGGCTCGCCCGGAAACAGCTTGAGCAGGAGCCGCGACAGCCGGATGGCTTCATCACACAGCGGCGCGCGCACATGGGCCGTGCCCCCGCTCGCCGAATAGCCCTCGTTGAAGAGGAGGTAGATCATCGCCGCGACCGCCGCGAGCCGCTCCGACCGCTCCACCGCGCCCGGCGCCCCGAAGGGAACATTGGCCTCGCCGACACGCCGCTTGGCGCGCGTGATGCGCTGCTCCATGGCGCTCTCGCCGACCAGGAACGCCCGCGCGATCTCCTTCACGCTGAGGCCGGAGACGACCCGCAAGGCCAGCGCGATCTGCTGATTGGCGGGCAGGACCGGATCGCAACAGACGAAAAGCAGCCGCAGGATGTCGTCGCGATAGTGCGCGTCGTCGAGCCGGTCTGCCATGTCGGCTTCGGCATCGCCGAGATCGGAGATCGCCTCCTCGTCGGGGAGCTCCTGCTCCTTGCTCTTGCGGCGCTTCGCATCGAAGCGCGATGTTGCGGCCGACGAGAATGAGCCATGCGGCCGGATCGCGCGGCGGGCCGTTCGTGCGGCCACGTCTTGAGCGCCCTGAGGCAGGCCTCCTGGAACGCTTCTTCCGCCGTGTCGAGATCGCGGAAGTAGCGCAGCAGTGCCGCGACCGCCTTGGGGCGGGCGCCGGTCAGAGCGTTGTCGATCCAGCCGAGATCGGTCACGTCGTGCCAGTCCCGGCCAAGGATTCAGACTGCGAGCCGGGATAGAAGAGCATGACCGGACGGATCTCGTAGGCCCCGCCGGGATTGGCCGCGGCCAGCTCACGCGCGAACCCCAGCGCCTCATCCAGCGAGTTGCAATCGACGATGTAGAAGCCGAGCAACTGCTCTTTGGTTTCCGCGAAGGGTCCGTCCACCACGAGCGGCGGATCCTGGTCCTTGCGCAATGTCGTGGCGGCGGTCGTCGGCATCAGCCGCGCCACCGGCCCGAGCTTGCCGGCCTTGGCCCACTTGCCCTGGATCGGCGCGAGCTTCGCCATGACGGCGTCGTCCTCCTCCTTGGTCCAGGAGCAGACGACGTCCTCCGAGTGGTAGCAAAGTATAGCGTACTGCATCTTGGTCATCCTTGCGCGCATAGCCTAAGGACGAACGTATATGCCCGATCCCGACTGGGGCCGGCAGCGAAATTTCGAGGCTTGCGAGTAAGCGCCTGCGACCAGCGGCCCGGGCTTACGCCCGAGCTGCTTGCAAGCCATCCGAAACACCGCCGTCTGCCCCGGAAGCCGCCGGATCGAAATGCAGGACGGTCTGCGCGGCAATGGCTGAACTCCGAGAAGACCACCCTCTCCTGCACCGGCGTCGCCTCGCGGCGCGAAATGCGCCAGATGACCCATCCGATCAGAACCGCATGCACGGCCGCCGTGAACAGGAACAGCGTCGGCACCGCCATGACCTGCCGCGTCATCGACGCGATCAGCGGACCGGCAGCGGCGCCAAGACCGTAAACGAGCAGAAGCCCGCTCGACACCTCGACGCAATCCGAGGGATTGGCGTTGTCGTTCGCATGCGCAACCGCCAGCGCATAAAGCGGAAACGCCCCTGCCCCGAACACCGCCGCCGCCAGGATCGTCAGGCTCTTGTCGGACGCGGGGATGATTGTGATCGCAAGCGCAGCCGCAAGCGCGATGAAGGCGGCAAATACCATGACCAAGCGCCGGTCGATGCGATCCGAGAGGCTGCCGAGCGGCCATTGCATCAGCGCGCCACCAAGCACGACGGCGCTCATGAACACGGCGATGCCGCTCATGTCGAAGCCGTTGTTCTGCGCGAACACCGGCCCCAGCGCCCAGAAGGCGCCGTTGGCGAGGCCGACCGCAAAGCATCCGGCAACGCCGACCGGCGAGATGCGGTAGAGCTTGCCGATACGCAGCCGGAACGAACGTCAGGCGGGGCCGGCGAAGCCGACATCGGTGAGCGCGATCGGCATCGCCGCCAGCGAAATCGAGGATCGAGGCCGTCGCGAACAGGCTGAACGACGCCGGGCTCGCAAGCCCCAGCATCATCTGCCCGATGGTGATCACGGTGAGATTGATGGCGGTATAGATGGAGAACACGGTTCCGCGCGTGCGGTTGTCCGACTTCGCGTTGAGCCAGCTCTCGATGACGATATAGAGCACGGCAAAACAGAAGCCGGTCACCGCGCGCAGTCCCCACCACGTCACCGGATTGACGTCGATCGCATGCATCAGCGAGATGACCGACGCGAGCGACGTCATGGCCAGATAGGCGCGGATGTGGCCCGATCGCCTGACGAGCGACGGCCCATAGATGCAGCCGAGCGTGAAGCCGAGAAAATAGGCCGTGCCGAGCAGTCCCACCTCCATGGGGCTGAAGGCCTCCATGTTGGCGCGCACGGGAATGAGCGTTCCCTGCAGGCCGTTGCCCATGAGCAGAATAGAAACGCTGATCAGCAGCGCCGCGACAGGCGAAAGGGCCTCGCCGAGAGCGAACGGCATGCCGCCCGCTAGAGATGTTCTTTCGATGGATTGCGTTGTCACGTTGCAATCTTCCCCACGGTAGAAAAAACCCACAAGTCTCCCCCGTGGCCGCGCGACGTCCGTCGCGGGCCATTCGGCAGTGAGTACGGCCTCGATGTATTGGCTTCCTCGTTCGCGAGCGAAGATGCCGACGAGTTGTGCCGCAATCGCGACGGCGTTCCATTCTTTTTGAGGACAGATTGACGCGACTGGCGAATAAAGCGGCAGTCACTTTTTCGCCTGATTACAGGCGATTGCGCGGTCCGCGCGCGGGCGGCCAATCGCCGGTGTGTCGACATGAAAAGAGCAGGAAAGCGGATCGCTGCCCTACTCTTGCGTCGAAGCGTGATTGCGGATCAGACGTGCTGCCGCCGTCTCACTGGTTCTTGATCTTGGTCGTGACCTGATCGTAGACGCCACCGTCGGCGAAGTGCTTCTTCTGCGCGTCAGCCCAGGACCCGAGCTTGTCCTCGACCCTGAAGGTCTTGACGGCCGGCAGCTTCGCCTCCGCCAGCGCGGCTTCGTTGCGCGGACGGAAGCCGTGCTTGGCGATGATCTTCTGCCCTTCGGGCGAGTACAGGAAATCGAGGTAGGCCTTGGCCACCTCCGCCGTGCCGCGCTTTGCCGTCACGGTCTCGACAACGGCGACCGGCGGCGCAGCCTCGATGCTGAGCGACGGATAGACGATATCGAACTTGTCGCCGAACTCGGCCTTGAGCAGGCCGATCTCGTTCTCGAACGTGACCAGGACATCGCCGACGTCGCGCTGCGTGAACGTCGTCGTCGCGCCGCGGCCGCCGCCGTCGAACACGGGCACATTGGCGAACAGCTTCGAGACGAACTCCTTCGCCTTGTCGTCGCTCTTCTCCGTCTCGAGCGCATAGCCCCAGGCCGCGAGATAGGTGTAGCGCCCGTTGCCCGAGGTCTTCGGATTGGGAATGACGACCGAGGCGCCCTCTTTCACGAGATCGCTCCAGTCCTTGATGCCCTTCGGATTGCCCTTGCGGACGATGAAGACGGTGGTCGTCGTGTAAGGCGCGGCCTCGTTCGGGAACTTGGTCTTCCAGTCCTTCGCCACGACGCCTTGGTCGACGAGGAAGTCGATATCGGTCGACTGGTTGAAGGTAACGACATCCGCGGCGAGACCATTCGCGACCGCTTGCGCCTGCTTGGTCGAGCCGCCGTGCGACTGGTTCACCACGACGTCGGCGCCCTTGTCCTTCTTGTAAGCCGCGGCGAACGCCGGGTTGATCTCCTTGTAGAGCTCGCGCGAGACGTCATAGGAGGCGTTCAGGATTGTCGTCTGGGCAATGGCCACGACGGGCAGGAGCGTGAGCAGTGACAGCGTGAGGCCGGCTTTGGCCAGGGAGCGCCGGGCGAACATGAAGGAAGTCCTTTCGGTCAGCAAAAGTCGCACGAGCAGTGAGACATCGGCAGAGGCAATTCAACCAAGAAGAAGTGATGACGATTGCAGACGGGTAGCAATTGCGTGGATTGCGCTGTCGGACCCATGATCGCGTCAGATCCTCTCAATCTAGCGCGTGAATGATCGGTCCGCGCTGCCGCGCGAATAAAAAAGGCCGGCGCGCACGAGGCGGGCCGGCCCAAGGGGTCTAGGGATAACGTGGCTCAAAAGAAAGCGCCTACACGATAGGCCTAACCGTCAGCGTGCCGAGGAAGTTCCAGGCGCCTTCGCCTTGGTCCGGCGGCCGAGTTGAGCATACGCGGCACGCTCGGCGTCGCGCGGAGCCGAGAACAGCTTCCCTTCGAGGGGGAAATAGCGCGGCAGCGAGGCGTGGAAGCGGAAGCTCTTCTCGCTCCCCTGGCGCACGACGATACCCGCCGTCTCATCGGCGATTTCAATGACATAAGCGTCAGACATAGCTGATCCTTTCCCGCCGTCTGGCGGGTCTATGTTAGTCGTTGCGATAGATCCCGGTGCTAAATCGTGAGA
Source organism: uncultured Alphaproteobacteria bacterium (assembly GCA_963831345.1). Lineage (GTDB taxonomy): Bacteria > Pseudomonadota > Alphaproteobacteria > Rhizobiales > Hyphomicrobiaceae > Hyphomicrobium_C. Next base: position 4,681 of record CAWHPZ010000021.1, read on the forward strand.
GGGCCTTTGCGGTTCCCTCCGAGGGTCAACGACAACAACAACGCGGGCGCCGGATCATGGCGCAGAACCCGGAATTCTGGGGTCCCGTACGAGACAATTGTGCGTGCGTCATAGGGGTCTCTCCTTGATGAGAGGCCATGAGGCTTGCTCATGGCGCCTTAGCGTTTGATCACGCGGCGCAAGTCAACCTCGAAATCACCGCGGCGGACGCAGATCGGCGTCAGCACCCCCATCAGCAGGCATTCGGCCCCGAGGGTCAAATAACAAGAACTGCGAAGCAATGCAGGGCCCGGCACATTCCTCGCCCGCTTCATAAGCTCTGCATTTCTTCTTGGTTCGTAGACCGGCGGGGCGTCACTAACTTGGCCGGCATGAACAAGATAGCGACGGTATCTCGGCGCATGCAGTCCCCCAAATCGCACGACGACAAGCATGCGACTGACGAGACTTCAAAATCCCCCGACGCGGTCGTGCGTGACGTCCCGGCGATTGTCGGCGCCAATTTGCGCCGCTTGCGCAAGTCGCAGGGCCACTCGCTCGACCGGCTCGCCGAGCTCTCGGGCGTGAGCCGGGCCATGTTGGGCCAGATCGAAACCGGAAAAAGCGCGCCGACCGTGAGCCTTCTTTGGAAGGTCGCGGACGCGTTGGGCGTGCCGATCGCGACCCTGATCCAGACGGATAGCGCCCCGGCCGTGGTCGTACTCGTCCGTGGCCAGGGTGAAATCGCAACGCGCAGCGACGGCAAGTTCGTCCGCAGACCACTGTTCAATCCGGGACGAGCCCAGGTGGCGGAGTTCTACGAGATGCGCATCGCCGCACACCACCGCGAAAGCCCCGACCTGCTGCCGCCCGGCACGAAGCAGAGCCTCGTCGTGGCGCGCGGCACCGTCACGGTATCCGTCGCTGACGAGGCCCCGATCAAGCTTGCGGACGGCGACGCCATTCTGTTCGATGGAAGCGCCGCGCACAGCTTCGAAAACACGTCTGGCGAGGAAGCGCTTGTCTACATCGTCATCGCGCACAGCGGCGTGATCACCGCTCAATAATAGCTTCATAAGAGCAGCAGTTATTCTTGGTTCGGCAGCGCCACCGGAGCGCCTACGATTTCATGACAGGCTGCGTCTTCACCGAAGGCGTCCCAAAGCGAGCCGGCAGGATGCGCAAATGCATCCGCCTCGTCACGCTCGCCCCAAACCAGCGTAGCCGCCAAGTCGACCAATCGGTCGACCAAACGATGTCGTCGAGACATCCCTCGAGCTTTGAAGAGAGATGAGCATGGCCACAACACTCGTCATCCCCGGTCTTCACTCCAGCGGACCGAGCCACTGGCAGACGTGGTTCGAGGCGCAGATCCCCGATTGCATTCGCGTCATCCAGCGCGATTGGAAGCGTGCCGATCTCCCCGACTGGGCCGGGCGCATCCGTCACGAGATCACGCGTCACCCGGGCGACATCTTCCTCGTCGCGCACAGCTTCGGCGCTTTGGCAGGCGCACAGGCCGCCGCCGATTATCGCGAGCGCATTCGCGGCGCCTTGCTGGTCGCGCCGGCAGACCCGGAAAAGTTCGGCATCTCCGATCAGATCCCCGCGGAGCATCTCGGCTTTCCGTCCGTCGTCATCGCGAGCGCGAACGATCCCTGGATCTCGCTTGCACGCGCTTCGAAATTGGCAACTCATGGGGTGCCGAGTTTGTGAATGTCGGCAACGCGGGCCACATCAATGTCGAGGCCGGATTTGGCGCCTGGCCCGAAGGCCTCGCGATCTTCAACCGGCTGCGGCGGACAGCGGCACTCGAGCGCGAGGCTGCTCGTCCCGACGCGGACCAGCCGCCGCAGCCACGAACGCGTTCGGCGCGCGGCTGGAATGACACGACAAGCCGCGAAGCCGCGCTTCCGCTAGTGAAGGCCTACGCACACACAAAAGGCCGCCCGTCATCGCGAAGCAATGCTTCGCATCGACGAGGCGGCGCTTTGAAAACTACGGCGTTACGCGACAGCAGCTTCCGCCGAAGCCTTGATGATGACCGCCACCGATTTATACGACGGCGTGCCGCTCTTCAGGTCGTGGTCCGCAAGCGTGATGAGGTTGTTCGCCTCGGGATAATACGCCGCAACCGAGCCGCGTGCGATCTGATGCGCAACGATGGTGAGGCGCTGCATCGTACGGCCCGCGCGTCCCTTCGAAGGATCGCCGACAGTCGTGATGTCGATGAGATCGCCGTGCTTCAATCCGCGATCCGCCATGTCCTGCTCGTTGGCGAACACCACATCGCGCCGGCCCTTGATGCCGCGATAGCGATCGTCCATGCCGTAGATCGTCGTGTTGTACTGATCGTGACTGCGGATGGTCGTCAGCATCAGCACGTCCGGGCGCTTCGACATCGGATCGATCTCGTCGCCGTTGAACACGATGAAGTTGGCGCGCTTCGACGCCGTCTTCCACACGCGGTTGGCGGCATGATTGACCAGATGGAACCCGTGCGGCCTGGCAACACGGTCGTTGTAGTCGCGGAAATCCGGGAACACCTGCTCGATGGCGTCGCGAATGCGTCCGTAATCTGCAACGAAGCGGCGCCAATCGACCTTGCTGTTCGGAAGCGTCGCCGTGGCGAGCTCGGCAACGATCCACGGCTCGGAGCGCAAGCCCTCGGACGCTGGCTTCAGCCGGCCCTTCGACGCATGCACCATCGACATGGAATCTTCCACGGTGACCGACTGCGCACCCGTCTCCTGCATGTCGAGCTCGGTACGCCCGAGGCAGGGCAGAATGAACGACTCTTCGGCCAGAAGCAGATGCGAGCGATTGAGCTTGGTCGCGATATGCACCGCGAGCTTGAGCTTGCGCATCGCCGGGAACGTCACTTCGGGATCGGGCATGGCGACGGCAAGATTGCCGCCGAGGCAGATGAGCGCTTTCGAGTGCCCTTCCTTGATGGCCTCCACGGCTTCGACGGCGTTATGCCCCTTCTCGCGCGGCGGATCGAAGCCGAACGTGGCCTTGATGCCGTCGAGCAGCGCATCGTTCGGAATCTCGGTGATGCCGACGGTCCGGTCGCCCTGCACGTTGGAATGGCCGCGTAGCGGGCAGATGCCGGCGCCCTCGCGTCCGATGTTCCCCCTGAGCAGCAGGAAGTTCATGAGCTGGTGCACGTTGCCGGTGCCGAAACGATGCTGCGTGACACCCATGCCGTAGCAGAGGATCACGCGCTTGGCGCGCGAGTAGATGCCGGCGGCGTGTTCGATCTCAGCTTTCGATACGCCGGACTCGAGCACGATCTGCTCCCAGCTCGTGCGATCGAGATCAGCCAACAGCGCGTCGAGCCCGGTCGTGTGCTCGGCGATGAAAGCGCGATCGAGAACGCCGCGGCCGCCGTTGGCGATATCCTGCGCGTCGATCTCCATGAGCGCCTTCATCAGGCCCTTCATGAGCGCGGCGTCTCCGCCGACCTTGACGAGATGATAGGACGACGCGATGCGCGTCGCCGATCCTGTCAGCATCTCGACGGGGTCTTGCGGGTTGGCAAAGCGCTCGAGCCCGCGCTCGCGCATGGCATTGAACACGACGATCGCGGCGCCCCGCTTCGAGGCTTCGCGCAACGTGCCGAGCATGCGCGGATGATTGGTGCCGGGATTATGCCCGATCGAGAAGATCGCGTCGCAATGGTCGAAATCCTCGAGCTGAACCGTCCCCTTGCCAACGCCGATCGACTCCGGCAATCCGACGCTCGTCGCCTCATGGCACATGTTCGAGCAGTCGGGGAAATTGTTGGTGCCGAATTCGCGCGCGTACAGCTGATAAAGAAATGCGGCTTCGTTCGAGGCACGTCCCGAGGTGTAGAATTCCGCTTCATTGGGATCGGCAAGCGAGCGCATGGACGCGCCGATCTTTGCCATCGCATCTTCCCAGCGGATGGGAACGAATTTGTCCGTCGCGCGGTCGTAAACCAGTGGCTCGGTGAGGCGTCCCTCATTCTCGAGCGCATAGTCCGACCAGTTCCAAAGCTCAGCGACCGTATTGGTTGCAAAGAATTCGCGGTTGGCGCGCTTGCTGGTCGCCTCCCATGAAACGGCCTTGGCGCCGTTCTCGCAGAATTCGAAAGACGCGGAATGCCGCGGATCGGGCCAGGCGCATCCCGGGCAATCGAAACCTTCCGGCTGATTGACGCGCAAAAGCGCCTGCGTGTCGGGCACAACCGCCATTTGATTCCGCAGCGACTTCGCAACCGCCTGCAATGCCCCCCAGCCGCCGGCCGGGCCATCGTAGGTTTCGACACCAGGAACTTTCCGTCTCTCGCTCATGAACTCTCCTAGAGGCGCCGCGCCTTCACTGGGTGGTCCGCATGAATGGCGGTTGGAAACCGGGGATCAATCGGCGGGGTCGAGTCGCGTGCCGCAACTCCGAATCCCCAATGAAATCTCTGCAGAAAGGTCGCGTGCCCCCGCAACGGCCCAACATGACGCAGGTGCGAACACGCGCGCTGCGCTGCGCACAAAGCATCAGATAAAATCGAAGTTTCCGCGGTCAAGCGCCGCCACCGCATAGCTGACCTGCGGCAGGAACAGCCTGCTCTCCCCGCTCGGCGCCTAATCCGCCCATCGATAGAGAAAGCAAATAGACCGATCGCGAATCTCCCCTAAACCCGCTCATCCGTCCGAGACTCCACAGCGCAAGTCGGCAAGGGACAAACAATACAACATACGCGTTTAAAAGTTACGAGTTGCAGAGAGAAGCGCGTTTGAAAGGCATTATCGGAATCAATTATTTCTTCGCATTTGTAGTTTTGAAGCGCCCAGCATTTTTCACATTTATTCCCCGCGGCGGCATCTACAATAAAAAAATACGTGCCAAATTAGTTTGGTGGTGCAATTTCGTTAACCACAACCGCCGTATGTTTCTTGCGGGAAAACACCAGTTTGAACGTGTAATTCAAACTGGTGTTGCTGGGGAAACTGGGGAGTTTCACGGTGGAAATAACGACGCAGGATCAATTCGTCATCCGGTATGAGGGCTTCCTCACATTGGCGGCGGCGCCAAAAATCCGCGAGGAAATTCTGGCCGCCATTGACGCCAATAAAAAGGTGGTCGCCGACGTGTCTCAGGCGACGGATGCGGATCTGACTTTCATTCAAATTCTCATTGCCGCCAAACGGACCGCTTCCGCGCGCGGCAAAACGTTCCTCATCAGCGCACCCGAGAACGGGGTGGTCATGCAGAAGATCAATAGCGTCGGGACTCCTTCGGGACGGACGCAAAATGCCGGAGCTCGCCAATGAAAAGCATTTTGACAGTCGATGACTCGCCCAGCATCCGCCAGATGGTGAAGCTGGTGCTGACGCAAGCGGGCTACGAGGTGCACGAAGCCGTCGACGGCCTCGAAGGCCTCGAGAAAGCCAAGGCGAAGCCCGTGCAGATGATCGTCACCGATCTCAACATGCCGCGCATGGACGGCATCACGCTGGTCAAGGAGTTGCGCAAGCTTCCCGCCTACAAGGGCGTGCCCATCGTCCTGCTGACGACGGAATCCGACGAAAGCTTCAAAAAGCAGGCAAAGGAGGCAGGCGCCACCGGCTGGATCACCAAGCCGTTCAAGCAAGAGCAGCTGATCGCCATTGCACAAAAAGTTCTGGGAAAGTGATCCATGAGCCAGATTGATCTCGCCGAAACCTTCCGCAACGAAGTCTCCGAATTGCTCGACAATCTCGAGCAGTCGCTGCTCGACCTGAACAGCAAGCCGGGCGACCAGGAGCTGGTCGATAGCTCCTTCCGCGCGCTTCACACCATCAAGGGCTCGGGCGCCATGTTCGGCTTCGAGCAGGTCGCCGGATTCACGCATGAATTCGAAAGCCTGTTCGACCGCATCCGCAAGGGTGAGGCCCGCATCAGCGAAGAGGTGATCGCCATCTCGCTCGCCGCCAAGGACCACATCCGCAGCCTCGTGGAGCGTCCCAACGAAACTGAGGAGAGCGCAGGCGCCTCCATTCTGGCTCGTCTCCACCACGTCACGGGCGGCAACGCCCATGGCAAGATTTCCGCCGCGGCCTCCAAGGCTGCCGCGCCGGCAAGCGACCCTCAGGGCGTGACCTGGATCGTTCGCATGCGCTTCAAGCGGGATATCCTCGCCAACGGCGCCAATCCTCTGCTGCTGCTCGACGAGTTGCGCGCTCTTGGAAAGTGCGAGATCGAAGCCGATACGACGGAAGTTCCGCCGCTGGCCGAGCTCGATCCCGAGCAGTGCTACATTTCCTGGACCGCGCGCCTGACGACGGCGGCACCGCGCTCAGAAATCGAATACGTCTTCGTCTTCGTCGTCGACGACATGGAACTTTCCATCGAGCGCGCTGAAGGCGAAGAAGCAGCACCCGCATCTCAGGTTGCAGAAGCTTCACCGGTTGCAGGTTCCGCGTCCCAGCCGGCAGCAGCAGCTGCAGCCGACAAGGGTGCAGTCCGCCAGACGAAAGCCGACACCACCATCCGCGTTCAGGCCGAGCGCCTGGACGAGCTGATGGACCGCGTCGGCGAGCTGGTCATCATGCAGGCGCGCCTGGCGCAGATTTCCGAGCGCAGCGGCGACACGTCGATCCGCCTCGTGTCCGAGGAAATCGCCCGTCTGACGCACGGCCTCCGCGATACCACCATGGGCATCCGTCTCATTCCCATCGGCTCGCTGTTCACGCGCTTCCGCCGCCTTGTGCACGATCTCTCGCGCGACCTCTCGAAGCCGCTGGAGTTCATCACTTCGGGTGAGGAAACCGAGCTCGACAAGACCGTCGTCGAGCGTCTGGCCGATCCGCTGGTCCACATCATCCGCAACGCCATCGATCATGGCCTCGAGGATCCGGATGCCCGCAAGGCTGCCGGCAAGCCGGCCACCGGTCACATCAAGCTCTCCGCTCGCCACTCGGGCGCGGAAGTTCTGCTCACGCTCTCCGACGACGGCCGCGGCCTCAACCGCGACCGCATCCGCGCCAAGGCCGTCGAGCGCGGCCTGATCGACGCCGCCGCCGACATCTCCGACGCGGCTCTGTTCCAGTACATCTTCCATCCCGGCTTCTCGACCGCAAAGGAAGTCTCCGAGCTTTCGGGACGCGGCGTCGGCATGGACGTGGTCAAGCGGTCGATGGATGCCATGCGCGGCAAGATCGATCTCACCACCACGCTGGGACAGGGAACGCAGGTGACGCTTCGTCTGCCGCTGACGCTGGCCATCATCGAAGGCCTTCTCGTCCGCGTCGGCCAGGGACGTTACGTCATCCCGCTGTCGGCCGTCGAGGAATGCGTCGAGCTCTCCGAGTCGAGCGACAAGCGCTCGAACGGCCGCAGCTTCCTCAACATCCGCGGCGATCTCGTGCCGTTCCTGCGTCTTCGCGAGCTGTTCGGCGCCAAGACGCCGCCCGACCTTCACCAGAAGGTCGTCATCGTCTCGGCCGGCGAAACCAAGGTCGGCCTGGTCATCGATCAGATCATCGGCAGCCACCAGACCGTGATCAAGTCGCTGTCGAAGCTTCACGCCGATGTCGGGGCATTCTCCGGCGCCACCATCCTCGGCGATGGCACGACGGCGCTCATCCTCGACATCGCCCACGTCATCGAACTCGGCCAGTCGCGTGAGCCGGCAACGACAGCAAACCTCCAGAGAGCAGTCGCATGACCACAGAAACCGCAAGCGGCACATCGCACCCTTGTCTAGAATCGATGCAGGTCCTGATGGTCGGGCTGCAATCGGAGCTGTTCGCCGTCGATGTCGGCCTGGTGCGCGAGATCCTCGATCCCGTTCCCGTCACCGAAGTTCCGGGCGAGCGCGGCTTCCTCTCCGGCATCATCAACGTGCGCGGCAAGGTCGTGCCCGTCGCCGATCTGCGCAAGCGCTTCGACATGGACATCGCCACCGCCAACATCGACACGCGCTTCATCGTCACCGAAATCGACTTCGACGGCATCCCGACGCTCATCGCGATCGTCGCCGACAAGGTCTACGAGGTCACCGAAATTCCGGCCGCCGCCATGGAGGAAGCTCCGAAGATCGGCATGCACTGGCGTCCGGAGTTCATCCGCTTCATCGGCAAATGGAAGGACGATTTCGTCGTCGTCCCGAACATGGAACGCATCTTCAACTAATCAGCCACTCTCAGAATTCAGCATCTCTTTCGGGGACACTCCTATGCGCTTCACCATCAAAGGCCAAGCTGGCCCTCGGCTTCGGCATCGATTCTTGCTCTCATAGCGACCCTCGGCGGCTTCTCGCTGATGCAGATCGGCACCGTCAACGATAAGTCGACTGAGATCGCGAGCAACTGGCTGCCGAGCGTCAGACGCTTCAAACCGGCTGAATTCCGGCACCTCCGACTACCGCATCGCCGAGACTGCAGCATGTCATCGCTCAGGACGAGGCGGGGATGAAGAAGTGGCGAGAGCAGATGGCGTCCGTTCAAGACAGCATCGCCAAGCTTCGGGTCACATACGAAAAGCTCATCAGCACGCCGGAGGAACGGTCCATTTATGACGTCGTTCGCCCGCCAGTGGGACGCGTACCTGAAGCTCCACGAAAAGGCCTTCGAGCATGCTGCGCGCAACGAAACCGACGCCGCTATGGCAATCTACAATGGCGAAGCTCTGCAGCTCTTCAACAGCCTCAGCGACGATGCTCGTGAAGCTCGTTGACTTAAACACCAACGGCGGCAAGAAGGCGAGCGACGAAGGCGACGCCATCTATTCGTCCGCCCAGACCATTGTCATCAGCATCATCATTGGCTCCATCGTCCTTGGCGCGTGTATTGCCGTATACCTCTCGATCACGATCAGCCGCGGCCTCACGCAAGCCATCAACGTCGCACAGTCTCTGGCCGCCGGCGATCTGACCCGCGACGTCGAAGTCAACCTCCCGCGACGAGATCGGCGACCTTCTCACGGCCTTCAGCGACATGGTCGAGAAGCTTCGCACGATCGTCACCGAAGCTCTCGAGCGCGTCCGACAACGTCTCGTCGGGCAGCCAGCAGATGGCGGCAACGTCCGAGCAGCTCGCTCAGGGCTCCGCCGAGCAGGCTTCCGCCGGCGAGCAGGCGTCGTCTTCTTCGGAGGAGATGGCCGCCAACATCAAGCAGAACGCCGCCAACGCCAGCGAGACCGAGCGGATCGCTCGCCAGTCGGCCAAGGACGCGGAAGTCTCCGGCAGCGCCGTCGGCCGTGCCGTCACCGCCATGCAGACCATCGCCGAGAAGATCACCATCGTGCAGGAGATCGCTCGTCAGACCGACCTTCTGGCCCTCAACGCCGCCGTCGAAGCCGCTCGTGCCGGTGAGCACGGCAAGGGCTTCGCGGTGGTTGCTTCGGAAGTGCGCAAGCTTGCCGAGCGCAGCCAGGCCGCAGCAGCCGAGATCGGCACTCTCTCGAGCGACAGCGTCAAGGTCGCCCAGGAAGCCGGCTCCATGCTGCAGAAGCTCGTCCCCGACATCAAGCGCACGGCTGAATTGGTCGAGGAGATCTCGGCAGCCTGCCGCGAGCAGGATGTCGGATCGGCTCAGATCAACCAGGCCATCCAGTCGCTCGACAAGGTGACCCAGCAGAACGCCTCGGCTGCCGAGGAGCTGTCGGCCACCGCCGAGGAGCTCGCCAACCAGTCCGAGCGCCTGCAGGAGACCATCTCGTTCTTCCGCATCAGCGATCAGCCCGGCCAGCGTCGCGCGGCCGCTGCAATGTCGTCCTCTGCGAAGAAGAAGAGCGACGGCAAGCCCGAGGTGCACAAGCAGATCGCCAAGGCTCAGTCCTTCGCGCATCCGAAGCCCAAGGCAAAGGCCGCCTCCAAAGCTTCGTCCAAAGCTCAGGCCAACGGCTTCGCGCTCGACCTGAACGACGACGAGGCTCTCGACGCCGAGTTCAAGCGCCAGAACGCCGGCTGATCAACCGAACGGGAGTACGAGCTGTGAAGCCGATGACGCAATTCGTGACGCTGGGAATCGATCGGGAGACATTTGCTCTCCCGGTCGAGACGGTCCGGGAAATTCTCGACATGTGCGAGATCTCCAAGCTGCCGAAGTCCCCCCAGCAGCTGTTGGGCATGATCGACGTGCGCGGCACGGCGGTCCCTGTGATCGACCTGCGCACGAAGTTCGGCCTGCCCCGCATCGAGGCAACGGCCAGCACGCGCATCCTCGTGCTGGAGGCCCCCATACACAACCGCGTCGTTCTCATCGGCCTGGTTGCCGACCGCGTGTTCGAAGTGACGTCGCTCGACGACGATCGTATCGACCCCGCACCGGAAGCCGGCTGCCGCTGGCGTCCTGACCACATCGCCGGCATCGGACGCCGCGCCGACAAATTCGTCGTCGTCCTGGATCTCGAAAGGCTCCTGGCCGACGACGCACCGACGCTGATGGGCGCTTCATCCAATCAGCGAGCTGCATAGAACCTGGAAGATCGAGAAGTTCGGATAACGCCTTGCGAGGGATCACGTCCATGCGCCTTACGATCAAAGCGAAACTGGCGGCAGCATTTGCTCTGCTGACAATCCTGACCGGAGCCATGGCCACTCTTGCCATCTTCGATCTGAACTCGCTCAACACCGACATCACCGAGATGGTCGAAGGGCCGGTGGCCGAGCTGGCCGCTCGAGCGACCTCTCGGAGTGCCGTCTTGAAGAGCGTCCAGGCCGAGAAAAGCACGGTCATGAGATCGGATCCGACGCAGATCTCAGGCTATGTCACTGAAATTGACCACGAGCGGCAGGTAATCACGACCTTGCAGAACAAGCTCGAAGCCTCATCCAATGCCGTCATCAAGGCGAAGGCGGCGGAGTTCAAGGCCGCCTACCTGCAATGGGTGCCCGTTCCAGGACCAGATCCGCAACCTGGGCCAGCAGAATACGACTGAATCGAATGAGCGTGCTGCCGCCCTTTCGATGGGCGAAGGGCGCATCCTCGTGGAGAGAGTGCTTGCGATCCTGACCAGTCTCAAGAAGGAGACGACCGGCTCGGTCGCAAAAACCGACGACGTGGCTGAGGAGCACTACCATACGGCTAAGAGCGTTCTCATCGCTGCGACCATCGCCGCGCTGCTGATCTCGATCGCCATGGGCACTTGGATATCGCTCAACATCAACCGCGGCCTGCGCAAGGCGGTGGGCCTGGCCAACGCCGTTGCTCTGGGTGATCTCGAGCAGAAAGTTGTGATCACGACCAACGACGAGATCAAGGATCTGGTCAATGCCATGAACCGCATGACCGAGAACCTCAACGCAACTGCCAACGTTGCCAATGCGATCTCCAATGGCGATCTCAGCATCGAGCCGAAGCCGCTGTCAGAGCAGGACACGCTCGGCAAGGCTATGCAGAGCATGGTCGTCAACCTTCGCGAGACGGCATCGATCGCCGACCAGATCGCGGATGGCGATTTGCGGGTCGAGCCCAAGCCTCTTTCGAACAAGGATACGTTGGGCCTGGCGCTGGAGCGCATGGTCGAGCGCCTCCGCAGCATCGTCTCGGAAGCCATCAGCGCCTCCGACAACGTCTCGTCGGGCAGCCAGCAGATGGCGGCAACCTCTGAGCAGCTCGCTCAGGGCTCCGCCGAGCAGGCCTCCGCCGGTGAGCAGGCGTCGTCTTCTTCCGAGGAGATGGCCGCCAACATCAAGCAGAACGCCTCCAACGCCAGCGAGACCGAGCGCATCGCTCGCCAGTCGGCCAAGGATGCGGAAGTCTCCGGCAGCGCTGTCGGCCGTGCCGTCACCGCCATGCAGACCATCGCCCAGAAAATCACCATCGTGCAGGAGATCGCTCGTCAGACCGACCTCCTGGCCCTCAACGCCGCCGTCGAGGCCGCCCGTGCCGGTGAGCACGGCAAGGGCTTCGCGGTCGTCGCTTCCGAAGTGCGCAAGCTTGCCGAGCGCAGCCAGGCAGCAGCGGCCGAGATCGGCACTCTCTCGAGCGACAGCGTCAAGGTCGCCCAGGAAGCCGGCTCCATGCTGCAGAAGCTCGTCCCCGACATCAAGCGCACGGCTGAATTGGTCGAGGAGATCTCGGCAGCCTGCCGCGAGCAGGATGTCGGCTCGGCCCAGATCAACCAGGCCATCCAGTCGCTCGACAAGGTGACCCAGCAGAACGCCTCGGCTGCCGAGGAGCTCTCGGCCACCGCCGAAGAGCTCGCCAACCAGTCCGAGCGCCTGCAGGAAACCATCGCCTTCTTCCGTATCGGCGACGAACCACCCTCTCGCAGTGCGGCCAAGAAGCCGCGCGCCGAAAGCTCGGGCACATCCGCCAAGCCCGAGGTGCACAAGCAGATCGCCAAGGCTCAGTCCTTCGCGCATCCGAAGTCCAAGAGCGCGCCCGTGAAGGCTGCTCCCGCATCCAAGGGAGCTGGCAAGGGTTTCGCCCTGGATCTCGATGACGACGACGCGCTCGACGCCGAGTTCAAGCGCCAGAACGGCTGATCAATCGAACGGGAGTACGAGCTGTGAAGCCGATGACGCAATTCGTGACGCTGGGAATCGATCGGGAGACATTTGCTCTCCCGGTCGAGACGGTCCGGGAAATTCTCGACATGTGCGAGATCTCCAAGCTGCCGAAGTCCCCCCAGCAGCTGTTGGGCATGATCGACGTGCGCGGCACGGCGGTCCCTGTGATCGACCTGCGCACGAAGTTCGGCCTGCCGCGCATCGAGGCGACGGCCAGCACGCGCATCCTCGTGCTGGAGGCCCCCATACACGATCGCGTCGTTCTCATCGGCCTGGTTGCCGACCGCGTGTTCGAGGTGACGTCGCTCGACGACGATCGCATCGACCCCGCACCGGAAGCCGGCTGCCGCTGGCGTCCTGACCACATCGCCGGCATCGGACGCCGCGCCGACAAATTCGTCGTCGTCCTGGATCTCGAAAGGCTCCTGGCCGACGACGCACCGACTTTGATGAATACTTCAAATCAACATGCAGCCTGATCACGACATCCACAATCAGCTCGGCAACACATCTAAGCGGGGGAACTACCAATGCGCATGACCATCAAAGCCAAGCTCGGCATAGCCTTCACTCTACTCACCATAATGACGGGCGCGATGGCCGGCATGGCCATCTACAATCTCAGCACGCTCAATTCGGCGATCACGGAGATGGTCGTTGGTCCGATAGCGGACCTCAACAACTCCGCCGATCTCGGCAACGCCATCGACTCAAGGCGTGCGCAACGAGAAGAACATGGTCGATGAACACGGATGCGGCCGAAATCGCAAATTACAAAACCCGCATGACCGATGCCGCGGGAAAAGGTAGAGGCCGCGCTGGAAAAGCTCCTGGCCTCCACGAACACGTTGATCAAGGCCAAGGTCGGTCGAACTGAAGGCGAAGTTCCAGACGACCATCCCTGACCGTCAAGACAAGATCATGGCGCTGGCCAGTCAGAACACGACAGAATCCAACGCGCCAGGCTGCGCGCTCTCCATGGGCGAGGCACGCGTAGCAGGGCCGACCAGCTGCGCACGGCTCACCGACGAGATCTCGGCGGAAGTCGATCGCGGCGTGAAGTCAGACGGACTGCGACACGAATGATCTCTACGCTTCGTCGAAGGCCCTCTTGCTCTCGGTAGCCGGCGGCGTGTTGCTGTTCTCGGTCATCGTCGCAGTCTGGCTCTCGCTCAACATCAGCCGCGGTCTCGGCAAAGCCGTCGATCTCGCCAACGCCGTCGCCATCGGTGATCTCGGTCAGCAAGTCCAGGTCAGCAGCAACGACGAGATCAAGGATCTCGTCGACGCCATGACGACCATGACCGCGAACCTCAACGCCACGGCAAAGGTTGCCGATGCGATCTCCAACGGCGATCTCACGGTCGAGGCCAAGCGGCTGTCCGAAAAGGATACCCTCGGCATCGCCCTGCAGAACATGCTCGAAAGGCTGACCGGCATCGTCACGGAAGCCATCAGCGCCTCCGACAACGTGTCGTCGGGCAGCCAGCAGATGGCGGCAACCTCCGAGCAGCTCGCTCAGGGCTCCGCCGAGCAGGCCTCCGCCGGTGAGCAGGCGTCGTCTTCTTCCGAGGAGATGGCCGCCAACATCAAGCAGAACGCCGCCAACGCCAGCGAGACCGAGCGCATTGCTCGCCAGTCGGCCAAGGACGCGGAAGTCTCAGGCAGCGCTGTCGGCCGTGCCGTCACCGCCATGCAGACCATCGCCGAGAAGATCACCATCGTGCAGGAGATCGCTCGTCAGACCGACCTTCTGGCCCTCAACGCCGCCGTCGAGGCCGCTCGTGCCGGTGAGCACGGCAAGGGCTTCGCGGTGGTCGCTTCCGAAGTGCGCAAGCTTGCCGAGCGCAGCCAGGCAGCAGCAGCCGAGATCGGCACTCTCTCGAGCGACAGCGTCAAGGTCGCCCAGGAAGCCGGCTCCATGCTGCAGAAGCTGGTCCCCGACATCAAGCGCACCTCGGAGCTGGTCGAGGAGATCTCGGCAGCCTGCCGCGAGCAGGATGTCGGCTCGGCTCAGATCAACCAGGCCATCCAGTCGCTCGACAAGGTGACCCAGCAGAACGCCTCGGCTGCCGAGGAGCTCTCGGCCACCGCCGAGGAGCTCGCCAACCAGTCCGAGCGCCTGCAGGAGACCATCGCCTTCTTCCGCATCAGCGATCAGCCCGGCCAGCGTAGTCCCGCAAAGAAGGCACGTTCGGAAACGAGCAAGCCCGAGGTGCACAAGCAGATCGCCAAGGCTCAGTCCTTCGCGCATCCGAAGCCCAAGAGCGCACCCGCGAAGGCTGCTCCCGCAGCCAAGGCGGGCGGCAAAGGCTTCGCCCTCGACATGAAGGACGACGAAGCGCTGGATGCCGAGTTCAAGCGGGCCTGATCGTCTGACGATAAATAAGCGCTGGCCGGTGCCGCACGAGTGAGGCACCGGCCATTCGCTGCATCTCTGGGGGAGTTTGTAACGTGTTAGCCAAGCGATCGGAAGCCGTCGAGCGCGTCAGCATTCATGGCGCGCTCAGCGACGAGCACTACAAGACCATCTCGACCTTCATCGAGACGCGTATCGGCATCCGTTTGCCACCGAACAAGCGCAGCATGGTGGAAGGCCGCCTGCGCAAGCGCCTCAAGGCGCATAACCTGGTCGACATCGAGGAATACTGCAATCTGCTGTTCGAGGACGGCGCGCTCGGGGACGAGCTGACCCACCTGATCGATTGCATGACCACCAACAAGACCGACTTCTTCCGCGAGCCGGCGCACTTCAACATCCTGCGCGACAACATCCTTTCCGATCTCATGGCGCTCGACAAGGGCGGGCGTGGGCACAAGTTCAAGATCTGGAGCGCAGCCAGCTCCATCGGCGCCGAAGCCTTCACCATTGCCATGGTGATGGATCAGGCGATCCGGTCAGACTATCCACGCGCCACCTTTTCAATCCTCGGAACCGACATCAGCACGGATGTGCTCAAACAAGCGAATCGCGCCATCTATCCAACTGAGATGATCGCGCCCGTACCGCCGGAATATCGCGCCCGCTACTGCATGGTCGCCCGCGACCCGGCGAGAAAGGAGATTCGCATAGCTCCCGAGCTGCGCAAGCACGTGCACTTCAAGCACCTCAACCTGATGGACAAGAGCTATCCGGTCGAGAAGGACTTCGACGTGATTTTCTGCCGCAATATTCTGATCTATTTCTCGCGCGAGATTCAGCAGCAGGTCGTAGGGCACCTCGTTTCGCACCTGCGTCCAGGCGGCTACCTCATTCTGGGCCACTCCGAGTCGATGGCAGGCGGAGACCAGCCCGATCTCAAGCAGGCCTATCCGACCGTATTCCGCAAAAAATTTAACAACGAAGAGCAAAGCCAATGGAAACGAAAGGCAAGTCGCCCATCCGCGTCCTGATCGTCGACGATTCGGCTGCCGTTCGCCAGGTGCTGACGAGCATCCTGAGCTCCGAATCCGACATCGAGGTCATGGGCACCGCCGGTGACCCGTTCTCGGCTGCCGACAAGATCCGGCGCGAGATCCCGTCGGTGATGATCCTCGACATCGAGATGCCGAAGATGGACGGGCTCACCTTCCTGCGTAAGATCATGGCGCAGAGACCCATTCCCGTCATCATCTGCTCGACCCTCACCGAGCATCGCTCCGACGTCGTGCTTGAAGCCCTCGACGCGGGAGCGATCGAGATCATTGCCAAGCCGCGCGTGGACACGACCCATTTCTTCATGGAATCCCGCACCCGCGTCTGCGACGCCGTTCGCGCCGCCGCCCGCGCCAAAATCGACAAACCCCGCGTGCGGCGAACCACACCCGTCTCCGCCAAGCTGACGGCGGATGTCATCCTGCCGCCGCCGCGCTTCAACGGACGCGCGCCGCAACTGACCGACAAGATCGTGTGCATCGGCGCCTCCACCGGCGGCACGGAAGCGCTCAAGGATGTACTGACGGCGCTCCCCGCTGACAGCCCCGGCATCGTCATCGTGCAGCACATGCCGGAGGGCTTCACCGCCGCTTTCGCCCGCCGCATGGACGGCCTGTGCCGGATCGAGGTCCGTGAGGCCAAGGATGGCGACGAGGTTCTGCCAGGGCGTGCACTCATTGCTCCCGGAAGCCATCACATGCTGCTGAAGCGCATTGGCACCGGTTACCGCGTATCCATCCAGGACGGCCCCCTCGTCTCCCGTCACCGCCCCTCGGTCGACGTGCTGTTTCGCTCCGCGGCTCAGTACGCCGGCGCCAATGCCGTCGGCATCATTCTGACCGGCATGGGCGACGACGGCGCCAAGGGCCTTCTCGAAATGAAGAATGCCGGCGCCTTTACGATCGCCCAGAACGAGGCGACCTGCGTGGTCTTCGGCATGCCGCGCATGGCCATCGAAGCCGGCGCAGTGCACAAAATTCTTCCCCTTGATCTCATCGCCTCCGAAATACGTAGGGTCCAGAATGTTGCCGCGTGAAGACAAGAATGGCCTGCTTGCACAGCTCGACGCCGCCGCCACGGCACTCGACGGCGCCTTTGCCGTGCGAGCCCGCTCGTTCGTCGATGTCGGTGACAAACTCGTGGAGGCAGTGTCGGTCTTCCACGAGCTGACGGGCGTCTTCGACGCGCTTCCGACCGCCCTTGCCAACGACGAGCTGCGCATGGGCTCCGACACGCTCGAGCAGGTGGCGAGAGAATGCACCGCCATTCACGACATCGTCCCCGACCAGGTTCGCGCCATGGAGGCGCTGGCCGCAGCCAACGTCACCATCGGCAAGCGCCTGGATTTGCTCCGCAACAACATCCAGACCATCGCCAACATCGCCATCAATGCCCGCATCGAGGCTTCCGCTCTCAAGAGCAACAGCCAGGAAATGCTCACCTTCACCTATGAGGTCGCCAAGCTCGCATCGACCGCTGAGGTGACCATCAATCAATACAGCCTGGAGCAACGCAAGGCTCATGAGGCCCTGCATGCCGCGCGCACCGTTCTCACGAGCTTTGCCACCAAGCATCGCGCCCAGCTTGGCTCCATCGCCAAGGAGCTGCACAAAAGCCTCGGCTCCGTCGAAACCCGCAGAAGCGACGCCCTGAGCCAATCCACGCACATCGGCCAGCGCTCGCGGCAGATCACGCAATCCATCGGCAAGATCATTACGGCGCTCCAGATTGCCGACATCACCAGCCAGCGCCTGGCGCACGTCCACGAAGCGGTCGAACAGGTCGCTCGCGGGCTCGAGGCCGCCGACGGCAACGAAGGCGACTGGTGGACCGGTCTCGACCACGACGAGCGCACGGCCGTCGCCGCCGAGGTCGCTTCGCTGCAGATCTCCCAGATGCACAACGCTCTCGCCGATCTGGAAATCCGAATCCAGATCGATCGAGAGAGAGATCACCCAGCTCCGGCACGACGCGGCTGAAATGGCCGAGCAGGGAAGCGCCCTCTACGGATCGGATGGCGCGTCGGCGAATTCTTTCCTTGGCGAGCTTGCCGGCAGGATCAACATCGCGGGCCATCTGCTGTCCGACTGTCAAAGCGCCTGCAAGCAGGTGGACGCGCTCAATGAGAGCGTCGGAGCCCGTTTCGGCGCCCTTCACGCTCAGGCGGCCAGCCTCGAAGGCATTGTCGGCGTGGTGGGCGGTGTACGCCTCATCGGCCTCAACGCTCATCTCAAATCCGACGGACTCGGCCCCGAGGGCCGGACGCTCAGCGTCATCTCGCGCGAGCTTCGCAATTCGGCTGAATTCATTTCCAGCCACGCGCGAGATCTGATCAAGGCCATCGACGAGACCATCGCGCTGTTCGAGGAGCTGAAGAAGCATAACAACGCTCTCGGCGTGGATCGTCTCGCCACGCTCGATGCCAGCATGGGCGCCGCGCTCGCTGCCTTCGAGGAAAGCGGAGCCACGCTCGCCTCGGCCCTCGGTACGCTGCGCAGCCGGGGCGACACCGTGAAGAATGCGCTTCAGGGGGCGCAAGCCTGTCTCATGAAGGGCGACGAACTGGAGCACCGGCTCGAAAAGTCGAACCGCATTCTGCACGCACTCGCCAACGGCCCCGGCAGCCACTTGCAAACGGCACGCACCAACGAGCGCACCAAGGTCCACTTCGCGCAACGCTACACCATGGCGGCCGAGCGAAATGTCCACGGCGCCGGCTCACCGGGGCACGCGAGCACGAGCGCACTCGCCGACGAAAACGCCGTCGCCGACCTTGAGGATATTTTCTTCTGACGCGAGCTGGCGAAGCGCTCTCTTGCAGAGGGCGCCCGGTCTCTCAGCTTCAGCGCGGCCCGAGCAGGCTCTTGCGTACGGCTTTCAGGATCTCGTCCGATATTTTTTCGCCCCGAGTGGCTCGCGCCAGCGTGACGGCGCCGACGAGCATCGAAAGCATCGCCAACGCCTCGCTCCTTTTCTCGCTGTTGCCGCGTCCCTCCATGAACGGGATCATCTGCTCGGCGAACGCGGAGAGCCCATCGACATAAGCCGTCCGCACGGCGCTGTCGGGCTCTACTCGCGCGATGTCGCTCGAAAGCGCAGGGATAGGACAGCCCTCTCCCGGATCGTCGCAATGCAAAGAAGCGAGATAGTAATGCGCGAGATCGCGCCGGGCCCGCGCTCGGTCCCCTTTGCTGCGTTCCACGATCTTCCCGAGCGCCTCGGCCTTCTCGGCGAAGGCCTTCGTGCAGGCCAGCGCCGCAAGCTCCTCCTTTGACGCAAAGTGGCCGTAGAAGCCGCCGTGCGTCAGACCTGCATCCGCCATCAGCTCGGGAACACTTACTCCGTCGATGCCCCGCTCCCGAAATAGGCGGGCGGCCGCGTCGACGATGTCAATGCGATGCTGGTTCGCCTGCTTGCGCGATACGCGCGGCATCCTGGTCCCTCCTGAAGTGCGTCGTCCCGACTACACCCGAGACAAGCCGAAAGCGAGCCCCAAGACAGAAACAAGCACAGTCCGGATGATCTAGCTCAGAAATCTCCGCAGTGGCCTGACACAGGCGCTGATCGACTGCCCCGAACTGATCCAGATCAGAAGAGAAAGAGTGAGCCGATTCCCGCATTGCATTTGCAGCACGTAGAAACACGGATGCGACAAATTTAAAAACGCATCAAATGGCACCAAACGCGCACGGAATTATGATTAAACGCCGTTCATGGTCAGTTCTTATAAACTTTGAACGCGTTACATTAAGCTTATGTAGAATTTGAATAATTGCCCCACGGACAATCTGCAACCGGAAGGCGATTCCGACCAAAAAGATATTGGAGTGCGCATTATGCTCAACGGCATCAAACTGAAAACGAAAGTGCTTTGCCTTATTGCAATTCTGGGCGCGCTTTCGCCGATTGCCGCGGCTTTCACGTACGTCAGCCTTCGTGAGCAGGCCAATGCCGACGAACTCGCGATGAACACAAAGTCCGGCCAGACCTACCTCGAGCGCATCAACGGCCTCGTCTACGCGATCGTCATGGATTCCCGCGGCATCTATATGTCTCCAGATTGGGATAGCGCCAAAAAATACGGCGACGGAATTCTGAAATCAGCAAAACAGCTCGACGAAGCAGCATCGCTTTGGGCTGCCCAGGTCGTCCCTTCAGAAGCAGAGTCGCTCGCAGAAGCCCGGCAGAATATCGCCGAGTTCATCAAATTCAGAACAGAGCTGGTTCGCCTCGCGAAGGAAGACTCCATGACCGTCGCCCGCGAATTCGGCGACAACGACGCGAATAGAAGCAATCGCAAAGCGCTCAACGATAAGCTTGCCGGACTTTCCGAGCGCTACGGAAAGATCGTCGAAGAAACCGCCGCCTCGGCTCGCGAAATCAGCGCCAGCGTGATCTTCAATGTCGTCCTCATCGGCGCAATGTCGTTCGCGATCATGGGGGCCGGCATTTTCTTGGTCATTCATAGCTTCACGCGCCCCATCGAGCGCATCAAGCTCTCCATCCTCGAGCTTTCCGAGGGCAACACCGAAGCGAGCATCTATGGCGCCGACCGCAAGGACGAGATCGGCGAGATCTCGGGCGCCCTCGTCATCTTCCGTGACAACATGCTCGAGACGGAGCGCCTGCGCAAAGCCACGGCCGAAGCCGAGAAGGCGACAGCCGCCGAGCGCCGCGCCGAGCTCCACCGCCTCGGTGACGAGTTCCAGCGCGCAGTTGGCTCCATCGTCGATACGGTGTCCGCCGCATCGAGCCAGCTCGAAAGCGCTGCAGGCTCTCTGACCGGAACCGCCAAGGCCACGCACGAGCTGTCGGGTGTCGCAGCCGCGGCCTCCGAGCAGACGTCTGGAAACGTGCAGGGTGTCGCCGCCGCGGCCGAGCAGCTTGCGGCCACGGTCACCGAGATCAGCCGCCAGGTTCAGGAAAGCAGCAACATCGCCGACGCGGCGGTCACGCAGGCCGCACGCACGAACTCCAGCGTCTCCGAGCTCTCGAAGTCAGCTGAGCGCATCGGCGACGTCGTCGGCCTGATCAACACCATTGCCGGTCAGACCAACCTCCTGGCTCTCAATGCCACCATCGAGGCGGCACGCGCCGGCGAAGCTGGCAAGGGCTTCGCGGTCGTCGCGCAGGAAGTCAAAGCTCTAGCCAGCCAGACCGAAAAGGCCACGAGCGAAATCGGCACGCAGATCGCAGGCATGCAGCTCGCGACCCAGGACGCCGTCGACGCGATCAAGGAGATCACCGGCACCATCCGCCGCATCTCCGAAATCGCAACCGGCATCTCGGCGGCCGTGGAGCAGCAAGGTTCGGCGACGTCCGAAATCAGCCGCAACGTCGCCGAGGCCGCACGGGGAACGGCCGAGGTGGCAAGCAGCGTCAACGAGGTGAGCAAAGGAGCCTCCGACACCGGCTCGGCATCCTCGCAGGTGCTGTCGTCAGCTAAATCGCTGTCGAGCGACAGCCGCCTTCTCAAGCTCGAGGTCGAGAGGTTCCTGTCGACTGTCAGGGCTGCCTAGACCATGATCGCGTCAGATCCTATCAATCTTGACGCGTGAATCATCGGTCTAAAACAACGCCAGAAAAAAACGCCGGCGCGGGTTGCACTCGAATAAAGTGCGGCCCGTGACGGCGTTTTGCCTTCGCCCCAGCCCATTTACGCGAAATTGACCCTGTATCCGCTGTCAGCCGGCCCGGCGCGCGGCGAGACGCATCGCCGCCTTTCTGTGGCAGCCGCAATGCTTTAAGAACTCCGATGATACCGAGAGCCGTGATAGCGCCGGACCATCTCCGGTGCCTCCACATGGTTTAACCTTCTGGAGCGTGATCGCATGATCTTCGCTCTCGCGAGCAGGCCATGAGCCACGAGCTGACTTTCAAAACCTCCATGGCCTTCGATTACGGCGAGCCGAGCCCGGTGAGCCCGGGCATCGTGCGTCTTGTGGCCAACAATCCGAGCGTGCTGACCTTCAAGGGCACGAACACGTATCTGCTCGGCATGACCGAGCTGGCCGTCATCGATCCCGGTCCCGACGATCCGGCCCACCGCGAGGCCATCCTGAAGGCCGCAGGCTCGCGGCCGATCACGCATATCCTCATCACGCACGCCCATCGCGACCACGTCGACGGCGCGGCCGCGCTGAAGGCCGCGACTGGCGCGCCCATCTGCGGCTATGGCCGCGACAGCATCCCTGCCGAAGGCCCGGTCCTCAATCCTCAGGGCAGCGAGTTCATCGATTACGTCTTCACTCCCGACATCCTGCTCGATGACCGCGACGAGATCGAAGGCAAGGAATGGCGCCTCTCGGCGATCCACACCCCGGGTCACGCGCCGGACCATCTGTGCCTCGCGCTCGCGGGCCGGTCCGTACTGTTCTCCGGCGACCATGTGATGGCCTGGAACACGACCCTCATCGCGCCGCCCGAGGGCTCCATGGCCGATTACATCAGCTCGCTGCAGCTGCTGCTCGCCCGCCCCGACGCCGTCTATCTGCCCGGGCACGGCGACCGCCTCGACGAGCCGCAACGAACAGTGAAGGCCTATCTGCTGCACCGCCAATGGCGCGAGCAGTCGATCCTCGCCGCCATCAAGAACGGCGTGCGCACCATCCAGGCGATCGTGCCAATGATCTACCCGACGCTCGATGGCCGCCTCGCGACCGCCGCGGGCCTGTCGGTTCAGGCCCACGTCGAGCACCTCATTCAGCGCGGTCTTGTGGTCTGCGACGGCCTTCCGGCTTGGGATCAGCGTCTTTCCCTCGCTTGACGCGCTGCGCGCCGCGCTTCGACCTTTCCGCCTTCTCGTCTTCAGCCATCGGCATCGTCGCCTGCACGCGCATGGTGATCTCGTGCATGATGGCGCGAATGCGCTCCGCATTGCGCCCGAGATCCGCGCTGCCGAAGCGCGACGCCGAGCGGATATCGACCCGCGACGTCGCTTCGTCGCCCGCAACGCGAATGGCCACGTCGTCGTAGAAGCCTGCAATCAGCGTCCGGTCGACGGCCTCGATCGCCCCAGGCTCGCCTGCAGCGCCCGGCGCCTCGTCGCGCACGACGTGGATCCGGAGCTTCCTCAGCGCATCCGTGACCAATTCGAACGTTTCCTCGCTCGAACGCTCGATGATCATCGGTTTGAGATCGGGATAGGCCGCCGCCTGCTGCATGGCGGCGCGCACTCCAGGATAGGCCGGAGGATTGTCGCCCGGTCCCCGTGCCTTCGCCAGGCTCACGAACGGAGGCGGCGAGTTGGTGTCGGTCGAAAGATCGTTGATCAGCGGATAGTTGTGCGCATAGAGCATGGCCAGCACCGGCGCCAGCAGCATGGCCGCGCTCAGGAAAACGCCGAGAACGATGCGCGCCGAACCTCCCACGCCGCTTCGCCAGATGACCATCCAACCAAGAATGCCGAGCAGGATGGAAAGCACGCACCCCAGCATCGCCACCAGAAACAGGTTGAACGCGACGGCCGTCGGCATTCCGAACAGCCGGTGCAGGAAAGCAGCCGCGATCAGCACCCCGAGCGAGAACAGGGCAACCCGGCTGGACCAGCGGCTTGCAGTCGATTCTTTTTCGTTGGCGGCAAGCCTCATGCACAGTCCTGGAAAATGCTGAAAGCGATGAGATAAGGTGTTTGAGCATAGCGCCCGATTCGGACGAAATGTAGCGTCGGAACCGTATCACGAGCTAATCCCCTCCACCGGGCGGGAGGATGCGGGAGGATCGAGTGCAGGAGCTGATCAGGCGCTTCTCGCAATTGAAGATACCACCGACGACGGTCCAGTGGCTGGCTGTCGCGGTCTTCGGCCTGGTGCTCCTTCTGGCCGTGGCCGTCGTTCTGGCGACGGGCTGGAGCAAGACCGAGGTAACCGCCAAAATTGGCGGCGCCTTGAAGCCCACCGTCTCGAACGATGATCTGAAGGTCACGTACTCGCCGGGAGACGCGCGAACCCGCGAAGCCGAAGGAAGCGTCCGTCATGCCGCCGCCGCGCGAAGGCGCGCTCAGGGTCGTAAGCTGGGATTTGAGCACCTTGCCCGCAATGGAAGGCGGACGAGCCAACGAGGAAAGCCAGGCCTCCTGGCGCACATCGTTCGGATCGGAAAGGTCCACCGCACCTGAAACTCTCACCGGCGGCGCGCGCTACGATTTGAAAGCCGATGTCATCCTGCTGCAGGGCATTTCCGACGCCACCCTGCTGCGCCGCTACTTCTTTCCGGCGCGCTATTGGCACTTGCTGGTTGCGCGCCAAAAGCTGACCGACGTCGCCATGCAGGCCGATCCCGCCAGTGCCGCCGTCGGCATAACCGGCGTCGCCATCCGCGTCCGCGAGGGCCTCCGCATCACGGCGCGCGAATATTTCCCCCGCATCGGCGGAGAGCAGGGCGAGCCCGGCGCCAACCTGCTCGCGGGCACCGCGATCCGCATCCTCGATCGCGGACGCTCGGTCTGGCTCGCATCCTTTGCTGTCCCACCCTCCTGCGCCGAGACACCGGCCCCATGCACGGCCAGGGCGCGCCTCTCCGAATGGCAGGAGAGCAAGCGCCAGCTCGGAGAGGCGGTCGTCGTCGGCGGCATGCTCGCGTCATCGGGCTCAGCCACAGAGGCGCCCGTCTGCGGCCGCCAGCGGCTCCGCACCGACCTCAAGAGCTCGAGCCTGCCGATGATGACGGAGGAGCATTTGGCTGGCCCCGGTTCCGGATGCGCCGTCGCCATGGATCTCAGTGCCCCAGCGCAATAGAAACCACAGAAAACTTCAGCGATTCATTAACTTGACATGTCATGGTCGCATCCCAACCTCTGGCGGGTGCAAACAATACCGCGACGCGCTATGGTCGCGCCGGCTTCACGAGGCAGTTAATTCAGGTTCTCCGCAGCATACGCCATGGCATTCAGACTCAAGCTCAACGAGCCCATCGACAAAGGTTTTCGACGCATCGGTTTGGAGCAGATCGGGCGCGCCCAGCGCCAGCTCGAAGGGGCCGCATCGAACTCCACGACGGCCGTCCATGAAACACGCAAGTCCCTGAAGCGCGTCCGCGCGCTGTTGCGCCTGTTCCGCACCGGCCTCGGCGAGACGACATTCCGCGCCGAGAACGCGCGCTTTCGCGATATCGGCGCAATGCTGTCCTCTGCTCGCGACAGTCAGGTGCTGATCCAGACGGCCCTCAAGCTCGAGACCCTTCCCGGCCAGGTGAGCAACGCCGGACTAGCCGCATTCAAGAAGATGCTGCAGGAGGATGGAGCTGAAAATCCGCCCGTCCCCGATGCTGTCATCGCCGAAGCATTGGAGAAATTGCTCAAGTCGGCAAAGAGCTTCCGCCGTCTCAAAGTCGGCGGTGGCGACTTCGATATCGTCGAAGGCGGTCTGCGACGCAGCTACGGCAAGGCCCTCAAGTGTTTCGCGGCTGCCTATGCCAGCCCGCATGACGAAGCCTTCCACGAGTGGCGCAAGACCGTGCAGCAGCATTGGCGGCACATGGCGCTCGTCTCGCGCGCATGGCCCGAGCATTTCGCCTGCCGCGTCACCGCGGCCCGCGCGCTGTCGCAGCTCCTTGGCGACGATCACGATCTGGCCATGCTGCGCGCGCACCTTTCCACATTGCCGACTTCGCGCCTCCCGGCGATGCACGTCAGCGAGATCGAGCGTCTCGCGACGGCCCGTCAGCAGGAGCTTCGCGCCGAAGCCGCCCCGCGCGGCAGGCAGTTGTTTGTCGAAGGCGCCAAGGGCCACAGCCGCCGCGTCGCCGAGATCTGGCGCGCCGCCCAGGAGATGCGGTCTCCGCCCGCGGAGAACCAGTCGGACGCACGCGACCATCAGACCGAAGTGGCCGCCGCTACGTAACGTCCTGCAACTGCATGCAAACGAGCCCCGGCGCCGGCCTATTGACGGCCGGGCAGCACTTGCGATGATCCAATCCGGACCCTGAGCCGTTTGCTCCCCAGAGCAAAAAGAAAGAAAGCACGCGCATGCTGACAAAATCCGATGATCGCGCGCCGGACCGCGGCGGCAGCGCCAAGCCCGCAAATCATCCCCAAGTCGCTTACGGCCGCGTCGGCGTGCTGCTGCTCAACCTCGGCACGCCCGACGGCACGGACTATTGGTCCATGCGCCGCTACCTCAAGGAATTCCTGTCCGACGAGCGCGTCATCGAGGAGCCGCGCTGGAAGTGGTGGCCGATCCTCAACCTGATCATCCTCACCGTGCGGCCCGGCCGCAAGGGCAAGGACTACGCCACGATCTGGAACAACGAGCGCGACGAAGGCCCGCTCAAGACCATCACGCGCGCGCAGGCCGAGAAGCTGGCGCGCCGCCTCTCTGAGCATCCCGCGCGTCGTCGTCGACTGGGCCATGCGCTATGCCAACCCGACCACGCGAGAGCCGCCTCGAAGCGCTGCATGGCCCAGGGCTGCGACCGCATCCTGCTGGTGCCGCTCTATCCGCAGTACGCCGCCGCAACGACGCGCGACCGCCTGCGACCAGGCGTTCCGCGCGCTCATGGAGATGCGCTGGCAGCCGGCGGTCCGCGTCGCGCCCGCCTACTCACGACGATCCCGCCTACATCGACGGCGCTCGCCGCCTCGATGCGCGCGAGCCTGGCCAAGCTCGACTTCGAGCCCGAGACGCATCATCGCCACCTTCCACGGCATGCCGCAGAAGTATCTCGACAAGGGCGATCCCTATCACTGCCAGTGCCAGAAAACGTCGCGGCTGCTGCGCGAAGCGCTCGGCTGGCCGGAGGACCGCTGGCTGACGACGTTCCAGTCGCGCTTCGGCAACGATCCCTGGCTGCAGCCCTACACCGACGAGACCGTCGAGCGCCTGGCCAAGGAAGGCGTGAAGCGCCTCGCCCTCGTCGCGCCCGGATTTTCTGCCGACTGCCTGGAGACGCTGGAGGAGCTCGACGTCGAGAACCGGCACTTCTTCGAGGGCAACGGCGGCGAGAAGTTCGCCTACCTGCCCGCGCTCAACGACAGCGCCGAAGGCGTCGACGTCATCGAAGCCGTCGTGCGCCGCGAGCTGGCGGGCTGGCTGTAAGCACTGCAAGCCGTGCCATGTCACGCTTCGAAGTTGCGTAAGCATTTGCACGCTGTTCCATAAGTAACTGCCGCGCAAACTATTTTTTAACCGTATATTTGCATCCCCGCCGTAACTTGGCGCACGTATCATCCCTGATGCACGCGCGGTCGCAGCAATGGAACCTCGAGAGCCATGAGCCCTCATGTTCGGCGGCTTTGAAGTCTTCGGCCTGCTGCTGATCGTACTGGCGGTGGCCGCGCTGTGGTCGACGGTCAAGATCGTGCCGCAGGGCTACAACTACACGGTCGAGAACTTCGGCCGCTATACGCGCACGCTCACGCCCGGCCTGCACATCCTCGTTCCCGGTCATGGAGCGCATCGGCCACACGTGAACATGAAGGAGCAGGTGATCGACATCCCGAGCCAGGACGTCATCACCCGCGACAACGCCATGGTGCGCGTCGACGGCGTCAACTTCTTCCAGGTGCTGAACGCCGCCAAGGCCGCCTACGAGGTCGAGCAACCTCGAGCACGCGATCATCAACCTGACCATGACCAACATCCGCACCGTCATGGGCTCGATGGACCTCGACGAGCTGCTGTCCAACCGCGACAAGATCAACGCGCAGCTGCTGCACGTCGTCGATGCCGCGACCGAAGTCCTGGGGCGTCAAGGTCACGCGCATCGAGATCAAGGACATCGCCCCGCCGCGCGACCTCGTCGACAGCATGGCCCGCCAGATGAAGGCCGAGCGCGAGAAGCGCGCGCAGATCCTGGAAGTCGGAAGGCCTGCGCCAGGCCGCGATCCTGAAGGCCGAAGGCGAGAAGCAGGCCGTCGTGCTGGAAGCCGAAGGCCGCCGCGAAGCCGCCTTCCGCGACGCCGAGGCGCGCGAGCGCTCCGCCGAGGCCGAAGCCAAGGCCACCGAGCTGGTGTCGCAACGCCATCGCCAACGGCAACGTGCAGGCGATCAACTACTTCGTCGCCAACAACTACGTGAAGGCGCTGGAAGCCATCGCCAAGTGCGCCCAACCAGAAGATCATCATGATGCCGCTCGAGGCGTCGTCGGTGATCGGCTCGCTCGCCGGCCTGGCCCAGATCACCGGCGAAGCGTTCGGCGGCACCGCGCCGCAGAGCCGCGGCAAGCCCTCGCGCGGCGGCAGCGTCCCGCAGGCACTAGACCACGATCGCTTCGGGCCTTATCAGCCTGAAGCGTGAATCGTCGGTCTAACTAAGGACCACCATGATCGCGTCCCATCCGATCGGTCTGTGACGCGCCATAATTTCTCGATTAGACTCTCGCTTCGACTGGAGAGGCTTCCGCCATGACCGCCCTTGCCGACCTCATCGCCAATCTCGGCCCCTGGAGCTGGGTAATCGCCGGACTGATCCTGATGTCGCTCGAGACATTGGTTCCCGGCGTGCACTTCCTGTGGTTCGGGCTCTCCGCCGTGGTGGTCGGCATCGTCGCGTTTCTGGCCGCAGCCTTGGGCCTCGGCGAAGCCTTCAGCCTGCCGTGGCAGCTCGTGCTGTTCGCCGTGATTTCGGTGATGACCGTGTTCTGGGTCCGCGGCCTGTCGCGCACCGAGCAGGCCGAAACCGACGAGCCCGATCTCAACGTGCGCGGCGCGCAGTACATCGGCCGCATCGTCGTCGTGGAGGACGCCATCTCCGGCGGCCGCGGCAAGGTCCGCGTCGGCGACACGCTGTGGCCGGCTCAGGGCGCGGACACGGCCAAGGGCGCGCACGTCAAAATCACCGGCACCAACGGCACCGTGTTCATCGTCGAACCCGCCGCTTAGCGCTATCTTCTATTCCCGCGTCCGACCGGCTAGAATTCCGGCATGAACGACCGTGTGAAAACCATATTTGAGCAGGCCCAGAAACTTCCTTCGACGGAGCGGGCAGAGCTCGCCGAGCTATTGCTGGCGACGATCGACGTCGATCCCGAAATCGGTCGGGCCTGGACGGACGAGGTTTTGGATCGCATTGCTGCTCATGAACGAGGCGAGCTTGGCTCTCGTCCCGCAGCCGAGGTGCTGGCGAAGCACCTCCGATAACCGTCATCCCGGCCTCCTGACAAGGCCACCGTGTTGGACGGCCGGAATCCACGACACGTCGGGGGTCAAGCGAGTGTCTAGTGTTGAGGAACTGCGGAAACTTGCGTGGACCCCGACCTTCGTCGGGGTGACGTGAGTTTGGATGAGCCGCTTGCCTCCTAGAACGTCATCCCGGCGGAGGCCGGGATCCGACACGTTGGGATGACGAAACACGCCGATCCGGTCCGCCCGCCTAGGCCACGCCGGCGCGCAGCAGGTCGTGCACGTGGATGATGCCGACCGGCTTGCCCTGGTCCACCACGAACAGTGCCGTGATGCGCGAGGCGTTGATCATCTCGAGCGCCGCCGACACCAGCATGCCGGGCGACACCGTTTTCGGCCGCTTCGTCATGATGTCGCCGGTCTTGGCCCGGAACAGCGCATCGCCCATGTGACGCCGAAGGTCGCCGTCCGTCACCACGCCGACGAGCTTGCCCTTGCCGTTGACGATGCCGAGGCAGCCGAAGCTCTTCGCCGTCATGGTCACGATGGCGTCGCTCATCAGCTCCGTCTCGCGCGCCAGCGGCAGCTGGTCACGCTTGTGCATGACGTCGGCCACATACTTGAGCGAAGCCCCGAGCGAACCGCCGGGATGGAAAATCTTGAAATCGTGCGCCGTGAAGCCCTTGGACTTCGAGCAGAGCGATGGCGAGGCTGTCGCCCAGCGCCAGCTGCATGGTCGTCGAGGTCGTCGGCGCGAGCCCGTGCGGGCAGGCTTCCTTCGCCCGCGGCAGCTCCAGCACCACGTCGGACTGCTTGCCCAGCGCCGAATCCGCCTTGGACGTGATGGAAATCATCGGCACCGCGAAGCGGCGCGAATAGGTGATGATGTTGGAAAGCTCGACCGTCTCGCCCGACCAGGAGAGCGCCAGGATGACATCCTCCGGCCGGATCATGCCGAGGTCGCCGTGCGACGCCTCGCTCGGATGCACGAAGAACGCCGGTGTGCCGGTCGAAGCGAACGTCGCCGCGATCTTCTGGCCGACATGCCCGCTTTTGCCGATGCCGGAAACGATGACGCGGCCGCGCGCATCCCTGAGCAGACGCAGCGCCTCGGCCATGGGACCTGCGAGGCTGCCCTCGAGCGCCTGCCGCACGGCCTGAAGCCCCTCGACCTCGAGATCGAGCGTCCGAACCGCGGAGCGGACAAGCGAGGCGTCCTTGCCCTTGCCGCCGGGAATGGCCTTCAGCTTGCGGGCCGTGCCACCTTCATGGATTGCCATATGTCGAGCGATCCCCAAGAACGTTTTTCGACGAAGCGAGCCCTGATCCCGCACAGAAATGCGGGAAAACTGTAAGCGAGCTAGCCTGTTAGCGTCCCAACCCCTCGTGAGCCCCTGAGGGCTAGTCCCCTTCTACCAGAGACACCCGGATCCTCCAAACACGCCGAGCGAGTTTTAGACGTTTAAGTGCGCGTTAACCGAGCCTTCCTACTGTCGAACGGGGTCTGTTTGCGTCGCATGATGAAGTGTCTCATGAGGGCGCGTTCGTGACGGTTTCGCGGCGATTGCGGGTGTTTGTCGTGGGGAGCGCCGCCGCGACCCTTGGTTTTGCCGTGTTGCAGAGCCAGCCGGCCCGCGCCGAGGACATCCTGCCCCCCGCGGCCCGCAATGACGTCGCAGACCTACGCCCCCGTCTCAAGACGGACCCTCTGATTGACGCCGAAGACCCCTACACGACCCCGGCCCGGCCGGTGAGAGCCCCCCTGGACGGCTCCGACGGCGGCGATCCGTCCGATCCGGCCCCGATCGACAATTCGTTCGGCTCCGACCCCGTCACCGAGGACCCTGCCCCTCCGACGCCGACACCTCCGCCGGCAGGGAGACCGCGCCCGAGCAGGACGGCACCCTCGACGCCGCGGAGCCGGAGCAGCCGCTGGACGGCGCCGACCCGACGCAGGACACGCGCCCGCCGGAAGATATCGCCGTATTCGAAAGCCCGCCCGCCGGCTTCGACCCCTTGCTGTTTCAGATCGAGGACATCGATCCGCTGCTGACCGACCGGCGGCCCGAACGCCTGTTCCGGCTCGAGCCCTATGACCCCATCGGCATCAAGATCGGCAGCTTCGTGCTGTTCCCGGAAGCCGAAATCGCGGGCATCGCCACGAGCAACGTGCAGAGCACCTCGGGCGGCAAATCGGACGTGGGCCTCGGCCTTCAAAGCAGAGCGCGCCTCGTCTCGAACTGGTCGCGCCATGCCGTCGAGCTCCGAGGCACGACCGTCAACACCTACTACGACGAATACTCCTCCGAGGACGACCGCGACTGGAGCGCCGAAGCCCGCGGCCGTCTCGACATCGCGCAGCGCACCAACATCCAGGGGCTCATCGGTCACGACTTCGGCCAGGAATCGCGCTCGGACATCGATGCCGTGGTCGTGGGGCCGCGCCCGAACGTTGCCACCGACCGCGCCGCGGCAGCCTTCAACCATCGCTTCAACCGCGTGACGGTGCAGCTCCGCGGCGCCGTGACCGACACGAAGTATTCCGATACGGGAGGCGAAACCGGATCGCTCGACTATCGCGACAACAATATCACCGAGGAGGCCGTGCGCCTCTCCTACGAGCTGAAGCCCACGCTCGCGGTGTTCACGGAAACGGCGCTGAACCAGCGCGACTATGACGGCGTCTCGCCCGAGGACGATCTAACCCGCAATTCGAAGGGCGAGCGTTATCGCGTAGGCCTCGATCTCGGCGGCACAAGCCCGATCTGGCGCGGCGAGGTCAGCATCGGCTACGGCAATCAGAAATCCAAGGCCACCGAGCTGGGTGACGTCGCCGCATTCCTGGTCGATGCCAATCTCACCTGGCGCCCCACCGAGGTCACCGCGCTTCTGTTCACCGCCAAGACCGACATCGACACCACGACTACTGAGGGCTCACCCGGCGTCATCTCGCGCCAGGCCGGCATCGAAGTCCGCCACGCCTTCCGCCGCTACGTCGTCGCCTCGGCCGGGCTCACCTATACCGACTACGACTACACGCACGTCTCGCTGCACGAGCGCGATCTCGAGACCAATGTCGGCGTGGAATACTACGCCAGCCCCGAGCTGGTGCTGTTCACGCGCTACCTGCACGTCGACTTCAACTCCAACCTGCCTGAAGGCGATTACAACGAGAACGAGATCCGCGTCGGCGCCCGCCTCAGGACGATAGCGCTGACCTGAACGCGGGAAGCGATGCTCGTCACCCATAGAAGTCCGAATCGCATCACGCTGCCTTATGCTCGCCCCGAGCGTTGCGTACGCTCTCGCATGCGTTAGATTCGTGCAAATCTGTTACCTTATGAGGGGTTACATGCGGGAGAGCGCCATGTCAGACCGTACTCAATTCGCAGTTGGGAAGCACAAAGTCTCCATGCCGAAGGTGGCGAAGCGATCGCTGCAAGTCGTGATCGCGGCAGCTTTAACTGCCGCCGTCGTGCTGGCCGTCGTGGTCGTGAACACGTCGCTGATGGGCCGTGGCGGCTCGATCGGTGGCATCGACATCTGGCTCGCCTTCATCAAGCGCGGCGATATCCTGGCCACCATCATCCTGACGGCGCTGGTCACGACGTCGTTCATCTATTGGCAGCGCGACCGCGAACGCCGGTAGTCGACGGAACCTGAATAGCTTTGCCCTAATCGCTCTCCCCGTCCTTGCGGGGAGAGCATCAGATTGCCGGCGAGGCCTCGACCAGGGCTTCCGCCCGCCTCGGTGACGTGGCCGCGCGCTCCTTGGCGAGCGCCAGAGCGGCCACGTAATCCGGCTTGCCGCTGCCGAGCAGCGGAATGCTGGGCACCAGCATGAAATCCGCAGGCACCATCAGCTCGTTCGCGCCCTTCGTCCTGCGCGAACCGCGAGAAGGCTTCGCGCGTCGCCGACGGGTCCGTGGTCATCAGCACCAGCCGCTCGCCCTTGCGTGCGTCCGGCAGCGCCACGACGATCGTGAGCAGCGTCGGCCACAGCTCGGACGCCAGCGCCTCCACCGCCGACAGCGACACCATCTCGCCCGCGATCTTGGCGAAGCGCTTGGCGCGTCCCTTGATGGTGATGAAGCCCTGCGCGTCGATGGCGACGATGTCGCCCGTGTCGTGCCAGCCGCCGGCCGGCGGCTCCAGCACACCCGGGTTCTCCGCCCGCATGTAGCCGAGCATGACGTTGGGGCCGCGCACGTAACAGGCGCCCGCCCTCCTCGATGCCCGGCACCGGCTCGAGGCGCGCTTCCATCAGCGGCGACAGGCGCCCGACGGTGCCGGCCTTGTTGGCGAGCGGCGTATTGATGGCGAGCACCGGCGCCGTCTCGGTGACGCCGTAGCCTTCGAGAATGCGAACGCCGAACTTCTCCATGTAGATCTGCCGCGTCCGCTCCTTCACCGCCTCGGCGCCCGCAAGGATCAGGCGCACGCGCGCGAAGTCATAAGGATGCGCCGTGCGCGCATAGCCGTTGAGGAACGTATCGGTGCCGAACAGGATCGTGGCGTTCGAGCCGTACACCAGCTCCGGCACGATGCGGTAATGCAGCGGCGTCGGATAGAGATAGACCGGCACGCCCGCAACCAGCGGCATGACCAGCCCCGCCGTGAGCCCGAACGAATGGAACACCGGCAGCACGTTGAACACCTTGTCCTGGCCGTTGACGGCCACGCGCGTCAGGCTCTGCATGGCGTTGGCGAGCATGTTGCGGTGCGACAGCACCACGCCCTTGGGCAGCCCCTCGGAGCCCGACGTGAACAGGATCGCGGCCGGATCGTTCGGGATCGCGCATCGACCTGCGCGCGCGAGCCGAGCAGCAAGCCCGCGGATCTTGTCGGCGAACGTGATCGATGCGCGCGACGTCCTCGAGGTAGACGATGCGGGCCACGCGCCGAGAGCTTCTCGACGGCGTCGCCGAGATGCGCCTTCTCGACGAACACGCGCGACGTCAGGATCACGTCCACCTTCGCCGCCTTGCAGGCGGCGAGGAGGTTGGTGCGCGCCCGCCGTGAAGTTCAGCATCGCCGGCACGCGGCCGATGGTCTGCAGCGGCGAAGAACGTCACCGCCACGCCGGCCGAGTTCGGCAGCATGACGCCGACGGCCGCGCCCACAGGAGCCAGCGGCTCGAGCTTGGCGCCGAGCACCTGCGCCGCCGTGATCAGCTTGCGTAGGAGAGCTTGGTCGCCGAGCGGATCCTCGACGATGGGCTTGCCCGTGTCGCGCGTTTCCTTGGCCTCGACGAGCGCCGAGAACAGCGTCTGGTCGATGTTGCGCGGTCTCGACCGCCGCGTCGACCATGATGTCCTGCAGCGCCATGCCCGCCGCCTGCCGGCGCGCCTTGCCCTGCAGCGCGTCCGCCACCTTGAGCTTCAGCGGCGGCAGGATGGTGATGGTCGTCTTCGGGAACCAGACCTTCTTGGCCTGGTAGCGGTTGAGATAGCCGAAGTGGCGAGCGCTCGGGCCCGTCGATGCGCACCGGCACGACGACCGGCGTCGGCCTTGTCGGCGATCATCGCCGTGCCGTCGTAGACCTTCATGAGGCCGCCCGTGACGGTGAGGCGGCCCTCGGGGAAGATCACCAGCGTCTCGCCGCCCTTGACGGCCTGGATCAGATGGCGCGTCGCCAGCGGCTTGGTCGGATCGATGGCGTGGGCGTTGACGAGCTTGCAGGAACGGCTTCACCCACCACTTCTGCGCCATGCCCGTATCGATGGCGAACGCCGCGTGCGCTCGGCAGGATCGAATGCATGATCGGCCGCATCGAGCAGGCTGACATGGTTGGGCGCGATGATGGCGCGCGTGCCCGGCGCGCGGCAGGTTCTCGTAGCCTTTGCACCTCGAGGCCGAGGAACGTCTTGAACAGGAACACGCCGACATCCTGGATGCCCTCGCTTGCCCCAGGCGACGCATGATGAGCGCCATGGCGGCGAGGTTGGCGAGCACCCAGCATGGTCAGGAGCATGCCGAGCCCGAAGCCCTGCCGACTGCAGCACGGCGAGGCTCGACGGCTCGCGACGGTCATGAACGCCGCCGAGAGCACGTTGCAGGCGGCGATGACGCGCGCGCGCTCGGTCTGCGGGCGCCCAGAGCTGAACCGCCGCGAACGCAGGCACGATGTAGAGGCCGCCCGCGATGGCGAGACCCAGCGAGGTCGATGAGCACGCGCCAGCCGGTGACGCGCAGCGAAGAAAGCGCCGACCGACATCGGCCCTGTCGGCACCGGCGATGCCCGCAACGCGCCAACGCGAGATCGAGCGAGAACAGACCCATCAGCAGCGCGCCGATCGGCACCAGCGCCAGGTTGGGCCGCGTCTTGCTGGCGCGCGCGGCCAGCGCCGAGCCGACCGCGATGCCGACGGTGAACACGACCAGCGCCACGATCGACGACGCCCTCGTCGCCGCCGATGGTGTCCTTGATCAGCACCGGCAGCAGCGACAGCACCACCGCGCCGACGAGCCAGAACCACGACGTGATCAGGCCGCCGACCCACAGCCGGCGGTCGCCGTGCAGATGCCGGAGCAGCGCCATCGTCGACGTCCACGGGTTGCAATCGATGGCGAGCCCGGGCGCGGCGGCGCCGGTCTTGGGAATGAGCGAGGCCGTGAACCAGCACAGCGTTGCCAGCACCGACGACGAGTCCGGCGATGAACCACGACGCCCCGTTCTCCGACGCCGCGATGCCGCCGGCGATAGTGCCGATCAGGATGGCCGCGAACGTCGCGCTTTCGACCAAGGCGTTGCCGGCCGGAGATCTCGCGCGCGTCGAGCAGCGCCGGCAGGATGCCGTACTTGATCGGACCGAACAGCGCCGCGATGACGCCATAGCAAGCCGAGCGCGACGAACAGCAGCGGCACCGAGTGCAGGACGAAGCCCAGCGCCGCGACGAGCGCGATCGGGATCTCGGCCCGCTTGAGCTTCTCCGCCATGACCGCCTTGTCGTAGCGGTCGGCCAGCTCGCCGCCGATGCCCGACAGGATGAAGAACGGCGCCACCAGAACCGCACCCGCCAGCGCCACCAGCGCCGCGCTGTGCGTGCTGCCGATCTTGAACAGGATCAGGATGACGAGCGCGTTCTTGACGAAGTTGTCGTTCAGAGCCGACAGGAACTGGCACCAGAACAGCGGCGCGAAGCGGCGCGTGGTCATCAGCGTCTTGAACATGGGCGGAACCGTGAGTTTTGTTTCGAGCCTGAACGGCGAACGTGACAAACTGTTGCGAGAAACCTGCCGGGACTTCGCGCCCAGATCGTGATCAAAAAGGGGCTGCGACCTTGGCCGGCGCGGCCATTTTGTGGCAAACCCCTTAACGACGCGCGCCAGCGGCCCCGGCACGAAGGAGCTTTTTTCCGTACAAGCCCTATTCTGGGCGGGCCAGGAGTGCCGCACTTTCCTTGCTCTGGCAAATTGAAATTTGTTTAATTCGATGCCAAATCAGTATTTTACCTAAGACGGCGCCAAATTCGCCGCAACATCGGACATGAGCTCCGCGAGACAAGCACAAGTGGACAGCAAAACCGACGTCGAGATCAGCGTCGTCATCAACGGCCGCGGCCGTGAGCGACGGCCGCGGCCACCCTCGCTGGCTTGCTCGCCGAGCAGGGCTTTGCCGGGCTCAAGGTTGCGACGGCGCTGAACGGCGACTTCGTCCCCGAGCGCGCGCGGGCCGGCACGAAGCTCGACGCCGGCGACCGCATCGAGATCGTCTCGCGCCCGCCAAGGCGGCTAAGCAGTCATGAACCATGAACGCACCTCGCACCCCAGCGCGGCACGCCGCAACCCCCTCTAACCTTCTACGGCGTAGATGTTGCCTCGCGCCTGCTGCTCGGCACCGCGCGCTATCCCTCGCCGCAGGTCATGAGCGAAGCCGTCCGCGCTGCCGGCGCCGGCATCGTCACGGTCTCGCTGCGGCGCGAGCAGGCCCGCGGCCGCACCGGCGCAGCGCTTCTTCGATCTGATCAAGCGCGCTCGGCGTGCGCGTGCTGCCCAACACCGCCGGCTGCCGCACGGCCAAGGAGGCCATCACCACCGCGCAGATGGCGCGCGAGCTGTTCGGACACCGACTGGATCAAGCTCGAGGTGATCGCCAACGACGACACGCTGCAGCCCGACCTGTTCGGCCTGGTCGAGGCCGCCGGCGATGCTCGCCAAGCGACGGCTTCAAGGTGTTCCCCTACACCACCGAGGATCTGGTCGCCGCCGAGCGCCTGCTCGCTGCCGGCTGCGAGGTGCTGATGCCCTGGGGCGCGCCGATCGGCACCGGCCGCGGCCTCGCCAACCGCTATGCGCTGCAAGACCCTGCGCGCCTATTTCCCCGACGTGCCGCTCGTCATCGATGCCGGCATCGGCGCGCCCTCGCATGCGGCCGCAGGCCATGGAGATGGGCTTCGACGCCGTGCTGCTCAACACGGCCGTCGCCAAGGCCGCACGATCCGGTGCGCATGGCCGAGGCCTTCGCGCAGGCCATCGAGGCCGGCCGCACCGCCTTCGAGGCCGGCCTGATGGAGATGCGCGACATGGCCGCACCCGTCGACGCCGGTGGCCGGCACGCCGTTCTTCGATCTCCCGCCTCACACGCACGCCGGAAACAAGCCCGGACAAGAACCATGAGCGCGTCTCCGGACGTCTTCTATCCGATCGTGCCCGACGTCGCCTGGCTCGAGCGCCTGGTGCCGCTCGGCGTCAGGACCGTCCAGCTGCGCCTCAAGGACGCCGACCCCGAGACGCGTGCGCGGCGAGATCGCCGACGCCTCGAAGCTCGCGAAGCCGGCACGGCTGCCAGCTCGATCGTCAACGACTACTGGCGCGAGGCGCATCGACCTCGGCGCCGACTACGTCCATCTGGGCCAGGAGGATCTGGCGGCAGCCGACTTGCGGCCATCAAGGCCGCGGGCATCGCGCCTCGGCATCTCCACGCACAG
The DNA here is from genome assembly GCA_963831345.1 of uncultured Alphaproteobacteria bacterium. Classification (GTDB taxonomy): domain Bacteria; phylum Pseudomonadota; class Alphaproteobacteria; order Rhizobiales; family Hyphomicrobiaceae; genus Hyphomicrobium_C. Next base: position 42,524 of record CAWHPZ010000021.1, read on the forward strand.
CCGAGGAGGAGCTCGACATCGCGCTCGCCGCCGAGCCCGGACTACGTCGCGCTGGGGCCGATCTACGAGACCAAGCTCAAGGCATGAAATGGGCCCGCAGGGCCTCGAGCGCATCGCCGAATGGAAGAAGCGCATCGGCGCTCTGCCGCTGGTCGCCATCGGCGGCATCACGCCCGAGCGCGCGCGCGGCGTGATGGCGGCCGGCGCCGACAGCGTCGCCGTCATCACCGATTTCTTCACGGCCCCGCATCCCGGAGGCCCGCGTGCAGCTCTGGCTCGACTGGGCCGGCACCATCCGCCCGGCGACGGTCCGCGTGACGTAGCATTCCCCTCTCCCCGTCCTTGCGTCCATGCGGAGCATGGCTCCGCCATGACGAGAGGGCTAGGGTGAGGGGCAGAAACCAGCACTGCGATAGCAGCTGCCTCCACCCCGACCCTCCCCACGTCGAGCCGAAGGCTCGCCTCCGGGAGAAGGGAGAGGGAGAAGGGCTCACGCCTCCGCGACCGTCCACAAAGCCTGAGCCCTACCGCAGCGGCTCCCAGCCCGGATGCTCGAAGCGGGCGGCGTAGTCTTGAAGCGCCGCATCGATCGCCATGATGCCGTCGATCGGCGTCTTGGCGCCGCCCTCTCCGGCCACCGCATCGGCTCCTGTTCCGATCGTGGTTGCGATGTCTTCGATCGTCTTGGCCGCCACCGCATCGAGCCCCGCCTCCGCCGCGCGAACGAGCGCCACATGCCCTTTGATGTCCGCGCGAAATTTCTTTGCGCTGGCCGGCGGCATGCGCCTGTGGGTGACCAGCGTATGATTGGTGAGCGTGAGATCGCGGATCGCCTTCATGGACGTGCGGATCGGCTCGGTCGTCGGCAGCTTGCTGTCCCCCGCCTGCGCCGGCACGGCGGCCAACAGGAGCGCCATCAATCCGAGCATCACCACGCGCATTTCTACTCCTCCCGCGCGACGGCCCGCCAGCCGATGTCATGGCGGCAGAAGCCGCCCGGCCAGTCGATCTTCGCGATCGCCTCGTAGGCCCGCTGTTGCGCTTCGCGCACCGTCTTGCCCAGCGCCGTGACGTTCAGAACCCGCCCGCCGTCCGCGACGATGCAGCTCGCCGTCGCGCTTCGTGCCGGCATGGAAAATCTCGACGCCCTCGACAGCGCGCGCAGCTTCGAGCCCGCGGATCTCGGTGCCCTTCTCCGGCGTGCCCGGATAGCCGTTCGCCGCCAGCACCACCGTCAGCGCCACCTCGTCGCGCCAGCGCACGTCGAACGTCGACAGCACGCCGTCCGCCGTGGCCAGCAGCGCCGCCAGCACATCCGACTTGAGCCGCATCATCAGAACCTGCGTCTCCGGATCGCCGAAGCGCACGTTGTATTCGATCAGCTCGGGGCCATCCTTGGTGATCATCAAGCCCGCGAACAGCACGCCCTTGAACGGCGTCCCGCGCGCGGCCATGCCCGCAACCGTCGGCCGGATGATCTCGGCCATGGTGCGCTCGACAAGTTCAGGCGTCATGACGGGCGCAGGCGAATAGGCGCCCATGCCGCCCGTGTTCGGGCCCGTGTCGCCATCGCCGACGCGCTTGTGATCCTGCGCCGTCGCCAGCGCCAAGGCATGCTTGCCGTCGACGAGCGCGAAGAAGCTCGCTTCCTCGCCGTCGAGAAATTCCTCGATCACCACTTCCGCGCCCGCCGCCCCGAACGCACCCGCGAAGCACGCATCGATGGCGGCCTCGGCCTCCGCTCGCGTCGCCGCGATCACCACGCCCTTGCCCGCCGCGAGACCGTCCGCCTTCACCACGATGGGCATCGCCTGCCCCGCCAGGAATGCCTTCGCCGACGCGGCATCCTTGAAGCGTCCGTAGGCCGCGGTCGGAATGTTGAACTCGCGGCACAGGTCCTTGGTAAATCCCTTGGAGCCTTCGAGTTGCGCTGCGGCCTTCGTCGGCCCAAAGTATTTGATGCCGGCTGCATCCAGCGCATCGCCGAGCCCCGCCACCAGCGGCGCCTCCGGACCGATGACCACGAAGTCGATCCCCTGCACCCTGCAGAAGGCAATGACCGCTGCCGCATCCGCCGTATCGAGCTTCACGCACGTCGCCACCTCGGCGATGCCGGCATTGCCCGGCGCGCAGAAAAGCTTGTTCAGCAGGGGGGATGCGCCAATCGCCCACGCCAGGGCGTGCTCGCGGCCGCCGGAGCCGATGAGAAGGACGTTCATAGCGCGTGAAGGCCTCGATATTGGATAAGCCGCCCATGGCCGCATGGGCGCCGCGTTCGTGTATCATGTCCGCCAGAACTGACAACTGCACGGGAACAATTCGTGACTGACGCCCCAACCACCACTGGCCGCCGCGGCGAGAACGTCGCCGAATTCACCGTCTCCGAGCTGTCGAACGCGGTCAAACGCGCGCTCGAGGACGGCTTCGGCCACGTGCGGCTGCGCGGCGAGGTTTCGGGCTATCGCGGCCCCCACGCCTCGGGCCACTGCTACTTTGCCCTCAAGGACGACAAGGCCAAGATCGAGGCCGTCATCTGGCGCGGCGCCTGGAGCAAGCTCAAGATCAAGCCCGAGGAAGGCATGGAGGTCATTGCCGTCGGCAAGATCTCGTCGTTCCCCGGCTCGTCGAAATATCAGATCGTCATCGAATCGCTCGAGCCCGCCGGCCTCGGCGCCCTCATGGTGCAGCTCGAGGAGCGCAAGAAGCGCTTCGCCGCCGAAGGCCTGTTCGAGGAAGGCCGCAAGAAGCCGCTGCCGTACCTGCCCAGGGTCGTCGGCATCGTCACCAGCCCCACCGGCGCCGTCATCCGCGACATGCTGCACGGCTTCAAGGAGCGCTTTCCGACGCGCGTGCTCGTCTGGCCCGTGCGCGTGCAGGGCGAAGGCAGCGCCGCCGAGGTCGCGGCCGCCGTGCGCGGCTTCAATGCCATTCAGCCGGGCGGCAAAATCCCGCGCCCCGACGTGCTGATCGTCGCCCGCGGTGGCGGCAGCCTGGAAGATCTCTGGGGCTTCAACGAGGAAATCGTCGTCCGCGCCGTGGCCGCGAGCGCCATTCCCGTCATCTCCGCCGTCGGCCACGAGACCGACTGGACGCTGATCGATCTCGTCGCCGACGCGCGCGCGCCCACGCCCACGAAGGCCGCCGAATGGGCCGTGCCGAAATATTCCGATCTCATCGAGATCACCGGCAAGCTCGAGCTTCGGCTCTCCGTCGCCATGCGCCGCGCGCTCGAAGCCCAGCGCCGCGATCTCAAATCCGCCGAGCGCGGACTGCCGCGGCCCGAGGATCTGGTCTCGATGCCGCGCCAGCGCTTCGATTCCTGTGCCAACCGGCTCGATACGGCACTTCGAGCCCGCGTGCAGCGAGCCCACACGCGCTTCGCGGAGATCGCGGGCCAGCGCCTCTCTCGCGCGCTCACCGGCAATACCCGAGCCCATCACACGCGACACGTGCGCATTGCTTCGCGCCTGAGCCCGCGCCTTCTCGGTGAGCGGATTGCCCGCTCGCACGACCGCCTCGAAGCCGCCGAGCGCCGCGCTCGCGATGCCTTGGGACGCACGGCCTCGACGCGGCGCGCCCGCCTCGAACGCGCGTCCGGCCGTCTGCAACCAACGCCGCTGCGCCAGCGCGTCGAGCGCTGCGGCGAGCGCCTCGATGTTCTCGCAGCGCCGCACGCGCCAGGCCCTCGCAAATGCCACCCGCCATCGCTCCCGCCTCCTGGAAGCGCAGGCAAAGCTGCTGGCCTCGCTCAGCTATCAAAGCGTGCTGGCGCGCGGCTACGCGCTGGTGCGAGGCGCGGACGGCGCCATGATCCGTGCGGCCGCGGGCGTGGCGCCCGGCCAGCACCTCGAAATCGAGTTCAAGGATGGACGCATCGCCGCAGAAGCCCTGTCAGGCGCTCCCCCCAAACCGCGTCCTGGCCCGGAAAACCAGGAAACCCGGCAAGCCTCTGCCGCACCGCAAAAACGCGGCGGCCCTGGCCAAGGTTCGCTGTTCTGATAAGGATTACCGCAGCGGCCATCTTGACGCGCCACATCGGTTGGCATTCTGATCCCGCGATACCTATTTCGGTCTTGCTCAAGGCGGCCCTGAGACGGCCCCAAAACAGCGGATGTCCCCTGAAGGGTGCCCATGAACCGGTTCGACAAACTGTTCGGCGTGCGCGGCGAAGCTCGCATCCGCTATCTCGACGGAGAGTTCCAGGTCATTTCGCCTGGCGACTTCGTGCGCTGTGCCGTCACCGGCGATCAGATCGACCTGCCGCAGCTGCGCTACTGGAGCGTCGAGCTGCAGGAGCCTTATGTCTCGGCCGAGGTGTCCTTGAAGCGCTATCTCGAGACGTCCGGCAAACGCGCCTCCGAAGATCTTTGAGCGCTGCTTCGCGAGGCATCCTGAACAGGCTCTAGCGCACCTTGGGTGTGCGCAGCTCCGCTCCGAGCAGCGCGTCCATCCGCATCGCGTCGCGATCCAGAAACACTGTTTTGATCGGCAGCGTCAGCGAAATATTCCTGAGCAGGGCTCGCGTGCCCGTTGCTCCATCGAGACGAGCGGCGTCCTTCTCCGTCGTGACGAGCGTGGCGCCGAGCCGGCGGGCGGCCGCCATCAGCGCCTCCGCCTCCGTCTCGCTGATCTCATGATGATCCGCAAAGCTCACCCTGTGTACGATCTCGGCGCCGATGTCCTCGAGCAGGCGAAAAAAACGTCCCGGATTGGCGATCCCGGCATAGGCCGCGACCTTCGCGCCTGACAGCGCCGTGACATCGCCGTCCGGCTGGGGCTCGGCCCTCAGCACGGGGCCGAGAAAGCTTCGCTTCAGGCGCTCGAACACCTGCTCGGCGTCGGCGGGCGGGAGCTCGCTTCTCCCGTTGACGACGATGCAATCGACGAGCCCGAGCTGGAAGCCGAGCGGCGCCCTGAGCGGGCCTGCGGGTATGACCTGACCGTTGCCCATGCCGCGGTTCGCATCCACGACCGCAATCGTGAGGTCCTTGGCGAGCGAAGGATTCTGCAATCCGTCGTCCATGACGATGACGGTCGCCTTGGGCTCCGCCGCCTCGATCGCCCGCGCGCCCGCGACGCGGTCTCGCGACACCACCACCGGCGCGCTGCGCGCCAGCAGCAACGGCTCGTCGCCCACCTCCGCGGCGCGATGCCGTCCGGGCTCGACCCATACGGGTCCTTGAACACACCCGCCATAACCGCGCGTGAGACAAACCGGGCGCTCGCCGAGACTGACGAGATGCTCCAGCACGAGGCGCGTCAGAGGCGTCTTGCCTGTTCCGCCGGCGGTGAAATTGCCGACGCAGATGACGGGGAGCGAGGCTCTATAGGGCTGCTCTCGGCGAAACCGCGCTTCGGCGATGGCGCCGTAGGCTCTGGCGACAGGCCTGAGCAGGCGCGCGGCAAGCCCTCCCCCGTCCGCGCTGTACCACCAGCCTGGCTCCTTAAGAGGCACGTCGGACGCCCGGGCCTGCGGGCGGCAGCCGGCTGAGAAGAACCTCGGCTGTACGATCGAGAGCTCCCGCGAGCTGCTGCATCGAGGTTTTGGCGCCGGCCCGCATCTTGGCAAGCTCGGCTTCGTCGGCCATGAGGGAGGCAACGGTCGTCGCCAGCTCGTCCGCGGTCGCGATCTGTTTGGCGCCGCCGAGACGCATCAGGACGCGATAGAAATCGCGGAAATTCTCCCAGTGCGGGCCTGTCAGAACGGCCGCGCCGTGACCGATGGGCTCGATCGGGTTCTGGCCGCCGTGCTCGACCAGCGATCCTCCGATGAACACCACCGGCGCGAGCGCGAACAAACGTCCCGAGCTCGCCGATGGTGTCGGCGATGTAGATGTCGGTGCTCTGGTCCGGCAGCTCCCCAGCCGAGCGCTGCGCCACGGTGAAGCCTCGGCTCTTGAGAAGCTCGGCGATGGCCGCTCCGCGCTCCGGATGTCGCGGGGCGATGATCGTGCACACTCCGGGGACAGTCCGCGCCAGCTGGCGATGCGCCTCGGCGACGATCTCGTCTTCGCCTTCGTGCGTGCTTGCAGCGACGAGCACGCGGCGCCCGCCGAGCGCCTGCCTGAGTCGATCGAGCTCGATGGCATCGACGGGCGGCGGCGGGGAATCGATCTTGAGATTTCCGGGCGACAGCACCTGACGCGCGCCGAGATCGCGAGAACGCGCGCCCGAGCTTCTCGTTCTGTGCCAGCACGATGTCGAAACGCGCGAACAGCGGCCGCGAAAGCGAGCGAGCCCGGCGCCAGCGCGTCGAAGCTGCGTCCGGACATGCGCGCGTTGACGAGCGCGACGGGAACCTTCCGCGCCTCCGCTTCGATGATGAGATTGGGCCAGATCTCGGATTCGGTGAACACGACGAGATCCGGCCTCCAGTGGTCGAGGAACGGCTCACGTAGCTCGGAACATCGAGCGGCACGAACTGATGGATCGCGCGGTCTCCGAGCCGGCGCGACGCGAGCGCAGCCGACGTCACCGTGCCCGTCGTCAGCAGAACGCGAAGGTCGGGCCGCATGCTGGTGAGGCGCTCGATCAGCGGCAGAATGGCGTTGGTCTCGCCGACGCTCGCGGCATGGAACCAGACGAGCGGTCCCTCGGGCCGTGCGACGCTGGCCTCGCCATACCGCTCACGCTGGCGTGCCGGGTCTTCCTTGCCCTGACGCGCCCGCACCGAGAGAAAAGCGGCGCCACGGCTCCGAACAGGCTCGTGACCCCGCGGTAGGCCTTGAGAGCAAAGCCGACGGGAGGAATGGACCCGTCGTGCACATTGGGCGGCGTCACGCGCTTGATGTTTCCGCCCACGAGCGCGTAGGCGCGGTTCGTCACGCGATTGAGACCGGCCTCGACCTGGGCCCTGTAGCCCTCGACCTCCTCCGGCGTCAGCTCGGCCGGAACCCAGATCGGGTCGCCGAGCACATAAGCCATTTTCGAGAAGGGCAGATTGAGCGTCATGCGGCTCCAGGTCGGAAACGCGATGAACTTCGAGGTCGCGACCGCGAAGGGAACGATGGGACGGCCGGAGAGCCGCGCCAAGGTAACGATGCCTTCTCCGGCACGCCGGGCAGGTCCCGGCGGCACGTCGGCCGTCATCGCGAACGTGCTGCCCTCGCGCAGGACCTTGAGCGCGGTACGCAGGGCATAGACCCCGCCGCGATCGCGCTTGCGGTTTCCCGCGCCCGCCCCGCGGACGATCCTCATATCAAATTCTTGCAGCATCTCGCCGATGATTTCGGCGTCCTGATGCCTGGCGACGATGGCCGACACCGGGAATTCCCCTTGATCCAGCGTCGGCATCATGACGAACTGTCCGTGCCACATCGCGAAAATGAACGGGTGATTGGTTTTGGCAGTCGCGCGCAAGCCCGGCGGATCGAACATCACGCTAGAG
>CAWHPZ010000022.1:0-70965 GCA_963831345.1 uncultured Alphaproteobacteria bacterium
GAGAGGATGGTGACGACCAGGATGATCTGGACCATGCGGCCAGTCACTGTCTGCTCGCCGCCAGACGGCAACAGCCCTTCGAGATTGAACCCCTGGGCGGCTGCAATTCCCGGCATTGTCACGAGCAGCAGCAGAACGAGAAGCAGAAGCTTCCTCATTCGACGACGACCCCGTGGATGATCAGGTCCTTGATGTGCTCGCCATCGCGCACGCGCGCCCGGTCCATAAGGTCCTCGCGCAAATTCTGGAAGCCGCTCGCCCCCTCGAATTGCGCCAAAGATGCAGTCTTGAGATATGCCACGATGTCCTCGCTCACTTGGCGGGACAATACATCAACTCCCTCTGGAGAGCCCTCAACGAGAATGGATGCTTCCACTCTCATCCACACATCTCTTGGCTCGGCGAGATTCGCCACGATCGGAGCCAGCTCCACGAGTTTGGAGCTGCTTGCGATGGCAGGCTTGGGTTCCTCGACTTTGTGGGCTTCCGGGGCTGGTGCCGCCGGCGCGGCGCCAAATTGGCCAAAGATGTAAAAGCCGAAGCCCGCGCCCCCCGCGGCAGCGAGCAGGGTCACGATGACAAGTCCGACAATTCCTCCCCCGGACTTCTCCTTCTCCCCCTTATTGCCTTTCGGAGCCTTCGCCATTGTTCCCGTCGCTTAGAACGGTGTCAGCAGATCGAACAACTGCTGGCCCCAGGCCGGCTGTTGAACTTCTGTGATCCGGCCACGTCCGCCGTACGAGATTCTCGCCTCTGCAATCTTGTCGTACGCAACGGTATTCTCGGTCGAGATGTCGCGCGGCCGCACGATACCGGCGACGCAGAGCTCACGAATCTCGAAATTGACCCGCACCTCCTGGCTGCCGCTGATGATCAGGTTGCCATTCGGCAATACGCCGGTAACAACTGCCGCGACCAAGAGATCGATGCTTTCCGAGCGCGTGATGCCGCCCTTGCTGTCGGTCGAAGTGGACGAATCTACCTTCGCATCAATGGAGCCAGCCCCCTTGGTTACCAGCTTGCCAACGTCGATGTCGTAAGCCAGCTCCGGCTTGAACTCATTTTTGGCATCACGCGAACGCTTGGAGTTGTTGTCCAGCGTCGCCTTGTCCTTGATCAGGATCTTCACCGTCACGACGTCGCCGATCTTGCGCGCCCTCGGGTCCTTGAACAGATCTGCGCTCGTATCCTGCCAAATAGAGTTGCCCGGTCGGTACGTGGGAGCCGTCAGTGGCTCGGCTGGCAGAGACACGCGCTCCGCAAGAAGACCTGAACCAACCGCGGTCAGCGCAGGCTGACGATTGAAATCTGCCACATCGTTTGCGCATCCTCCCATCGCAGCCGCAACGAGCAAGAGCGAAAAGCCGATTAGAGGCTGCCTAGGAAGCGCCAAAGCCGCGCGAGGCGGCTGGTTCAGTATGTCGCTCGTTCTCATGATCTTGACCGGCTATCAGGCGTTGCCGCGCTGCCGTCCCCTTGCGTTTGGCCCGAACCCCGAGCGGGGGCGGGGGGTGCAGGCCGAGGCCGCCGGTTAGGCGGTATCCTTGCTGCACCAGAAATGACGGCTGCTATTTTTGCGGCCTTTTCCGGCGTGATCTCCGCCATGACGAGGCTCGCGACCTTCGGCTCGAGCTTTGTGAGCAGCGCCGCCGCCAACTCGTCGTCCATTGCCGTCATGTGCAGGGCAGCCGCATCGGGACGCATCTTGGCGTAGAAGGCGACGAGCTTTTCCTGCGCCTTCTTCGAGAACTCGTCGCGACGCGCGAGCCACTTCTTGTATTCCTCGGTCTTGGCCTCGAGCTGCACAGCACGCTTTTCGAGCTCGGCCTCCATTTCCTTGATCTTCTTGGCCTGCCAGGCGAAGCGCGCGTCTGCGGCCGAATCGGCCGTGTTGAAGCAATATTGCTGTGCCGCCGTCGCATCGGGCGGCAGAGCCTCGAGCGGACGCTGCCGCGGCACGATCGGCTCCGAGCCGCCAGCAGCGCTGCGCCAGCGCGGCGCTGCGCCCGGCGTAGGTTGAGCTCCCGCTTGCGTCTTGCCTTCCGCTGGATCTGAATCCACCGCGCCGGTTTCTATGCGGTTCGACGTTCTGGGCGCTCGCGGACTCCCGACCGGCTGATTGGCTTCGTTCTGGACGAAGCGACCGCGTTCCTCGGGCGGCGCCTGGGCCTGGGCCTCAGCAGGCAGAGCACCGGTAATGATCGGGACTCCACGCGCCCTGCGGCAACGGCGAAACCTGTTGCGACTTGATCACCGGAAGCGGGCGATAGCGCGGATCGTTCCAGACCGGCAGCGCCGCTGCTGGCGCGACCCTGCGCACAACCTCGGAGTCGCTGGCAGTTGTCGAGACTGTCGGCTGCCACTTCCCTTGCGCCGACGCCGGTGACGCCGCTGCCAAAAGCAGTGCGAAGCACACGGCGGCTACGACCAGAACCGAAGCTCCGCCTTCGGCTATCCCCCGTCCGCGTCGCCCGATCCTACCGGCTGCTATCGTCATTGAACGACAAGCTCCGCCTGCATCGCACCGGAGGTCTTGATTGCCTGCAAAATGGCGATGATGTCGATGGGCTTGAGACCCATCATGTTGAGACCCCGAACCAGCGTCTCGAGACTGGTGCCGTCCAGGATCGCGAGATTGGCGCCTTCCTGATTGACCGTGACGAACGTCTCTGGGACCACGACCGTCTCACCCTCCGAGAACGGTTGGGGCTGAGACACCTGGGCGCTTTCCGTGATGCGCACCGTCAAATTCCCGTGCGATACGGCGACGGTTGAAAGCTTCACGTCTTTGCCGACGACAACCGTTCCTGTTCGCTCACTGATGACGACACGCGCCGGGATGTCGGCTTCCGTCATGAGAGCGCCAACCTCGGCGAGGAAGCGCGCCGCACCGACGTTCGGCGGACGCGTCAGAGACACGGTGCGCAGATCGTGCTCGCTCGCCGTTTTGCGCCCGTACTTCTTGCGGGTGTAGCCATTGATCGTGTCGGCGATCCTCACCGCCGTGGTGAAATCGGGATTGCGCAGTTCGAGAACCAGCACCTGTTCGTCGTCGAGCTGGCCGGCAACCTCCCGCTCCACCAGCGCGCCGTTCGGCACCCGGCCCGTCGTGGGTACGTTCTGGCTGAGAGACTCGGCCTGCCCTTTGGCTGAAAATCCGCTGATCGAGACCGGACCCTGGCCCACGGCATAGATGGCCCCGTCAGGCCCCGTTAGCGGCGTCATGACCAGTGATCCGCCGGCCAGAGATGAAGCATCGCCGAGCGAGGACACCGTAATGTCGATGCGTGCGCCACGGCCAGCGAACGGCGGCAGATCGGCGGTCACGAGGACGGCCGCGATATTCTTCGTGCGCGGATTCGCCTGGCGCACGTTGACGCCCATCTGATCCAGCATCGATTGCAACGACTGCTCGGTGAAAGGCGAGTTGCGCAAGCTGTCGCCGGTGCCGTTGAGACCGACGACGAGACCATAGCCCACGAGCTGGTTGGTCCGCACGCCTTGCACGGCCGTGATGTCCTTGATGCGGATCGCGGCGTTGCGATGCGTGCAACCGAGTGACGACCAACAGTACAGCGAGCAGGGTACGCAGCCTCATGGCACCCACCCGAACTGTGCCATCCGCCTGCACGATACCGCGGATGGTCGTGTTGCTGTCCGTGTTGCGGAGCGCGATCATCTCTCCGACGGAGCCGGGCTGCAGCGGAACGGCCGTCCCGGTAATCATGAGCGTACCGGATTGGAAAATGACCATGGCCGGCTGGCCAAGCTTGATGGCGAACGGATCTCTCACCGCATTCACGGGAATCGGCACATTGGGAAGGAGCGTCTGTTTCGACACCTTCCCGACCAGGCCCTCATGTGTCTTGAACACCGCGTGCCCTTTGCCCTCGCCGAAATAATCGCGATCCGCGAGCATCTCTTCCGTGATGGTATCGTTCGGATAGATGGTCACTCGCGGCATCGGCAGGATCTGAGCCGGCTCGATAGCAGGACCAGGAGCCGCAGCTTCCTCGTCCTCGGCATACTGATCGTCGTATGAATTCTGGCTCGCCGCGGGAAGTGAGCTCGCAAACACCACAAAAACAAGGGCCGCGAGCTGGATTAGCGCGCCACCGAGCCCTGCCCAGACCGCGTTGCCCCGGTCATACTTGATTGATCCCATACGCATTGCCGCGATGACCCCATCGATTACCGCATGCCATTCGAGATCGTGCCGTACATCGAATCGACCGCCTGAATGACTTTCGAGTTCATCTCATACGAGCGTTGCGCGGAGATGAGCTCGGTGATCTCCTTCACCGGATCGACGTTCGAATTCTCGAGATAGCCCTGATAGATGCTGCCGAACCCGGGATCGCCTGCCACACCCGTGACCGGATCGCCCGAGGCGTCCGTCTGGCGAAACAGGTTGTTGCCCATCGGCTCGAGGCCGGCCTCGTTGATGAAGTTCGACAGCGAGAGCTGGCCGAGCAGCTGCGGCTCCACCTGCTGATCGGTCGTGGCGTAGACCTCGCCCGTCGCGTTGATGATGATGTCGCGCGCGTCCTGAGGGAACGTGATTGTCGGCTGCACCACATTGCCGTCGAGCGTCACGAGCTGGCCATCCTGGTTTTTGTTGAAGGCGCCGGCGCGAGAGTAGAACGTGTCGCCATTGGGCCCCGTGATCTGGAAGTAGCCGTGGCCGTTGATGCCGATGTCCAGCGTGTTATTTGTCTGGGTCAGCGTGCCCTGCTGGTGCAGGTTGCGGATAGCCGCCGTGCGCACGCCAAGACCGATATAGGCGCCTTCGGGAACTGTTCCTTCGCCTCCGCGCGCCGGCGCGCCGGTGATCCGTTCCGCCTGATAAAGGAGATCGGTGAACTCGGCGCGCGCGCGCTTGTAGCCGGTCGTGTTGATGTTCGCGATGTTGTTCGCGATCACCTCCATGTTGGTCTGCTGGGCATTCATGCCCGTAGCGGCGATCGCAAGCGCTCTCATCGTGAGTTCCTAACTTAACGTCAAATCGTCATCCGGCTGATCTCGAGATACGCCGAAACGACCTTGTCTCGGATGGCGATGCCCGCCTGTAGCGTTTGCTCCGAGGCCATGACGGCCTCGACCACTTGCTGCGTGGTTGCCTGACCGCGAATACCGGCGACGGCTGTCGATTCGCCGGCCTTGACCTTGCCGATCGCATCCATGGCCATCTGGCCGAGAACGGTGCCGAAATCCGTCGACAGCGGCTCGGTGCGTATGGACGGCGCGGTAACGCCGCCCGTCACACCGCTCGAAGGCGCCAGTCCCGGTACATCGCGCCCGATGTCGAGTGTCGGCGCGAACGATGGTCCGCTTACCCCGCTCAGCATTATGAGCTCCTCAAGAGATCGATGGTCATGGAGATCATCGAGCGCGCCTGCTTGACGACCTGAAGGTTGGCCTCATAGGACCGGTTCGTTTCGCGCATGTCCGCGAGCTCGACCAGCAAATCCACGTTCGGCATCTTGACGTTGCCGTCGGCATCCGCCGCCGGATGACTCGGATCGTGCTCGATGCGGAACGGCTTGTTATCCGTATCGACCCGGTCGACTTTGACGAGCTTCGCGCCCGTGGCGTCGTCGAGATCGGCTCTCGAAGCTGACGGTCTTGCGCGTATAGGGATCGGCGCCCGGAGTATTTCCGGTCGAATTGGCGTTGGCGAGGTTTTCCGAGACGACGAGCATGCGGCGCGATTGCGCCTGGAGGCCGGAGGCGGCCACCTTGATCGCAACCTGCATGGGATCGGACATCGTATTACCCCCGCGAGCTGGCCATGAGCATGCGATGGAAGCGTCTTCATGACGCTGGTATTGCGCGCGTAGGAGCCGCTGATCTCGCCGGCCTTCAACATCTGCTCTTCGAGAATGACGCTGTTGCCCGAATGCAGGACGGCCCAGTCGCCCTTCTCCGCCGTCGCGGCATCGGTGCCGGCACCGTTCTGAGGCGTGAGATGATTGGCCTGGGTCCGTTTCATCGCCATGCCGGTCTCGTTCAAGATCGCCTCGAACGGCTCGACGTCCATGGCCTTGTAGCCGGGCGTATTCGAATTGGCGACGTTCTGCGCCACGACCGACTGGCGCACTGAAAGCCAGCGGTTCTGCTGTGAGGCGATAGAGAAGAAATTGAGGGTTCCATTTGCGCGCGCCTCGCCTGATCCTCCTTCGCTTCTAGAGATTTAATCTTGTCTGAACCTTGTGCGCGGGCGTCACCGCGCCCCGCGGCACCAGTCGATGCAGGCCAGAACTGTCTGCTTCCGGGCGCGATCAAGCGTGGGAGGGAAAGAGGCCGCTTCCGCCAAGGCCGTTGAACATGCGCCTGCACCGCAATGGCCGCGAGCAGGATGCCGAAGACCCGCATCAAAACCCGCTGGGCGGTGATGCCGAGAAACTGTGTCAGCCGATGCGCGACAAGGAGCAGAACGAAGGTCACCACCATCGCCGCAGCGAGGGCCGCCACCGTCATGGTGAGTTGCACAGCGTCACCGTCGGCATTGGCCGCAAGCAGGATACCGGCGCTCATGGCACCGGGTCCCGCGAGAAGCGGCGTCGCAAGAGGAAACACCGCGACGTCGTCTTTCGTCTGCGCCTCCACGCCTTCAGGCGGCGTCAGCCTGAACGCACTCGTCGGCCGGGCAAACACCATCTCGATGGCGATCACGAGCAGGATGATGCCGCCTGCCGTCTGCAACGCGGGGATGGAAACGCCGAGCTGCCTGAGCAGCGGTCCGCCGGCGAGGGTCGAGATGGCAAGAATGCCGGTGGCGATCGCGGTGGCCCGCAGCGCCAGCAGGCGTCGCTCGGGGATGCTCGCATGCGGCGTCAGAGTCGCGAACAGGACCGCAGCCTCGATCGGGCCGATCGTTGCAAAGAAGGTCGTGAAGCTGGTGAGAAGAGTAGCGAGCATTGAGTGACACCAGCCGACAACCCGGATCCGATCGGCATGCTAGCCTCAAGCGCTGTCGCATGCACGCCGATCACTGTTAGCACCCCGTCATATATGCTGCTAGCATGTTGATCTATCACAAGATATTGCCGGCTGAATCAAAATCAGTTTATCCTCTCCTTGTAGGCACATTGGCTTGAACCGGGGGTGGACCTTGCGCACAGCCGACGACGACTTCGCCCGCATGCTAGCGGGTTACAGCCTGACCACTGCGGAGATCATCTACCGCATGCCGGATTATCCGGCTCTCATGCAGAGCTACATCTGGCAGGATTACGATCTGCATCCACGCTTTCCCAAGCTCAAGAGCTTCCTCGACTTCTGGTCGAGCAACCTCGACGGCAAGCTTCACAAGGTTCTGGTGGCTCACACTGGTCTCGTGAAACCCTGTGAGCTGAAGCTCGTCGGCGCCGAGTATCGGCTGCACTGAAGGGCCTCGACGCAGAATTCGCTGCCGGCCGATCGGCTCCGCCGGCTGGGTCTATGCTGAGGCCTCGGCCTCAACCGGCAGATCTCGTCTCGCAGGTACGAGCCGCGCGTCCGCAATGGCATCGACGAGACGAAGCGTGTTCTCGTCGGGCACGGGCGAGCTGTTCTTGAAGGTTACATAGTTGATCTCGACACCCGCCTGGAACGACCACAGCACCAGCCTGAAATAGGCGCTGACACCCATGTGGTGGAACTCCATGTCGAGCGAGATGCAGGGCGAGGTGCCCCACGCGAGATCGATCTCGCCCGACAAACCGAAGCAGATGGTATCCGGCTTGAAAAACATCTCGGTCGACGAGTTCACGAGCGTGCGTAGGTTGCCGAATTGCTCCGTCTTGATGAAGGTGATGAAATCGGCGGGCTCCACCATTCGGAGCTCGCACGCGACATCCCTCAAGCCGTCGGCCAGCGCCTTCTCGCGCTCCCGTGCATAATCATTGCCCTGCTTCAGCATGCTTCACCTCACATCGCTGGCCGAGCCTGTTTGCCTCGCGCTGCGAGGAACAGGATGATGCCGGCAACGGCCTTGTAGAACTCGGACGGAATCATACGATCCACATCGACGCTTGCGTAAAGCGAACGTGCCAGCGCGCGGTCCTCGTAAATGGGGATACCGTTCTGCTCGGCGATAAAGCGGATCTTGAGCGCAATGAGATCCTTGCCTTTTGCGACAACGATCGGCGCGCCGCCTTCTTCGCGAACATAACGAAGAGCCACCGAGTAGTGTGTCGGATTGGCAACGATCAGCGTCGCCCTTGGGACCGCGGCGATCATGCGCTTGCGCGAGCGATCGCGCTGCAGAGACCGGAGGCGGATCTTGATCATCGGATCGCCCTCCATCTGCTTGTGCTCGTCCTTCACCTCCTGCTTCGTCATGCGCAGGTCGCGATGCCAGGAGAAGCGTGACCAGGCCAGATCCGCGCCAACCAGCACGACGATCGCGGCGGTCACGCCCGAGAGAAAGCGGACGATCAGCTCCTGCATCATGCCCGGAACGACGGTCGGCTCCATGAACAAGAGGTTGATGAAGTCGCGATGAGAGGAGCGCAGCGCCATATAGCCGGCGACACCGACGATGGTCAGCTTGAACAGCGACTTCAGAAACTCGACTTGGCCCTGAACGCCGAAGATCCGCGACCAGCCCTTGGCGATGGAAATGCGCGACATTTGCGGGCGGATGCGCTCGAGGACGAGCTGCGGCTGATTCTGCAGGAACGAGGCCGCAAGACCTGCGATCGCCATCACGATGAGCATCGGCATGATGACTTTGGCGCCTTCGAACGTCGCCGCACCGAGCAGGTTGGTCACATCTGCGCTGTTGTTGAGAGGAAACTCTCCGGGGTTGTCGATGAACGACTGCAGAGACGCCTTGAGGACGACGAGGTTGTTGCCGAACAGGAAAACGGCCCCGATGAGGATGGCGAGAGTGGAGGCCAAAGTCGCGGCCTCGCGAGAATGCGGGACTTGCCCCTTATCGAGCGAGTCGCGAATCTTCTTCTCTGTCGCTTCCTCTGTTTTACTGTCTTTATCGGGTGTATCGGCCATCGCGAAGTGATCCGCCGTTCAGGTCGTCTTGAAGGATGAGATCGCTGACGACCTAGGCGACGCGCGTTGGCGCGGCGCTGCCGATGACTTCTGTCAGTGACACGCCGAAGCGCGAGCTGTCCTCGTCGAGCACGACCACCTCGCCCCTCGCGACGACGCGGCCGTTGACGACGACATCCACGGGCTCTCCAACCTTGCGATCCAAGGGCACGACCGAGCCGCGACCCAGCTTGAGAACGTTCGCGACCGGCATCGTCGCCGATCCGAGCACGATCTTCACCGAGACCGGAATCTGCATGACCGTCTCGAGATGACGGGGACGCTGTCCAGGATCGAGCCTGGCTTCACCGCCTGCAGACTCTCCGACACTCGCGATCTCTGCGGCGGCGGAGCGATATTCATCTTGGCTCATGGCGGGCGACCTGTGTGAAAAGGTTCGGTTTCGTTGCGACTCTAATAACATGACGTGGGGCTGCCGACGGCCGTCCTAGGCGGTTTTACGCAGCCTTCTTTGACTCTCCGCCGCCACTGCCTCCACCCACGGTTTCGGCCTCGACCTCGTCGATCGTGGGCCGCTCGTAGGCGGATATGGTCTTGCGTCCGTATTCCACGGCGACCTGGGGCATCGCTCCGTTCATGAAGGCAAGCAGCGTCTGCTTGGTGACGATGTAGAGGCGCAGCTTCTTCTCGCGCCCCACCTTGACTTTGGTCGCGATCGGCCCAAACACGCCGTAGGAAAAGAAGATGCCGGCAAACGTGCCGACGAGCGCCGCGCCGATCAGGTGGCCCAGAACCTCGGGCGGCTCGGAAATGGCGCCCATGGCCTTCACGACACCGAGAACGGCGGCGATGATGCCGATCGCCGGCAGGCCGTCAGCCACGTTGGTGATGGCGTGATAGGCCTTGAGCTTGTCGTCCCGCAGCGTCTGGATTTCCTCGTCCATCAGCGCTCTCGACCTCGTGCGTGCGCGCGTTGCCGATGATGATGAGACGGCAGTAATCGCAGATGAAAGTCGTCAGCTCCTGGATTCGGCAACGACAGTCGAGAACTTCTGGAAGATTCGGCGATTCCTGCGGCTGATCGATATGCTTTTCGACCTCGTTGCGCGGCTTGCTTCTAAGCTCGCGCATGAGGGAGTAGAGCAGGCCCATAATGTCGAGATAGTGCCTGGTCGAAGGCGCCGCATTGCCGAACGCCTCACCGAAAGCCTTCCCGGTATCCTTTATGACCTTCATCGGGTTGGCGACGATGAACGTGCCAAGTGAGGTGCCGAGAATGATCACGAATTCCCACGGCTGCCAGAGCACCATGATGTGGCCGCCCATGGCCAGCAAAGCCGCCGAGCATGCAGCCGAGCATTACGATGAGGCCGATGATGATCGTCACGGGTTGCCTCGCGCGGGTTGTTAACGCATTTTTAGCTTTTAGGTCCTTGCGCGAGCCTGATCATCGTCGCGCCCACGGACCAACCCTGGGTTCGACGGTTGTCCCCCCGCTTCCAGGGTAAGCTTGAGGCAAGGCCTCTCCACCAGACTGCCATGTCAGCTTCGAGGGGCTCGAAGACGCAATGGCCACAACTCTAGACAGCTATAGATTTGTTACAAACGACCTAACGAGGTCGTTACAAACCACCTCAAAACAGCCTCAAGTTGCCAGGCAAACCGAGAATTATCTCGCCGACATCGGCAAGATCAAAAGCATCGACGATTTCGTCAAGAACGACCGCGTCTACCGCTATGCCATGCAGGCCTTTGGCCTGGACGACATGATGTACGCCAAGGCGATGGTCAAAAAGGTCCTGACCGAGGGCCTCGAAAGCTCGACCGCTCTCGCCAACAGGATGAACGACCCCCGCTTCAAGGAATTGGCGGGCGTTTTCAATTTCAAGACGTACGGGGAAACGACGACGGATAGCGTCGACGCCAAGCAAGGCGTGGTCGACCGCTTCGTCCGTTTGCAGCTCGAAAATCAGAACGGCGAGCAGAACGAAGGCGTGAAGCTCGCACTGTATTTCGCGCGCAAGGCCCCGAACCTCACCAGCACACTTGGAATTCTGGCTGACAAGAACCTCCTGAAAGTTGCACAGACCGCGCTGAACATTCCGGAAACGACCGGACTGATGGACCTCGATAAGCAGGCCGCGATGTATGCGAAACGCTTCGACATCGCAGACTTCAAGGACCCGGCCAAGCTCGACAAATTCATTATCCGCTTCACGGCGCAATGGGAGATGGCCAATAACTCGGCGAACTCTGCCGTCTCCTCGCCCGCGATGCTTTTTGGCGGAGCTCGCGATGGGCGTGAGCTCGAGCGTACTCGCTAGCCTGCAAAATCTGAAACTCGGGGGAATTTGATGCAGCCAGGTCTCTACGTCTCGCTGTCGGGCCAGCTCGCACTCATGCGCCGCCTCGATTCGATCGCAAACAACGTTGCCAACACAAATACCGCCGGCTTTCGGGCCGAGAAAATCAACTTCGAGGAACTCGTTTCGCCGAAGACCCGCGAGCCGACGTCCTTCGCCTCCCCCGGCGACACCTATATTTCGCGTGAAGGCGGCGACCTCGTCAAAACCGACGACCCATACGATGTCGCAGTCAACGGCGACGCGTGGTTCGCCATTCAGACACCCGCAGGCGCCGTCTACACGCGTGACGGCCGCATGCGCATGACGCCCGAAGGCGAGCTCCAGACCCTCAACGGCTATCCAATACTCGACGTAGGCGGCGCGCCGATTCAGCTCGATCCCAACGGCGGAACACCGAACGTCGCGCGCGACGGCACCATTACGCAGGGAGCGAACCAGGCTGGCGCTCTGGGGCTCTTCACGATCCCGGAACAAGCCCGCCTGTCCCGCTACGAGAACTCCGGCGTCATTCCGGATCAGGCCGCACAGCCCGCCCTCGACTTCAGCAAAGTCAGCGTCGTCCAAGGTTTCGTGGAGAAAGCCAACGTCAACCCCGTCATGGAAATCTCCAAGCTGATCATGGTGCAGCGAAACTTCAATTCCATCAGTGGCGCCATAAGCCAGTCCGAAACGAGCCTCAGCGACGCCATCAAGACCCTGGGCGAGCCGAGCTGATCCGCCGCCACACTGAGAGTGATATTCAGACCATGAATTTAGGCGCCATATGACCGACGTCTCCTCCGAGCCGAAACCCGAGGTGCGTTCCGCGCCCGGCCCCGGCAATAGCCTGGACGCGCTGGACGCACGCATTACCCAGGCTGCATCCGCGATAACATGGACCCGCCTCGGCGGCATCGTCACTCAAGTCACGCCTGCATATTTTCGCGTCTCCGGCCTGTCACGCCACCTGCGTCTGGGTCAATGCGTCAGCCTGCAGTCGGGTTCGAACTCCCAGATCGGAGAGGTCGTGCGCGTCGACGAGGCTGGCGCGACGGTGAAACCGTTCGATGCCACGGTCAACACCGGCATCGGCGAGATCGCCTGGCAGCACGGTGATCTGAGCCTGCATCCGCACGCCTCGTGGAAAGGTCGCGTCATCAACGCGCTCGGCGCGCCCATCGATGGTCAGGGCCCGCTGCTCGATGGCGAGAAGGCCTATCCGTTCGACAGTGAGCCGCCTGCCGCCATGAGCCGCGACCGCGTGCGCGCACCACTCAAGACTGGCGTCCGCGTCATCGACCTGTTCACGCCCATCTGCGCCGGCCAGCGCATCGGCATCTTCGCCGGCTCCGGCGTCGGCAAATCGACGCTTCTGTCCATGCTCGCGCGCTCCCAAGGCTTCGACACCGTCGTGCTGGCGCTCGTCGGCGAGCGCGGCCGCGAGGTGCGCGAGTTCCTCGAGGACGCGCTGTCGCAAAATCGCGAGCCGCACCATCACCGTCGTCTCGACCGGCGACGAGAGCCCGATGATGCGCCGCCTGGCGCCGAAGACCGCCCTCGCCGTTGCCGAGGCATTCCGCGACCGCGGGCGAAAGCGTGCTTCTCATCGTCGACTCGGTCACGCGCTTCGCCCACGCCACGCGCGAGGTCGCGCTTGCGGCCGGCGAGCCGCCGGTCGCGCGCGGCTATACGCCCTCCGTCTTCAGCGAGCTGCCGAAGCTCCTGGAGCGCGCCGGGCCCGGCGTCGAAGGCACCGGCTCGATCACCGGCATCTTCTCCGTGCTCGTCGACGGCGACGACCACAACGACCCCATCGCCGACAGCATCCGCGGCACGCTCGACGGCCACATCGTGCTCGATCGCAACATCGCCGACCAGGGCCGCTATCCGGCCGTGAACGTGCTGACGTCCGTCTCGCGCCTCGCCAACTCGGTCTGGACCGCGGAGCAGCGCAAGCTCGTCATGAAGCTGCGCGCCATGATCGCTCACTTCGAGGACACGCGCGACCTCCGCCTCATGGGCGGCTACCAGCGCGGAGCCGACGTGGAGCTCGATCGCTCCGTCGATCTCATTCCAAGGCTCTATGAAGCCATGAAGCAGAGCCTGTTCGATCCCGCGAGCATCGATGCATTTCAGGAGATTGCCCGCGCGCTGTCCGAGGGCAGGGATGAAAGCGCCAAGCCGCCCGCCCGCACGTAGCGGGCAGCGGGCGCCCGACACCCGCTTAGTCCAATTCTGATGAGAAGAGCTAGAGGTTCGGTGGCCCGCGCACGTCTTTCTGCGGGATATAGGCGAGCTGATCGATCAGCACATCCTGCACGATCGGCAGCCCAAGCCGCTTGTTGACGTTCTCTCCCAGCATCTTGGCGAGAGACGGCAGATCCTGTTTTTTCATCTGCTTGAAGTTGACCTTCTCACCCGCATAGATGGTCTTGAAGGCTTCATCCAGAAGATAGGTCTCGGGGTTGATGGGCAGCTTCTTGAGCGCATTGCCGTCGATCGAGAAGACGAACTGGGCGATGATATAGCCCTGGACCACACCGTTATCGATGATCGGAACGTTGATCGCCTTGGTCTTGATCTCTTCGATCTTCTTCTCGGGCTCGCCGGACGCCGACGCGCTGGCTTGACGCTTCTGCCACTCGATCACGCCGAATGTCGCTCCGACAGTGACGAGGCATGCCCACAGCCCTGTGGCGAGAAGCTTGATCATTGCCGTCTCGAGTTCGCAAGAACCGTATGCGAGTACGTGCCGTCGGATTCCGCATTGCGGATCGCATCCGAAAGCGTCTCCGCGATTTCACGCACCGCCTCGAGATGCATTTTGAGGAGAGCCCGGTTGACCTCGAGCTTGGCTCTCACGCTGGCCATGCGCGCCTGGAGCTGAGGGTTGCCCGCTCCGCCCTGCACGTGGCGCAGCAAACGCGTGAGCTCGAGCAGGGCCTGGCCCTTGCGCTCGTTGAAGCCCTTGAGGTCCACGGATTTGCGGCTGCGAAGCGCTTCCGTTTCCTGGTCGATGACTTCCTCGAGACGCATGATGGACGGCTCGATCAGGGGAGCAACCGGCACTCGCGCTCGCGTATCCGCGCTCACGGGCATGGTGCGTCCGGCGGCGGGCGGGGGCGCTGCCGGCTCCTGTGCCTGAACCGGCTTTGCCGGTGGCTTTACGAAAGGCGGCATCTGGGGACGCGCGTGCACGATTTAGTCTCCGAGTATGTCTGAAAGCGAAACAGGCGGACCGCTGGCCAGCACGTCGGCCACGGAGCCCCCTTCAACAGCAGCCGTAACCGGCGCTGCGACTGGAGGCGCAGGAATGCTGGATAAGGAATCTTTTATACCGGCATGATCGCCGCCACTGATCATTTTGGCGATACCGATGCCGCCGCGCTTAGCGACCTGGCCTGCGACCTGCTCGGCCAGCATGGATCGCCAATAGTCGCCGGCAAGCCCGGACCCGAAGACGCCGTCGGCCGATTTGGGCAGCATTTCCTCGATGAAGCTCTGCATCACGAACGCTTCGAACTGCTCGGGAGCATTGGCCTTCTTGAGCTTCGTGGTAGGCCCCAGATCACGGATACTCTGCGCCGTTGTCGTCGCATGAGACGTTACCGAGCCGATGGGTTGACTGGCGGACAAGGGATGACCCCATTGATGCGGGCGCTTCAATCGCGCGCCATGGGGCCAGAATGACTCACCGGTCTTGCTTGAGGCTTGCGCTGCTCTTTGCCAGCATCACCTCCAGGATTTCCTCGAGATCAGAGCGCTCTTCGTCCCGGCGTTCCTCGTATTCGAGTTCCTTGACCAGGCGTTCTGTGTTTTTGATCCGCCCGCCATGATCGACCAGCACACGCGCCTGCTTTTGCAAGAGAGGCATCAGCCGGATTTCTTCCTGCTTGAGTGCCTGGATGCGACGCACGCTCATATCCAGAAACAGGCCGTGCAGTGCATCCTCGCTCGACAACGCCTCGGTGAGCTCCCGCTGCTCGGTCTCGCATTTGTCGATCTGCTGCTTGAGCCGCAGATATTTCAGCTCCTCGATGCTGTGCAGATGTTTCTGAACCTCGAGCATGCGCTTGGCGTTTTGCGACCTGCCCCGCATTGCCGATCACCCGTTGACGAGGAAGTTCTGGAAGCCGGACAGAAACAGTTTCAGCGCCTCGCCGAAAGTGAAAAACAGAAGGATCAGACCGCCGGCGAGCACGAACGGAGCCGAGATGAAGTAGACCGGGATGAGCGGCGACAGCTTGTTCATGACGCCGAACAGGAAATTGACCACCAGCGAGTAGACGAGGAAGGGGCTCGCCAGCTGCGCAACCAGCAGGAAGGAATCCGAGGCCGCGTCCGTCACCTTCGACAACGCGAAGCGGGTATCGAACACATCCGTGACGTGAACCACGGAGTACGACGCGACGAGCGCGCGAAAGATCTCAATGTGCAATCCGGTAATGAACACGAGAACGGTCGCGGTGAGAGTGAAGAGCGTGGCGATCGACGGCGCCGGCTCGCTATCTTCCACGGGCGCATCCGCCATGCCGCTGAAGCCGATGAGCGAAGCGGTTGCCGTGCCCGCGAATTGCAGAGCGATCATGAAGATGCGCCCCATGATGCCGATGATGCCGCCGACCAGCGTTTCCGACACGACGAGCTGCGCCATCACGACCGTGGACACCTTCGAGAGATCCGCCTCGAGAACGGGGACGAGCACCGGTGCCAGCGCCAGCGTAACCGACACGGCGAGAAACACGCGCACGTTGACCGGCACGCGAGGGCTTCCGAACCCGGGCATCAGCATGATGCAGCCGCCGATACGGCAGAACAGGAGGAAGGTCAGAAAAACCGTTCCTGCGCTGATCGGTATCAAGAGATGTTACCCAGAGATTTGACCTGCACGCCGCGCGCGATCTCGAGATGCGACAGCACGGGCAACATCGGAAACAGGCGCTCTGTGACCATGCGCACGTAGGGCCGCGCATCCGGCGCCGAGACCAGCGCAAACTGGTGACCCTGCTCCATGTGACTGCGGATGACCTTCGAGGCCTCGGTCCCGAACTGCTCGATGAGCCGGGGATCGATGTCGAACTCCACCACGTCGCCTTTTTGGTCGCGCTTGAGGCTCTGATGGAACGCCACATCCCAGCGGTTGCCGAGGCGCAGCACCTTGAGCGTGCCGTTCTCCGAAAGATCGCCACAGATTTGCTGCGCCATGCGCATGCGCACGTGCTCCGAAAGTTGCTCGGCGCGGCGCACGTGCGGCGCCACCTCGGCAATGCTTTCGAGGATGAGATGCAGATTGCGGATGGAGACGCGCTCTGCCAGCAGCAGCTTGAGCACCGCCTGGAAACCCGAATACGAGAGCTGCGACGGAATGATCTCGTCCACGAGCCTGCGGTATTCCGGTTCGAGCCTGTCGACCAGGAGGCGCATGTCCTTGTAGGACAGCAGCTGCGACAGGTTTCCGCGGATAACCTCGCGCAGATGCGTGAGCATGACCGACATGGGGTCGATCGGATTGAAGCCCTCGCGTTTGACGTTGTTTGCGAACATCTCCGCGATCCAAACCGCCTTCATGCCGAACGCCGGCTCCCGGCCCTCGTCGAACGGCACGTCCGGCACCGGGCCTTCACCAGTGATAACGAGCATATCGCCAATTCGCAGCTCTTCCGAGGCCACGATCGTCCCGTGAATCTTGATCTGGTAGGCCTTCGTCGGGATAGTGATGTCGTCGGTGATCTTGATTTCGGGAACAACGAACCCGTATTGCTTCGCAAAGGCCCGCCGCATGCGCGCCACGCGGTGCGCCAGCTCGCCATGCGAGGCCAAAAGAGATGTGGACAACTGCTTGCCGAGGCAGATCTCGACCTCCGCCGTCTTGAGCTGCTCTTTGACCGACTGACGCGATTCCTCGTCCGTCTTGCGTTCCGCTGCTGCGGCGACTGCTGCTTCCGCGGCCTTGAGCTCAGCGATCCGCTTCGGGATCGACGTGGAGATGAAGAACAAACCGCCGGCGAGCGCCGCAAACGGTAGGAACGGAAGGCCAGGAGCAACCGCCAGACCGAACATCACCGTACCAGCCACGGAAAGAGCACGGGGATATTTCCCGAGCTGGGACATGATCGCCATCTCGGCCGAGCCGCGGGTTCCACCCTTGGAAACGAGGAGGCCTGCGGCCAGCGAGATGATCAGTGCCGGAATCTGCGTAACGAGACCATCGCCGACCGACAGTCGGACGAACACGTCCGCCGCATGGCCGAGATCCATGTCGTGGCGGGTGACGCCGATGATGATGCCGCCGAAAACGTTGACGGCCGTGATGATGATGCCGGCGATCGCGTCGCCACGCACGAACTTCGAGGCACCGTCCATCGAACCGAAGAAGGCGCTTTCCTCTTCGAGCTCGCGCCGGCGCCGCATCGCCTCCTTCTCGTCGATGTTGCCGGCTGAGAGATCGGCATCGATGGCCATCTGCTTGCCGGGAATGGCGTCGAGGGTGAAGCGGGCGCCGACCTCGGCGATACGCGTCGCACCCTTGGTGATGACGAGGAAGTTGACCGTGATGAGGATGACGAACACCACGGTACCGATGACGAAGTCACCGCCCATCACGAAGTTGGCAAATCCTGCGATGACATGCCCGGCCGCATTGTGCCCCTCCGCTCCGTTAGAGAGGATCAGGCGCGTCGTTGCTACGTTGAGTGACAGCCGCAGCAGCGTCACGATCAGCAGCACCGTCGGAAAAGCGGAGAACTCGAGCGGCCTATGGATCCACAGCGAAACCATCAGGATCAGCACCGAGAACGCGATCGAGAACGCCAACCCGATGTCGATCATGATCGCCGGCAGCGGCAGGAACAGAACCGTCAGAATGACGATGATGCCGGCCGCGAAACCGATGTCCGCGACGCTTCTGCGTTCTTCCTTGCCCGGAATGGCAGCGACCGTAGCCATAGGCGTCCTCGATCCAGAAACACGGACCCGAAGATTGACGGATCAAGCTTGTGTGGAGGTGGCGAGCCGGCGTTGCGGGACGCCCTCGAGGGGGCAGTCCCCTCGGCAATTAACCCCTAGAATCCGTTTGGGATTCGGGCGTAGGTCTGCTCAGCGAACGTGAAGATCACGGCCCCCACGAACGGGGCCGCAAACGACATGACGATAAGGATGGCGAGGATCTTCGGCACGAAGGTCAGCGTCACCTCCTGCACCTGCGTCAGCGCCTGCAGCAACGCGATGAAGATACCGACCACCATGGCCGCAATCACGGCTGGGCTTGACGCCACGATGACGGTCCAGATGGCCGCTTGTGAAATGTCGAGTGCGTCCGCTGGATTCATGAGGCTTGGCCGCCGTCGTTTCCCTAAGTCGTCGACGCTGGCGGATTCGTGATCTTTACGCCAGCCGTCATCGGCACTTCGTTACCATTTGTGAGGATGGCAACTGCACCAGTCGATGCGATGCGCACCGAAGCGACAACGCCGGTTGTCGTTCCATCCTCAGACGTCACCACCTTACCAAGGAGGCCATCCGCCTGGTTGAGTGCCAGAGACGTGATGAGAGAATCGAGCTTGGTATTCTGCTTGATACCCTGCTCAACCGACGAGAACGACGCAAGCTGCGACACGAACTGCGTCGCATCGGTAGGCTTCGTTGGGTCCTGATACTTCATCTGCGCGGTCAGAAGCTTCAGGAACGAGTTGTAGTCGAGCGTCGAAGTTGGAGCTGGGGTCGACGTCTGCTGCGTAGTGCTCGCGTTGTTTGTCACCCCACTCGTCGCAGATACTGCCATTATACAGCCTCCAGATATCTAACGCCATTCTGTTGAGCGACGCCGAGGATGCTGTCCTCGACCGCGAAGAGATCGCGGACGGTCCTGAGCGCATCGAACGACCGTCCCTGAGCGACCAGCTCGCGAGCTAGCCGCACTCCTGCGAGAAGCTCCTCGTTGGTGACGGCATCGACCAGCCACTTGCTCGAACATTCGAAAACATCGCGCGCCGCAGGAATGCAGGACGGATCCATGATCATCGTCTGCAGCACGTAGTAGAGCTGTCTCAGCGTAGTCGACGTCTGATCCACCTGGATGATCTGATGCTCGAGCAGATATGGCACGTCGTTCAAGAGTTCGAGCGTCATCTTCCGGTCCGCTCGCATGACCGCACCATTGACAAAAATCTTTTCCCCCGCGCGCAGCGGTATCGTGGTGGTCTTGCTCATCGGAGCCCCTCAGCAATTGTTCGCGATACGTCGATGAGACCGTTGAAATTGGTGGAACGGCCCTGCCTGATTTCCTCGGCCTCCCGCATGACCCAGAGCCCGACCGAAACGAGATCGGCCCTGAGCTTGGGAGGCAGCCCGTTTCCGGGCTTCGCGAGATCTTCGATGAAGATCCCCCACAACCGGCGCACAAAATACAAAGCTTCGATAGTCTCTCGCGACTGCGGCCCTTTCGATGCCGCAATCGTCAATAGCTCGACGGAACGCTCAAGCGCAGTCCGCTCGTGCTCACGAGCCTCCTTGGGCAATTCATCCAGAACCTCGTCGTAGTAGAACTTGTACATAAAGCTTCCCTGAGCGCGGGATGTCCCGTTGAATTAGATGTAGTTCACTAGGCTGAGGTTCTGCAGCCTGGCCGTCAGTGCGTATGCAGTCTGGATCTGCGTCAGTAGCGCATTCACATTCGCGGACGCCTCGTACGGGTCGACGCCTTCGAGAAAACTCACATGCTCGTTCAGGATCGTCTTCTGTAGATCCATGCGCTCGTTAGAGGCCGCAATTCGTTCCTGCGACGTGCCGAGTTGTGCTCTAAGCCCCGTCAGATCGCCGATCGCCTGGCCCACGACCGCGATCGCCTTGTCGACCACGACCTGGTAGGTCTCATCGTCGAGCTTATCGATAGGGAAATCCGAGATCATCGCGTAGATGCTGGCCAGCTCCCGGAATGGATCGGCATTGGCGTTGGCCGAAGTCTCGATGCGTTCATTGGTGGAAATGCGCGTGGTTATGTTCTGGTCGGAGGCCTGCGACCAGGTCGACTTCCAGTTGGTCTCCGAGAACAGGTCCGAGTACGTACCATCGAGGAACGCCTGCATGTCGGTAGCCGAGATGGTCGAGGGATCAACGCTCCCATCGATCGGCATCGAGAATGTGGTCTCGAACGCGGAATTGATCGCGTCGCGACCTGCCGACGGCGGGTCCGAGAAATAGTCGTTGATCGGCTTGACGTCCGTGTTGATGCCGGAAAACAGCTGCGCGCCGTTCACCGCGCTGTTCATGGACCCGATAAAAGAGGTGAGCTTTGCCTTCGCATCATTGATCGCGACGCCGGCGCTCGAAGGGGCCGCGCGTGCGGCCATGAGCGTGCTCAAAAATTCCTGTGCGGATTCACCGATGCCTTCGAGCGTCGACTGCGACAGCTCGAGACGGCTGCTGGCAATGGTATTGGTATCCTTGAAGGTCGTCAGGCGGTCGAGATCCTGACGCATCGAAACGGTTCGCTCGGTGAGATACCCGAGGCTCAAACCCACGTCAGCGAGGCGCCCCGTGGTCGCCTCCTTCTGTCCCTGGGCGAGCTTGACCTGAAGATCGGTACGCGCCTCGCGCGTCGCGTTATTGATGGCTGATGTCGAAACGAATGTTGTTTTCATGATGCGCTATCCGATCGCAGCAAAGAGCGCACTGTACATTTGGTCGACGACGTTGATGATCTTCGACGAGCTCTGATACGACCTCTCGAGCTCGAGCATCGTCGACATCTCTTCGTCGAGATTGACGCCCGTCAACTTAGAATGCGACTCGGTCGCGCGTTGGTAGAGTGTACTGAGATAATCATGGGCGTCGCCCGCAATCTTGCGTCGCTCCTGCAGCCACGCCACGGATGACGACGAATAATCCAGCAGCGTTGCGCCCGGCTCGAGCCCCGCGCTGGTATCGAAGCTCTGCGTACTCCCGAACTTGGTCGCAAGCTCGTCGAGCCGGTCGGTATAGCTGGCCGCGCCAGTCGTGTTGTAGATGTAATCGGCGTTGCTCGGATCTGAGATGCCGCCATCACGGAGCCGGATGGCAAGACCGCCGGCATCCGGATCCACGTTCTTGTTGACCGAGAGCGACATCGCGAGGCCATCGATGTTACCCGACGGCATGCCTCCGGTGTAGGTGAAGAGACCCGGCACGTCGGGTTGGCCGCCGCCGCTCTGGTCGCTTTCCGCGAAGGTCTCGATGAGCGCGCGGCCCATCTGATCGAGCTGGCGCTGATACGTGACCGTAATATCGTCGCGAACCGCCGCAAAACCGACCAGCCGCCCCGATTGAAGCGGCATCATCGCGCCGGAGCCCGTCACCGGAACACCGTCGATAATCACCGCATTGCCGGGCTGCCCAGGCGCCGGGGTGACCGTAGCCGTGAACTCGACCTTGCGCGGACCGCGATCGTAGAGCACGACGCCGCTATCCGTATAGACGGCCATATCGCCATCGCCGCGATCGGAAGTTCGAATGCCGAGCTCGGCGGAGAGTTCGTTGAGGATCTGATCGCGTGTATCGAGATGGTCGGTAACGTCCGTCCCCGACTGCGTCCCGGTGACGATCTCTTTGTTGACGGTATCGAACCGAGCCAGCAGCGTGTTGATGCGATCGACCGACGACGCCATGGCCGAGTCGGCATCCTGCCGCGCCTTCTGCACTACACTCGAGGCATCGTTGAGCCCGTTCGAAAGACTGCGGGCTGCTCTGACGGCCCCTTCAGCCGCAAGCTGGCTTTGCGGCTGCGCAGCAAAGCCCTGTAGCGCGTCGGAAAACTTTGCAAGCAGTCCCGCGGGCGAAGCATCCTGCTCCACATCGTTGATGGTCGTATTCAGGATGTCGAGAGCGTCGACGATCACCTGCTGGGCGCTCGCGTCGGAGTTGGCTCCGAGCATCGTGCGGAAAAGCGCAGGCTCCTCCGCACGAACGACCTGGGACGTGCGAACGCCCGACCCCGGAACGGTGACGATCTCGACCGACTTCCGCGAATAAAGCGGCACGCCGGCATTGGCGATGTTGCGAGAAACGACGGAGGTCTGATCCCCCGCTGTGAAGAGGGACGACCTGGCCGAGCTCAAGCTTGACGTTAGGCTCATTGCCTGCCTCTTGCCCCTCTCCTCACACCGAGGAGACTACGGACTACCTCTTGAGATTGACGAGCACTTCCATGAGTTCGCCGGCGGTCTGGAACACCTTCGAGTTCGCGGTGTAGCTGTACTGCGCCTCGATCATGTCGGTGAGCTCGCTCGCCGTATCGACGGTGGACTTCTCCAGCGACGACGTCTTCACCGTGCCGAACTGCCCTTCCCCTGGGAATCCGAGCTCGAGCTGACCTGAGTCCGCGCTGATGGTGTAGGCGTTGCCGGCCACCGGCGTCAGATTGTCCGGCGCAACCGTCGTGCCGAGAGGAATGCGATAGGTCGCGACACGCTCGTTGTTCTCGAAAACGCTGTAGAGCGTCCCGTCCGAGCCGAACTCGATGTGATCGACAGAGCTTGGCGGATTACCGTCCACGACGGCGTTGACGGAATACTCGCTGTCGTACGACGTCAACGCGCTGATATCGAGTGACACGACGCCGGTCCCGTCCTCGTTCATCGCAAACGAAGTGGTCGCCGGATCGGGCGTCAGAATCTTGTTCGTAGCGGGATCGAACGTGATCGTCGTCGTCCTCGAAACGCCGTCGAGCACCGTGCCTGTCGAAATCCTTGTATGGGAACGAGCCCGAGGTGGCATCTGCCCCGCTAGCCGGGAAAATAGTCATTTCCCACTCGTTGGCGTTCTGGGTCTTAGAGAAATATACGTCGAAATTGATCAGCGTGCCCACGCTGTTGACGACCGTGAGAGAGCTCTTCTTCGTGTAGGCCATCGGAACCAGCGGATCGACAGGATCAACGTTCCCCGAAGGGAGCGTATTGACGGGGGTCGTGTTATCGATCGGGTCCGAGCCCACCGGCAAGTTCGCCGTGAGCACCCCTTCCGTGGAGGCCTTCGGCGGATACGTCAGATTGGCGATGCTGACCGGCTCGAGCCCGCCGGTGCCGTTGGCGGCAAGGGTCGTATTGCCGTTCGTGATGGGATAACCCAGAAGCTGATAGCCGGCCGCATTGAGAAGGCTGCCGTCATCCATCTTGACGAACGAGCCCGCGCGCGTGAGGTACGTCGCGCCGCTGCCGTCGCCGACGAGAAAGAAACCGTTGCCGCTGACCGCGATGTCGGTTTTCGAGGTGGTGTAATCGAACCCGCCCTGCTGCGTAATCCCATAGCGAACATCCGTCTCGACGCTGCCGGGAACATAGGAACCGGTGCCCGACTCGAGCACGACAGTCGAAAACTCCGTGAACGCACGCTTGTAACCGTGCGTGCTTGCGTTCGCGATGTTGTCCGAAACTGTCCCCAGCTTGTTGGACTGCGCGCCCATGCCGGACGTCGCAGTCCGCATCATGCCGAAAATGCTCATGAAACTGGTTCCCTCTCGAAAAGCTCTGCCCTCTCCAGTAGAACATCCGCATCTTGCGCGAAGCTGGATTGTTCCCGCAGTTCGCGCCGCTTCTCGCCCGCGCCGTCGAGCACGAGCCGGTAGCCGAGGTAACGCTTGGAATCGATCGGGTCGTATCCGAGCCGGTGACGCAGCCGCTTGCGCAGCTTGCTGATGTGGCTCTCGACGACGTTCTCGTCGATGTCCTCGCTGAAGAGGCCATAGACGGAATTGAAGATCTGCGTTTTGTTGATTCGACAACCGCGGTTGCTGACTAGGTATTCGAGGATGCGGCGCTCGCGTCGCGGAAGCTGCAGCACCTCGCCCCTGATCTCGGGATCGCGCCCGTCGAAGATAGACGCGCATCTCGCCGACATCGCTATAGTCGGGCGCGCCGCTTGCACGGCGGCGGATAGCCTTCACGCGAGCGATGATCTCGCGAACATGAATAGGCTTGCGCACCACGTCGTCGACACCGGCCGCGAAGAGATCGAGCGTCTCCTCGAGCGAGCGGGTCTCGTTCATGGCAATGACGGCGACGCCGCTCGAACGCCGCCGGATCAGCTTGGCAAGCGCACCCCGGTTGCCGCACTCACCCAGAAGAAACGCTTCGACGGACTGCATGTCGGGCTCGGAGATAGCGCTGACCCAGCTCTCAAACTCCCCAGGCGCGAGCCCGCACGCCGAAATTCCCTCACGGCTAAACCAGGCTGTATACCCCTCCGATACAGTCGGTCGCTCGTCCACGACGACGATCATTTGATGTTCCCCCGCCCACCGGCAATCCCCCTCGAATCACAAACGCAACCCCACATAACTGGGATGCGTGAGCCGGACTCTCAGCGCAACGATTTGTTGAGGATTTCTCGCGCATTGCCCGCCAAGCCGCTTCGGGTGTTGCGCAAAGTATTCACCTTTTCTTAACGAGTCTCGCCTTGCCCATGCGACCCGCGAGCCGAAGTGCGGCGCACGCGCTGTGTCAGACGCATGACATGGCTTCACTCAGCGCGCAGACCTCAAGCCTGGCGCAAGGCGGAGCCCGGCATAAACACTCGGCGACAAGCCTGAGCAGTGACGCCGGGAGACTTGCTCCATGAAGGGACTACGCGCGCGCCGCCTCTCCGTCTCGTTGGCGGCGGCATCGCTCATCACCGCGTTCGCAACCTATGCGATCGCGCGCGATGGCTTTGGGGGCGTATTTGCGGTCGCGCCGGGCATGACGCAGAACGACCTCCAGTCCGTGATGGGACCGCCCGACTACATCCAGGTGCGCTATACGCAGCAGGCTTGGCAATACTGTCCTGGCCGCTGGTTCGACCGCGACAAACCTTTCGTCACTGTCTGGATGAGGGACTTCAGGGTCGAGCACCTGCGCACCTACCCGAGCGGGAACATGGGAAGATGCGAGGACTTCATCGCGGGTTTTCGCTGGGAGGACCGCGATGGCTTCGGCGCCGGCTTTGGCGCCCTGAAATAGCGGCCGCGCCTCGTGCTCTCTCTATTATTATTACAGCATCGTCATCGCAGGCCTCAGGCGCTGCCCGAAGCCATCCGCTTCAGCGCCGCATCGATCTCGGCATTGACTGACGCCATGGCTCGCTCCGCCTCTTCGCGCAGTTCCGGCGGCACGCGGTCGGGGTGATTCATCGCCGCAAATCTCCGCCGCAACTGGTTGAGACCGCGCTCCGACAGCCCTGCCCTCACGGCCGCAATGGCGTGCTCTGCCGCATAGCGCGGATGCGCCATGCGCGAGGCCTCCTGCGGATCGGCCTCCACATCGTAGGCGTTCGCGAGCGATCCGGTCGGCATGGCACCGCGAGCGTCCGTAAGGCTGCTCAGTCCGTCGAGCGCACTATGAAACCTGTGCGCGGCCTCATCGCCGGCCGGACCGCCGTCGAGACCGTCGAGTTCGAGTTGCACGCCGTCCTCGGCCGCCGCGTCGAGCGCTTCCTCGAACGCATGCTGCAGGGCGCGGCGTCTGACTCGCGTCGGAAACACCACGGTGAGCCTCTTCTATCCGTAGGCATTGAGCCGTACCATGAGCACGCCTGACGACTGCCCCGGCACGCAAACCGTGGCTTAGGCCCATGATTTAAGGCGCAATCATGCGCCGGCTGCCTTGCCCTGGGCTGGCGCTCGCGGAAGCTGGACGGTTGCCCCGTCAACGGCTGTATGGATCAGAAGGGCGTGGCCGCGTCAGCCGGCCACCACCAGCGGACGCACGGCGACCACCGTCGCATTATCCTGATGCGGGTCCTTGATGGCCTCCACCGCGCGAATGAGCGCGTTCGCCACCGCCGGCGCACCATCGCTGGCATAGGCGGTCACGATGCGCTCGATCTCCGCCGCATCGAGCGTCTGCAGACCGTCGCTGGCGAGGATGATGTAATCACCCGGCTCGACTTGTAGCGGCCGCATCGACACGTCCACGAGATCGATCTCGTCGCCTGTCACAGCCGAGCGCAGCATATGCCGGCGCGGATCGCGGCGCGCATCCTCTTCGGACATCCGGCCTGCGGCCGCGAGCCGGTCGAGTTCGGGTGCCAGCGAATGGTCCTCGTTGAGCAGCGCGATCTCGCCGCGGCGATAGAGCATGAGCGGACTATCACCGACACTGACCCACTCGACCCCGTTTGGGCCGAACGTCACGCCGACGAGCGTGGACCCCATGCCCGAGAGCATCGGATTGGCCTCGACGGTAGCCGCGATGGACTGGTTGGCCGCGTCGAGCGCCTCGACGAGACGCTCCCGGTTCGACCCGGCATGCCCTGAGAACGCTTTGATGAAGCTCTCGCACGCCATGCGGCTCGCAAGCGCTCCGCCCGCATGGCCTCCCATGCCGTCGGCCAGAACGGCCACGACATCGGGACCGCCGTTTGCGTACGTCACGTCGGCGGGAGGCGTGTCCGCTTCGCCCGACCAGAACAGCGCGGTGTCTTCCTGATAGCTGCGCGCGCCCTTGGTGGCGCGGCTCGCATGCTCGAACGCTAACATCATGCGGAGGTGATCAGTCCTTCGTCTGTTCAGCCAAGGCCGACCAATCGAACTCCGGCCCGCAGAACGGCACGAACACCAGCTGCGTGCGGCCCATCGTTATGACGTCCATCTGCGTGAGCTCGACGGCGCCGGTCGGTCTTTTCTCATTGATCGAAACGACATTGGTCTTAGCAAGGTTCGGCACGAAAAGGAACGAACGCTCGGCTGAATTGTAGCGAATATAGGCCTGTTCTTCCGATGAGATGGCGTCGTCGCCGAAATCGACCGGGATGCGGTTCTGGGACGAGCGCCCCATCGTGTTGTTGCCTTCGTAGATCGGGCGGTACTGGCCGATGCCGGGACCGCCGACCACCACCAGCCAGCCGACGACCGGATCCTGCTCGAAGGACCCGCGCTGAACGTTCATCTTGCCCCGAACGAGCGTCGTCCGCGGCGAGCCTTCCGCTTGCTTCGCAGCCTGGCGCACGACGCGGGTCGTCGGAGGTGAATTGGACTCCACGTGGCGGCTCTCTGCCGCTGCATGTGCGGCCTTTGCCTCGCGTGCGGCCTCGGCCGCACTGGGGCTCGGCAGCTCCTTGCGCACGATCTGCGTCGCCTCGGGGTCCGGCTTCGCGGCCTGGACATCTGCCGCCTTAGCGACGACGTGTGCCTCCTGGCGGGCCGTGTCCTCGCGGCTTGCCGCTACCAGGGCATCCTTCAGAGATCCGAGAAACCGACCTGACCGTTGCCCTTGGGGCCCAGCGCTCGCTGTCATGTTATTCCTCCTCGTTTGTATCTTTCCTGGAGGCTCGCCCGCACGGCTTTGAGCCCGCCCCCGTTGATCCGCGCTTCGGCGCGGCCGTGTAGCATTTCAGGCGAAGCCGCTCACGCGGGCCTCGCAATGAACTTCAACTTCGCATGCCCAAGCTCGATACTGTCGCCATCCGAAAGGCGAGCTTCGCCCACGGCGCGGCCGTTGACGGTGACGCCATTGCCGCCGGCACTCGAAAGGTCGGTGATGACGAACTCCGCATCCTCCGTCCGGTGGATGGCGGCGTGATACCGGTGAACCGTCTTGTCGGTCAGATGAATATCGTTGTCGCTCTCGCGACCTATGCGGACCATCGCCCGGCCGATGCCGTGCCGCACACCATCGGCGCCCTCGCCGTCGACCACGATCCAGGCCTCCGACGGCCAGGCCGGCGCTTTCACCCGGGCGGTCAACGAGTTACCGGGTTCGCCCGCATCCAGCGGTTCCCGGTGCATGCGGGTCTTGAGATACGTCACGTCGGCATCCTGCGGCCGCTCCCGCGAACGGAACACGAAGCCGATGAGCGCCAATGGCGGCACGATCAGGAGCGCCGCGAGGCCGAACACCAGGGCCGGCGCGCGCTCGTAGCTCGCTCTCACCCATTGCCCGATGCCGTCGAAGGTGCCGCCCACCGCCTGCGCCAGGGCGCCGGTCACGTCGGCTCTTATAATGAGTGGATGATCTCGGGCAGCAGGCGCGCCTAAAGTTGTAGCTGGCTCTTCGGCGCAAGTTCCGGCGTGCTGGGGCGAAGCGCCGTGGCGGTCCGCACACGCCCTCGCCTCACCGGCGAGCGGATGAAGAAGCATGATCGCCGCTGCAGCGATCGCACCTAGCATGGAAATGGTTTGTACCGGCATCATCCCCGGCCCGGCCGCAGTGGCCGCATGGTCCCGCACGAATTGCACTCCCGCTCGCACCCCTCGATTGATCGACGCGATCTGCGGCAGCAACAAGGCCGCAACACGGCGTGTACGCGACGTGGATGGCAATTGCCAAAACTTTGCGGCAGCCGCCCGCGCCGTCGCCACATTCCTGCTCCATAAGGCCTTACGGAGGTGATTTGCTCAATTGCAGACATGTTCGAACAGCGTGGAGTTGCACGACCCGCGTGTGCGTGTTCAATGTTCGGGGCGGCCGGCAACTTCAATGTTCGGAAGGCTGGAAAGCGGGCAACGCGGAATGCCCGGCCACGTGAACGCAGAGACGTGATGACCAACCTGATTGCGCTACAGAGCGGGACAGAGCTAGTCGGGGACTACCGCATCGAGCGCGTGCTCGGCGCGGGCGGCTTCGGCATAACCTATCTCGCCGACGAGATGGCGCTCGACCGCCATGTGACGATCAAGGAGTACTTCCCGTCTGATTTCGCAGCTCGCGCCGGCGGCATCGAGGCCGCGCCAAGGTCGCAGGACTGCCAGAACGACTACCGCTGGGGGCTCGACCGCTTCATCGAGGAAGCCCAGACACTTGCCAAGTTCAATCACACCAATATCGTGCGCGTGTACCGTTACTTCCGCGCCAATAATACCGGCTACATGGTCCTCCATTTCGAGGAAGGACAGAGCCTCAAGTCCTGGCTGAAGGGCCTCGGCCGCGCCCCGCGCCAGAAAGAGCTCGACACCATCATCGCTCCGCTGCTCGACGCGCTGGAGCTGATCCACAAAGCAGGACTTTCTGCACCGCGACATCGCCCCGGACAACATCATCATCCGCAAGGACGGTGCGCCGGTGCTGATCGACTTCGGCTCGGCGCGCGGCGAGATCGCAGCCCATTCGAAAACCATCTCGGCGCTCGTCAAGCCGGGCTACTCGCCCTACGAGCAGTATGCCGAGACCAGCCGCCAGCAGGGCCCCTGGACGGACATCTACGCGCTCGGCGCCACGCTCTATCATGCCAGTCACCGGCAAGCGCCCGACCGACAGCCCGTCGCGCATGGTCAAGGACGAGCTTGTCTCTGCACGCGAAGGCGCACTTTCCGCCTACCGGCCAGAGCTTCCTCAAGGCCATCGATCACGCGCTCGCTCTCACGGTCGAGCAGCGTCCGCAGTCGGTCGCGGCGTGGCGAGGCGAACTTGCTGGCTCCCGAGCCCGAGAAGCAAGCTGGTTTCGCGCACGCAGCCGAAGAAGCGGGCCCGTGCCGAGGAGGCACCGGAAGTCGAAGCCGCCGCCAAGCCGGCCGCAGCAGCGACGCACCCGTTCCTCCGCCGCCCGATGCCCCGGGCCCGCAAGGCGGCATGCTCGATTTCCTCGACGGCCTGAAAAGAAGCCGGCAGCCAAGGCCAAGCCTGCTGCAACCGCAGCGGCCGCGAAGCCGGCACCGATCGTGGTCGAAGCCAGCGTCCGCGGCTCGGCCGCCGAGACGGTGAAGCTCGAAGCGCCTCCGGAGCAAGATCAAGCTGCCGCAGATCCTGCGGAAGAAGGCCGCGCCCCGCCGAAGGAAGCGAAGCCTCGAAAGGAAACCAAGAAGCGAGACGAAGAAAGTCGAGGCCAAGAAAGCCAAACCCGCGCGTCCGCGCCCCGTACGCCTGGGCGGCGGCATCGAGCTGGCGGCCGATCCTGTTCAAGCTTCTGGTCGGCGTCGGAGTGGCGAGCGGCGCCGTGGCGATGCAGGACAAGTTTCCGCGCTTCGAAAGCCGCGGCAGCGGCATGGACACGTCCGCTGATCAAGAGCGCGAACGCCGAGCAGCAGCCGCAACCGGCGTCATCACGCCCGTCGCCGAGCTGACGTGGCCATATCGGCGCCGTGACAGCCGCTCGGCTATTCGAGCGACGGCGCCAACAGCATCGCGACGACCGGCGCGGACGCGCGCCTCAAGATCTGGGACGCCTCGGCAGGAACGCCTGACGCGCACAATCGAGCTCGACAACGGCGCCCGCGACCTCGCTTGCCCTGTCCGGCTCGCGCGCCTGACCGGCCACAGCCGGCGGCCAGATCGTGCTGTGGGATTGGGAGAACGCCGAGAAGATCGCCACCTTCAAGCGCAACGAGGCCGAGGTCTGGTCGATCACCTTCACCGGCCGCGCCGACCGCTTCGCCGCCTCGAGCCACGATTGGAAAGTGGCCTTGTGGGACACTGTCGACTCCCAGCGCGCCCGTTCAGGTGCTCGACGCCCACAAGAACGCCGCGCAGGCCGTTGCCTACGCCGTCGAGCCCGCACGGCCCGCTGCTCGCCTCCGGCGGCGCCGACAAGACGGTCAAGCTCTGGAACCTCGACACGCTCGACCGCATCCGCACCTACCGCGGCCACAAGGATTTCGTGACCGCCCTGGCGTTCGCACCCGACGGCAACATGTTGGCCTCCGCCAGCCTCGACGGCATCATCCGGCTGTGGTCGACGTCGCTCGAGCCGCCTCCTGCGCCGCCTCTATGGCCACCGCGGACGCGTCGGCGGACTCACCTTCTCGCCCGACGGCAACACCATCGCCTCGGTCGGCGCCGACGGCCAGCTGCGCATCTGGGATATCGGCCGCGGCCGCACATTGCGCACGATCACGGGCACAGCGGCGCGGTGAATGCCGTGAGCATTCTCGCCGGACGGGAGCGCATTGGCTTCGGCGGGAGACGACGGCGTCGTGCGCATCTGGGCGAACCCGATGCTGCACGCGGCCACTAAACTCAAAACCGCGGCCCAAAAAGACCGCGGTTTCGCAGACTTTCTAAGAGTTTTGCAGAGCCTCAGCCGTGCTGGAGCCGCATCGTAGTCGGCGATGTGGCCCTTGAGATCGACATACGCGGGGCAGGTCGACGCCGCAGCGCTGCTCGATCTCGCGGAGCTCGGCCTTCGCCTTGTCCGGCTCGCCCTTGGTCAGGAACGCCTCGCCCATATAGGCGCGCGCCACGACGTAGTTCGGGATTGAGGTTGAGCGCCTTGCTGTAGAGCGGCAGCGCAGCTCGACATCGCCGAGCTTGCGCGTCGCAAAGCCCATGTATGTCAGGATGCGCTCATCCTTGTGCTCTGCCTTGACGAGATAATCGAGCGCCTCGCGATACTGGCCGCTCTTGGCGAGCCAGTAGCCGGCATAAAAAAGCTCCGTATCGGGCATGCCGGCCTTGGCGGCGCCGACGCACGAGGTCCAACCGGGCGTGCCCTTCCCAGGGAATCGCAAGCTGCGCTGCTGGGCCCCACGTCCTTTGACACACGGCCGTTTTCGGCGAGAGCAGGAACAGAAAGCGCCAGCGCTGCGGCGGCAAGCAGCGCCGAAGAGCGGAAGAAACCGAAGTGCCATGCGTATCCTCATTCAATCGGCGGTTGCGCCGGCCAGGTTGAAACCGGCCGCGCCGTATTCTGTCTAATCGCGCCACCGACTAATGTCCATGAGGACGGCGCTCTGCGTCAGCCGCGCTGCGTTTGGGCGGCCTTGAACTCCTCAATATGGCGGGCAAGCTCCGTGTAGGCGACGCACGATTGCCCGCACCTGCGCTCGATTTCGCCGAGCTGCTCCGTCGCATGCGCGAGATCGCCCTTCGTCAGGTAGGCCTCGCCCAGATATTCGCGCGCCTGTACGTAGTCAGGCTTGATCTCGAGCGCGCGAGCATAGAAGGGGAACGCGCCATCGACGTTGCCGAGCTTGCGGGTCGCAAAACCCGTGGCGGAGAGTACGCGCGGATCGTCCTGGTTCTTGACCTTCGTCAGCAGCGCCAGTGCTTGGCCGTACTGGCCGTCGTGGGCCAACCAATACGCCGCATTGAAGATTTCGTCGTCGGAGAGCGCACTATTGTGCGGCTTGCAAGCCGGCTTGTTCTTGTTGCTGTCTTTCGTGCAGTCGATCCTCGGCGCCGGCGGCCCGTCGTCATTGGCAAGGGCCGGTGCCGATGCAAACGCCGTCAAGACCCCCGCGGCCAAGATTGCACGAACTACTGAACCTAGTCTTATGGGGTTCATCAAGAACTCCTTGGGTTAAAAGGAAAATCCGGAGTGATCAGTTCAATCGTCCCCTAAGATGACGTCCACGCTGCGACATGGGGACAGGTCGTCGAAGGTCCAAGGGATGCCATGATTGATGGCGAGAGTTGGACCGCGAGTTCGTGAACGAATTCGCCCCAAAAATATTCCGGCTGGAGATCCGTCCTTGTTCAAATGGCGACGCAAGAGCGAAGGATTCGAATGGCGTGACTATGTGCGCACGACCATTCTCGTCCGCCGCAAGGAGCGCCGCCAGCGCGTCAAGAACATGCAGGTGGCAGCAGTCGAGAACATCAAGCATGCCGGAAAAGTTGGCCTTGATGGTGGCGCCGCAGGGGCGACCTGGGCCGGCAAAGGCTTCGTTTCCGCGTCAATGACGTCGGCGTCATGGTTGCGCGATCGTGGATTGAAAGCCATGGCCGCCACGGGACCAGCCCTTCGGAAAACCGGCAGACTGATTGCCGAAACCGCGCACCGCGCAGGTGAAGCGCTGATCCCACTTCGCGAGCCAGTTGTGGGATTTGTCCGCCGCCCCAACGTTCGCCTCGCCCTCAACATTGTGGCTGCCATTTTGATCTTCGCCGTCATCCAGCAGGTTTGGACGGCCGGCCTCGATCTCAACGCCGCTGTCGTAGCGCTTATCGCCGCCCTCATTGCCGCGGTGGCCTTCCTGGCCAAGCGAGCCGGGTCCCGCCGCGATGGGTTGTCTGCCGGCGAACTGCTCGATCGCCTCGGCGATCGCATCGTGCTGCTTCCCGGTTTCGATCGCTTGAGCCCGCGTCAGGCAAGCGTGCTGGCAATCTTGGGCGTTATTGCTCTCATGGGCGCCGGCGCGTGGATGACCACCGTGGGACCTTCACCGGCTCCCAAAACCAAATACACGACTGCAGCCCGTACCGAGGCACCGGCCGACACCGCTCTCAAGGGACGCGCGACCGCGATTACCGGAGACCGGCTGAAAGTCGCGGGCACCATCGTGCACCTTGACGGAATAGAAGCTCCCGACGCCGACCAGATGTGCGACGGCCCCAGCGGCAAATGGAAATGCGGCAGCGCAGCCAAAGAGGCGCTCTCGCGCGCCGTCCGCGGACGCAGCATCTCCTGCGACGTTACCGGCAAGGATGAAACAGCGACACCGACCGCACGCTGCTCCATCGGCGAGACGGACGTGGCTGCTTCTCTCGTCCAATCCGGACACGCGTTCGCGGAATCCGGTTTCTTCGCCCGATACGGCAGCGAAGAACGCGAAGCAAAGGTTGCCAAGATCGGACTTTGGTCCGGCGATGCCGAGCGCCCCGCAGACTACCGCGCCAAGCGTTGGGATGAAGCCAAGCGGAGGGCACCCGAAGGCTGCCCGATCAAGGGGCGCGTCGCCTCCGGCGCCCGGATCTACGTGCTTCCCTGGTCATCTTCCTACGACAGCGTCCGGGTGAGCACGGCCCGCGGCGAGCGCTGGTTCTGCAGCGAGGATGAAGCTCAGGCCGCAGGGTGGAAGCCGCAAACCGGTTCGCGCAGCTAGCCGCATTTTCCGTAGAAGCGCGAAGCGAACTTCAAGCGGCGAAGCACGCCAGCTTTCTCAACTTTCCGCAGGTCTAGAAAGAGAAAGCCCGCGACCGGGGGCGGGTCGCGGGCCAAAGAACTGTGACGCTCCTAGGGGGGATTAGGTGGGACGGCGCCACGTTCAGCACTTTTATTTCACCCACTTTTTTCGAATTGGCAAGCACCTAGAAAATTTAATTGTCGCAACTCGTAAACAATAAGAAGTTGAAAACTGTATAATATAAGAATAAGTACGTAATTTATCGTTCGCAATTGCGTATGGCATCATACGCAGACGCCGAGAACACTGGCGTCGGCACGCCTGGACACAACTCGTTGTCGAATCCGGCCGGCGCATCAACCTCAAGAAAAATTAAAGATTCCGTAAGCATGCTCACACGCGTTGAGATGCAGCTTGCACTCTCTCCTCACCTCTCAACCACCATCTCTCCGGCTTTCGAAGTGCGCACGACCTGACGCGCGTCTCCACCAATGGAACTCCTCGCACTGCACACGGCTCCTCATCTTTTTTTTGAACTCCTTTTACAGTAAGCCAGCACACGCGCCGGCCCACACGCGCGCCCTATGAGTCGAACCTTCGGAGAATTCAATGTTTCGCAGCCTCGCACTGGCAAGCCTCGCGTTGGTGGGAGCCAGTGCGCTTTCAATCGCGCGTGCAGAAGAAAAGCCCGTAGTCATCGGCACCGGAACGATGGACCTGAGCGGCAACGGCATTGCCATCGATGTCAGCAAGGCCCGGGGCGCATTCCGCGGCATCCGCCTCTTGTCGAAAAGCGGAACGGCCAACCTTAAGCGTATCCAGATCATCTATAACGACGGCGCCGTCCTCAACGAGGACCACGCCATGCGGCTGGTTCCGGGTGAACGCTCTGAAGTCCTCGGAGACACCGGCCGCGACCGCTTCATCGACGCGGTCAACATCACCAACGAGCCGGGCCAAGGCAAAGCCGTGATCGAGGTCGTCGGCGTCCAGGCTACCGAAGCTGCCGAGTAGCAAGCGCTCGAACCCTGCAAGCGGAGATGTATCCTTCGCTCCGACGATCCCAAACCCCGACACCACCAAGCCGGGCGTCGCGAAGGAAAGCGGCGGCGTCCTGTTCGGCTATCAGAACGTCGGCTTCGGCATCGATCGCGACGTCATCAAGGTCGGCGGCGACATCGGCAAGTTCGACCGCATCCGCCTGCGGGTGCTCGGCAACGACATCCACATCAATGCGCTCAAGGTCGTCTACATGGACGGCGACACCCAGGACGTCGCCGTGGACGCCGTGGTCAGGGCCAACACCCGCTCCAAATGGTTCGATCTAAAGGGCGACCGCTTCATCCGCGAAATCGCCATGACCTACCAGTCGAAACCCAACCTCAAAGGTCAGGCGCGCGTCGAGGTGACGGGCGAATATGCGAAAGACTGGCTCGGAGGCACGGGAGAAGGCCGCAAGTATAACCAGGGTTGGGTGCTTCTCGGCGCCCAGACCGCGGGCTTCACGGGTTTCGACCGCGATACCATCCTGGTCGGTGGGAACGAGGGCGGCTTCTCGCGGCTCCGCGTCGAGACCAAGGACCGCGCCATCACGCTGCGAGAGATTCGCGTCAAATACTTCGAAGGCCCCGACGAGGTTTTCACGATGAACGAGCGTGTCGATCCCGATCGTCCCTTTGGCCCCCTCGAGTTCAGGGGCGGCAAGGCCCCGATCAAGGCCATCCAGGCGAAGTACCGCTCCCGGTTCGATTTCATCAAGGGCTTCAACAGCGTGCTCAAAGGCAACCCCGCAATCGTCCAGATTTGGGGCCAACACTAATCCGGAGACCAAGAACTGATCCGGGGACGAAGGAAACGCCCGCCTTTCCTTGCGCCTCGGCCAAGCCTACGCTCAGGCGAAACAAGCCGCGTTAGAGCGCGATGGGACCGCAGGGGAGGGACGCCGTGAAACGAGGATGCACGCTCGTCCTGCTCTCGCTTCTGACTATGGCCGGCGGCTCCCATGCTCAGCAGACCGTCCCGCCAGCGCAGCCGGAGGTTGAGATCATTGCAACCCAACGCGTCAACAATCGCGAGCAGCGCGTCATTTTTCGGCTCGATCCAGCACGCGCCGGCGTCGCGGCCGTCGCCGTTCGCAGCGGAAGCGAACCCATCCAGCTCCAATCCCTCGACATTGCCTACGCCAACGGCGAGCACAAAAATGTCGAACTGCCGGAAACGATCCTCCCCGGCCGCCAGAGCCGCTTGAGCGAGGTCGACGCCACCGTCCCCATCGTGGAAGTTGTCGTGTGGAAACGTCCAGGACTTCACGCCCGGCGAAACCACGCTTCAATTGCTCGCAACACGGCTGCAGGCGCGCCGGGCCGAAGAGCCGGTGAAACGCGCATTCCATATTCTCGATAGTCAGAACGTCGACCAGCGCGGAGAGCGCATATCGTTTCGGCTGGGGCGAGGCGAGCATCGATACCTTGCGATCAAGCTCCGCCCGCTCGACGATCCGCTGACCATCACGCGCGCCGAGATCCAGTTCGAGAATGGGCAGAAACAGAACTTCAAGGTTTTCATACGCGTCGAGCCTGGCAAGGAAACTCCGGCCTTCGAAATCTCGGGAGAGCCGAGCGAAATCGACCGCATCACCGCCTGGAAGCTGCCAAGCACGCAACCCGGCCGCACCGGAATAGAGCTTCTGGGTCTCGCCGCGCCGAAGTGATAGGCGCTAAATCTAAAACCTGGGACGTGAGTTGACCAACTTCCGCACCGCCAACCTTCCGCTACCGAAAGACGAGAACAGACAGCCCCATGGCGATCCGCCAACTGAGCCCCGAGACCGTGAACCGCATCGCCGCCGGCGAGGTGGTGGAGCGGCCTGCGAGCGTGGTCAAGGAGCTGGTCGAGAATGCCATCGACGCCGGCGCGCGCGAGATCGAGATCGTCACGGTCAATGGCGGACTTTCCCTCATCCGCGTCACCGATGACGGCCAGGGCATGGACGCCGCCGACCTCGCGCTCTGCGTCGAGCGCCACGCCACGTCGAAGCTCGACGGCGACGACCTCCTCGAACATTCACACGCTCGGTTTCCGCGGCGAGGCACTGCCGTCCATCGGCTCCATCGCACATCTTTCCATCCAGTCGCGCAGGCACGGCGCGCCTGATGCATTCGAGGTTGCCGTCGATCGAGGGACCAAGCACCC
Source organism: uncultured Alphaproteobacteria bacterium (assembly GCA_963831345.1). GTDB lineage: Bacteria > Pseudomonadota > Alphaproteobacteria > Rhizobiales > Hyphomicrobiaceae > Hyphomicrobium_C. Next base: position 37,255 of record CAWHPZ010000022.1, read on the forward strand.
CTTGAAACCGGCCGGGCTCAACCCCGGCACGCGCGTCGAGGTGCGCGACCTGTTCTCCGCTACGCCCGCCCGCCTCAAGTTCCTGAAATCGGAGCGGTCCGAAAACCTCGCGGTGTCGGAAACCGTGAAGCGCCTCGCCATGGCGCATCCCGAGGTCGGCTTCTCGCTCACCATGGGCGAGCGCACGAGCCTCCGCCTCCCAGCTACCGGCTCGCTCGCCGACGGCCTTCTTCCGCGCCTCGGCCGCATCATGGGCCGCGAGTTCATGGACGACGCGCTTGGCGTGTCCGGCGAGCGCGATGTCGTCACTGTGAAAGGCTTCATCGGCCTTCCCACGTTGCATCGCCCCGATCCGAGCCAGCAGTACCTGTTCGTCAACGGCCGTCCCGTGCGCGACAAGCTTGTGCTTGGTTCCGTGCGCGCCGCCTACGGCGATCTCGTGCCGAAGGGCCGCTACCCGCTGCTCGCCGTGTTCGTCGAGGTGCCGCCGCACGAGGTCGACGTCAACGTGCACCCGGCAAAGACGGAGGTCCGCTTCCGCGACGGCGGCACGGTGCGCGCGCTGCTCATCGGCGCCATCCGCCACGCCCTCGAAGGCGCCGGCTTCCGCGCCACGGCGCAAGGCGGCGCCAATACGCTCGAAACTCTCGCCCGCTCCGTCGCCGCCAACGGCACGCCGCCTCGCTATCCGGGCGCCTCTTTCTATCCGAGCTATGACAGGCCGAGCCAATCCTTCGCAGCCGGATTGGCCGAAGCCATGCAGGCGCCCTTCACGGCTGAGCTCGAGGGCTTCAACGCGCCCAGCGCCGACGCACGCGCCTTCGCCGAGCCCGTCGATCCGCAACTCGAGGAACGCCCGCTCGGCGCCGCCCGCGCGCAGCTGCACGAAACCTACATCGTCGCGCAGACGACGAACTCCGTCGTCATCGTCGACCAGCACGCCGCCCACGAGCGCCTCGTCTACGAGCGCATGAAGAAGGCTGCTGTCGAACGGCGGCATCACGCGCCAGGGCCTGCTCATTCCGGCCATCGTCGATGTCGGCGAGGACGAAACTCTGGCCATCGCCGAGAAGGCCGAGGAACTGGCCGCGCTCGGCCTCGTGGTCGAGCCGTTCGGCCCTGCCACCGTCGCCGTGCGCGAGATCCCGGCGCTGCTCGGCGACACCGACATCGACGGACTCGTGCGCGACATCGCCGCCGAGATCCTCGCTGATGGATCCGGCTCGCCGCTGCGAGACCGCCTCGAAGCCATCGCCTCGCGCATGGCCTGCCACGGCAGCGTGCGCGCCGGCCGGCGGCTGACGCCCGAGGAAATGAACGCGCTGTTGCGCGAGATGGAAGCGACGCCCTTTTCGGGCCAGTGCAATCACGGCCGCCCGACCTACGTGGAGCTGAAGCTCACCGACATCGAGCGCCTGTTCGGGCGCTCTGTGACGTCATCCCCTCTCCCCGTTCTTGCGTCCATGCGGAGCAAGGCCCTACAGGCAGCATGGCTCCGCCATGACGAGAGGGTTAGAGCTTGCCCCGGCGAAGGCCGGGGGTGAGGGGCAGCAGGCAGGTGCGCCGCCTGCTCTCTCCGATTTCGTGGCCAAACGAGAGTAAGCACGACTGACCCGCGAGGCGCTGAGCTTCACTCGGCCCAAGTCCTGACACTTAGCCGACACCCGCAGCTAACTCGCTCGACATCTGTTCATCAGATTGTCAATCATACGGCGCGGGCGCCAGAGCTGACCCCGTCGCTATCAAACACCGCGCGTTTCACTTCCTTGACCACGTCGGCGATGGTGACGCCCGCCTCCATGCGGATTTCTCCTCGTTCGACCATGTTTTTGAATTGTGAATTGCGGAGAATATGAAACAGTTCGCGCTTCGCCTGCAGATCGGTTGGAAGGTCGTCGACCACATTGAGTGCACGGACATCGAGTTCGGCAATCTTGCTGCTGCGCCCAATATCCAAGGTGGTGAGCTTGTCAGTTCTTCCGAAATAAACACTGGCTGTCATGAGTTCTCACAGGTCTAAACTGGTTTCAGGTGACGCCTCTAAGGCGCGCCAACATCATCTTGGGCAACTAGTGGACTCCCGCCGGCCATTGTGACGTCCACGAGCGTCGCCTCACGCTTCGAACGCAGCGTGCTCTAAATGGGCTCGACAGCTCGATAATCCATTAGCAATCTTTAGCACACATTTCCCTGCCGCGCGGTTGCGATCGTGGTGAGGCTCAGGAGCACTGCTGCGGCAGGTCAGGTTCAATAAAAAGTCCGCTTCTGGCCCCAAGCAGACCGCAACAACGACCTGCGCTAGTCAACCCCAGGATGCGACCTGCGTCGCCCAGGTGCGCCGGTCAGCTCGTGTATCCCAAGGGAAGCTTCACGTCCTGAGACGCGCGCTCCTCGAGCACGATGACGGCGCCGGGAGAAATCCAGCCCCCGTCGCGAAGTGACTCCAACGCCTTTTCACCCAGTCCCTGACCATAAGGCGGGTCGAGAAACGCCAGTGAGTACGGCTCCATGGTGCCGATGGGACCGAGATCGGTGGCATCGCGCCTGAAGATGCGCGTCGCGCCCGTAAGCCCCATGGCCTCCACATTGGTGCGGATGAGCGCCCGCGAGTCCGCGGCCTCCTCGACGAACAAGCAATATTGCGCCCCGCGCGAGATGGCCTCGATGCCGAGCGCGCCCGTGCCCGCGAACAGGTCGATGACCCGCGCCCGCTCGAGGATGGTCTCGTCGATGCCGTGCGTGAGAATGTTGAACACCGACTCGCGCACGCGGTCTGACGTCGGCCTCACGCTCTCGTCCTGCGGCGAGGCGATGGCGCGGCCGCGAAACTTGCCGGCGACCACTCTCATGTGCTCGTCCTCGTCTGCTCCCTCGCGCGGCTTCCGCGGCGGCTTTGCGCCGTGCTTCCCGCCCCGGCCTTTCGGATCGCGCGCCTCGTCCGGATCGACGAGGCCGAACTCGGCGGCAAGCTGCGGGCCGAGCTGATCGGCGAGCACGCGCCGCCTCACGATCTCCGTTTCACCAGGCTCCAGTTCCAAGAGCTGGAACGGCCCGAACGAGATGCGGATGAGCCGGTTCACCTCGAGGCCGAGAGACGCCAGAACCTTGCGCACTTCGCGGTTCTTGCCCTCGCGGATGCCGATGGTGATCCACATGTTGGCGCCTTGCACCGTATCCACGGTGGCATCGACCGGGCCATAGTTCACGCCGTCGAGCTCGACGCCGTCCTTCAGCTTGTCGAAATCGACCTGGGTCGCCCGGCCCTTGGCGCGCACGCGATAGCGCCTGAGCCAGCCCGTCGCCGGCAGCTCCAGATGGCGCGCCAGCTCGCCGTCGTTCGTCAGCAGAATGAGGCCTTCGGTGTTGAAGTCGAGCCGGCCGACCGACACCACGCGCGGCAAGCCCGGCGGCAGATTGTCGAACACGGTCGGGCGTCCCTGCGGATCGCTGTGCGTCGTCACCAGCCCCTTCGGCTTGTAGTAGCGCCAGAGCTGCGCCGGCTCGGCGACCGGCAGCGGCTGGCCATCGACGAGCACGCGGGCCTTGGGGCCTACCTCGAAGGCCGGCGTCTTCAGCACCTGGCCGTTGACGCTGACGCGTCCGTCCGCGATCCAGCGTTCGGCTTCGCGGCGCGAGCAAAGGCCCGCGCGCGCCATCGCCTTGGCGATGCGCATCGGCTCTTCAACCGTACGCACTTGCATCTGGCCATGCTTGGCCTTCACCGGAGCTTTGCGCAGCACACCCGCGAAATGATCTGGTCGCCTCGGCTTGCGGAACCGCTGATCGTCCTGCGGCTTCTCACCCCGGCGTTCTGAGCGGTCGCCGTCCCGGCGCGCAGATGGCCGTCCCGGCGCTCCGCCCGATCGCCGTCCCGCGCGCTGAATGGTCACCGTCCCGGCGCACGGATTGGTCCCTGCGCTGTGCGCGGTCGCCGTCCCGGCGCGCTAAAGGAACGTCGTCGCGGCGCGGCGCACGTTCGCCGTCGCGCCGCTGAGGCGCGCGGCCGGGACGTTGACGATCTCCTTCCGTGCGGCCACGGCTCTGATCGTGAAATGGCCGGACCCGCTTCACGCCGGGCTTGGACCGCTCGCCCGTCTTGGGCGGGCCGCTCTCGGCGCGGGCGCCTCGCTCCGGCTTGTACCACTTTTGCCTTTGATCCGGCCGGCCAGCACTTCGCTGGGGCGCGCGGTCGTCATCCCGACGTCCCCACGGTGCACGGCCCGGAGCACGCGGTCTGTCTCCGTCGGCTCGGTCGCGACCCGGTCCGAGAGCCCGCACTTGCTTGAACCCTTGCTTGAACGCCACCCGGCCTTTTCCAGGCCGCCCTTTGCCAGGGCTATGCTCGGCGCGATCACCCCGGTCCGGCTTTTGCCATTTCTGGCCCTGGCCCTGGCCTTGGCGCGGCCGATCGCCGTCGCGCCTTTCGGCTGCGGTCATCGCGACCGCGCGAAGGCGCACGGCCCGGACGCTGCCGATCCCCGCCGTCCCGGTCACGACCCGGCCGACCGTGGCCTGAGGGGCCACCGTCCTTAGTCTTTCCCCCAGAGGGGCGTTGACCAAAGGGTCTTTTGCGCATGAGTGTCTTGCTCGGATAGGATTTAACGAGGCCCCTTATGGCACCCCCGGCCGACATCGGCCACATGGAACTCGCGCTCAGGGAAGCCCGCGCCGCGGCCGAGCGGGGTGAGGTGCCTGTGGGCGCCGTAATCGTTGCTCCCAACGGGCAGGCGGTGGCGAGCGCCGGTAACCGTACGCGCGAGCTGAACGACCCCACGGCACACGCCGAAATTCTCGCCATTCGCGCCGCTTGCCAGGAAACCGGCTCCGAGCGGCTCATAGGCCATGACCTCTACGTCACGCTCGAGCCCTGCCCCATGTGCGCGGCGGCGATTTCATTTGCACGCGTCGCCCGTCTTTACTATGGCGCCGCGGACCCCAAAGGCGGCGGCGTCGAGCACGGGCCCCGCGTCTTCAGCCACGCGACGTGCCACCACCGTCCTGAACTCTATCCCGGCTTGAGCGAGGACATCTCCAGCGACCTGCTGCGCTCGTTCTTCACCGAGCGACGCGGATAGAGATCCGTAACCGCCGTCCGCGTTATCTCCTGAATCTCTTCAACAGCCGGCGGCGTGAAAGTTTCGCACGCTCCGTTGGAGAAGATTCGATCAGCGCGTCCTTGTCGGGCCCGATCTCGGCCAGCACCTCGGTGCTCAGCACGCGTTGGAGCTTGACGCGCAGCTGCTCTTTCGCCGGCTCTGCCGAAGCAAAAATCTCCCGCACCTTGAGGAATTCCAGCGCCTGATAGCGGCCGGTCCCCGCATCGATATAGATGTCCGGCTGGCTGGATTTCAGTTTCTCACGCACGATCGAGCGCTCGAACAGGAACGACGCGCCGAACAGGGTTTCGATCGCAGTCGGCCGCTGCCGTTTGGGCGAGACCACCGTGACACCCGAAACGTCGATGGCGACGATGATATCCGCTTCCTCCTTGATGATATCGAACGGCAGCGGATTGGTGAGGCCGCCATCGATCAGCGTTCGTCCGTTTATCGTAACCGGCTCGAAGATCACCGGCAGCGCCATGCTGGCCGCGACCGCCGGACGCAACGGACCCGAGGAAAGTATGGCCGCATCGAGCGCGTAGTAATCGCTCGCGACGATGCGCAGCGGGATCGCGAGTTCGCTGAAGTCGCGCGCCACCTGCTTCGGCATCACGAGATCGAGCAACGCCTGGGGATCGAGAAGCTGCGCCCGCGCTGCCAGCAGGTTCCAGAGTTGGCCAGGCCCTTGCGCCCGCGCCGCGATCAGCCCCCGCACGAGATCGAAACGACGTGTGAGGGCCTCCTCCGTGTGAACATGAATGTCCGCCGCGGAAAGCCCCGACGCGTACGCGGCCCCGAATATGGCTCCGATCGACGTTCCCGCGATGATGCTCGGCTTGATGCCGAGTTCGTCGAACACTTCCAGCATCAGGATGTGCGCAAGGCCCCGCGCTCCCCCGCCGCCGAGAACGAGCCCGATCGATGGCCGGCGGATTGCCACAGCCTTGCTATCGGATGTCGTTGGAACCGGAGAGCCCGCCCGCGTCATCGATAATTCCCAAGATAAACAGAGCTGCCATCCTACACCGTCCGCGACCGCAGCGCGAAGCCGAACACGGATCAAATCCGGTGGCGTCAAACGTGAGCAGCGCCCTGTCACGCGGGTGACAGCGCAACAGTGCCGCTTCTGGCAGCGTGGGTTAACCGGCTTGGGAACAAGCGGAGGTAACGCAGCCTTTATGAAAATTATGGCGACGGGCGGATGCTCGGTTTCGTCGCTTCTCCGTTGATGCCACGCCGATACTGCCCTGACGGGCGGCGATGGACCGAGAGAAGCTCAATCCACTTCAGGAGTCCCTTAAGGAGAAGAAGAATGCGAACCAAAAGAAAAAGAGGAGTGTCCGTGCTGGCAGCCGTCACGGCCGCCGCACGTCCGTGTGCCTGGGCGGCGCGGCTCATGCCGAGAAGTGGCCGGGCGACGATGCGCCGATACCTGGCGCCATCGCGGCACGCGTGATCGCGGTCAAATGCAACGGCTTCCTTGATCCGCAGGCCATCACGGAACTCGACAGCTACATTGATCGTAGCGCCACGGACTTCATGGCGAAGTCGGAGTCAACCGCATCTTTGCCGAGAGCCTGTTCCCGCGCGTGACGCAGGAATACACCGAGACCTACAGCAAGCCCGAGAATTGCAACGACGGCTCGCGCGAGCTCGCGACCGACATGCTGCAGCGTATCCGCAACGCCAGCAAATGAAGAAGGCAACGGGCAACAGGCAACCGGCAGCAGATGAACCTTTTACTGCTGCCCGCTCCCTGCTGCCTTCCGCCTATCTCACGCCAGCTTGAACGGCATGTCCTTGCCGGCAAAGAACGCGTCGATGTTGTCGAGCGCTTCGAAGCCCATCTGGTTGCGCGCCTCGATGGCGGCCGAGCCGAGATGCGGGAACAGGAACGTGTTCGGCAGGTCGTAGTAGCCCTCGTTGATCTTGGGCTCGCCTGCGAACACGTCGAGGCCGGCATAGCCGAGACGGCCCGACTTCAGCGCCGCGATCATGTCCTCGTCGTTGACGAGATCGCCACGCGCCGTGTTCACGACGATGGCACCCTGCGGCAGCTTCTCGATCGTCGCCTTGTTGAAGAAGTAGCGCGTCTCCGGCGTGGAAGGCGCGTTGATGGAGAAGAACTGCGAGATCTTGAGAAGGCTGTCGAGGCTGTCGTGATAGGTGGCGTTGTACTTCGCCTCGACCTCGGGCTTGGCCCGGTAGATATCGTAGTAGTGGATTTCCATGTCGAAGCCGCGGGCGCGCTGCGCCAGGGCCTGGCCGATCTTGCCGAAGCCGTAGATGCCGAGCTTCTTGCCGTCGAGGCGCTGACCGACGAGCTGCAGCGGCTGCCAGCCGGGCCAGGACCGCGTGCGGATCATCTTTTCGCCTTCGGAGGCGCGGCGTGCGGAACCGAGCAGCAGCAGCATGGCGATCTCGGCGGTCGCGACCGTGACGCCGTGCGGCGCATTGCCGACCTTGATGCCGCGCGCCTTGCAGGCCTCGAGGTCGATGTGGTCGAAGCCGATCGAGAACGTCGAGATGCACTTGATGTTCTCGGGGATCCGCTTGATCACGTCCTCGCGGCACTTCTCGTTGAGCGTGAGAAGAATGGCATCGACCGACTTCGCCGTCTCGAGCATCTCGTCGATGGTGATCTTCGGATCGTCGCCGTGCGCGATGACGTCATAGGTCTCGCGGGCACGTGCCATGGCCGCCTCTGGCAGTGGCCAGGTGATCAAAATCTTCTTCTTTGCCATGGGTCGTTGCTCCTCCCCGGAAGGTTCGCATTCGCTTTGTGACTGGCGGCGATCCATGCCGCATGCACGGCCCGCTGACAAGCGTCTCGCGAGAAAAGCGGTAACGAAAATGCGGTCCTTGAAGGTTCTGCCTCTAAGACGCCCAGGATCGCCTCCGGACCCTCCGTTTGCGTGCACTGCAACAGAACCGGCCTAACTCTTTGTTCACCATGCCGGCGCACACTCCGTCCACATCACTTTGGTCAAATTGCCGCGCCCGTGCACGCCACCGCACGCATTTGGCGAGGAGCGCCGGAAAGCCGGCGCCCGGGTCTGGTCGGACATTTTTCAATGAGAGCTTTCGTTCTCGCTCTAGCCCTGCTGGCTGCGCTCAAGATCTGGGCCCAGGATACATCCTTCAGGAATGCAGCCGAGCAGGCGCTCGTCGCCGCCTATCGCGACCGTGCGGTCACCGCCTGCCGCAAGGAGCCGCAGAAATCCCGCATCAGCCCGGAGCTGGCCGCCTTCGCCACCGACTGGTCGAACGGCGTCGAAGTTCATCTTTCGGCGAAAGGTAGCACCTTCCGCTTCGGACAGTTTGGCGAGGAGCTCTGGAACGCTCCCCCCAAAACCCTTCTCCTCGTCCTGACGAGCGGAGCTGTCGGCCTCACCTGTACTTTTGATCTCGCGGCCGGGACGGCCGAGATCTCGCGGTCTTGATCGAGGCCACGCAAAAAAGCGCGGCGCCCTTTCGAGCGCCGCGCCACCGAACCCGTTAGCAGTCTGGGAGAAGGCTATAGGTCCAGATTCGCCGGATCAGTTGAACTTGTACTTGAACCCGGCCCAGAGCGTCCGGCCCTGGCCGGCTTTGATGCCGTCCTCGCGGTCGGCGATATAGAGCTCGTCCAGGAGGTTATCGCCCGCGACGAAGAGAGACGCTCCGGTGTTCGGGATATTGTAGCCCGCACGCGCCGAGAGCAGCCAAACTTCCGGCACCAGCCCGTCCTCGCCTTCCGGATCGCCACCGTAGGGCGTGTTGACCTCGTCGGTGTAGAAGTCACCGCGGTAGGTCCAGGAGAAGCTTCCGTACAGACCCGACTTGTGCTCGACACCGGCGGTGAGGTTCAGGAAGTGCTTGTAGACTTCCGGAAGCCGGTTGCCGTTGACGCTGACCTCCTCGATGTCGTCGCAGTCTTCATCCTCGCACTCGAACAGCGTGCCCTTTTTGATCGTCGAGTCGGACAGCGTGTAGTTGGTCTCGAAGAACAGGTTGAACGGCCCGCCCGTGTAGGGATTGCTGTCGATGCGGCCGTAGATTTCGAAGCCCTTGACGTGCACGCGGTCGAGCGTGTCGGTAGACGTTGTTGCCCGACTGATCGGTGCCCGCGCCCTTCACCTGATAGTTCTCGATCGAGCTGAAGAAGGCCGCCATATCGAGGGTCACGCCGCGGATTGCCGTCGAGCGGATGCCGATCTGGAAGTTGTCGCCGATCTCCTCAGGAGAGGGGAACGGAGCGATCGCTTCGCGCAGCACATGCGTCGTGAGACCCTGGTGATAGCCGCCATAGATCGTCGACCGGAAGAAGCCGGTGTAAGCCATAGACACGCCCGGCAGCACGTGGGTCTTGCTGAACGACTCTCGAGAACGGATCGTCATTGAAGCCCTCGATAACCGCGCATTCCTGGCTGGGATCTCCCGGGCACGGCTCCTCTTCCTCAGCCTCGCCCTCTTCTTCTGTCGAGGCCCTCACTATGCGCGAGAGCTTGTAGTGCTCGAGCCTCAGGCCCGGCGTGATCGTCGTGTCTTTCGCCACATGGATGGTCGTCTGCAGGAAGGCGGACACGGCGTTGGCATCCGTATCCGTATCGAACACGGTCGTACCGTCCTTGTCGCCGTCCTCTAGGATCTGGCCCTGCTGGCCGAAGAAGTTGCGGTTGGTGAAGTCGTTGTACTCGTAGCGGACACCGGTCTGGATATCCTGCTTCAGGCCGCCGATGAACGGGCGGTCGGCAAACTCGGCCCGCACTTCGGCGCCGAACTGACGATAGGTCCTGAGACGTCCGAGCATCGTGCCTTCAGGCACGAAAACTCTCGTCGTCATCGATCTCCGTCGGCAGATCGCCTTCCGCTTCCGCCGGATTCTCCCCGTCGAAGTTCTGGTAGCGGTCGCGGCGATGATGGAAGCCATAGAGGCGCGACGTGATCGTCGTCGTGTCGTCCACGTAGTAGTTGTGAACGGCCTGAAGCTTGGTCACGTCGGCGTTGTAGGTGTTGTAGATCGAGCCCGGATTGAAGCAGGTCTTGCAGTGGCCGTACTCGAAGAATGAGCGCTCGGCATTGCCCGGACCGTCGTCCTCCTCGCCCTCGAGGTTCGCCTCGTCGTAGTTGTCGCGCTGGCGGAAATGCACGGCCGAGATCGTAAGGTCTGAGTTGACGCCTTTGAAGCCCAGCGCGCCGTAGAAGTCGTTGTAGCGCAGCCGCTCCGTATCCCAGGCGCCATCTGCTTCGGCGCCGCTGTAGGAGAACACGACGCCCACGTTGTTGATGGTCTGGCGCGTGTGGACGTGCCGCGTGTTGGACGGCGCCCAGCGATCTGTGTCGCTCTTGTTCTCACCAACGCCCTTGTTCTCCGTATAGCCATCGACGCCTCGATCACGGTCTCGTTCGGGCCGAATGGCGACAGGTTGCGGAAGTTCACGATGCCATGGTTGTTGAGCGGACCTTGACTGATCACGGTGCCGCGCAGCACCTCCACGCTCTCCAAGCGGTCGACGGGCGGCACGTAGTGCACCGACGGGTCGATCCACACGCTCATGTTGATCGGCTGGCCGTCTTCGAGGGTCAGCACCTTGCGGCCGCGCCGCGGAGGCGAGCCGCGCACGCCGATGCCGCCGTGGCGGCCGAAGCCGTCGTCGTTGATGACGTTGACGCCCGGCACGCGCGTGAAGATGTCATTGGTCTGGCGCGGCTGGAATTCGTCCATCTGAGCCTTGTCGACGCGCGAGCCGGCAGACGAAAACTGCTCGAGGTTGCCCGGCAGAATGTCTACCGGATTGACCGGCGACGTGGCGCTGTTCATCGCCCGCTCTTGCGCGCCCTTGCTGTTCACTGCGCCATAGGCGGAGTTTCCGTCCGGCGGGAGACGATTTCGACGTTATCTGGAACAAATGCAGGCTGAGGAGCAGGTGCCTGCTTGGCTGGCGCTGCCTTCTTTGCAGCGGCCTTCGGCGCCGGCGTGGCCTTCTTCTGGATGACCTGCACTTCCGGCAGAGCCCCCTCAGGCGCGGGCTGCGCCGCTTCCTGGGCAAACGCCTGCCCCGGAACGAGCACGAGCACCCCTGCGGCGCCCAGAAGTGCGAGCTTTATTTTTTTGTAAGTCTGCATGCTTCCCCTCCCCAGCGAGCCACGTGAGGGGGCACGAACGCGCCCTACGAGTGACAGAACCGTCACGTGACATCGTCGTCATCGTTGAAGCGGAGGATCAGCAATCGCAATGGCACAACTTCCCGGAACACCGTGCAATTGCAGGAATCACGGGCCGCTGTTGCAGCTATGTATCGGGAATACTTGGTAATTCCGGGAACACTTCCCGGATACAGCCGGGATATTTTCCCAGCGTCGCTTTAGAACTCCACCTCGACGCTGAGCTTCAGTGTTGCATCGGGCGTGTTGTTATTGAGCCCCGTTAGGATGCCGCTGCCGATCGCAACCTCTACTCCGTCGGGTGAGGTCTTGAAGTTGTAGTAGAGAATCGGGCCCAGCCGGTGCTGATCGAAGTCCCCGAAAATGAGGTCTGATTCCGACGGGTTACCCGAGCCGAAAACCCGATCGACGGTGCCGTAAGCCTCGACAGTCAAGGTCCACGTTTCCGAAAACTCGTACGCGAGCTGGACGGCGTAAGCAAAGTCCCACTTGTCGTCGACATTGCCGCTGTCGTTCTCGTCTCCACCGAAGGCATGCACGAGCGTCGGAACCGCCGAGAACAGCCACGGCCCTTTGGCGATCTCGATGATCGGCCCCATGTTGACGCCGGCCGATTCACTGCCTTCGATCGGCTTTTCGATCTCGACGACGACACCGAGACCCGCGCCGTCTCCCGTGCGCCGCACGAGAATGCCGATGACCTCGGCGCCGACTTCGCTGAGCTTGAGATCGTCGAAAGCATCCGCGTCGTAGGGAGAAGCCGGATCGTCGACCCGTTCCTTCTCGTACTCTATGCCGACGCGCATCTTGAGATAATACGAGAGCCCCATCTCCATCTCGAGCGCATGACGCTGCCTGATGATGGTGTTGTCATCGTATTCGAGCTCTGCCGGATCAGAGGGATCGGCTTTCGTCTGCCTGTGCGGCTGCCCCCAGGAATAGGCGTTCTGGCTCTGAAACTCGAGCATGCCCGGTTCGGATTCGAGGGTTTTGAGCTCGAACTGCCCGACGGCCGGACCGGCATGGGCTGTCCCCGCGAGCAGAAGCACCACTGCACCCGCAATCGCGGCGCGCTGCGCCGTCGGCATGAAGGAGGAAGGCGAAACTCTCCGACGCATGGACCCCGGTCTGCCGCTTGGCATACCGGCCAGGATCGAGATCCCAGCCGAGCACGCACATTAGGAACTTGTCCCGGATTAGCCCAGGAACAATTCCCAAACAGCATGCAAAGGGGGGCGTCGCAATCGCCAATGCTCAACTTTTGCGCAACATGCACACGTTCGTGTGTCACGAGCGCCACAAACGAGCAGCGGGGCCTCGTTACCGAGACCCCGCTGCTATTTTGACCTTTGGGAGAAGGCCGCGAACTAGACCACGATCGCTTCGGACCCCTTCAGTCCGAAGCGTGAATCATTGGTCTCACCAAACTGAGCGCGAGCGCTAGAACCTCATCTTCACGCCGCCGTAGGCCGTGACAGGCGGAGCCGGCGTAATGGTTTGGGCATTGGTGAAGAACTCTTCGTCGAGACCACTCACCGTACCGGCCTCATTGGCCAGTTCCCGGTCGAAGTAGTTGCCGAACAACCCGTAGCGGGTGTCGAACACGTTATCGACCAAGCCATAGATCTGGATGTGATCGGTCACGATCATAGGACGTGTGCAGGTCCACGGTGGCGTAGCCAGGCAGGCGTTTGCCGTCGTTGCCCTCGTCACCGAAGAACACCTGGTCGCTTGCCGCGACGAGGTCTCCGCCGAAACGCCACTTGCTGGTGATCCAGTAGTCGATGCCAGCCTTGAAGCGGTGCATCGGAACGCCAGGAAGGTGATCACCCTTGTTGACCTGGATGCAGAGAGCGTCATCCGAATCCGGACATTCGAACGCAGCGTCGAGTTCGGGCTATTCGGCGACGAGAGGACGAGTGGCGTCTGGAACGTCGCATCGACGAGCGCGTAGTTGGCGTAAGCCGACCACCGCGTCTCCTGATACTGGATCCCAGCCTCGATGCCTTGACGCTGAGTCTCGCCTGCGTTCTGGAAGAAGCCGCGGCCTTGAGACTCGGGCGACGTCACCGGGATGATGTCGTCCTCGTTCGTGGCGTGGAACAGCCCGAAGCTCCAATTCAGGTGCTGTGTCTGGCTGAGCGACGCCAGCTCACCCCTCAAGCCCAGCTCCCAAGTCTTTGAGACGACTTGCTTCAACGGCGGATCGGCCGTGAGGAAGCTCTCGATGAGGCACGGATCCTCCGGATCCGCGCAGGCGAGCTCTGCGGCTGTCGGAGCACGGTTGGCTTCAGCATAGCTTCCGTAGAGCGTCAGCCCCGTAGACAGCTTGTACGTCGCGCCGGCCATTGGATTGAAGCGTTCGTACGTATGCGTACCCGTGAGCTTGTCTTCCTCGCCATCCTCGATCTCGCCCTGGTTGTCGAGCTCGAGACGAGCGTAGTTGTAGCGGCCGCCCACCGTTACAGCCAGACGGCTCGTAAGGTCGATCGTATCGGAGAAGTAGACGCCGACGTAATCGTTCTTCGTATCGAGCGCCCGCGGCACGAAATCATCCGGCCCAGCGATCATGAAGGCTGGATCGAAGCTTTTGACCACGAAGTTCGGAGCGAAGAAGCCGAGTTCGCTGTTGGCGGTATACTTGACCTTGCCGTGATCGTAACTCGTGCCAATCAGGAACTGGTTGTTGTAGCCGAACAGCGGCGTTTTCTCGACGGCCTGCAAAGAGCCACCGTATCCATCTGCGTCCTGGCTCGTCCGGTCGATTGAGCCGTAAACGAGGTCGTCGTCGAATTCCTTCGTATTGCCATTGACGTCCACGAAGGGTTCTTCAGGGCCACCGCCTTCACCCTCGGCGCAGACAACTTCGTTGCCGAAGCCGTCATCGCACTCTTCAGCCTCGGCGATGTTGCCGTCCACGTGCTTCTGCTTGAACTTGCGGTAGTACGTGGCACCCGAGAACGTAAGCGTGTTCGTCGCTTTCACCGAGCCATTCAACGACACCATGGCCATTTCGTTGTCGGTGGTCTGCGGCGAGGTGAACGTCTTGTTCCAGCCGAGATCGAGGAGCTGCACCGGAGCCGCGGCCGTGACGCCGACCTCGTTCTTGGCGCCCGTGAAGTTCAAGTGAAACTCGGCATCGCTCGTCTTGACGCCCACATCGGCGTACATGCGGCTGAACCTCGGCTTCCGAGAAGTCGCGGAAGCCGTCGTCCTTGATGCCCTCGATAGCGACGAAGGCAGCCCACGGTGCCGCTTCTTGCGCCAGTCGCGAGCGAGCCCTGCAGGCGGCCGTACGAGCCAGCGCGCATATCGATCTCGGTGCCCTGGAAATTGAAGCCGTCACGCATGGTGATCGTGGCGGCGCCGCCAATGGCGTTGAGGCCGAACACCGGGTTCGCGCCAATCAGCGTAATGCCGTCGATAGCATTCGAAGGCAGGAAATCCCAGTTGACGATGTCGCCGAAGGCCTCGTTGATGCGCACGCCGTTCTGATAGACGGCGATGCCTTGGGCGGCGCCGTTGAGAGGCGAAGCGTCGTAGCCGCGGAACTGCAACGTGCGCTGGAAGACGTTGCCCTGGGCGTCGCTCAGGATCACGCCTGGGACGGTGTTCTGGAGCACGTCCGGCGCCTGCACCTCCCCGGTGCGTGAAAAGTCTGAAGAGGAGGCGTGGCCAACGCCGCTGGGAAATTTCGTGAGCGGAATATCGCTACCGGCAATCGGCGACATCTGCACCGTGCTCGGCGGCGCGCCCATGGCTTCCACCGGCTCTTGCGGCTGGAATGCAGGCGCCGGCTCGGCAACGGGCTGAGGCGCAGGCGCCTTTTTGACGACCGTCTTCTTTGGCGCCGCCTGCTTGGTCTCTGCCTTCTTCTTTTGGATGACTTCGACCTCGGGAAGCTGACTTCCCGCGGCCGGTGGAGCCGGTTCAGCCGCCTGTTGGCTCTGTGCAACGGCCGGAATGACACATGTTGCGGTGGCCAACAGCGCGAATCTCATCGCCTTTGTTAGGTGCATTTTCCTGAATTCCCCCAGACTTACTCTCACTCGACGCAGAAGACCGCTCCGACCGTGCGGCAGCCTGCGACAATTGAGCAGTAACTTTCGGGGACGACCGCCAACAATGGCACTAATTCCCGATCTCAACTTCGTTTAATACCCGTAACAAGATGTTGCAGAATGTCCCCGAAAAGCCGGTATTTTACCCGGTAGCGCCCGTAATGATGACGACGCTGAAACCGTTTGAAATGACAACACTGCAATACTGGCGGGTTATTTGGCCCGCTACGCGACGCCCAAATCACGCAATTCGTCTCGAATGCGATGACTCCAGGCCCGGAACGGATTCGGCGCCAGTGACTTTTCCGGTTCACGTTCAAGGAACGGGCTATTACGTTCCTTCGACGAGCGAGCGAAACGCAGAGCGAGGCGATGCATGGCTACCCGGGGATTTTTCGGCAAACGCCCGCCCACCGACGTCGCCGATCGCCTCCCTCCCGGACAATCGTTGACTCATGACTTCCCCGTGCTGTCGGCGGGCCCGACGCCGTCCGTCGTGCCAGCGACTGGACCTTCACGCTCAAGGTCGGCCCCAAGCCCGTATTCAAATGGAGCTGGCGCGAGTTCAACGCCCTGCCGCAGACGGAGATGACGCGCGACATCCATTGCGTCACCACCTGGTCCAAATTCGATACGCCCTGGCGCGGCGTGCTGATCGATGATCTCCTCGCCGCAGCAGGCCTGACCGCGCCGACCGACTTCACGCTCGCGCACTCCGTTGATGGCTATTCCACCAACGTGCCGGTGAAGGATCTCGTCGGCGGCAAGGCCATGGTCGCGACCCACTATGACGGCAAGCCGCTCGCGCCTGACCACGGCGGCCCGGCGCGATTGCTGGTGCCGCACCTCTATTTCTGGAAGTCGGCGAAGTGGATCAACGCGCTGCAGTTCACCACCAAAGATGAGCCCGGCTTCTGGGAGCTGCGCGGTTATCACATCTATGGCGATCCTTGGCGTGAGCAGCGCTACACGGACGATCCGTGACGATCGAGCCCGCGCGATCCGCGCCCCTGCGCTGGCAGAAGGCCACGATCCAAAGCATTGCGCACCAATCACCGCGCGCCGTCAGCGTTTTCCTCGAGGCACCGATCGCAGCGCACACAGCCGGCCAGCACATCGACATACGCCTGACCGCACCCGACGGCTACGCCGCCCAGCGCAGCTACTCGATCGCGTCAGCACCCGGAAGCCCGCTCATCGAGCTGTTGATCGAGCGTTTGGACGAGGGTGAGGTCTCGCCATACTTTCATGAGGTCGCGCAAGCGGGCGACGTCATCGAGGTGCGCGGACCGATCGGCGGCCATTTCATCTGGCGGCCGGGCGATGGCGGGCCGCTCCTTCTCGTGGCCGGCGGCTCCGGCATCGCGCCGCTCATGGCCATCACCAGGGAGTGGGAGGCGAGCGCAGCCGAGACGGCCCTTAAGCTCGTCTACTCTGCCCGCACTTGGGAGGAGCTCGCGTTCCGAGACGAGCTGCTCGCACTCGAAGCCTCGAAACCGCACTTCTCGCTCACGTTGTCGACGACGCGCGGGGCGCCTCAGCGCGCCACCGATTTCAATCGCCGCCTCGACCGCGAGCTTTGGTCAGGCATCCTCACGGGCTGGGCAACGTCTCCGCGCCACACCTACATTTGTGGCTCCAACGCCTTCGTCGATGCCATGGCCGCGAGCTTGATCGAGGCCGGCATCGCACGCGCAGGCATCCGCACCGAGCGCTACGGCGGAGCCTGACGCCAACACTTCGTTGGTTTATCCGGCAAGCCGCTTGAGATGCGCCAGGGCGTCGTCAGCGAGCTTGCGCGTCAACTCTGCTGCCGGCATCTCCACCGAAAGAGCAGCCGCCTGGCCGGACCACAGCGAGGTGAAATCGGCAGACCCCTTCGCCTCCGACGCGGCCCTGAGCGGAGCCAGCCCCGGGATCGCCGTTGGAAACGGCGGAGCATCCGGGCTCATGGGACCTACTTCGCGCATCAGCCGGTTGACGATGCCCCGCGCCGGACGTCCCGTGAATAGATTGGTCATCGCCGTCGCGTCGTCGCGAGACCATTTGAGAGCCTCTCGATGCAGCGGGCTCACCTTCGCTTCGGGACAGAACAGGTAGGCTGTGCCGATCTGTACGCCGGCCGCGCCCAGAGCGAACGCCGCGGCAATGCCGCGCCCATCCGAAATGCCGCCGGCTGCGATAACCGGCACCGTCACCGCATCCACGATCTGCGGCACGAGGGCGAACGTGCCGACCTGCGTCGCCACATCGCTGGTGAGGAACATGCCGCGATGGCCGCCCGCTTCGGCGCCCTGCGCAATGATGGCGGCACAGCCACGCTCGGCGAGCCAGCGCGCTTCAGCGAGCCGTCGTCGCCGATCCGATGATCTTCGCGCCCGTCGCGTCCACGCGCGCGAGCAAGCTCGGCTCAGGCAGGCCAAAATGGAAACTGACCACCTCCGGCTTGAGCTCTTCGACGATCGCGCACGCAATGTCGTCGAACGGCGCCCGGCTCAAGGCCTTCACAGGCGCATCGGGGTCGATCCCAAGCTCCGTGTAATAGCCGGCAAGCCGGGATTTCCAGCGCTGATCGGCAGCCGGATCGGCATCGGGCATGCGGTGCACGAAAAAATTCACGTTGAGCGGCCGCTTCGTCGCCGCACGGATCGTCGCCATATCGGCGCGGATTTGCTCCGGGCTCAGCATCGCGCACGGCAGCGCCCCTAGGCCGCCGGCGTTCGCCACCGCAATGGCAAGATCCGTCGAGCACGGCCCGGCCATGGGCGCCAGCAAAATGGGATGCTCGATGCCGAACAGCTCGGTGATGCGTTGGTCAGGCCACGTCATAGTTGAAGTCTAGCGCATCTGTTGCGGCCCTGCCCAGGGGTGCATCTCCCGCGGAGCATTACCCTAGATCATTTATGCTCATGTCAGCGCCGTCACGGACTCGCGCTTAGGTCGCGCAACCGCGTGCAGACGCGTGTCCCGATAGCCACGTCGCAGCGAATAGCCGCGCTTGCGGCCTCGCCGTCGCTGCAGTCCCTGCAAAAGCCGGATTGATGCCATTTTCTGTCGCTTTATCCCGAGCCCGAATCTGCACGAGAGAAAAACCGATGCAGCGCACGTATTATGTTTGTGTGTATTTGCTCTGGCTCTGGCGACCACGGCCGCTGCCGCCAGGCCCGGTCGACCAGGCGCTCATGAAGCTCGGCCCCGAGGAGCGCGCCCACCAAGCGTGCGTGATCAAGGGCATCGAAACGGTCCGCAAGGACAAGCGCCTGCGCCAGGCTGACCGGATGAAGACCGGCAGCATCCATCCCGCGCAATTCACCGGCACACGTTGTGACCGCGACGGGCGGCGCCGTACGCATGCAGCATCATTGGTACGCGCTGAAATTTACCTGCGCGGTCACGGAGGACCAGATGAAGGCTGACGTCCTTCACCTTCGAGCTCGGCGACGAGATCCCGAAAGAGAAGTGGGAAGACTACGGTCTTTGGGATGGCTGACGCGGCGAACTCAACGGCAATCTCCGCAACTGCCGTCACGCGCTCTCGCACTCAGAAGAAAATTCGAACGACTAACCGCCCCGGCACGAAGCCGGAGCGGTGGATATCGCGTGAGTGAGGTCCGGGATTACCAGCAAACCTTCACGAGCTTCACGTGCTTGTGGCCATGGTTCCAGCGGACCTTCTTGACCCAACGGCAATGCCGATCCTTCTTCCAGTAATGCTTCTTCTTGTAATACGCGACCTGCTGGACCAGCGGCGACTCGAGGGTCACGCCCTGCTTCGCGACAGGCATGGCGCTGGCCGGTAGGGCGAACGCTCCGGCTGCGCAAGAGAATGCAACGGCGGCAGCGATGGTGCGGTAGGTACTCGTCATCTCAAATGGCTCCTAGACGGGTTTGGCGTGATCCCTGTCATGGAGAACGACGGAACTGCAATCTTCCGTCGAAAAAAATACGTACTCGGTACGTCCTCGCCGTGAACCATCAGCCCGAAGACCGTTCGAACGGGCTCGGATCGAGAAAGCGCCGCAGCACGTTCTCGGTGATGCGCGACACGTTGTTGGTGTAGCCGTTCTCGAAGAAGCTGCCGGCCCACGAGATCGATCCCACCGAGAACACGGCGCCGTTCTGCGGCGTCTCGAAGAACACGATGTCGGCGCGCACGATCGGGTTCTCGTCGCCGCCGAGCGCCGGACCCGTCTCGAGGAACTCTTCCGGCACCAGGTAGTAGGCGTTGGTGTGCTGCTCGGATGACGCAAGAATATAGGCGTTGGGCGGTGTGCCGAACTCGAACGCGGCCCGATCCAGCTCCAAGCCAGCCGCGCCGCCGCCGATCAAACCGAAATTGCCGATCAGCTCGTCCTTGCCGACGCCGTCGAACACGAACGCCATCTCCGGCTTGAAGCTGTCGGGATTGCGCCTGTAGTAGGAACCGATATCGAAGCCCTGCGCCGAGAAGCCGACCCCGACGAGCTTCTGCGGCGAACGGCCCTGCCTCACCCAAAGCCCGCCATAGCGTCCGTCGAAGCTCTGATAATACTCGCCGGACTCGGCCGCCCACGCGCGCACGCCCGACTCGGCCCGGCGCAGCTCGATCATGCCCGGGCACTCGTGGTGATAGGCGATGCTCCAATAGAAGCCGTCGCCGCCGAGATACATGATCCGCCCGCCGCGGTTCTTGTAGGTGTCGTAGGCCTCCCACATCTCGGTCGACGTGTACTCGGGATGCGAGCCGGTCATCACCACGGCATAGGGCTTGAGCAGATCGTAGCCGGCATGGTGCAGCTCTTCGTCGGTCAGGATGTCGACCGCGAACCCCTTGGCCTCGAGCCAATCGGTGATGTGCGTGTCGGCATTGAACTGCCAGAGCTTCGACTGCCCGAAGCCGCCGAGGCCCGCCTGCGTCTTGGGGCGCATCTGCACGATGGGGCGCATGCGCGACGAATAGCAGATGCCGCTGCCGTCCGAGTGCGCGTCATATAGCGAGCCGCCGTATTCCCAGTGCGCGTTGAGAAACAGATCGGGCGGCGTCAGCACGTTGAGGATGTTGTTCAGAAGCTCGGCGTTGCCGCCGTCCGTGTTGAGGTGGTCGTTGCCGTACGCCATGTAGCTGGCCGTCGGCAGCACGAGCGCGATCTTCTGCTCCTTGCCGGGCGCGGGGCCGACCGTGAAGGGGATGTACTCCTCGGACCCGGGCGCGCGCAGCCGCGCGGCATAGAGCCCGCTCGGCATGTCGTCGGGGATCTTGAGCGAGAAGTCCGTCTCCCACAGCGCGTCATAGATGTCGTCGTCGTGGAAGTGGATCGCGCCCCACTGCTGCGGCGCCTGCTTCCAGTCCATGAACTCGCCGGTCCAGTTCCAGCCGGCCATGGCCCGCGCCGGAAAGTTCACCACCTTGCCGTGAAGGGCGTGCTTCGATTTATCGACGGCCCGTCTGGGACCGCATGTCCTCGCTGAAGTCCCACGCACCGGCGACATCGGCATGTTGCGGCGGCAGCGCCGACCCCGACGCACCTCGACATTCCTCTTCCGTCAAAGCGCGGCTGTAGATGCGCGGGCTGTCGATCTTGCCGTTGAATACGAACGTCGGGCCTTTGACCTCGCCCGGACGCAGGCCCGTGAGCGAGGCAAAGCGGAGCGGTGTGTCCGTCGCCGCCGGCCCGTGTTGCACAACCTTCTGCACCACGCCCGCGTCGTCGATGCCGGGCACGGCTTCGATCGCAATCTGAAACACGCTGAGCGAGCGCTTGGCTGCATCGAAGCTTGCACCAACTCGATACCAGCGCCGCCCCTGCAGGGCACGACCAACGGCAACCGTCTCGACGCGGCCCTCGCCCGCGCCGATGCGCATGGCGATGCTGCCGGTCTCGTCGATGATCAGCGCAAAGCCGCGGGAGTCGGCCGACCACTTGGCGATGACGGCCTGCTCGCCTTTCTTCGGCGTCGTCGGCCAGATGAAAGCCTCGACCGAAAAGCTTTCGAGCTTCTCCAGCGCCGGCGCGCTCGCGACTTCCACGAAGGAGCCCGCCTGGATGTACTGCGGCCGGCCCTTGTAGCGGCCGTTGGCCGGCGTCTCGATCACCGTCTCCTTGACGCCCGGGCCTTTGGGATTGGTGTCGCCGCAGATGATCCTGACGATCTGCGCCTCGTATTCGCCCGCGTCCTCGCAGTTCACCTTGAACTCGATGGTGTCGCCGGGACGGCCATAGAGACGGTCGCTGTAGCCCGTGATCTTGAGCATGCAAATCTCGCTGGACTCTAAAGAGCGCCTAGATCCTGACCCGTGTGCTCTTTCCAGCGCAGCCGGAACACGGCGCGCTCGGCGGACAGCAGGTCGGTGAAATACTCATCCAGCAGAGGAACGGGCTCGCCGCGCACGCCGGTCAGGCGAGCGAGCCGCCATTTGACGTGCGGCTCCACCTGGACGAGCACATATTTCCCCGCCAGCGGCTCGCCGCGAAAGACATTGAGGATGCGCTGCAGGCCGGCGCTGTGACGGCCGACCGGCTGCTCCATGAACTCGCGGGCGTAGGGCAGATCTTTGACGGGATCGATGTGATAGATGGATCGTGTCATCGAGTGTCGTTTCTTGCTTGCTTCACGATGAGCCCCAGCGCGCAACCGCGGTCCGCTTGATCACCCACCAACTATGCACAGGCGCTCCGACACGCGGAAGCATGTTCTTTGAGCAACCTCGCCAGCTCGCTGCTCAAAGATGCGACGCCAGCGCCCTCCGTTCGCGGGACCCATCACCTGTCCCGCCCTCGCATGTCGACCGAAGATCCGAAATAGCATGGGCGTTGCATACTGATTTTTCACTACGCCGTGCGATACTGGGGCCATGGTATTGCCCCCCTCACACCAATCCGCCCCGCCCGCCGGTAGCCAATCAGGCTCCGGCCAGATCGGCATGGCGGCCGCCGTGTCGATCGGCATCGGCGGCATGGTCGGCGCCGGCATCTTCTCGATCCTCGGCGTGGTCGCGCAGGCGGCCGGCAACGCCATGTGGCTCGCCTTCGCCATCGGCGGCGTGGTGGCGCTGCTGTCGACCTATTCCTACGCCAAGCTCGGCGCGGCCTTTCCCGTCCGCCGGCGGCGCGGTGCATTTCCTGGTGAAGAGCTTCGGCGACGGCGTGCTGGCCGGCGGCCTCAACCTGTTCATGTGGGCCGGCTACATCATCTCGCTCGCGCTCTACGCCACGGCCTTCGGCAGCTACGCCGCGACCTTCATCACCGACGACGCCTTCGCCGCTGCTGGTCAAATCGCTGGCGGTCGGCTCGGTGCTGCTGCTGACGCTGGTCAATGCGTTCGGCGCCAAGATCATGGGGCGCGGCGAAACGATCATCGTCGCCGTCAAGGTGGCGATCCTGGTGCTGTTCGCCGGCCACGGGCCTGTGGTTCATCAAGCCCGAGCAATCTCTCGCCCGCGCTGTGGCCGGAGACGCAGTCGATCCTGTTCGGCGCCGGCGTGCTGTTCATCGGCTACGAGGGCTTCGGGCTCGTCACCAACGCCGCCGCCGACATGCGCAATCCGCGAACGATGCTGCCGCGCGCGCTCTATACCAGCGTGATCCTGGTCATCGTCATCTATCTCGCCGTCGTCGGTGACGGTGACCGGCAATCTGTCCAATGCGCGAGATCGAGCGCGCCAGGGACTACGCGCTGGCCGAAGCCGCCAAGCCGTTCCTGGGCGAGTTCGGCTTCCGGCTTGATCGCCATCGCCGCGCTGTTCTCGACCGCGTCGGCGATCAACGCCACGCTCTTCGGCTCGGCCAACGTCTGCTACATGATCGCCCGCGACGGCGAGTTGCCGGCCGGACTGTCGCGCACCGAATGGAAGCAGGCGACCGGCGGGCTGCTGCTCACCGCCGCGCTCGTCGATCCTGGTGATGCTCTGCTTCGATCTGTCCGGCATCGCCATGATGGGCAGCGCCGCGTTCCTGCTGGTCTATGCCGCGGTGAACGCCGGCCATCTGCGCGTGCTGAAGCAGACCGGCGCGAACGCCACGATCGTCTGGCTGTCGCTCATCACCTGCCTCGCCATGTTCGCGATGCTCGGCGTCTACACCTACCAGCAGCAGCCGGCGGCGATCGTCGGCGCTCGTCCTCATCGCGGCAGCCTCGTTCGCTGCCGAATGGGCCTACCGGCGCTGGACCGGGCGCAGCATCAAGACTTCGTCTTGATAAGGCTCAAGGCATCACCCTCGATCGACCTTTACGAGGGAAGCCATGACGGTACGCACCATTCTTGCCTTGGCCGGCTTAATGAGCATCGCGATGCCGGCTGCTCACGCGAATGCCGGAACGGACGATGTCGCTCGCGGGCAAAAGCTTGCGGAGCGCCTCTGCGCGTCATGTCACATGAACCCAGGGCAGGGCGAAAAGAGCGGTCCAGCCGGAATCCCAGGCTTCCAGGCGGTCGCTGATCGGCCAGGGCAATCTATGGCCGGCATTGTCACATGGCTCAAGTCGGCGCCCAAGATGATGCCGAACCACCGCCTGACGCAGGACGAGATCTATCAGCTCGCACAGTTCATCGTGTCGTTGAAGGCGGGCGACTGACCCAACCGATCGTCTCATCGGTGCCAGCACGAATTCCAAGGCGCCCGACGACGGAGACAACGAAGCCTCGTCCCGCCACTAGGCGCCTCGGATCAGTGCTGGGTCTCTCGCGAGTTTCAGGCGACCTTGCGCACGAAACCAATCAGGATCAGAAGCACGACCGCTCCGATGGTCGCTGAGATGATATCGCCAAGAATACCGCTGCCTGTAAACAGCCCGAGTCTCGGCAGCAGCCAGCCTGCAACAAGAGCACCGACGATGCCGACAACGATGTTCCCGACCAGCCCAAAGCCGTAGCCCTTGACGATAAGTCCCGCCAAGTAGCCTGCGACTGCGCCGATCAGCAGCAAAATCAATAGAGATTCAATTTGCATGGTACGTCTCCCGATTAGTATTTGTTGGAATACGAAGCAGTATCCTATGACAATACTGTCTGTAGTGTCCCATTTATCCTAGTGATTCGCCACGTCATTCAGAATTCAAATACTTAAGAACGCTCCGTATTTCTTCAGTAGAAAATTGGATTTGCGGCATATCCCGGTGGCGTGAGCCGATGCCCTCCGCAAGCTCGAACTCCAGTCTTTCCGTTGGATAGGAACGTAGAACCGTCCAGAGGTTGGGCGCTGCCGCGAGCGGGCTAACCGCGCTCAACGTCACCGCATGACACCGGCTGCAGTTCTTCTCGAGCAACGCTTTCCCATCGGCGGCCTTGAGCGGGCTCGCACTGAAGAGGAGCAGGAATCCGAAGCTTGTCGCTGACCAAGTTCCTCGCATGTCATCCTCCGCGGCAGGGGATCTCCCGTACCTATCGTAGGTGCCCATGCCAGCAGAACTCAGCTCCCTGAGTCTCTGATCTCGATCAATGAGACATGCCTCCGAACGCTATCTGCTCTCGCGAATCCAAGAAAAGGAGCGAGCGAGATGGTTCGTCATTCAGTTGCTGTTGCGGCCTGTATATTTCTCGCCCTGACCATCGCCCCGTCCGTTGCTCAGCAGCCGCCTCAATCCCAGGGCGATCCGCGCGAGGCTGTTGCCCTGAGCCCCGAGGAGGTGGAAACGCTGCTCGCTGGCATGCGGACGTACCTCGAAACCATTCAAGGCATCGTGGCGGCCATGGCCGGGAACCATATCGACCAAGTGCCCGACATCGCCGCAAGGTCCGGCGCGAAGCTCCTCGGGAAGGTCGCTCCCTCGACTGGCCTCAAGGCACCCCTTGGGTTTGGGATGATGAGCTTCGATACGCATGATAAATTCGACAAGCTTGCCGAGAAGGCGCGGCTCGGCACATCGCGTTCTGAGGTGCTGAATGATCTGCGCGACATCATGGGCAACTGCATCAGCTGCCATGCCTCATACCGCCTCGCGCCCTAGTAGCAGGTCGCGACTCGAGGCCAAGTGACCAAGGCGAGATGGAAGCGCCGTTCCGTGAGCTGGATTGAGGGGTGAGGATCACGCCGCAGGGGTCAGAGAGACCCCGGTCTAATTAAGATCGTCGGCGGCGTTGCGGCCCAGATGCTTCCCCCGGCAGGGAGCGACTAGAATGTTGGTTGCGGGGATAGGATTTGAACCTATGACCTTCAGGTTATGAGCCTGACGAGCTACCGGGCTGCTCCACCCCGCGTCAACATTGCGATGCGGACGTGACATATACGCGGGAAACCCGCGCGCCAAGTCCGATCAAAGTCTGATCTAGCCTGACTGGGGCAGGCAGCTTGCACCGTTTCCGGCAAGGCCGCCCGAGTGAAAAGCCGCCCTGAAGGGGCGGCGATGGGGTGCTCTATAGCACGATTTTTTGGTTTGTGAACCCCGAATGATAGCCCCTGTCATGAGGACGCTGGCACACGCGATTCCTGCTGACAATCGCGCCCGCCTCTGCGCATACATCGCCTTTGTTAACGGGGTTCGTACCCCATATTGAGCAGGGTCCACGGCGGACCCATGCCTGATGACCGCCAGACCCCACCGATGCCAATCTCGCTCCGAGACGTGACCATTCCCGGAATTGAGCTCGAATGACCGCAAACGGCCGCAGCGATGACATGAAACCTGCTTCTTCGCCCCAAAATGGGGGGCTGGAAGAGACGTTCGTGCTTCTCGACAACAGCTCCGGTCAGGGCGCGCCGTCGCTGCTGTTCACCGACCCTGTGGACATCATCTCCGCGAGCCAGCCGTCAGAAGTTGAGGGCGCGCTGCGCCGCCTCGAACGCGGCATCGCGCAAGGGCTCTATGCCGCGGGCTTCTTTGCCTATGAGCTCGGCTATGTGCTCGAGCCGAAACTCTCAGGCCTCATGCCCGAGAACCGCAACGTGCCGCTGCTCTGGTTCGGTCTCTATAAAGAGCCGCGCGCCATGAGCGAGCCCGAGATCGAGCA
This sequence comes from uncultured Alphaproteobacteria bacterium, assembly GCA_963831345.1. GTDB lineage: Bacteria > Pseudomonadota > Alphaproteobacteria > Rhizobiales > Hyphomicrobiaceae > Hyphomicrobium_C. Next base: position 63,490 of record CAWHPZ010000022.1, read on the forward strand.
CTGGCTGACGACGCACACCCGTAGCGGCTCCTACCAGTTCACGTCCGTCACCCGCGCCTGGAACGGCGAGGAATACGAGCAGCGCTTCGCCGCCGTGCAGGAGAAGATCCGCGCCGGCGACATCTATCAGCTCAACCTGACCTTCAAGGCCCGCTTCCGCCTCGAAGGCTCGCCGCTGACGTTCTATCGCGACCTGCGCCAGCGCCAGCGGGTCGCCTATGCCGGCATCGTCGATACGGGCGAGGTGACCGTGCTGTCGGCCAGTCCGGAGCTGTTCATCGAGCAGGACGGCCGCGTCGTCTCCACGCGGCCGATGAAGGGAACGTCCCCGCGCGGCGGCACGCCCGAAGCCGACGCCGAGGCCCGCCGCGTGCTGTCGAGCGATGTAAAGCAGCGCGCCGAGAACCTGATGATCGTCGATCTGATGCGCAACGACCTCGGCCGCATCGCCGAGATCGGCAGCGTCAGCGTCACCGACCTGTTCACGGTCGAAACATTCAGGACGTTGCTTCAGATGACGTCCGGCGTACGCGCCACGCTCGAGGAGAGCATCGGCCTTCCCGAGCTGATCAAGGCCATCTTCCCGCCGGGCTCCGTGATCGGCGCGCCGAAGATCCGCGCCATGGAGCTGATCCGCGAATACGAGACCGAGCCGCGCGGCGTCTATTGCGGCGCCATCGGGCACTTCTCGCCGCAAGGCCGCGCGCTGTTCAACGTCGCCATCCGCACGCCGGTGATTTTCCGCGATGGGCGCGGCGAGATGGGCATCGGCTCGGGCGTGGTCTACAATTCCGAAGGCGCCAAGGAATACGCGGAGTGCCTGTTGAAAATGAAATTCCTGACCGATCCTCCGCGCACATTCGAGCTCATCGAGACCCTGCTGCACGAAAGCGAGCACGGCTTCTGGCTGCTCGAAGGGCACATCGCCCGCCTCGAAGCCTCAGCCAAATATTTCAGCTTCACCTTCGACCGCACCAAGGTGCTGGCCGCGCTCGGACGCGAGACGGAGAACCGCCGCGGCGAGCGCCTGCGCGTGCGCCTGCTGCTTGCCGAGGACGGCAAGATCACGGTGACGTCGACACCGCTCGGGCCGCGCGACCCTGGCCAGATCATGCGCTACGCGGTCTCCGAAACGCGCCTCGACAGCAGCGACCCGTTCCTGTTCCACAAGACCACGCGCCGCGAGCTCTACGACCGCGAATGGAAGCACTACAACGACACCCAGGGCGCCGACGAGGTGATCTACCTGAACGAGCGCGGCGAGCTTGCCGAGGGAAGCCGGACCAACATCTTCATCGAGAAGGACGGCCGCTTGCTGACGCCGCCGTTGACGGCGGGCGTGCTGCCGGGCGTGCTGCGCCACGAGCTGATTGCTGCCGGCAAGGCAACTGAGCAGACATTGACGATCGAGGATCTGAAGGCGGCCGATGCCGTGCTGCTCGGCAACTCTGTGCGCGGGCTGGTTCGCGCCGAGCCTCTTTGAACCGCGAGGCGCGAGCGGGACTGAGGAGAAGAGACCAAAAACTTGAGCGGCTTCTTGGCCAGCCCTATCCTCGGCCCTACAGTCCGAAGCGGCCGTCTAACAAGCGCCAAAGAACAGTTGGGGCGGCTACCCGTATCTTCTGTACGCTCGTTCACGGCAGCCGTTTCAGGCCCGCTGCCGCCCAGCGCTGCGAGCACGCAGGCCAAGGCCACGAACGTCAGGATAGCGGCCAGCGCGATCTCGCGGGAGGCTCTGCGCGCCCGCTCGGCTAATGGCCCAGATTGAAGTTTTCGCATGATCACCATGGCCGACTTTTTGGGGTTAACGCTGCCCCGGCGCCAGAGTGCTGAACGCCGCGCGACAGAAAAGCACAGCGCAACCCCGGACTGTTTTTATTGCTCCCGAAAACGGCGGAAAACGGCCGAATTACGGCACTTCTTCGCCGACAAGTGTTGATATTCGGTAAGCGCTTCAGACAGCTTCAAAGCCCCCGCATGATGCAGCCGAGAATGAGAATGACTTGGGCCACCAGCATAACCCAGAATTCTTGACCCGTAATGTAAGGAATGTTCGCACCAAAGAAGAATGTGACGAGCGCCAGCACGGTCAAGATCACCGAGAGCATGAACGTCAGGATGCCGGGGGACTTAAGGGCCATATGTGTTTCTCTCCGCTGCAGTGCACTAGGACCGGAACCACTCACCGGCCGCCGCCGACGCGAGACTTGATTAAGCCGATTCGAGGATCCCTGCTGCGGGCTTATAGCAGGCGCACCCCGCACTGACACGGGCTTCACTGCAACACCCACCACGGAGACATGCGTCTGCAAGACGTTCCATCTCGCAGCGCAACATGGAATGGATTATGACAATGAGCTGGCGTGAACGTGGAACGGCAAGTCCCTGCGCTCTCGACCAGATCCGGGCGCGTTCTTATCGGAGAGTAGAATATAATGCGTATTGGAGTGTTGGCAGTCCTCGCCGCGTTTCTCCTCACCCATGCGGGGCCGGCAGCCGCATACAGCGAGCGTCTTCGCCAGGCGTGCAAGAATGACTACCTGAGCTACTGCGTCGGCTATGAGGTCGGCAGCGCCGAGCTCAAGCAGTGCATGCGCAAAGCCGGCGGCAGTCTCTCTGGCCCCTGCGTCAACGCCTTGGTGGATGCCGGCGAAATTTCGGCCTCCGAAGTTGCCAAGCGTCGCGCCGCTGCGGCCAACCGCTGAGCGCCACCGACTTGTAGAAAATTACGTCCCGCGCGGCTTGGCGCGAGCGGTCGGTGCCGCATTGGCCGGATCGTCGGGCCAGAAATGCCGCGGATAGCGGCCCTTCATATCCGCTTTGACGGCTGCCCACGAGCCCGCCCAGAAGCCGGGCAGATCGCGCGTGATCTGCACCGGTCTGTGCGCCGGCGACAGGAGGTGCAGCGTCAGCGGCAGCTTGCCGCCCGCGATGGCCGGGTGGCTTTTGAGACCGAAAAGCTCCTGCACGCGAACGTGCAGCGCAGGCGCGCCGGCTCCATCGTAATCGATCGCATGGCGATTGCCGGTCGGCACCTCGAAATGCGTCGGGGCCTCATCCTCGAGACGTCGCTTCAGGGACCACGGGATCAAGGCATCGAGCGCCTGTCCCAGATCGTCGGCGGAGATATCGGCAAAGCGTGTCTTGCCCGAGAGAAACGGCAGCAGCCAGCCGCGCACAGTTGGTCCCAGCGCCTCGTCGGTCAGGTCCGGCCACTCGGCGCCGAGCGCGGTCCTGAGAAAGCCTGAGCGCTCACGAAGTTGAATCTGCGCTTTGGTCCAGGGAAGCTTCGCCACGCCGAGCCGCCCTACGCCATCTGCCAGCGCCGCTTCGGTATCGGGCCCGGAGACGACGCGAAGCGGCTCGCTTGCGAGCTCGATGGCATCGAGGCGCCGGACACGCCGCGCCCTCACCGCCCGCGCCTCCATATCGAACGACAGCTCGTCCCGCTCGACGATGCGGTCTTTCGCAATTGCGAGAAAGTCGGCTTCGGTCGCAGGCGCTGCCAGCAGGATGCGCGTCGCCGCAGCCTTGCCCTGCATCTCGGCGATGGCGAGATAGGGCGCGCGTGCGAGCGCGTCGGTTGCGTCGAGAACCGCGGCCTCGGCCGCTGGCGAGCAGAAACTGCCCCGGTGCGCCCCGCGCCTTGGCGATGCGATCGGGGTATCCGAGCGCAAGCAGCTGCGCCGGCGTGAAGTCGCCGTCGGCAGCAGCGACGGACCCGGCCCCTCGCCGTGCCGACGCCGCCCATCCTTCGGCCATGCGGCGCATGTCTCCCGCACGCCGCGCCGCGATCGCGGCGAAAATTGTCGAGGCGCACATCGAGCGACGTGTCGTTACCGCCGAGCCCTCGCTCCACGAGGATGGCCGCGATGTCGGCCGCGTCCCGAGCCGCTCCATGCTCAGCGGCCTTCATCACCATGCGTGCAAGGCGCGGAGGCAGCGGCAATTGCCGCAAGCGCTTGCCGTCAGCCGTGAGCCGGCCATCGCCGTCGAGCGCCCCGAGACTGAGCAGCTCCTCGCGCGCCGCTTCGAGCGCGGCGTCGGTGGGAACGTCGAGCCAGGCCAGCGTCCGCGGATCGGTTACGCCCCATTCGGCGCAATCGAGAAGAAGCGGCGAAAGATCTGCCGAACGGATCTCGGGATCGGCAAACGGAAGCAGGCTGGCTGTCTCCGCTTCATCCCACAGCCGGTAGCACACGCCGGGCGACATGCGCCCCGCGCGCCCGCGGCGCTGATCGGCGGAGGCGCGCGACACGCGCACGGTTTCGAGCCGCGTGATGCCGACACCGGGCTCGAACCGCGGCACGCGGGCAACGCCGCAGTCGATGACCACTCGCACACCTTCGATGGTGAGAGACGTCTCCGCGATCGACGTCGCGAGCACGACCTTGCGCTTGCCTGCGGGCGCCGGCTCGATGGCCTCGTCCTGCACGGCACTTTCGAGCCCGCCGTAGAGCGGCGCCACAAGAATGTTGGCATCGCCGATACGATCCCTGAGCCGCTCCTCGACGCGGCGGATTTCGCCCTGGCCGGGAAGGAACGCGAGCACGGAGCCCGGCTCGGCGCGCAACGCCTTGAGCACGGCATCCGTCATCGCATCATCGAGACGCGCGCCGGGATTGCGGCCGAGATAGCGTGTCTCGACGGGAAAGGCGCGGCCTTCGCTCTCGATCACCGGCGCCCCGCCCAGAAGGCTGGCCACTCTTCCTCCGTCGAGCGTCGCCGACATGACGAGAATGCGCAGATCCTCGCGCAAGCCCGCGCTGGCATTCGAGCGCCAGCGCCAGCCCCAGGTCCGCATCGAGCGAGCGCTCGTGGAACTCGTCGAACAGCACCGCCGCCACGCCGTCGAGCCCCGGATCATCGAGGATCATGCGCGTGAACACACCCTCGGTGACGACCTCGATGCGCGTCCGGGCGCTGACCTTGGTCGAGAGGCGCGCGCGCAGGCCCACCGTGCCGCCGATCTGTTCGCCTAGTGTTTGCGCCATGCGCTGCGCCGCGTTGCGTGCCGCAAGCCGCCTGGGTTCGAGCAGCAGGATCTTGCCGTCGCCCCGCCACGGCTCGCCGAGCAGCGCCAGCGGCACGCGCGTCGTCTTGCCTGCTCCGGGCGGCGCCACGAGCACGAGCGAAGGCCCGGCCCGCAGCACGCGGGTCAGGTCATCGAGTACGGCATCGATGGGAAGCGGAGCTTTCAGGGTCGTCATGAGGCGGACCTAGCATAACCGCGCAAATGTGTGGACTGAGAAGCAACGGCGCGGGTGCGAAAGACACGCCAAAATTACGAGTGGGCAATGTACGAGACAAAACGGCGGGGTGAGGCAAGGAGCGCACTCGTTTGTCCCGTCAGCCTCCGCTCTGGTGCGTTTGAAGTGCCGCAGGTTCCGACCGGAACATCGGCGGCAGCCGCAAAATCATAGCGATGGAGAACGCTGAGTTGGCGCGACATGTAGAAGAGACGGGAGATCTGCGAATGGGAACGATCGGGACATCGGCAGAGGCTTGCCTCGACATCTCACCTGCGGCCCCAGCTTGCTCCGTCCAAGCGCGCCCTGCTTCCGGCCGTGGCTCTCGCACGCCCTGCGCTACACCGGCGTCAACCTATTCGCCTGCGTCGTCGACGTGTCGATCTTCCTGCTGCTGAACCATCTGATCGCGGCGCCGACCATCGCAAGCTGCATCGGCTATGCCTGCGGCATTGTCTTCAACTACCACCTGACCAAGCATTTCGTTTTCCATGGCCACGCCACGAACAAGAGCGGCCGCCGCCTGTTCATGGAGTTCATGGCGACAGGCCTCGTCGGCCTCGCCCTCACCGCACTCATGACCGGCCTCGGCGTGCACTACCTCGGCCTCACGCCCGAGCTGTCGAAGCTGATCTCTCTGCTGACCTGCTTCGTCGTGCTCTACTTCATGCGCGCCTGGCTCGTGTTCCGCCCCATGGCGTGATCACGCGCGTTTCCACTCCTCATACTCTTTCTCGGTCGCCGCAGCGGCGGCGGCCGCATTCGCGCCGAGCCAGCCCGGCTTTGCGCTTGCCAAGATCCTCTTTGATCGCGTCGCCGCGACCTTCCGAACCCGAATGCAGATTGGCGAGATCCAGGCCCATGGCCTCGAGCATGTCGCTCGAAAGCAGCGCGGATAGATTGTCCTCCGCCTCGATCTTGCGGTTGTTCGGCGACAATCGGCGAACGACGAGATTGCCCTCGATCCGGTACCACGGATCGATCGGACGGTGTTTGCCGTTCGCGATCTCGGCGCCCTGCACGCTGCTCTCCCCCGGCCGATGCTGGCGTGACCACGCCGATGTGACGAGCGCCTTGGCCTCGCGGACGATGGGGCCGCCGCGCCAGTCTGCAATGCCGACCCAGCGTGGGCGTCCCAGGCTTCCAGCGCCCGCGCTTCGCCGCGCGGTCTTGTCGATGGTAAGCCCCGGCTCCGGCATGCACCGCGAGATGGCGGCCAGATAGTCCTTGGGCGCGGGCTCCCGCTTCAGCTCGTCCATCTTTTTCCAGAACTTTTTTCGCTCCTTGTCCGGCACGACGGCGAGCTCGCGAAGCCACGCGTAGTCGCGGTCCAGCACCACGGGGCGCGGCGCATCCAGCCCGCGGCTGTAGCCCTTGATGATGGCTGAAGCGATGTCGTCCGCCTTCGCCGATGAGCCGCCCGCCAATATGGCGCTGGTCGCGAGCCGGGCGAGATCGAGCGCGTAGGGCATTTCCGCCGCTTCGTCGAAATCGTTGACGCCCCACACCAGCCGCCCGTCGGCATCACGCCAGGTGCCATAGTTCTCGAGATGTATATCTCCCACGCCGAGGACCTGCGGCCCTGTCGCGAGATCAGGGCAGATGTCCAGGATCGTCTCCGCCCAGCGCCAGTACGTGGCCCGCAGGAAGACGAAAGCGTTCGCCTTCATCTTCTCATGCTTCTCGGTAAGGTCGTTCTCGACGATATCGCCGTGAAGCTGCTGCCGTAGCCAGTCCTCGTAGTGCCGAGCGGAATCGTAAATCGTCGCCATGGCCACACCTCCGCCTATACCGAGGGGGCACGATACCACGCGGCCATGACCGATCATGGGCATTGCGGGAACCACGTTCATCCGCGGGAACTCAAGGCTGTTCCACATCAGGCCCGGCTCAATGCTGCGTCTGATGACAACCTCACGTGGCGGAGATGAATTAAAGTTGCCCGAACCGCGCTACCGTTTCGCCCCGTCGTGCGTTACAAGAAGCCAATTAATAAGGATGGCGCGATGATTGTTCGCTTGATCGGCTTCACGGCTTTCTTGATCGCTTCGGTATCCGCGGTCGCGGCCGCCGAGGTTTGCGTCTCCTGCGCCGGACCGGATGTGACCTACCGCTGCACGGTGGAAAAATCGAAAACCATTGAAAAAATGCCCGACGCCCAGCGCGTCCTCGAACAGGAGCAATACGCTGAAAATGAAAAAAAAAAGGTTACAGACGCAGGGGGAAA
>CAWHPZ010000023.1:0-14348 GCA_963831345.1 uncultured Alphaproteobacteria bacterium
CCCGCCTAGCTCAGCGGACCGCTGATCACGGTCACCTTCAGCTTCGCGATCCCGGCCTTGGCGAAGCCGAGCTGCTCGGCCGCCGCCCGCGACACGTCGAGAAGGCGTCCCTTGGCGTAGGGCCCGGAATTGTTCACGCGCACCAGCGCCAGCGCATTGGTCTTCGGATTGACGAGCGCCAGAATGGTCCCGTTCGGATAGACGGGGCTCGCGGCGTTGTCGGGCAGATCCGGCCTGAAATCCTCACCCGAGGAAAGTTTCGTGCACGGGTTCATCTTGTCGACCTTGCAGTCGTCGTAATAGGACGCAACCACGACCTCCTCGAACCCGACCATGGTCTGCATTTCCGCGACCGTCTTCACGCGATGGCAGATCTCGTTGTAGCAATAGGTCTTGCCCGGCGTCTTCGCGAGCGCCCCGCTACCGAGAGTGCTCGAGCCTGCGGCGCCGAGCGCCAGAACCAGCATGATGCGAGCCAACGTGACGTGAAAAAAAGTGCGGCCGGATTCGTGCTGCATGAGGCGTCCCTTGCTTATTGAGCCAAGGGAGCACCAAGTCGATGAGTTTGAGTCAAAATGTGGCCGCGGCTGAACGATCCCTGCGGCAAGTGGTCAACTGTGGCGCGAGAGCCGCGATCACTCGCTGGGATAAACGCCACGCAGAACTTCCTCGAAATGCTTCTTGACGCTGTCATTGCATTTGCAGGAGCGCGAGCTCAACGCCCTGCGGCTGCGCACCATCAATGAACCGCGGTGCGTCTCGAGGATGCCCTCGAGCTTGAACGTCTGGATGACCCGGCTCGTGTAGCTGCGCCCGACGCCAAGCATCGACGCGAGCTGCTCGTGCGTCAGCGGCACGCGGTGGTCGCCCGTGCGATCCATCGCCGAGATGATCCATTTGGCGGTCCGCTGCTCTATGGAATGGATAGCGTTGCAAGCCGTGGATTGGAGAATTTGCGCCAACAGGCAATCGGCGTAGCGCGCGAACAGATAACGCAGCGTCGGCGAGGTGGCTTTCGCCGCCTCGAGCTTGGTAACGTTCAAATGCCCGAACAGGCCGCCGAATTTCACCACGATGCGGCAGAACGCCGGCAAGTGGCCCGAGCTGACGATGCCGCCGACAGCGCCTTCGCGGCCAACGAGGATGGTCTCGACGTCCCGCCCATCCTCGTTCTCGACCAGATAGGAAACGAGGCTCGCCCCCGTTGGAAAATGAACGGTCCCGACATTGTCGCCGGGATTGTAGAGAAGATCTCCGGCCTTCCTCTCCGACCACTCGAAATGCGGCGCGAGCAGCGCGAAATCCTCGGGCCGCAAGGCCTGTAAGAGATTGTTGTTCACTGATCTTGCGGCCAATGGATTGGCGGGCAGACGCTTTTGCATCGAAATTCCCCGTTGTCCCTGGCGGACGTTGTGTGCACAAGTGCACAGACAGGGCAAGTGGAATTTGGTTGAGTGCCCGCGGTCGTTGCCCCTCCCGAACAGCTCCACTCGTATCTTAAGCTGGCGGGACGGCCTGATTTCCGTTGGGCGGATTGGATTCCGAGGAGTCGAACTACTGAAACGCAATACGCATCTCCACCAGCTGACTGCGGCACGCGGCAATCTGCAGGCGCTCGGCGTCTCCTGCGTCCAGCGCTTGTTTACCTCTGATGCCATCGGGCCGACGAATGGAGCTTAGCCGCACCATGTCCGGCATGTCCCAGCCCACTGATCTCACCAATTGCGACCGTGAACCGATCCATCTGTTGGGAGCGGTGCAGTCCTTTGGATTGCTCGTCGCCGCCTCGAACAAATCCGGGATTGTCACGCGCGTCTCTAGCAGCGTCCGGGACTGGCTTAAGTGCGAGCCCGAGGATGTCATCGGACGGCCGATCGCCGACCTCTTCACCGGCGAGGCAATTCATAAAATCCGTGGTCAGCTACACGTTGCAATCATGGGCGATACGGTCGCTCGCTTGTTCGATGTTCCGATAACTCGCGAGGGGCTGCGCTGCGATGTCGCCGCCTACCTCGTCGACGACACCATCGTTATCGAGTGCGAGCCGACCGAGGTCGGTGCCGATGACAACACGGGGCTGATGGTCCGAGGCATGATCGCGCGTCTGCAGCAGACGCACGATCTGCGTGCATTCTACCGCGTCGCCGCGCGAGAGTTGCGCGCGATGACCGGTTTCGACCGCGTGATGGTGTACCGCTTCGGTCAGGATGGTTCGGGAGAGGTCATCGCCGAGTCCGCGCGCAGCGATCTCGAATCCTATCTCGGCTTGCACTATCCCGCCTCCGACATTCCTCGCCAGGCGCGTCTCCTCTACGAGCGCAATTGGCTGCGCCTCATTGCCGACATCAACGATCCGCCGTCTCCGATCCAGCCGGCGCGTGATGACGCCGGGCGACCGTTGGACCTTTCCAAGAGTATTCTGCGCAGCGTGTCACCTATACACGTCGAATATTTGCGCAACATGGGCGTCTCGGCGTCCATGTCGGTGTCGATCCTGCGCGAAAACAAGCTGTGGGGCCTGTTTGCCTGCCACCACTACGCACCCCTTCGCGTTTCCTTCGCACGGCGCACAGCCGCCGAGCTGTTCGGCCAGATGTTCTCGTTTCTGATGGAGAACCGCGAGCGGGAGAATGAATCGGCCTACGAGCTCCGGGCCCAGAAGCTGCATCAGCAGCTCGTGACCGTAATGGCCAGCGAGGCCACCAGCTTCGAGAGCATCGTTTCGCATCTCGACGACATCGCCGATCTTCTCGCCTGCGACGGCATCGGCGTGTGGATCAACGACCGCGCGACACTCAAAGGCCTGACGCCGACCGAAAGCGACTTCGCCGCTCTGGTCAAATTTCTGAACAGCAAGAACATCAGCGAAGTTCACGCCCGCCACGAGATCGGCGAGGAATTTCCGCCCGCCCGAGCCTTCGCCGATCGTGCGGCGGGCATGCTCGTCGTCCCGCTGTCGCGGCCGTCGCGCGACTATCTCGTCTTCTTCCGCAAGGAGATGGCTCGAAGCGTCAACTGGGCGGGAGATCCATCCAAGCCGGCGACGGTGGGGCCTCTCGGCGATCGCCTCACGCCGCGTAAGAGCTTCGAGCTGTGGAAGGAGACTGTCCACGGTCAATCAACTCCGTGGCTTCCCGTCGAATGCCGTATCGCCGAGGGCCTGCGCGTCAGTCTCTTGGAGGTCATCCTACGGCTGTCAGACGTCAACGAGGAGGAACGCCGCCGGTCGCTGCAGCGTCAGGAGTTGCTGATCGACGAGCTCAACCATCGGGTCCGCAACATTCTGAGCCTCATCCGGGGCGTCATCACGCAGAGCAAAGATCCGACGAACAGCGTTGAGAGCTTTACCAAGATCGTAGGCGGCCGCATCCAGGCTCTGGCCCGTGCACATGACCAGATCACGGCGGACAAGTGGGGAGCCGCATCCTTCACGAGCATGGTGCTGGCCGAGGCAGGCGCATACCTGGGCGGCACCTCGGACCGGGTCGTCCTGTCCGGACCGGAGGTCCTCCTCGAGCCCCAAGCCTTCACGACCGTCGCGCTGGTCATTCACGAGATGATCACCAATTCCGTCAAGTACGGCGCCCTCAGCGACAACCGCGGTCGGGTCAAAATCGAGACTGCCATTGATGCCGTGGGCCGGCTCGTTATCGCTTGGAGCGAGCACGGCGGACCGCCCGTAAAGCCCCCATCACGTCGCGGCTTCGGCAGCACCGTCATCGAGAGATCAATTCAGCATGATCTCAAAGGCGCGGTCGCCCTCGATTTCGCGCTCGGAGGTCTCAAGGCACGCTTCACCATTCCCGAGGCTCAATTCAGCCTGTCTCAAGGCGGCCGCGTCGAGGCCGCGCCGGCGGCCGGCAAGCCGGATACGGATCCCGGCCTCATGCCCAAGGATGTCCTGTTGGTCGAGGATTCGATGATCATCGCCCTCGACGCCGAGGACATGCTGCGCCAACTCGGGATAGAGAACGTTCGCGTTGCGTCAGGCGTACAGGATTCATTGCGGCTGATTGAAGAACTCCACCCCGATTTCGCGCTCCTCGATGTCAATCTTGGCGCGGAAACGGGCTTCGGAATCGCCGAGCGCCTTATGGAGATCGGCGTGCCATTCGCTTTCGCGACGGGCTACGGCGAGCAGCTTGCTTTCCCGGATGCCTTCGCTGCGATCCCGAAGCTCAGAAAGCCCTACACCTCCGATATCCTGAAGAAGCTTATCTTGAAGCAGGCGCCGGGGGGATCGTGATCCGGCGTTCGCAGGGAGGCCGCTGACCGCCAAGCGGACTGAGGCCCATTCCCACGGGCACCATGAGCGGCCTTCATACTTGCATACTACAAGAAGTATTGTAGTATGGTCGAATGAAGGATCAAGCCGCCGTCGAAATGCTGAGCGCCTTGGCGCACGAGCATCGCCTCAAAATCTTTCGCCTGCTGGTCAGGGCGGGCCCTTCAGGCATGCCCTCAACGGATATTGCCGAAACGGTGGGCATCAGTCCGACCGGAGCCTCGTTCCATCTCAAGGAGCTGGATCGGGCCGGCCTCATCGTGGCGACGCGGCAGGGCCGCTACATCCGCTACGCCATCCAGTTCGACGGCATGCGCCAGCTCCTCACGTATCTGACCGAGGACTGCTGCCAGGGCCAGCCCGAGCTGTGCGGATCCATTTTCAAGAAATCAAAAGCCGTATGTAAGTAAGGGAGAGACCCCATGGCCGACACGAAACCCCTCAACGTCCTGTTCCTCTGCACGCATAATTCCGCACGCTCCATTATTGCCGAAGCCGTCATGAACAGGCTCGGCATGGGAAAGTTCAAAGGCTACAGCGCCGGCAGCCAGCCGAGCGGGCGCGTGCACCCCTTCGCCATGGATCTGCTGCAGAAGCTCAATTACGACACATCCGCCCTTAGATCGAAAAACTGGGAAGAGTTCGCGGCGCCGGGAGCCCCGCAGCTCGATTTCGTTTTCACGGTTTGCGACAACGCAGCCAACGAAGTCTGTCCGTACTGGCCCGGCCAGCCCATGAGTGCGCACTGGGGACTGCCGGACCCGTCAGCATATGAGGGCTCCGAAACCGAGCGGCGCGTGGCCTTCGCCGATACGCATCGCATGCTTTATCAGCGCATCAGCATTTTCACCAATCTGCCGCTCGCGTCTCTCGACAAGCTGTCCCTGCAGCGCCACCTCGACGAAATCGGCCGCAGCAAGGCCCCGGCTCCCGAGCGCACGTGATGCAGACTGCCGCGTTTTCTGACGTGGACCTGGTGTTTCCAATTCCGGCGTAAAGCGCGCGGCCGCCCGGCAGCGCGCATCACTTGAGGTGATCATGTCCACGTTCGAACGCTATCTCACGCTCTGGGTAGGCCTGTGCATTGTGCTTGGCATCACCCTCGGCCACTTCTTTCCCGGAGTGTTCCAGGCCATCGGCACGGCTGAAATAGCCAAGGTCAACCTGCCCGTGGCGGTGCTGATCTGGCTCATGATCATCCCGATGCTGGTCAAGATCGACTTTGCGGCCCTGTCCGAGGTCAAGCAGCACTGGCGCGGAATTGGGGTGACGCTCTTCATCAATTGGGCCGTCAAGCCTTTCTCGATGGCACTTCTTGGTTGGCTCTTCATCGGCTGGCTGTTCAGGCCGTATCTTCCTGAGGACCAGATCAACAGCTACATCGCGGGCCTCATCCTGCTCGCCGCCGCGCCATGCACAGCCATGGTGTTCGTGTGGAGCAACCTCTCCGATGGCGAGCCGCACTTTACGCTGAGCCAGGTGGCGCTCAACGATGTGATCATGGTGTTTGCTTTCGCCCCGATCGTTGCGCTTCTGCTTGGACTCTCGGCCATCACGGTGCCTTGGGAAACGCTGCTGCTGTCGGTCGTCCTTTATATCGTCGTGCCTGTCATCATCGCGCAGGTCGTCCGGCGCATGGTACTCGGCAGTGGTGGAGAGCCAGCGCTCAAGAGACTTCTCGCGACGTTGCAACCACTTTCGCTGGTTGCGCTGTTGAGCACGCTCGTTCTGCTGTTCGGCTTCCAGGGCGAGCAGATCCTGGCGCAGCCGCTCATCATCGCGCTTTTGGCGGTGCCGATCCTGATCCAGGTGTATTTCAATTCGGGGCTTGCCTATCTGCTCAACAGGGCCGCGGGCGAAGCGCACTGCGTAGCCGCGCCGTCGGCGCTTATCGGCGCCAGCAACTTCTTCGAGCTTGCTGTCGCCGCCGCTATCAGCCTCTTCGGCTTTAATTCCGGCGCTGCGCTTGCGACCGTCGTCGGTGTGCTCATCGAGGTGCCGGTCATGCTTTCGGTGGTCAAGATCGTCAATTCGACACGCGGCTGGTACGAGGACGGGAGCGCCGTCAAAGACCGCGGAACGACCATCAAGGCAAAGGTTCGAGCATAATGATCACCATCTATCACAACCCGGCCTGCGGCACGTCGCGCAACACGCTGGCCATGATCCGCCAGTCCGGCGAGGAGCCGCGCGTGGTCGAATATTTGAAAACGCCGCCGAGCCGCGAGGAACTGACGGAAATGATCCGCGCCATGGGGATCACGCCCCGCGAGCTGCTGCGCCAGAAGGGCACGCCGTATGACGAGCTGGACCTCGGCAACTCCAAATGGAGCGATGACGAGCTGATCGATGCCATGATGGAGCATCCGATCCTGATCAACCGGCCGATCGTCGTAACCCCCAAGGGCACTCGGCTCTGCCGGCCCTCCGAAGCCGTCCTCGACATCCTGCCGAACCCCGACATCGGCCCGTTCACGAAAGAAGATGGCGAGATCATCATCGACAAGAAGGGCACACGCGTTGACTGAGCTTGATCCCACGCTTCCCAACATCCGAGCCGATGCGTTCGCGCGCGCCGACGTGAGCGCGCTTAGCGAGCCTCTCCGCTCGACGCACAAGCCTCGCATTCTTCTGCTTTACGGCTCCGTCCGGCCTCGCTCCTACAGCCGCTTCCTGACGCAGGAGGCCGCGAGGCTGCTCGAGCACCTCGGCGCCGAGCCGCGCATCTTCAATCCGAGCGGTCTGCCGCTGCCGGACGACGCGCCCGACGATCACCCCAAGGTTCGAGAGCTGAGGGAGCTGGTCGCCTGGTCCGAAGGCCAGGTCTGGACCTCGCCGGAACGCCACGGCGCCATGAGCGGCATCCTGAAGAGCCAGATCGATTGGATCCCGCTCAATTCCGGCGCTATCAGACCCACGCAGGGCAAGACGCTCGCCGTCATGCAGGTGAGCGGCGGCTCGCAGTCGTTCAACGCCGTAAATCAGATGCGCGTGCTCGGCCGCTGGATGCGCATGTTGACCATCCCGAACCAGTCGTCCGTCGCCAAGGCGTTCAACGAGTTCGACGAAGCCGGGCGCATGAAGCCATCGTCGTTTTACGATCGCGTCGTCGACGTGATGGAGGAGCTGGTCAAGTTCACGCTGCTCACGCGGGATGCCTCGCCGCACCTGACCGACCGCTACAGCGAACGCGTCGAGACCGCCGCTGAGTTGTCGGCGCGGGTCAACCTGCCTAAGGCCGCAGAAACTACGGCTTCGCCGGCTGAGCGCTCTTGCGGCTGCGCCCCGGCCTGCTGCCCAGCCCCGGCGAAATAGTCCCGTCTGGATTTCCCGAGTGTGGCGGCGTGGAGCAACGTCCGCATCATGCGGGACGAGAGATTGCACAGCACCAAATGCTCGGACGCATGGCGATCGCGAACCCGGATCGGAAGAGGACCTACGGCTCTCGCGCCTGCGGCGGGTGACGTGCGTCGCCCCGGCGATTGGCGCGCCGAACATATGTGATCAGCGCGTCCGGGTGTTCAACCTTGACCTTGAGCGCAGCAACGAGAGCGTCTTCCGCATCGACGATCTCGTGAAGAGTCTTGCCCTTGAGGTTGAGGCCGACCGCAAACTGGATTGAAGCCTTCATCGTCCCGCGCTCTCACGCAACGACTTCAGAAAGGTCGCTGATTTGCGGTGGAAAGGTCGGCTTGATGTCGTCCGCATTCCAGACGCCCTCGGCATGGCGGATCTCGCCTTGGCCCGTCACCCTGACGTCGGTGAACCCGGCGGCTCGAAACTTGTCGGCAATGATGTCATTGCTGGCAATACGCTCGACAAAGCCCAAGGTGATGGTGGACTTGTAGCGCTTGCCTCGTTGGAGCGTGAAATTCATGGCCGACACGCCTCCATTCTGATTTCGTCTTACGTCGAGCAGTCAGTATAGCAGAAGTTGGCGCACGGCGGCACCTCGACTAGCAAATCCCTTGCCAAATTTGAACCCGGCGGAAGCCTGCCAAACCGCTATGGGGCCGGGATTGGGCGCCTTGCTCCTGGCGCATCCGCATCACCGGGCCCGGAAGGCCCAAGGCACCTCGACTGGGCCGAGGTCAACGTTGTCCGAACGCTTCTTCCATTGCGGTCGGCAGGGGCATCGTTGGAGAGCGTAACTAGGCCGAGGGACGGAGCGTCCGCTGTCGGCTTGAAGGCGCTCGGGCCAACCTGGTTTATCGCAGTCGGGAACTTGGCGAACCAGAGCGTACCCGAATCTCCGACCGCTGGTTGCGAGATGCGGGTTGGCCCTGCTCAGCCGTCATCGCTTCCGCGCCTTCCTGGATCTCGTCCATGGTGAGGTCGGGCACGTGCGTGCAATGGCCCAGCGGTGCCCGAAGCTGTCGGCGCGGGTCAACCTGCTGGGCCGAGAGAAGCAGGGCAGCGCCGGCTGAGCGCTCCTTCGGCTGCCGCACCGCACTACTGCGCGAACGCCAGCGAAATAGATGGCGCCGTATTGTTGCCAGTTCGCATCAGGATTGTTGTATCCAAAGATTCAATTATTACAGAATTGTTTACTTCCGTGGTCTGAAAAACTTATCGTCCGCCAAGCAACATCGAGCGTGTCGCGCGGGTGGGCCATCATGAACAAGAGAGATTCACGCCGGCAGCAGCCGTCCAGCGTCGCATTTATCGCCGTAGTATTGAGCGGCCTGGTTGCCGCGAGTGCTCTCGGACAAGAGCAGACGCAGACTGAACTCCCGACCATTGAAGTGACCGTTCAAGCGAAGAAGGCGGCCGCAAAGAAGAAGGCTGCTCCGGTCCCAGCTGCGCAACCTCAGCCTGTCGTGGCGCCCGAACCGCCAGAACCGGCTGCCAGCGCCGAGACGTCCGGCGATGCCGACGGCGGACTTTCATCGGGCGGGGTCGACGGCTACCGCGCCACTCGGACATCGACGGGCACCAAGACGGATACACCGCTGCTTGACGTCCCGCAGGCGATTACCGTCATCACGGAAGAGCGCGCCAGGGATCAGCACGCCGTCGACGTCAACAAGGCGTTGCAGTACGTGCCCGGCGTGATCGTCGCGCAAGGCGAGGGAAACCGCGATCAGATCGTCATTCGCGGCCAGAACACGACGGCTGACTTCTTCATCGACGGCGTTCGCGACGACGTCCAGTATTTCCGCGATCTCTACAACGCTGATCGTCTCGAGGTGCTGAAGGGCCCGAACGCCATGATCTTCGGACGCGGCGGCGGCGGCGGCGTCGTCAACCGCGTGACGAAAAAGGCAGGCGAGGACATGCGCGAATCCACCGTCTGGATCGGCTCCTTCGATGATTACCGTGCGACCGCGGACGTCGGCGCGCGGGTCAGCAATGATTTCGCCGTACGCTTGAATGGGCTCTACGAGGACGCGGGAAGCTTCAGGAACGGCGTCGATCTGGAGCGCTACGGCATCAATCCGACCGCGTTCTTCCGGCCCGAGGAAAACACGCGCGTTTGGATGAGCTACGAATATTTCAGCGACGAGCGCACGGCCGATCGCGGTATTCCCTCGCTCGAAACGGTGCCGCCCGGAGGAGTCCGTGGCCCCTATCCTGGAAGCATCAAGGCCTTCTTCGGAGACCCTGAACTCAGCGTTTCAGACTTCGAAGGCCACAACGCTACCGCGACCATGGAGCACAAATTCAGCGCCGACCTGAAAATCAGGAATCACACCTACTACGGCGATTTCGACAAGTTCTATCAGAACGTTTTTGCTTCCAGCCCTGTGAACGCGGCCGGCACCTACAGTGTCCAGGCCTACAACAACACCCTGATCCGCGACACGCTCGTCAATCAGACGGACCTGACCTACGTGTTCGACGGTGGATGGTATGGCCATACGCTTCTCGTCGGAACCGAGTTCTCCGTCAGAACACGCACGCATTCCGGTACAACGGTAGTTCGCGGGTGGAGGGACGACGCTCACTGGCGTTCCTGCCGATGATCCGACGGTTAGCGTTCCCATCGCCTTCACTCGCCTGTGAACAACAACAAAACCGAGCTGACGACGTCATCGGTCTACGTTCAGGACCAGTTCGATCTCACCAAGTACTTCCAGGTCATCGGTGGCATCCGCTTCGACCGCTACGATATCGACGCGAGCAACCTGCTTTCATCGACGGACTTCGGCCGCGTCGACGATGTCTGGTCGCCGCGTATTGGCATCGTCCTAAAGCCGGTCGAAAACGTCGCGCTCTACGCCAGCTATTCGAAGTCCTTCCTGCCGTACTCGGGCGACCAGTTCACGTCTCTGGACGCCACCACCGAAGAGCTCGCGCCTGAGGAGTTCGTAAACCACGAGATTGGATTCAAATGGGATATCGCGCCGCGTCTGATGCTGCAGACGGCACTTTTCCGGTTGGATCGTGAGAATTCGCGCGCCGTCAATCCTGCTGACCCGGGAGGTCCGCCACTACAGATCGGCGCCAGCCGCACCAAGGGGGGCGAGATCGAAATTGCAGGTAACATCACGGACGAATGGGAGATCGCGGGCGGCTATGCCCGCACGTTCGGCGAAGTCACCCGGGCCAGTCCTGTCGATCCCGTTCCTGTTGGCCGTACCTTGGCCAACACCCCGGCAGACATGTTCACGCTGTGGAACAAGTACAAGATCACGCCGAAGTTCGCCGCGGGCGTCGGCGTCATTCATCGATCCGAGATGTTCGCATCGACGACGAATTTGGCCGAGCTGCCCTCGTTCACCCGTGTCGATGGCGCCCTGTACTACAATCTCACCAGAAATCTCGAAGCGCAGTTGAACGTCGAGAATATCTTCGATGAGAAGTATTACGCCAGCGCGCACAACGACAACAACATCTCGCCCGGTTCCCCGCGCGCCTACTACTTTGGCGTGACGAGCCGGTTCTAGAAATCGCCGATCGACCTTGTGATCAGATCCGGTCTGCCGCAAATATCGCCTTGCCACGGAGCGCGAGGAACCTGTTTGGGCAGTGCGCTCGTCAGAACCGCCGGAACCGGGCGTAGTAGAGAACGGCCCCATTGCAGAGGAGAAGCCCGGCCAGCGCCGGGGCCAGCAAGGCGAAGGCACCCTCCTCGGGAGCAAAGGCGAAGCTCCAGCCAATCTTGCCGAGCGCCATGGCATTGATGAGCGCCAGTCCGAGCCAAAGCGAGCGATACCAGAACGCGGCGGCCAGTAGCGACAGTGACAGCGGCACGGACAGCGCCGCCGCGACCTTCCACAGCGGCCAAGGGCCCGCGAGATAGTCCCGCTCCGCAGCCAGCATGGCGGAGACGCCGGGATCGGGCGACGCGGGCCCCGGGAACCAGAACATGCTGGTCGCCAACGCCACGAGCGTCAACGCGATGCCGGGCAGGCTCCTGCGCCAAGCGAAATAGACGAACGGCAGCAGAAACAGGGGCCGGATGTACCAGGAGAGAACGTTGTGGTGCCGGGCCCACGCCCAGTCCCCGAAGTCGCTCAGCCACTCCATCTGCCGCTGCCTCTCATTCTCCAGCCACCGGCCGGTGCCGCCGTCCCGGATTGGTCGGCAGCGTCACCACTTGGAGATCGCCGCCGGGGGGAACGGGCCCAGCAAGGGCAGGGGAGGGCTCGGGCGCCGGATGCTGGCGCGGTGCCGCCGGGACCGTATTGGCCCAGCCGTAGGCCAGCATGATCGAGCGCTAGGGCCCCTGCTGCAGCGGATTCGTGTTCCAGTTCGGATCAGCCTTCGCCGATTTCTTCTTTCGGGCGGGCGGCGGGTTCGCCGGCTGTCCCGAATTCATGATGTCGCCTGAAGGTGCTGCAGCGGATGCGGAAACCGCCGTCGGCGGGGAGCCTGCTTTCGGATCGGCAGGTGGCAAAGCTCCTGTGACGCTCTCGCTCTTGGCGGCCAGTGCATCGAGCTCGAATTTCGCAGTGATGAACTCGATGTACGGAAAGACGTCCGTCGCCAGAGCCTTCTTGAAGTACTCTTCGGCAGCTGCGCGATCACCCTGATCGAGATAAAGCTGGCCAAGGTAAAAGTACGCCTCGGCGCTTGCCGCGATCTTGTCGTCGCCCGTTTTGCCTTCGACGATCGCGATAAGGTCGTCGACCTTGATCAGACCAGTGAAGGTTGCAAGCACGGGTCTCGGCCAGGCCCCACGCGGGTCCGCGGCTGCACGTGCCTTCAAGTCATCGGGCAATTCCTTCTTCAGCCGCCGGTAGGATGAGGAAAGCCATATATCCGTGTAAGGACGCCTCGTATCGTCGCCGAGCTCGGTTGCCTTGGCGAAATCCGTGACCGCCCCTTCATAGTCGCCGGAATAGAACCGATCGAGCCCGCGGGCTTGGAAGGACCAGGCGTCCTTGTCGTCGAGGGAGATCGCCCGTGTATAGTCGGCAGCACTTTTGTCGAATGCCCCGGTACGGAAATTCGCCTCTCCTCGGCACCTCGCGATCAACGCATCGGTAGGAGCGAGCTTATCTGCCTTGTCGAGATCGGCGAACACCTCCTTTAGCTTGCCGAGATAGAGGTTCATTGCGCTTCGCTCGCAGTAGGCGCTCGTGAGCTTCTCTCCTTTCAAAGTTCCGGATCTGATGAGCTTTGTTTGTGCGGCTACCCCTTCCGTGTAGTTCTGGCGCAACCGCTTGCCGAAGTCGTCCTTCGCAGCCACTTTTCCTGGCCTGACAGAGCTTCTTGGGAATGGGAACCAGAATGGCTATGGCGTGACCTAGGGCGGTGACGTTGTCCGTATAGGCTTTGAATTCCTTCGGCTCGATGACAGGTGCGAGGGTCTTAAGCGTATAGCGTCGTGGTGCTGGAGCCGCCATAGGCGATCGCAGCGTCAAAGACAAAGCTCTTACCCTTGACAGGTGCTTGAGCTGGTCCCTCGGCAGTCGCACGTTTCCGGGAAACTCAACGGTGAGGCTATATTTGCCTTCGAAGGGTAGGATTGTATCGCCAGGGGTGTTGTCCGCCCCGATGTCGGGAGGCGGTAGCGATCGTGTCGCGTAAATTGCTGGGCGCGAAGCGCAGATACCAGAGCTTCCCATCCTCTTTGGTGAGTTTCGGAACGGTGAAGCGCATCGTGATCGTGACGACGTTGTTCAACCGGTCATCGTTCATCGCAATGTCGCCGATAAGCTTAGCGCCAGGGTAATTCTTGGCGACGAGTTCGGCGTAAGCGCCTGCACGCGGTCCCGCGAGATCTGCTGAAAGAAGACCCGCATACTTTCGGCGTCCCCCCCATTCGAGATCGACTGGCTGCGAATCTCGCCTTCTCCGCCCATCTCGGAGACGAGCGCGGTTTCGGAAAGCTCGCTGCGCACGAGATCGGCAATGTTGGGGGTCTTGATCGTGGTCAGTGCGGAGGTATCGGGGCGACAACGAGACCTTCCGAGTCCTCATAGGTCTGGCCCATACGGTCGAGACGGCCATGCTGCCCGAGCCGCGTTGCGTCCAGATAGTACGCTTTGTTCCCGAACTTCACCTGGACGATGGCATGATCGAACGTCAGAGGACTCGGTAGCATTTGTCGAGGCCTTTCTACGGCGGACAGAAAGCAGCATAGGTCGGCTCTCGATCGAGACGGCCCTCAACAGCGCCGCGAGAAGAAATGACTTATCCTTGCAGTCGCCGTAACGGCGTATGAGCACCTCTCCGGGTTGGGCCGGGCGGTGCGAGTTTTCGCCGAGCGCCGCGACGGAGAAGTAGCGGATGTCGGATTGGACCACCTCGAGAGCCTTCGTGACTCGCTCCTCATCGGATTTCAGAGATTGAGCTCGTCAACGAGCTTGTTGAATCGTGGCTCTCGGTCGTGTTCACAGAGGACAGCCGTCGGCCCAACGGGCCACGTCGCTCCAATCGGAGAATCGGAGAATTGCAGCCAACGCATCGCATGAAATCGACCGGTAAGGCCGGCTCGGCAATGACCTCCGGAACAGCCGCCTCTTCGAAAACGAGCTTGCGCATGTCGCCGTTCGATGTTTCGACGGGGCCAATGCTTTTGCCCGCCACGTCGCCGACGAGACGCCAATTGATGCGTCTGGCAGCTGGATAGTTCAGAGCCACTCGCCGCCGGCTGATGGATTGCGAGTTC